>JAAYAY010000199.1 GCA_012719125.1 Planctomycetaceae bacterium | reverse complement strand
TGGGAAACCGTCTACCGCCAATACTTGAAGACCCAACCTCGACCAATGCTCGCCACTAACAGGACAACAGCCAAACAATCCCATCAAATAGCCGCGTAATTCTATCGAATGGAGCTACCGCACCCATCCACTTGATGGGCTCCAGTTCTTCCGCCTTCAACTGGATCAGGCCGGGGTGCGCCTCGCTCCATTCGGTCCAGGCGGCGCCCTTGCGGTGGCCCTGGGAGTTCAGCACGTCGAGGGGGATCTCGATGCAGACTCCATCCAGGCCGGCCGGGTTGCTCAAGCACTCGTGTGCCACGGTGCCGTGGTCGAGGGCCTCACTGCGCTTGAATGGGAAAATCGGGGGGTCGGCGATGTAGCGGCCGCGGAACAACGGTGCCGACTCGCGCAGGCTCTCCAATTGCGACCGGGACCACTCGGGCCGCGCGTGGTACTGCTGGAGCGTCAGGTTGGGGACGTGGCGGGCTTTCCTGGTGGTCATGGCTGGGCCTCATCGGGTTTGGGTTGGTCGGGGTCGGTAGACGGTCCATCCGCCGGCAATTCCACAGCTCGCACGCACCGCAACCGAAAGGATCGGCCAAGGCACTTCAGTGCTCGCCGGAGACGCCGGATGCCGTCTACGTCGCTCGGGTCCGGCATGGGTCGCAGGTCGATTCGGTAGGTCGGGGTTGCTGGGCGTTCGGTCATCTGGAGCACCCGCACGATTCGGTTTCTTGGATCAGCACCACACCGGCCATGTGAGCACCAGCACCAGCACGGGCCTGTACTACGTACAGGGCCCCGTGATGCTGCTGCTCCTCACACCAACAGCACGGGCGTGCGGGTGATAATGTGCGGGTGTGCGGGTGATTTAAGTTGGGTAGGTTAGTCATCTTGGAGATATTCCTCCGTAAGTCGCCACGCACCGGCTTGAGGTACCCTATGGGTGGGGGACCGGAGGGCCTCGCAGGGCTCCACGATGTGGTCTTCCTGGAGCGCGTAGAGCAGGCGCTGCAGTCGCTCATTCGCGATGCCGGTCATCGCTCGCAGCTTCGCGGGGAACGCGCCGTCGCCATCGGGAAAGGTGCTGAGGGCCTTGACGATTGCATCCTTGGCGGCCTCGTGCTCTTCCCGGCGGCGCTCGCTCTTGCGGTCGATCTTGTCGCGGATGATCTCGCCGCTGGGTCGGACGTCCACGTCCCAGATGCGGCTGCCCGGCCCACTGAAATGCCCCTCGTCGATGTCCACGCCCCACCGGCCGGAATGCCCAGCAGAGCCGCCGACGGTCATCCACAGCCGATGCAGGCCCGTCCCGGGCTCGTATCGTTCTCGCCGCCCGATGATGATCCACTGGCGTGCCCATTCCTGGTACCCGGCCCAGGCGATGTGCTCCAGTTCCGGCGGGTCGAATTGTTCCGATCCTCGTAGGGTCTTGGTGGTGTGGTGCAATAGTATCAGCGTGCATCCGGTCCTGTGACACACGTCGTTCAAGGATCGCAAGCGGGCGCCGACAATGTGGAGGTTGCCCGTATCGTCCCCGGGCATCGCCAGATAGCTCGGGTCGATCATCAGGACGAGCAGCTCGTTGTCGATCAGGAACCGCTCCAGGGCGTGCATATCGTCGGCGTTGCCGATCGTCGGCAATTCCTCGCAGATCAGCAGGTTGTCCAGGTCGATGGGGAATTGCCCGGCGGCGTCCGCAACTCGGCGTATCGTGTCCTGGATGGTGGCCAGTCCTGATTCGCCGCTCATGATCGCTGTACGCGTTGCTGTGGGCACGGGGAACCGGCCGAGAAAATGCCCACCGATCGACAGGGCGACGCCCAGGTCGATTGCCACGGAGGTCTTGCCGGCCTTCTTGGGCCCGGCAAGGATGCAGGGCTGCCCGGCGGCCAAGATGCCGTCGACCAGGTAGGGCGTGTCGATCTGCTTGATGGCCAGTTCCGCCGCGGTCACCGTCGGAAACCGCTCGCCGCGCTCGAGGCCATTTTCGATGCGGTCCAATTCGGCCCGGTGGGCACTCAGGACGGCCTCGACGGTGGCCTCGCCGGAATAGGCGGCTCGGAGTCCGTCGAGCATACGCGCGATCAGGGCTCGCCGTAGGGCGGCTTCCTTCACCCGCGCAGCGTAGGATGGCGCGTGGCTGGTGAGCCCGACGGCCTGTTGGATCTCGATCAGGTAGGCCATGCCCCCGATCCGCTCCAGGTCGCCAGATTCCCGCAGCCGGCCGAGTAGCAACGTGTCGTCGACGGCGCCAGATCGGTGCAGGTCGGCAACCTGGTGGTATAGGATGGCGTTCCGCTCATCATGGAAATCACCGGGCTTCAGGCGGGCGACCAAATCGAATTGCCCCGGGTCGATCAGGACGGCCCCGATCACCGCCCGTTCGGCTTCCAGATCGGCCGGGGGCATCCGGTCGAGGATCTCGCTGGTTACCGGGCGGCCGTTTCCGGTCGATCGCGTAGAGGTGCTCACTCATCACCTCCGAGCCGCATCATGGCGACATAATCGACGGCCGCGGGCTTTGCTCGCCGCTGTCGGCGTCGAGAGGCGGGGGCTGGTGGTCGTGTTTTGCGGGCATCGAGGAACCGTTGAAAATCCGATTCTGCAACCACGTATCGCGGCCGCTTCTCACCCTTGCCCAGATTGATTGCAACCAATTCGCCTGATCGGATCTTCTCAAGGACATAATGCACATCCTTCTGGAGTCGCTTGGCGATCTGAGGCGGTTTGCTAAACGTGTCAAACATCGCTAGCCGGCTCCCACTCGACGCGGACCCCGAGACGCAGCAGTTCTCGCCGTGCCTGTCGCTCTCGATCCCGGTCGCCGTCGATCCGGGCCCGTTCCAGGACGGCGAACCACGCTGTGGCACAGTCTTCCGGCCGCTCTGGTACTCTCGTTTGTGCTCGTGACATCTCTGCGACTCCGCTTTGTTTCGCGGCCTGAACGATGCCGCGTCTATAAAGGGGTGAGTGTCGCGCAGGTGTCGCGCAAGAAATGAGAAAAACCCCGCACAACACGGGGTTTTGAAAAATAAAGTGTCGCGCAAAGTGTCGCGCGACACCCATGCTGCGCGACACCCAGCCCGCTTGTCAGAATTCATCCGCCCGGGGCAATTCCTGTCGGCCCGTTTGGAGGGTTTCGCGAGCCAAGCGGTATTTGCTCCAACGATACAAAGACCCCCTTGAGCAAGGGACATGTCGTGCTATCTCTGCGTCGCTCCAGTCGGGGTGGGCGACCAGCGTTGCCAGGGCTCGCTCTTCCGCCGAAAGGTCCGATGACTTCCGGACGGCTTCGCCGACGGCCGGGAGGCTTGCCGCGATCCGCTCGGCCAGCACTCCCAGGCGCCGGCCGAGTTCCTTGATTTCTTCCGTAGACGGTCGTTTCCAGATCGGATCATTCCCGCTTGAACTCGTTTGCCTCACAAGCGTACCCAGCTTTTGCAGCATTTCCTTCAGGTCGCTCGCCAGTGCCTTTTGCTCGGGGTCTCGATAGACTGCGGTGTACCACTCCTGCAAGACGTGGTGGGATTTCGCTCCCTCGACTCTTGGCGTTGGGCTCAACAGTTCGCAGATCGCCGCCCGCTCAACCACTCCTGCCTCCAGCTTATCGCCCACCCTACGCAGCTCGATCACGGCCGCGGCCCGCTCCTCAACTCGTCGCAACGAACAGTAGGTGAGTGGCGGGAATCGTTTCGCCTGGTCGGGCACACCTTGTTTCTTCTTGCTCACTTCGCACCCCCTTCCTGCCCGCCATACAGCCACGCCCGAACGTGATCCGTGACGGCCCGCAGCCGCTCATCGCTGATCCGTTGGCGGTAGACGCCGCCGATCGTTGGGTCGGTGTGGCCCATGATCATGTTGATAGCGGGCCAATCGTTCGACTCGTCGGCAATCGTGCGGAACGTGCGACGAAACGCGTAGAACCCTCGCCCCTTCTGAACCAGCCCAAGCCCCTTGACTACTTCGCGGAAAGCCATCGTCAAGCCGTCCTGCCAATGAGGCTCTATCCCCTCGGTCTTGCTTGGTTCCATTCGGACCCATCGGTTTCCGTAGGTGGTCATGAACACGAGCCCATTGTCTTCCGGGTTCTTCGGCTCGGGACGGCTCTTGATCGCTTCACGCAACGCCTGGACGGTTTCCGGCCAGAGGACAGCCCGTCTCTCAACGCCAGTCTTCGGCCGCGGGAAGTCGACCCAGCCGCCCTTCAGATCGAGGGCAGATTGTGGCAACTCGGAACAATCGGTGTTGCCGAAACCGCAGTTGACCCCCAAGAGAATCATCGCCTTGAGTTGCGTGCCGGCCACGTCGATCATCTGTCGAACCTCGGCCGCCTCGAACATTTTGGGGGCCGCCTTGGCCTTTTGACGGCGAGCAGACTTCTTGTTCGTCCGGAATTGCGGCCCGTATCGCAACGGCCGGTCAATCAGTTCGGCTTGGTAGGCCCAGTTGAAGAGGGCCTTGCATCGGGAAACCTCGGTGTTGATCGTATTCGGTGCGTACTTCGCCTTGACGAGGGATTTCCGATAGGCCGCAAACTCCTCTTGCCGGATGTCTGCCACCACTCGCCGCTGGCCGAAGTGTTGGACGATCGACTCGCACGAGGTAAACGCACCCTGAAACGTCCGGCTGGAATACTCGCCGGCTTCCACGTCACTCTGTTTGGCAGCCAGGTATTCGTTGACGAGGACTTCCAGGGTCAACTCGTCCGCGTCGCTCTTGGCACGAGGCACCCTCCCCGCCAGCAAGTCTTCCTTCTGGTCGAGCCACTTGTCGAGTGCGGCTTGAGGGTCTGCCCAGACGCCGAAGTAATGGAGCTTGCCGCGGATCTTCTTGCACCACAAGCCGTTGTTGTGAGCAAAGAGGGGAAAGTCGTCGCGGGGCTTGTCGGGCTTGGAGATGGTCGCCCGTCTGGTAGAATTGGCCATGTCGAACCTCCTTCCAGGTTTGGCCACGCCTCCGGTAGTTACTGCTACGCGGGGGCCTTTTTGTTCCCGGGCGGGTGTCGTCCGGGTGTCGTAATCCTACCAAGAGCCAGTTGTGTTGTCAAATATCCCTGGTTTTCAGGCCTTTCCTGAACCGGTCACAACCTTGACGTACAGCGTAACCGCAAAGCCGGCCAGCTTCAATTCGACCGGTTCCGCGTCGGGGAACGCTGTGATTCCCAACCGGCCCGTCGCGATCAAGGTTTCTCCCGCGATGTAGTCGCCGTGCTTCTCGATTGCCTCCTGCAACTCGGCCGATTCGGTCACAATTGCCACCGCAATCCGGTCCGTGTACTCGCAATTCATATCCTTGCGGCGATTCTGAACCGCGTGGACAATCTCGCGGGCGAGACCTTCGGTCACCAGTTCGACGGTCAGCTCCGTCGCCAAAACGACCACGCAGGCCTTGCCTTGGGCGGCCGCCCAGCCTTCTTTGGCTTGGAGACGCACTTGAATATCGTCCGAATCCAATTCGACCTTTCCGTCCTCCAACTGAAGGGCGACTTTGCCGCTGGCCTCCAATTCCGCCAGCAAGGCCGCCCCGTCGGCACCGGCCAGATGCTTGCGAACGGCCGGGACCTGCTTGCCCAGCTTGGGTCCGAGACGCTTCAGGTCGGGAAGAATCGTGTAGCTGATGTACTGGTCGGCCTTGGTGATGAACTCGACGTTCTTCACGTTGAGTTCCTCGCGAATTAGGGCGGCATGCGACTCGAGCCACCCGCGGTGCGTCTGGTCGGCCAGAACGATCTCCACCTGGGCCAGCGGCTGGCGAACCTTGAGCTTGGCCCCCATCCGGGCGCTGCGGCCCAGCGAAACCACTTCCCGCACCAGGGCCATCTGCCCCGAGAGGGCCCCGTTCACGATGGCCGCGTCGCCGGTCGGGTAGTCGCACAAGTGAACGCTCTCGGCGACCCGGTCGCCGAACGGCGTGACGGCCAGATTCTGCCACATTCGTTCGGCCAGAAACGGCACGAAGGGCGCAATCAGCTTCGTGGTGGTGACCAGGCACTCGTAGAGCGTCCAGTAGCCGTCGATCTTGTCGTCCGAGGTTCCGCTTCCCCAGAAACGATCGCGGCTGCGACGGACGTACCAGTTCGACAGGGCGTCGACGAACTGGTTGAGCCGGCCGCAGGCGGCGAAGTTGTCGTAGGCGTCCATCGCTTCGGTGACGCCGTCAATCGTCCGGTTCAATTCACTGAGGATCCACTGGTCCAGTTCGCCGCGTTTCTCGACCGGCCGGTACGTCTTTGCCCGGCCGAGCACGTCGGGGGTGATCTGTGCCGCATCTCCGGCGATCTCGGCTGCCGGATCGAACTGGTCGATGTTCGCATAGATGGTGAAGAAGCCGAACACGTTCCAAAGACGCAGCAGGAATCCGGGGATGCATTCCTTGATCGCCTGTTCGCTGTAGATGATCGACGTCCAGGGCGCCTGGTTGGCGAAGAAGTACCAGCGAAGCGCGTCGGCGCCGTAGGTGTTGAAGATTTCGTCCGGGGAACGGTAGTTCCGCAGACTCTTCGACATCTTGCCGATCTTGTGGGTGTAGTTGCCTTTCCCCAGAGACTGCCGGGCCTCGGCTTCCGAAAGAAATCGCTGCTTGCCGTCCTGGCTTTCCCACCACTCGGCCAGCATCAGGCCGAGGACGATACAGTTCGCAAACGGATGAGGATAGGCGACGGTGCGGGTGTCGTTGCTCCTGCCGTTATCTTCGCTGAACAATAGGGTGCTGATCGCCAACTGGCTGTAGAACCATCCGCGGGTCTGGTCGATCGCCTCACTGATGAAATCGGCAGGGAACTGGGCGGCGAAGCGCTCGCGCGAACCTTTCTTGTGGGGATATCCCCACTGCGCGAAGGGCATCGAGCCCGAGTCGTACCAGCAATCGATCACCTCGGGCACGCGGCGCATCCGCTTGCCCGGAGCCTTGGGCGATTCGTAGGTGACGGCGTCGATATACGGCTTGTGGATCTTCAGATCGTCGGACAGGTCGGGGTTCGCCTGCTTGGCCTTCTCCCAGACGTCGGTGCCCTCGACTCCCGGCTTGGCCAGCAACTCGTCATAGTTCGCCACGGCCTCCATGTAGCCGGTTTCTTCGCAGACCCAGATCGGGAGCGGCGTTCCCCAGTAGCGCTCGCGCGAGAGGGCCCAATCGACGTTGGTCTCCAGGAAGTTTCCGAACCGTCCGTCGCGGATGTGTTCCGGCAGCCAGTTGATCCGGCGGTTGTTGGCGAGCATCCGGTCCTTGAACTGGGTCGTGCGGATGAACCAGCTCTTTCGCGGATACTGGATGAGCGGATCGTCTTCCGCCCGCCAACAGAACGGGTAATCGTGGAGGTACTGCTCCTGGTGAAACAGCGTTCCTTCCTCACGAAGCCGCCGCGACAGGTCCCGGTCGGCTTCCTTGACCCAGCGACCCTCGTAGTCGGGCGTCTCGCCGGTGAACTTGCCGTCGGGCCCCACGGAGCAGATCAGTTCCGGCCCCTCGCCGTCCACGAACCGGGCCTGTTCGGCCAGCAGGACCTCGTAGTCGACCTCGCCGAAGGCCGGGGCCTGGTGAACGACCCCGGTGCCGCTGTCGATCGTCACGAAATCGGCGGCCACCACCCGCCAGGCAATCGGCTCGGTACCGCCGCCTTTCAGAGTCCCCTCCACCTCACCGAGCGTCTTATGGTAGTAGTCGAAGGGCGGCCGATAACGCCGCCCGATCAGCTCGGAGCCCTGCAGCGTTCCGCGGACGTTGAACTCCTTGCCCACCTTTGCGGCGATAGTCTCCACGAGGGCGGAGGCTATCACCAGATTCCGCTCTTCGCCCTCGAAGGCCACGACCGAGTACTCTAGTTCCGGGTGGACAGCGGCGAACTGGTTGCTCGGCAAGGTCCACGGCGTCGTCGTCCAGACCAGCAGATCGGTGCCGGAGTCGTCGAGGAGGGGGAAGCGGACGTAGACGCTGGGATCGGCCACCTCGCGGTACCCCTCGCCGACCTCGCCCGACGACAGGGCCGTTCCGCCCTGGGCCCACCACCAGACGATCTTGTGACCTTGATAGAGCAGTCCCCGGTCGAACAGGTTCTTCAACGACCACCAGACGCTCTCCACGTAGCTCTGGTGGTAGGTGACGTACGCATCGTCGAGGTGAATCCAGAAGCCTAACCGCTCGGTAAGGTCCTCCCACTCTCGGGTGTAACGAAAGACGCTCTCCAGGCACTTGTGGATGAAAGGCTCGACGCCGTAGGCCTCGATTTCCTCCTTGGAATGGATGCCGAGTTCCTTGCATACCTCCACTTCGACCGGCAAACCATGAGTATCCCAACCGGCCTTCCGTTCGCAGCGGAATCCCCGCATCGTCTTATAGCGTGGGAAGAGGTCCTTGATCGAGCGGGTCAGGCAATGTCCGGGATGGGGCAACCCGTTGGCGGTAGGGGGCCCCTCATAGAACACGAACGCCGGGGCACCCGCCCGCATTTCCAGCGATTTCTCGTAGATCCTCCGGTCCTTCCAGAACTGAACGATCCGTTCTTCGAGTTCCGGAAAGGAAACATTACTCTCAGCAGGTTGAAACATGGCTTTCTACTGTTTCAGTTGAGGTATTTGTGCGCGTAATGCGCGCATGTTCTTGTGGAGGCTGGCTTGCGAGCTTGCCCCGGGCCTTGATCGTAACCTTGCCAATTACTGTCATCGCTAGCGGTGCTTTCCCGTGGCTTTTCCCGGAATTCGCGGGCTTCCGCCGGGGAACGGGTGCTAGCAGTTGGCAAGCTTACGATCAAGGCCCTTGCCCCGCTTCGGAGTCTTGGTTTGTGCCAACGCTGCGAAGAAGGTGGCGAGTTGTTTCTCACAGTGACCGTAAAACCCTTTAGTAGAACGCGTATCCGCCGTTTTTTCAATCGCAAACGCCCTGCCGCCTTTTGGCCGGCAACCACCAATAAGGTGGGTGCCTGGCGCGATCCGACCGCCGATACACCGCCCCGCCACGCGGTGGAGGCGGACGGTTCCCGCCTTGGGAACGAGGTCTGTTTTGCATCACCTGTTGCCATGCGGCAACGCCGCGTATTGGCAGGACAACATCGGCAACCCCCCTTTCTTGCTCCCCGTGAGCGAAATCCACCGCACGATCGTTGTCTTCCAACCCCCTACGTGGTTTGGCACGCCACGTGCCTTTGTCCCCTTGGTCAAGACGGCCCTGGCTGAGGACGGCCACTCAAGGAATCGCGGAGAATCGCTCATGCGGAAATCCGGCGTGAAGTGTTTGGACGACATCCGGCAGATCGACTGGCTCGTGGTCTCCAAGGAACAGTGTCCCGACCAATCCACCCAGGAGCGGCTGATCGCCTGCTACTTCCGCATTCCTCACCAGTCCTCGGGAAACGATCTGACGTTTGTCCAGGAAGTGACGATCCGCCACAGTCGTCGCAGGATCCTGTTCTACCAGGAATCCGGCGTCCATCTGGGGTGAGGCAACTGGCCAAGGAGGATCTGCCCCCTGCACGCTTCTCTGTGATCGCGGTATACTTGACGGCTTCTCAGATTATCCCTACGGATAGCGACAGTGGAAGCTGATCATGACGCGCATTGCCATTCTGGGGGCCACAGGCTACACCGCCCTCGAATTGATGAAGATCCTGGTTCGGCATCCGGGGGCCGAAATCGTCGCGGTTACCAGCCGGCAGGAAGGGAACCCCCACGTGGCGATGGTCCATCCGTCGCTCACCGGGCGGGTCGATCTGGAGATGCAGGATCTCAGTCCTGCCGAAGTGGTGGCCCGGGCGGAGTGCGTCTTTAGTTGCCTGCCCCACGGAGTCAGCGCCTCGATCGTCCCGGCCCTTCTGGACGGCGGATGCCGAGTCGTCGACTTCAGTGCCGACTACCGCCTGGGCGACTGCGACGTGTTTCAGCAGTGGTACGGCCAGAAACACCCCGACGCGGAACGATTGGGCCACGTTCCCTACGGCCTGCCGGAGCTGTTCCGCGACCAGATTCGCGGCGCCAACCTGGTGGCCAATCCGGGCTGCTACCCGACCTCGGCGATCCTGCCCCTGGCGCCGTTGCTCCGAGCCGGTCTGATCGAACCCAAGGGGATCATCGTCGACTCGAAAAGCGGCGTGTCCGGCGCCGGGCGCACGCCCAAACTGCTGACCCACTACCCCGAGTGCAACGAGAGCGTGGCCGCCTACAATATCGGCCGTCACCGGCACACCCCGGAGATCGAACGGATCCTGGGCATCGCGGGCGGATCGGACGTGGAAGTGATCTTCACGCCCCACCTGATTCCCATGGATCGCGGCATCCTCTCGACAACCTATTCGCTGCCCACCCGCGAGGTGACTGAGGAATCGCTGCTTCAGACGGTTCGCGACTTCTATGCCGACGAGCCCTTTGTCCGCGTGGTCGAGCACCTGCCCGGGACGAAGGACAGTTCGGGCACCAATTTCTGCGACGTCACGGTCCGCCTGGTCCGTGGGCGGGTGATCGCCATCGGTTGTCTCGACAACCTGATCAAAGGCGCTTCCGGAGCGGCCGTTCAGAACTTCAACCTGATGTACGGTTATCCGGAAACCACGGCTTTGTAGCTATCGGGCACCGCACGGTTCCTGAGCTTTCAAGTGATAGTCCACTTCAAGGCCCCGTGCGGCGGCGCGGGACCAGGGTTTTCAACGGGCTGAGAGCCCGGAGACGGTCTGTCTCTCGGCTGTGTCCAGCACCAGGAGGAATCTAGGCCATGGCATTCGACGTACCCCAAGGATATCGCCTCGGCAGCGTTCGTTGCGGCATCAAGCGCGAAGCCGGCAGGCCCGATCTGACCTTGATCGTGTCGGATCGCCCGGCCACGGCGGCCGGCGTCTATACGCAGAATCGCGTATTTGCCGCCCCCGTGGCGCTGGACCGCGAGCGGACCCCGGACGGCTCGATCCGGGCCGTCGTCTGCAATTCGGGAAACGCCAATGCGTGTACCGGCCAGCGGGGGCTGGACGACGCCCGCGAGATGGCGAGGCTCGCAGCCGAAGTATGCGGCGCTTCGCCCGAGCAGGCCCTGGTCCTGTCGACCGGCGTCATTGGCGAATTCATGCCCATGACGAAGATCGCCGCGGGAATCGCGGAGGCGGCCCAGGAGCTGGGCAACGATTCCGACAGCTTGATCGCGGCGGCGCGGGGAATGATGACGACCGACACCGTCGAGAAGCTGGCCGGGCGGACCTTGAAACTGACCTCGGGAGAAGCGACGCTTGTCGGCATGGCCAAGGGTGCAGCCATGATCGGACCCAACATGGCCACCATGCTGGCCGTCGTCCTGACCGACGCAGCCCTCGCTCCCGCGGACGCTCAAACGGCGTTGACCGAGTCGGTTCGCGACAGTTTCAATTGCATTAGCGTCGAGGGGCACATGAGCACGAACGACAGCGTTCTGCTCCTGGCAAACGGTGCGGCGGGCGGCACGCCGCTCAGCGGCGACGACTTGGCAGCATTCAGCGAGGCCCTCGGGCAGGTGTGCATGGAACTGGCACGGGCGATACCGGCCGACGGGGAGGGCGCCGAGCACCTGATTACCATCGACGTCGAGGGCTGTGCCGACCGGCAAGCGGCCCACAAGATCGCCAAGACCGTCGCCGAGAGTGCCCTGGTCAAGACGGCCGTTGCCGGGGCTGATCCGAATTGGGGGCGGATTGTGTCGGCCGCCGGTTATTCGGGAGTGGTCTTCGATCCCGCCCGGGTCGACCTGCTCGTGAACGGAACGGTTCTCTATCGGCAGGGGGCCCCCGTCGAATTCGACAAGGTAGCCGTTTCCGACTCGATACGAAGCAACCGCGATACGTCGATTGTGCTTCGATTCGGAGAAGGGGAGGGACGCGTCCGCTTCTGGACGACCGACCTGACGGCTGAGTACGTTCGCCTCAACGCCGACTACCACACCTGAGCACCCCTGTCTCGCGCCATGCTCGACCAATGGCTGACCACCGTGAGTGCCGTCATCTCCGTATTCACGGTGATTGCGGTGGGAGCGGCCGCGCGGTGGGGTGGATGGCTGAGCGAAGAGGCCGATCAGAGCCTCATGAAGATCATCATGGGGCTGTTGTTTCCCTGTCTGATCTTCTCGTCGGTAAGCAACAACCCGACCTTGCGTGAGGCTGAGAATCTCGTTTGGGCGCCCGCCGTCGGTGCGGCCAGCATCGGCCTCGGGTTGCTGGTGGCCTCGCTCGCCTTGCGGCTCGGAACGGGCCTCCATGGGCTGGAGACACCGGCCCAGCGGCAGACCTTCGTGCTCGCGGCGGCCTTCTTCAACTACTCCTTCGTGCCCATCCCGTTGATCGAATTGCTCTTCGACGACGCCACGCTCGGCGTGATGTTCGTCCACAACGTGGGAGCCGGACTGCTGGGTTACTCGCTCGGCATTTCCGTGATGAGCGGAACGACGGAAGGGGACTGGTGGAAGCGGATGATCAACGGCCCGACCGTGGCCACGCTCGTGGCTTTGGTGGCCAATTGGAGCGGGTTCGGCGCGTTGATGGCAGACCGGCTCGTGTTTCTCGACCAGGCCGTGCGCTGGCTAGGACAGGCAGCGGTGCCGATTTCGCTACTGGCGATCGGCGCGGTGACGGCCGACCAGTTCGGCCCCAACAACGGGGGCATTTCCCGGGGCAACTCTGTCCGCATGATCGCCGCAGCGTGCCTGCTTCGGCTGCTCGTGCTTCCGGTTCTGATGCTGACAGCCACCGCCTATCTGCCGATTTCCGAGCCGTTGCGACGGGTTATGGTCGTCATGGCCGCCATGCCGTCGGCCACGTTCGTGATTATCCTTGCCCGCCACTACGGCGGCTCGCCTGGAGTTGCCCTGCGAGTTGCTCTTTCGACCTCGCTGGTCAGCCTGGCGACGATTCCTCTTTGGATCGCCATCGGCCTCCGAGTTACGGGGCTTAGCGGGGGAGTGTAGTGCGGTCGGAGTTATCCTGCAACTACGGGCGTCGTATCCAGCCGCCGGCCACCTTCCGCAACAGAAACAGCGCGTCCTGGAAGTACCGTGGAGCGAGACGGCGAGGATCCCCCGCCATTCGGTGGAACCACTCGAGGCCCGAGCGCTGCATCCAGCGGGGCGCTCGCCGCGCATGGCCGGCGATAAAGTCGAGTGACGCGCCGATTTGCACGCAAACCGGCACGCCCAGGGCCGCACAGTGGTGATCCAGCCAGACTTCACCCTTGGGTTGTCCTAGGGCCGCGAACAGAATATCGGGCCGCGTTGAACGGATTCGGGCCACGAGCGCTTCGTGGTCTTGCGATGACATCTCCCGAAATGACGGAGACGCCACGCCGGCGACCGGCAGCAATGGGTTCTTCTCCTTCAGACGCCGAGCGGCCTCGGCGGCGACGCCCTCGTCGCCTCCCAGAAAGAAGACGCGGTGCCCTCGCAAGGCCGCCTGCTTGCACATTAAGTGAACCAGATCGGAACCGGCCACTCGTTGCGGAAGCGGCTGCCTTTGCCGGCGGGCTTGCCAGACGAGCGGCATCCCGTCGGCCGTCATGAAGGCGGCTCGCTCGTTCAACTCCCGCAGATACTGGCTACCGGCGGTGAGGCGCGCGTAGTGCAGGTTGGCCGTGATGAAAAAACCGGGGCGGCCGCGGCGAATCATGCGATCGACAAGATCGAGAGTCGCTTCCGTATCAAGACTCGCCAGATGCAGTCCCCAAACCTCGACCGTTTCCAGCGCAAGATCGGTGTCGGCCGGCGCAGCAGCAGGAACCGGCGGCAGGGCCACAACCGGGGTTGAGTAATCGACGTGGCAATCCGTATGGCTGAGTACCATCGAACCTCTCCAGAAGAACGACACACAGGTAAGAACGCCTCAGATGCTACTCAAGTATGGCGTACGGATAGGCCCCGTGTCGGGGGTAATTTCCACATGCCAGCGGGCAATCTGGGCGTAACGACTGTGACGATTGGTCGGGCGGAACAATTAGTTCGCCGCGAGTAACCGACCTGCCTTCTGCGCCTTTCTGGCCTGGCCGGGACTCAATCGTTGGTGTTCCTCCTTGCAGACCATCCCGAAATAGAGCGTGCGAGAAACCTTGGCGCCGACCAGTCTGGCCGCACCTTTCATCACACTGAGAGCGTTGGGCATCAACCAGCGTCCCAGGCAGGCGGGACACGCACTCGCCGTGACGACGACGGCCTTCTTGTCGAGCTTCTTGATACGGGGTTTCGGCAGCGGCTTCTCCCATGGCCAGTAGACGTAGACCAGCAGCCGCTCGATGAATCGCTTGGTCAGAGCGTTGACGGTGAAGAAGTTAATCGGGGCGGCCAGGACGATCCCGTCGGCCTTATCGAGAGACTCGCAGATCTCGTGCATCCGGTCGTCGAAGATGCAGTCCGCCCGACGCATCCCGGGCAGTTCCGGTCCCGTACACTTGCGGCAGTTTGTGCAGAATTCGATCGTTTCGTCGGCCAGCACGATCTTCTCCGTCTCGGCGCCCGCTTCGCCCGCTGCCCGAAGTATCGCGTCCACGGTCTGCTCGATGATTCCGTCCCGCCGATAACTTCCCATGACGGCAACGATCTTCGTCATCTCGATCCCCTCTTCCCGCTGGTCTGCGATTGACAGATTTCGCTTGCTTGCCTAGATTCTGCTCATCCGGCTGCACAGCGTCGTGTGCCTGCGGGCCTATCTTACCACATCCGATTACGAGGAAGTAGATGAACGTACTGGTCACAGGGGGGGCCGGTTACATCGGTTCACACGCGGTCAAGCAGTTGGTCGGGGCCGGTCACCGGGTCGTCGTCGTCGACAACCTGTTCCGGGGGCACCGCGGCGCCGTGATTCCGGAAGCCGCTTTCCACGAATTGGCGCTCCGCGACACCGAGCCGCTTGCCCGCGTCCTGGCCGAGCATGAGATCGACTGCGTCATGCACTTCGCCGCCCTGGCCTACGTGGGCGAGTCGGTCGACAAGCCGTTGGAATACTATGAGAACAATGTGAGCGGAGCCGTCAGCCTCCTGCGGGCCATGCGGCTAGCCGGCGTCAGACGATTCGTCTTCAGTTCCACCTGTGCAACCTACGGTCAGCCCGAGCGTTCACCGGTCGTCGAGACCATGCGTCAGGAACCGCTAAGCCCCTACGGATGGTCGAAGTGGTGCGTTGAGCGAATCCTTAAGGACACCGCGTCTGCCGATCCACAGTTCGCCTTTGTCGCCCTCCGCTACTTCAACGTGGCCGGCGCCGCGGCCGACGGCTCGCTGGGTGAAGACCATCGTCCGGAGACGCATCTGATTCCGTTGATCCTCCAGGCCGCCCTGGGGACGCGGGAAAACATCACCGTCTTCGGCACCGACTATCCGACCGCCGACGGCACCTGCATCCGCGATTACATCCACGTCGAGGACCTCTGTGCCGCCCACATTCTGGCCATGGAGGCCCTGGAGCCCGGCGACACTCGCTTCTACAACCTCGGCATCGGGCGGGGGTACTCCGTTCGGGAGGTACTGGATTCGGCCCGGCGGGTCACCGGGCGGGAGATCGCCGTCGAGTACGGCCCTCGACGCCCCGGCGATCCGGCGGAACTCTACGCCGACTCGACACGGATTCAACGCGATCTCGGCTGGCAGCCCAGGTATACAGAGATCGACTCGATCGTCGCTACCGCCTGGAACTGGCTGAAGCACCATCCGGACGGCTACGCGGGTTGAACGGCCGTCTACTTCTTCCAGATATCGACCGCAACGGCGTTCTTCTGGGGTGCGCCCGGCGTGCTGCGACCCTGGGTCACGTAGCGCTCCAAAAGGTCGGTAAGTTGTTTCACGACGTCGGGATGCTCCGCCTCGACGTTCTTTTCTTCGGCGGGGTCGGCCTGGATATCGTAAAGCTGTACGGCGGGCAGACCCTGCTTGACGGCCTGGGGATCGCGAGGAGCGCTCCAGCCGCCGCTGCCCGGGCAAAGCTCCAGCTTCCAGCGGCCCTGGCGAATCGAGAACTTGCCGTTGATCGAATGATGGACCAGCGCTTCGCGTACCGGTCCCGTGGCCTTGTCCAGTAAGACCGGCAGCAGGCTCACGCTGTCCTCGGCCGCATCGTCGGGCAGCTTGACGCCCAAGACCTCGGCGCACGTCGCCTGGAAATCAACGAGGCTTGCGAGTTGGTCGCTGGTGGAGCCGGCCTTCACGCGTCCCGGCCAGCGGACGATGAACGGCACACGATGTCCTCCGTCCCAGATGTCGGCCTTGTGGCCGCGATAGATGTGGCTGGGGTCATGCCCCTTCTCTGCCAAGGCCGGAAAATCGGCTTGAGGTGAGCATCCGTTGTCGCTGGTGAAAAAGACCAGCGTGTTGGCGGTCAGGCCGTGGTTCTGAATCGCGTCGAGAACGAGCCCCACGTAGTGGTCGGTTTCCATGACGAAATCCGCGTATGGATTCAATCCGCTCTTGCCCTGCCACTCGGGTGATGGCACGATCGGCGTGTGGGGCGAGGCCAGGGGCAAATAGAGGAAGAAGGGCTTACCCGATTCTGCCCGCTGGCCGATGTACTGGGCAGCCTTTTCTGCCAGGTCGGGCAGCACGTTCATGGCGTCAAATTCGGCCGCCGCCGGCCCGCGGCGTGTTTGGGAAGCCTTGCCCAGCATCATGGGGAATGCGTTGTCGATCGTGGGAAGGACGGTCACTCGATCGTTCTCGATGTAGGTGTAGGGAACCATATCGAGCGAGGCGGCGATTCCGAAGTAGTAGTCGAAGCCGACGGTGTTCGGCCCGTTCGTAGTCGGTTTGGTGAAATCGACGTCCCAGCCCTCGGGGCCTTTTTCGATGTTGTCTTCAAACTGCCCCGTATCTGCCTTGCGCGCCCAGTCCATCCCCAGATGCCATTTGCCGATGCAGGCCGTGTGGTAGCCGTTCTGCCGAAGCATCTCGGCCACGGTGAGCCGGCCGGGCTCGATCAGACGCGGCGACAGGCCGCCCAGTACGCCGGTTTGCAGGCGCGATCGCCAGTTGTAACGACCGGTGATCACACCGTAGCGAGTGGGGGTGCAGACCGACGACGTCGTATGAGCGTCGGTGAATCGCATTCCCTCGGCCGCCAATTGGTCGACGTGCGGCGTTGGGATCTTGCACTCCGGATTGTTGCAGCCCACGTCGCCGTAACCCAGGTCGTCGCAGAGGATGAAGACGATGTTGGGGCGTTCGTCCGCCAGCATCAGCGAACCACACAGCGTTGCGACAAATAGGGCCATCAGCACCACGGCAGTCGGTTTTCGGAACAGATTCATGACGGCAAGTCCTCCGAAAGTCAAGCCACATCACGGTTTCGTAATCGCGCATGATAACGATGCGGTTCGTGGAACGCAACGTTTGGCGTGCCGTTGCGCACGATATGCTGGAATCGTGGCCCCGGCGCTGCTACACTGACGCTCCGTGCCGGCACGATGAAGAGGTTGCCGCGATCAATCCGACCGGGAGGAATTGAGGATGAAAACGCTGAAGTTACTGGCCTCCGTCGCCTTGACGGTTTTTCTTGGGGCTTTTCCGACGCACGGGGCGGAATCGTCCGTTCAACTCCGCGAGTCCTGGAACAAGCCCTACGCCGGTGAGGACGCTTCCGGCTCGCACGTGTTGGGCCTGTGGACATTCGACGGCGAGGAACCTCTGCGCGATCAGAGCAAGGGCGGCCACCATCTCACGCTTCAAGGGGCGGAACTGTCTGCTCAAGGCAAGTTCGGCGGGGCGTTGGTCTCCAAACCGGGTTGGCCCGTCACTGATGCGGCCCATTGCGCTCGTTGCCCCGACGCTCCGGGGCTGTCGCCCCCCGACGCGTTCACCATTGAAATGTGGCTCTGCCCGGCCGCCGAGCTTGCCACCGACTACCCCGAGTCATTTCTGCTCGACAAGAAGTACGTCTCCGATACGGACTACCAACTCGTTCTCAGCGGGCCGTCCAAGGACGGATCACGAACGCTGCGAGCCTGCCTCGGGTTTGGGACCCACTCTGCCAACTGGCACTCCGATCCAATCAAGCTGGAGACCGGAGCCTGGATCCACATCGCCTTCACCTACGACGCGCAAGGCACGGGCAGCTTCTATCTGAACGGCGTTCCCTGGGGCAGCCGGCAGGATACGGGGTGTGGTCCTGTGACGCCGGGCACCAGGCCGCTGACCATCGGCGATCGCAACGGGAGTTATTACCACGGCTTCCCCGGCCTGATGGACCAGATTCGCATCTGCCGGGGCGTGCTCGAGTTTCGATCGCTGGCGGTGCAACGCATATTCGATCGATCCTGTTTCGTCCGCATGGAGCAGAAAGCCAAACAGTGCTTCCGTGTCGTCAACCTGTGCCGCGACGCGTTACCCGGTGCAGACGTGACCATTCAACTCGACGGCGAGAAGCCGATCGCGCAGCAGATTCCGGCCTTGAAGTCGGGGGCGTCCTTCGATCTCAATTACCAGGTCGACACGCGCCTGCGGCCGGGCGACTACGCACTGACGCTACGCCTTCGCGCCGACAAGCCCGAACCGATCGACACGACGGAGAGGATCGACGTCCGCATCGTATCGCGACCCCTGCCCAAGCGGATGCCCGTGGTCATGTGGGGTGGAATCGCTGGGGACCTCGACCGAGCCAAGGAGATCGGGTTCACCCACGGGCTGGGAGTTCCCGCCGACGTCGGCCGCATCTGGGAGGCCGGCGGGCCGACATCGCCTCTCGAGGAAGAACGCCTGAAGGCAGCACGAGCTGCCCTCGACGAGGCGCTCTCGAAGGGGATGACACTGATCGCCGGACTTTCGCCCGGAGCCTCGATGCGATCCAAGGACGAGTTTCGGCGGGTTACTCGCGACGGCAAGATCAACCCCCGCGAGGATATCTGCGGGCTGTTTCCCGAACTGGCGAGGTTTTGCGAGAATGTGGGAATCAGCGTGGCCAACGGTTTTGGCGACCATCCCGCCTTCGGAGCCGCGATGATCCATACGGAAGTCCGCGACCATGCGAGCCCCTGCTTCCACGAGCACGACCGCCAGGCGTATCGCAAGGCGACCGGGGCGGAAATCCCGGCCGACGTCGGCAGTCCTCGCGGCGTTGCCTACGACAAGTTGGCCGACTTTCCGAAGAACCGGGTCATTGCCGACGACGATCCGCTCCTGAAGTACTTCCAGTGGTACTGGAAACGGGGCGACGGCTGGAATGAGCTCAACTCGGCGGTTGTGCGCGGCCTGAAAACCGCGGGGCGGAAGGACTTCTGGACCTGGCACGATCCGGCGGTGCGCGTAGCGAGCGTCTATGGTGCGGGCGGCGACGTCGACTACCTTTCGCAATGGACCTACTCTTATCCCGATCCGATTCGCATCGGCCTGGCTACCGACGAACTGCTGGCCATGGCCGGCGGCGGCCCGAAGGGGCAGCAAGTCATGAAGATGACCCAGATCATCTGGTACCGCGGCCAGACGGCTCCGGAGCCCCAGCCCGGCAAGCCGGCGCCCGTCTATCTTGCCGCCTGGGAGCGCGAACAACCGGATGCTCCCTTTATCACCATCGCGCCCATGCACCTGCGCGAAGCCTTCTGGACCAAGATCGCCCGTCCCATCAAGGGGATCATGTATCATGGTTGGCAGTCGCTCGTGCCGGTCGATTCGACCGGCGGATATCGCTTCACTCACCCGGAAACTCAGCACGAACTGAAACGGTTGATTGACGGCGTCGTCGAGCCGCTCGGGCCGACGCTGCTGAGCGTGCCGCCCGTGCAGAGCGACGTCGCTTTTCTCGAATCGTTCTCCTCGGAGATGTTTGCCCGGCGTGGGACCTACGGATGGTGCGGCGGCTGGGCGGGCAACGTCTACCACGCCCTCATGTATGCCAAGCTGCAGCCCCAGATCATCTTCGACGAGACCGTCCTCAGCCGGGGCCTCGGCGGGTTCCGCATTCTTGTGATGCCCGATTGCGACGTGCTCACCAAGACGGTTGCCGAGAAGATCAACGCATTTCAGAAGGCCGGCGGATTGATCGTCGGCGACGAGCGAACGTGTCCGGCCGTCAAGCCCGATATCCTCCTTCCCGTCTACGCGCGGACCGGGCGTGCCGATGCCGACAAGGCCGCCCTGCAGAAGCTGGCCGGCGAACTCCGCAAACAACTCGATTCCCGCTGCCGTCGAGTCGTCGACACGTCGAGTCCCGAGGTGATTCCCTACCTGCGGCGGTACAAGAACACCGATTACGTGTTCCTGGTCAACGATCGTCGCGAATACGGCGACTACGTAGGGCATCACGGCCGGGTCATGGAAAACGGCCTTGCGGAGGAAACCGGCGTCAAGTTGGCTCGCTCGGGTGGATACGTCTACGATCTGGTTCGCCATTGCGGGATCAGCGTCTCCCATGCTTCCGGTGAAGTCGAGTTCGACCTGCGTCTCGGGCCTTGCGACGGAGCCCTCCTGATGGTTTCGGACCGCGCGATCGACCAGGTGAAGCTGGCCGGACCGGCGTCGGTGGCAAGGGGGAGCAAGGCAACCTGGGTGGCGGAGGTCGTCGACGAAGCGGGAAAACCCCTTTCCGCGATCGTGCCCGTAGAGATCACGGTTCGCGACCCGGCGGGCCGCTGCGCCGAGTTCAGCGGCGCCTACGCAGCCGTGGACGGTCGGGTCGACGTGACGCTCGACATTGCCCCCAACGATGCCCCCGGCATGTGGGAGATTGAGGCCGTCGATCTTGCCTCGGGACGCCGCACGGGCGCTGCCATGCGGGTCGAAGGCCCCAAACCCTGGCCTCCGCAGCCTGTCGATACCAAAGACGCGGCCAATGCGGTTCAACCGAAAGGATAGTCGAGCAGGTCCCGGGCGCCGCACGGGTCCTCGATCCGGCATGTTGTCTGCAGGCTTGGGGCCCAAATAGCCTTGCGGGATTCGAGGAAAAAGGTGACAGCCACCTTTTGTGCGAAGCACCCGAAGGGCCGTTCCGGCAAAAGGTGGCTGTCACCTTTTTCCTCCTCAAGAACTGCCCGAGGGCGAGAGCGACGTCCCGGGGATGGTCCCAACCGGGTCGTCGCCTCGCCCGCGAGGCAGCAAGAGAGACGAGACGGGTGCTAAGGTCTGAGTCGCCCGGATTCCCGGAGGTCGCGCCAGAGCGTTCCGGCGATGAACCCAGGGGGTAGAAACTTGCTCTGCAACCGAGAATCCGAAGCGACCGACCTTGGCACAGACTGGTCCGCAGTGCCGGCGGCACACAACTCGAGTTTTCGCGATGCGATCTCAATCAGTTCCTCGGCGCGCCGTAGCAAGAAGGACGCGCCTTTCGTTGGCGAGAGAGAATTGTCGGCCGAGGAGGAAGCAAGGAATCGGCCGCGACAGTGAAGGCAAGCGACCCGGCGACCGGCCCAATCGGAGGAGACTTGGAGAGGTCGGCCGCAAACGGGGCACTCTTGCAGGAAATGATCGACACCGGCTGTCATCGCGAATCTTCCGTGAAATGTTGTGCGCTTCCGGGCATCGTCGAGCCCGGCCGGAGCAGCGGTCCAGGAAGTTTTGCTCCGACCAAGCGTCGACGAACTTGATACGCACCCCAACCGCGGGCAGTTCAGGCGGCTGTCACGTTATCGCACAACTCGTGTGCGACCAAGAGGATATGGCGACCCTACTTCCCCGTGAGGGCCTGGATCAGCTTGGGCAATCGGCCGTTTTCAACATTGAGGGCAAGCACCACCCGGTCGCCTTCTACCGTCGGCATCAACAACGGCATGACTACATCGATCGAGGGCATGTCGGCGCGTGCTTTCTCGTTCTTTCGCAGCAATTCACAGGTCTCGCCGAACTTCTTCGCCAAGGCGACGGCCGCTTCCGCCGACTCGGACTGGACCACGATACGAACTTGCGGCTGGGGCGCCAGTTCAATCCCGACCGCCACCCACTGCAAACCGGCCGTCAGCGTCGTGCTGGGACCACCACCGATTACCTCCGGCAGTTCAGGCAGAGTCTCTTCGATGACCTTCCGAAAGTACTCGGGCGGCGTGAACACGATCTTCAGCGGTGCCGTCTCAACGGCAGCCAGTGCGGTTGCCAGATGGGGCCGCGAGACGGGAGACAACGTCTTCAACCGCGTCAAGGTCTCGGGAGCGGCAGAGATCATCGCCCGATCGATTTGCTCGACCCGGAAACCGGGCTGCATGGCAGTGGCTTCGAGAACGGCACGAACCCCGGAGTGATCGCTGCCGTCAAGCAGCGGGACGACGATCATGCCCGGGTACTTCGGCATGTCGGCGACACTGAGCAGGTAGTAGGCTTCCCTCGGCCCTGCGATTTTGAGTCGCTGGGCCGTTTCACTCACCGGGCGAATTCCGGTGGTAGCATGCTCACCCAGCAATGCTCCAATAGCAGCCACCGCATCATCGATGTTCAGAGCCACAAGATCGAGGTGCGCGACGATCACGGTCTGCTCGTCGAGGAACGGCGTGATCGTTGCAGCAACTCGTTCGGAGGTCGCTTGTTCGGCAGTGTGGCATGGCACGGCATGGCCTGCCAACAGCAGGAGTACAGAGAGACAGGTGGTTATTCTCATGGGATTCTCTTTCTCAGTATTGTGATCGTGATGGTTACGGAGCGGGTAGCCAGGACCGACGCTACTTGGCAAGCTGAACTTCGACCCGCAAGCCGTGTTCTCCCTTGTCACTTCGGAATCGCACGGGAGCCGACTCGATCACCAGCGTGTCGCCGTCGCGGCGGACGTCAAAAGGACGCCCCCAAACTGGGTCTGTCGGGACGGGAACCGCGGTGATCTCTTCCGCACGCAACGGCAGACTCCCCGTAGCGGCGGCGTGAATCCGTACCGCCTCGATAAACCGGGTGGCTTCCAACGACCGGTGGTGGCGAGCGACTGCGAGTTTGCCGGCACCGATCGCGGGCAGAATCATGCTCGCCAGCGGAAACACTTCATTGTCGTGACCCTCGCGGGCAAATTGGGCCTCCCAGTCACTAACGCCCTGTCGCGCTTCCTGGAATGGAAGGAAGTGCCACTTGAACGCCGCATCGCGCTGGCGGCGATAGTTCTCGATGGTTGCCGTCAGCAGCACCCGAGCGGCGTGCATGGCGGCCACCTCTTCCCTGGAATGTCCCCGTGAAACCATGTATTCGACGGCCTTGGGATATCCCTTCAACGCCATGAGAGTCAACACCGCACGATACCCGGCCTCCGGTTCGGTACCGCCCACCATGTCCCGGACTCCGGCGGTCACTTCGTTGAGCTTGGCTTCCCAGAAGGCGGGGTCATCACCCGCTGATTCGGGGTCCTGCAAGTCGGGCATCCACAGGTCGAGAATGTGCATCTCCGTTTCGAGTCCCCGGCGGAGATCGATCAGCGGCCGGGGCATGGCTGCCAGCGCCCAATAGAGATTCGGGGCGCCGGCGTGTTGCGACAGTTCTTCGACTTGCTGCATCAAGATGTTGGAAACGGCAATCCCGACCAGCCCGTGGATCAGTGTCGGGCCGTTGCCGATATCGCGGGCGAAGGCGAAACCGGTCTTCAGCAATTCGACGGCATCGTCGTAACGCCCCTCCTGGATTGCCAGACGAGTTTGCACGTAAAGGATGCGGGCAAGCTTGCGCTGCTTCTGGAGTTCGGGAAGCACGACCGTGAACGGGTTCTTGCCCTTGCCGAAAGGAATATCCCACTGGCAGGAATCCCGCCGCGCCGCTACGGCGAGTTCGTTCAGGAGCGGTTCGAGGGGCTTGAGCACGTCGCGAACTTCAGCAATCGGGAGTTCGCCCTCCGTGCCCTGCCAGCCGTCGATCTTCTTCTCGGCGTCTTCCGTCAGTTGATCGTCCAACTGAATGAGGATCCGGTTGTAGAGCGCGGCCGCATTGCCCGGCGTGCGCTCCATCAGTCCGGGTAGCAACTGGTACTTCAGGGCAGGGATCGGCTCCGCTGCCGGGTGGATGGTCAGTTTGCGGACTTCCGTGTCTCCCGGCTTGTCGGCGGCGGACACGGGGATGCCGCCGATGACGACTGACCCGGCGAATGACATCGTGAACAGCAAGAATCGTGGTATTCGTCTCCAACTCATAGGTCGGTTCCTTGGTGCAAGGGTTTCAAACGGTCTGGACCGTTGTTGCCGGGCACGAATCCATGTGCCTCCAACGTCAACTCGTCCAGAAGATCCGCATACGATACCCGGGTATTGGATCGGCCGCCTTTGGCGGACGGCGTTTCCCTCAATTCAGGCAGGCGATCGCCGCCGAGAGCAAGCAGCATGTTTCGTTGATCGAAGTAGGTCGAGCGGGAATTGTCACGGGGCTGCTCGTCCCCAAAGAACAAGGAAGCGAGCAGTGCGTGTGATGAACCCTGGTCCGGCCGATCGGGTTGTGAATCCGGGAAACGGCGAACCGGAACTTGGTCGGAAGGATCGGTGGCTCCGCTGGTGATTTCCCCAGTCCGCGGGACTGGTTTTTCGACGATTGGAGAACGGGAGTCGATAAGCACCATCGCCAGCAAGAAGACGGCCGACGCCGTCGACGCCGTCGAGATCGCAGGCCACGCCCAGCGGGGCATGGACGCGGATGGTCGCATCTGCTCGGCCTCCGCTGCCGCCTTGCCGGCCTCGAACATGAGGCGATCCCGCTCCAAACGGCCAGTGCTCGGCAAGATCGCTGCCAATTGGGCCTCGAAGGCCTGAAGCTCAGCCGAAAGTTCTCGATTGGGCCGGTTGCTATGTCGGTCAACCATCGGACGCCTCTATGGAGTCGTAGTCTTGGACTGGTTTGTCTGGTACACGTGGTTCTGTGGAGGTTGGGAGTTGAGCTTCGCGTTCTTCGGGAATCATGAGTTTTCGCAGTAGGGTCAGGCCGGCTTCGTAACGGCGATGGGCCGTGCTGATGGAGACGCCGGTCAGCCGGCTGACCTGCCCAAAGGACAGCCCGCCCCAAAGCCGGGCTACCACGGTTTCCCGTTCCTCCGGCGGCAGACGCCGCAGGGCTTCGGCGGCCTCTTCGGCCATGAGCGGATCGTCGGGCGACTCGCAGAACCATGGCCGGCGTGATTCGGCCGTAACCGTTTCCCGACGGCGCCGCCGCGACTGTTGTCTCACTTGGCTGATGGCACCGTTTCGTACGACCCGGAAGAGCCAGGCGACGGGATCGGCAGGAAGTCGGCGCTGACGCATGAGTTGGATCAGCGCTTCCTGCACCACGTCTTCCGGCCAGTCGGACCATTGCCGCGCATAGAGCACCAGCGCCGGGCCGCGCTCGTCGAATAGACGTGTCAGGACTTCCGATTCGATCATGGTGGTTCCGTGCCGCTCATCCGGTTTCTGAAGAAAAGACGCCACCGGACGCGCTGTTTCCCAAAGAAGTTCTGGAATTCTTGTCCAGCATACTCCCTCTCCGGGGAGTGCGGCGAGTGAGTGGGAGGGTCGGGATGGCGGTGGGAAGGCCCGACTGACGTAGAAACCGTACGACACCTCGCCTGACGGCCGGGTGTTCGTCACGGTTCGTCACGAACCGTAGTCGCTGACGCGCGGTTCACGGGGTCGGGGAGAATGCCCAGAGATCAATTGGCTCCGGCAGCCGATATTCAGCGCTGAAGCCGCTCGCCTAAGCCGCACTCACTTGGGATCGTCCACCGAGGCTCGCATCAATGAGAAGCCACCGTCGCGAGGGTTGCCGGTCCATTGCCGCCGGGCCGGTTCAGGCATCCTCTGGATCAGCTTGGGCTGCTCCGGGCTGCCGACCGGAGAGACCGGTGCTGATGCAGTCTCCGCGTCGCCGGAGGTCGGTAGTTCGCAGAGTTCTCCGGGATCGTCACTGACAATCACTTCCCCGGACGAAACGCCCGATTCGTCCGGCAGCAGCATCGGTTCGGCGTACCCCGTCAGACTGGTCGCCAGGTGCAGGTCAGGCACGTGCATCTGTCTGCTGCACGCCCAGTAGCCGGCCTTCTGGGCGGTTGCGGGCAGGGCCTCCAGAGTCGCGGAGAACTCCAGCCTGCGAATCGGGACGACAGGAGGCAGCTCGGGGGGGATTTCCCGGTTGACCAAGAGCGTCGACTCCTGGGCGGACTCAGTTGTTGGGGGGACCTCGTGTTCCGCGACTTGTGGAGGCCGGTCTTCCGATTCGCCCAAAGCCTTCTCGGACGCAACCGAGACCCAGAGGTTGGGTGCGATGCTGGGGATCGGCGCGAGGCTGGCGGCACGGGGGGCAAGTCGGGCGTGCTGGACCGCATAGTCAACCGGTTGGTTGGGGGCAATCGGAGCCACCTTCGGCCGCTGAGCTGACTCCTGTCTGATAACAAGGCCGTTGGCGATCTCCGTCACACCTTTGGTCTGAGACGCCAACGCGAGGGCTGTATTCATCTGGCTCTGCGTGGCGACGCGGCCTCGTAGCCACACCGTCCCGTCCTCGAACTTCACGCGAATATCATAGCCGCGAAGCTGTCCGCTCTGCTGAAGCTTGGCGGCAATCTGCTGGGCGACCTCGCGGTCCCCTGCCCAGGCCAGGTCAGACAGCGTTACCAAAGCCATCACCATCGCGAAGAGATTGGACCAATGTCGCATGCTTCGCCTCGCTCGTTTCAACTGCCCCAGAGCCGAAAAAACGGCCGTTTTGCGCAGTCCCCACGCAGGAAACCGCTGCCGGATAATCTGGGTATCGGCGAACGGATACGCGGAATGGGAGT
This sequence comes from Planctomycetaceae bacterium, assembly GCA_012719125.1. Lineage (GTDB taxonomy): Bacteria > Planctomycetota > Planctomycetia > Pirellulales > Thermoguttaceae > JAAYAY01. The sequence continues at coordinate 27,824 of JAAYAY010000199.1, read as the reverse complement.
TTTTTTCTGATTTTGTCGATTTTCCGGCTGCTGATGCCGTACAGCCTTGCGATGGAGTCTCTCCCTGCAACGGGGGGGGCGCTGTTCGACATAGACACGTCTTGCGGGCATGATTAAGCTTGTGCGTTCACCAGGATCAGGGAATGGACTCCGCCTCTCCGGCTGCCGATTGCTGCGTCGGCCCGTTTGCCCACCGAGGCTCACCGCAGTCTCCAATGCTCCATGAAGGCAAGATGAGTTTTTTATGAGGGACTCCTTTTTCGCCCGGCGCAGTTTCGTCATCGTCCTCGTGGCGGTGTTCTGCCTGCCCCTGATCTGGGCGGGAACGCGCCGCACCTTGATGAGCAACAACAACAACGTCAAGGACTGGCTGCCGACGGGCTTCGAAGAGACGGCCGAGCACACCTGGTTTCAGAGCCACTTTCCTCTGGAACAGTTCGTGTTGGTGAGCTGGCGTGGGCGTGATGCGGGCGACCCAGGGTGCACCCTCGACGACCAGCGTCTCGAGGTGTTGGCCGAAAAGCTCGTTCCCAAGCCGATCGAGGCGGCTCAACCGGTTCTCGAAGGGGAGATTGTCACCCAGGAGCAGTTGCGAGCTGACGTGGAAGGATCCCGGCCCGACCCCAGCGCGGAGATCAAGCCGGCGGCGGGAGCCGCCGAGCAGAAGCCGGCCGAGGCACGTCTTTTCAAGAGCGTTCTGACGGGCACGAGGCTCCTGGAGGAGATGAAGGCTCGCTACGGCGGCAAGTTGACGGAGGCCGAGATTCTCCGGCGGCTCGAGGGGTCGTTGATCGGTAAGGATCATTACAAGACTTGCCTGGTCGTCACCCTGACCGACGCGGCCAAAGGCAAGAACCTTCGTCCGACGCTCTGGAAGATCCGCGAGTTGGCCGAAGAGTGCGGGATCCGTGCGACCAGCAGCAATCAAGACGAGAATGACATACGGTTGGGCGGCCCTCCCGTCGACAATGTGGCAATTGACGTCGAAGGGGAGCGGACCTTGTTCCGGCTGGCCGGTTTGTCGGCCATCGTGGGCCTCGGCGTTTCGTACTTCTGCCTGCGAAGCGTGCGCCTCACGTTGTTCGTGTTCTGGATCTCGCTGCTTGCCGCCGGCGTCGGACTTGCGACGGTCTACTTCACCGGTGGAACCTGCGATGCCATCCTTCTCACCATGCCGTCGCTCGTTTACGTTCTGGCCATGTCCGGTGCGATCCACCTGATCAACTACTACCACGATGCCATCCGCGAGGGCGTTCCGCTCGACAAGGCCCCTGACGTTGCCGTCGGCCACGGTTGGAAACCTTGTACGCTGGCTGCCCTGACCACGGCCTTGGGCCTCGGCTCGTTGGTGGTCAGCCATGTGATTCCCATCAGCAAGTTCGGCATCTACGCCGCGTCGGGCGTCATGGCGACGCTGGCCCTGACCTTCCTGTATCTCCCGGCGATCCTCTATTACTATCCCTCGCGAAATATCGCCGTGGATCATGGTGAGTCCACGGCTTCGGGCAGCGGCGGCTCGGTCCTGCCGAGACTGTGGCAAGCCTACGGCAGCTTCATCATTCGCCACAATATCCTCGTCTCCCTCGGATGCGTCGGCGTGATGGTGGCCTTCGTGTTTGGCATCGTTAAGTTCGACGGAACCCTTCGAGTGAAGACGTCGGTCAAGTTGATGAAGCTTTTCTCGCCTGGAGCCGAAATCATCAATCACTACGCCTGGCTGGAACAGCACATCGGTCCATTGGTGCCGATGGAAGTGGTGCTCACGATCGACAACGAGAAGTGCGATATGAGCTTCCTCAATCGCATGCGGCTGGCCCAGGATATCGAGAATCTGATCGAGACAAAGCTCGAGAAGGACGTAGGGGGCGCCTTGTCGGCCGCCACGTTTGCTCCGGACCTCACCGTGAAACAGGGAAAGGGCATCTTCGCCCGCGCGCAATGGGCTGCCAATGAAGGCGCCCTGAGCAGGCAACTTGAAGAACACCGCGCGGAATTTCGCGACTACCTGACGATCGACACGGAACGGGTCACCGGCGACAATCCGAACCTGCGCGACCTGCGGATTCCGGCGGCGGTCGCAGCGCGGCTCAAAGCGGCCGAGATCAGGACGCTCGACGAGATTCGGGCCAAGGGCGACCTCACTCAGGTGGAAGGAATCGGCGCCGGCGATGCAGCCTTGGTTGAAAACAAGATCGCCGCCTGGAACACGGTGCGGAATCCATCGGTCGATGAACTGGCCAGTCCGGACCTGGAGCAGTTGGGTATTCCAAAGGAAATCTCCCGGGTGCTCTACTCGGCTGGCGTCGAGACGCTTCGCGACATCAAGCGGCAGGGCAAGCTGACGGAGGTTCCGGGAATTGGATTGGACGAGTGTAAGCTGATCGACGCACGCGTGAGGGCGTGGCAAGCAGGACGCAGCCCGGCCCAAAAGGAATCGGGCATCGATCGCCGTTACGTGGACGTCCTCAAGGCGAAGGGGATTTCCGATCTCAAGAACCTGGAATCCCGGCGGGATCTTGCCCTGATTGAGGGTATCGGCAAGCCGGGAGCCGAGCAGATCAAGGCGGTGATTGACGACTGGCGAAACGCCCACGGTCTGGAGCTTTGGCGGGTCAGCGCTCGAGTCTGGGCGCTGACCGACATGGACTATGCCGAGTTCGTCGACGAACTGAAGGCGGTCGTCGAACCCGCGTTGGCCGGATATCTGGCCGAAAACAACCTGCAGGGCGACGCCGACCATCCGCCTCCTGTGGAGGCTCGCTACACAGGCCTGGTGCCCCTGGTCTACAAGACCCAGCACGAGTTGATGAAGGGGCTGGTGGAGAGCCTGGCTTCGGGTTTCGTGTTGATTGCGTTTGTGATGGTGTTCGTGTTGCGCAGCCCGTCGGCCGGCATGCTGGCGATGCTCCCCAACATCTTTCCGATCATCGTGATCTTCGGTTTCATGGGCTTTTTGGGAATCCTCATCGACATCGGATCGATGATGACCGCCAGCGTGGCTCTGGGCGTAGCCGTCGACGACACGATGCACTACCTGACCTGGTATCGGTATGCCCTCGACGAGGGGCACGATCGCAAGGGGGCCGCCATGGCCGCCTACCAGCGGTGCGGCACGGCCATGGTCCAGACGAGTCTGATCGCGGGACTCGGCCTCTGCGTGTTTGCCTTCAGCACCTTCACGCCGACCCAGCGATTCGGGATGTTGATGCTCGTGCTTCTGGCCGCCGCACTCTTTGGGGACCTGGTGTTCCTCCCCTCCATGCTCACCGGTCCTCTGGGGCGTTTCTTCGACAGTCACAAGAGGCCGAAGAAGCTGGTACTGGTCGGCGAACTGGCAATCGAGGAGAACACGGGCGATCGGTTGGTGGTGCCGCTGGAAGAGGGCAAGGCGGGTATCCGACGGGACGGAAGGCATCCGTCTTACCATGCCTCGTGAAATCGATGATGGAAGTAGCGGAATTCTGGCTACGAAATTCTCGGTAGTGTTGCAGTCAACTTCGCGCCGACAATGACGTTCTCTGACACTTGCTCCCCGAAGCAGGCCCCCGGTTTTAGTGAGATGCGGCGTGGGGGTCGTTGTCGGGGGCTGTACAGTTTTCTTTTCTCCTCTCTTGAAGCCTGGAGCACTCAGGTCCTATGCAACCGGGCAGGGCGCTTCCCCGTCAGTCATTCGCCGCCGTTCACCGTCTGTGATAGGATACGGGCGTGGAAGCCCCTTCATCTCTCGAGGCAGCGAGCCCCATGTCGGACGCCTTCGGCTGCGAGGAAAACCCCTACGCTTCGCCCAACGATCCCTGTCCCCCGGGAATAGACGCCTACGGCAGGCTCGAACCGATCCGAGTTGTGGCAGACTGGTTCGATGTCGTCCTCTACCTGACCCGTGCGGCGACCCTCATTGCCGTTTTCCTGGGCGTTTTCACCGTGATCGGGTTGCTCTGCCACTGGCTAGGGCAATTCAGTGGAGTGTTCTTCTTGGTTGGGGTCATCCTTGGTATGCCCTGCGTATTCTGGTTGTCCAGAGCAGAAGAACGCAAAGTCAAGGCTCTTTCCATCGACGCGGACGGGCTTCACTTTCACCGCGAGCGTCTACCTCCCGATGACTGGCCGTGGCAGACCGTCTCGGCCATTCGTCTCGCCTCCCGCTGGGAGGTCGCCTGGTACGGCTGGTTCCGCTCCTTGCTCAGACCTCGCGATCCGACCGAATGCAATTCGGCCCTCGGCCATTACCGCATCCAGGGCAAGACCGACTACTGCTTCTATCCACCCAAGAACCCCGAAGCCTTCGTCGAAGCCGTTGCCCGCTACCGCCCCGATCTGCTGCAACCGCCTGAGCAGAATCCGCAGTGAGCAGGCAGCCAACCGAAGCCTCGCCTGCTACTCCCCCTTCATTTTCCTTTCCCCATTTTCTTTTCTGCTCTCTTGGGCCTCCGGAATGAGAACGTCCTAATCGGCTCACCGCCCGTGTCTGCCAACGGCCCCGCCTCTCTCCTCAAGGACCAAAACCTACTCCTTTCGCGAGGGCATCTCCGCGCCGACTTTCTCTCGCCAGGCGGCCAGTTTCCTCTGCAAGTCCCGGGCCTTGTCCGGCATCTGCGAAGCCAGACTGTCAGACTCGCCAATATCCGCGGCAAGGTTGTAGAGTTCCAGCCTCCCATCCTGGAAGAACTCGATGAGCTTCCAATCGCCTTCCCGGATGGCACCAGCCGGATCGGGCGGGAACCGGTCGTGGTAGTGGGGGTAGTGCCAATAGATCGGCCCATCCCGCTTCACTTCTTCGCCTCGCAGCAGCGGGGCAATGCTTCTTCCCTCCAGGCAACTGGCCACTTCCGGCGGGATGGCGGCGCCGGCGATCTCTGCGATCGTGGAGTAGTAGTCTTCGACGGCAACCGGGACCGCGCACACAGTTCCCGCACGAGTCACGCCCGGCCAGCGGATCATCAGCGGCACGCGAACGCCCCCCTCGTACACCATCCCCTTCTCGCCTCGCAAGGGCAGATTGGACGTGACATGGACGCCGCCGAAGAAGTGATCCAGGCCGCCGTTGTCGGAAGTGAAAATCACCACCGTCCGCTCTTCGCGCCCCAACTCTCCGATCTTGTGCAGCAATTGGCCGACGGACCGGTCGAGGCCTTCCACCATCGCCCCGTAGACGGGGTTGTTTTGGCCGCCAACGGGCGGCTTCGCCTCATACTTTCTCTGCAGCTTCGGATCGGCCTGCAGCGGCGTGTGCACGGCATAATGCGAAAGATAGACGAAGAACGGGCCGCTCTTGTTCTCCTCCATGAACTTACAGGCTTCGGCCGTGAGACGGTCCGCCAGGGCCTCGCCCTCGCTCCCGTGCTCCAGCCCCGGCAGGCGGTAGGGAAAGAAATGGCTGCGTGTTCCTCCGCTAACACCGACGCACTTCTGGAATCCGTAATCCTGAAGTTGCCCCTTCGCCGGTTTGGAAAGCTGCCATTTGCCGAAGATCGCCGTACGGTAACCTTGATCTCGCAACAACTCCGCGATGGTGTACTCGGAAAGGGGCAGAGTTCGCACCAGATGCACACCGGGCAGACGCACGCAGGTCATATGCAGCCGGGCAGGGCTCTTCCCCGTCATGAGTGCCGCGCGGGTCGGGGCACAGACGGGAGCCGAGTGCGCGTCGGTGAATCCCATCGCCTGGGCAGCAAACTGGTCCAGGTTCGGCGTATTGTAGTACTTGCTCCCGTGGCAGCCGAGATCCATGTAACCCAGATCGTCGGCCAGGACAAACACGATGTTCGGTCTCTCCGTCTCACCGGCAGGCAAGGCCCCACAGGCCAGGCAGAGGAACGTTGCGAAAAGCGATTTCATTGATTTGCCCTTGAGGGTCCCTGTTTCGTCAACTGTGAACCTTGCCGCCGACGCGAGGCAAAACACCACCACCCCGCCGATATCTTCCTTTCCCCCATTTTCTTCTCTCTTGCCGCCCATGCGAATCAGAACGAGTTGATCTGCTGGCCGTCGTTTCTGATCAGAAGCAATCTGAGCAGTTGCGGATCGATTGTGCTCGAAATGAAATGCACCGAGCCGTCGGCCATGGCCACGTTGACCCCGCCCGGATGGACGTGCATCTGTCCGGTTGCGGTCGGATTGGTGATGTAGGCGATCGCCTCGTCGACGGTCATATCGCGAGGCTCCAGCCACGAGATCCCCGCGCCGGCTACTTCAATCGCGGCAATCGTGTTGGACGTGCCGTCGGTGATATCGCTCATCTTGACGAATTCGTTGGGTTCGCCGCCGACGGTGTCCTTGCCCACGATCATCACATAGCTGGTGTCGGTCATGCCTGCAGTTGGATCGGACGGACACACAAAGACATTCGACCGGGACGTTTCGAGCAAGCTGTTGTTGGGGCCGTCCCAGGGCTCGTCGAAATCATAGCTGTCGAACACAGGCCCCTGCTCCACGAACGGCGCAATGGCGATCCGCCAACTCCGCATCGGCTTCCCTTCTTCGTCGACCGTTGACGCAGCGGGGAAGCATTTGTAGACATCTTGGTAGTTGTACATCCCCAGCACGATCTGTTTCAGATTGTTGCTGCATTGGGCCCGGCGGGCCGCCTCCCTGGCCGCCTGGACAGCCGGAAGCAACAGGGCAGCCAGAATTCCGCCGCAGAATAGGAAGGCGACGGCCAGGACCCCCAGGATGAGTCCGATCCCGGCCCCGGACGACGACCGCTGAGGCGGACGATTGGGAGAATAGGTGACCGGCCCGGAGGGTACGGTGATCGTCCGGCCGCACGACGCGCAAGGCCCGCTCTGACCGGCATACTGATCGTCGACGTTGGTGTGGCTCCCGCAGTGAGGACAAGTGAACGGAATCGGCACGATACTGCAACCTCGAAAAAGGCCCCCTCAGAACACAACCGCGCAACCGGAGTATGTCACAGACAGGTAGTTCTGTCCAGTGTTTGTCATGAGCGTGATTTCGTTCACCAAAGCCGAAGGGTATGCGGCCGCCGAGCGGGAGTACCGGCGGCGGCGAGCGGAGGTGATGAATCGGCGTGGGAAGTGAGTGCTTCTAGCGTGCCTGAATCGCCGCCAGATCGCGACGAGGCGCTTGCCACGACTTCTCGACGCCTTTCCGAACCAGCCCCAACACTGTTTGGTAGTCGGCGTCCGACCGGTCCGGATAGGCCTTCCCGCACTTCTCGCCCAACGGAGCCGTCAGAAACAGGCTCTTTTCCGGCGCCCGCAGGTCAATCCAATCGGCTCGCGTGATCGTCTCCGGCTGGTGACACGCTCCACACCTTCGCGCGTGGATTGCACGGATCTGCCCCAGCAGTTCCCCGTCGTCGGGCAGGCTGTAGGCCGGCTCGGGCGATCGCTTGTTGACGAACCGGTCGTGGTAGGGGGCGTTGGCGTCGATCCAGGTGATGAGCCGCATCCAGTCGTCGGGACTCAGCTTAACGCGGTCCGCACAGGGCCCTTCCCGAAGCACTTCGATCAGACGGCTCTTGTGAGAACCGAAGCTGAGCGGTTGGGTAATGGCGGCGTCGCCGTTCACGTCGGACCAGGCCACGAGCTTGTTGGCGATGATCGTCTCGAAGGCGCGATTGTGGCCGTAACCGGCGATCGGCTCGGCATAACCGGGTCCTCGCGGCGGACTGGCCGTCAGGCCACCGGAAAAATCGAGTCCGCCCGCCGGCTTCAGACCGCCGTGGCAGCCGATACAGTGCTTGTCGAAGACCGGCTGCACGTCCCGCAAGAAGCTGATCGCACCAGTGCCCCAGGGCGGTGGCTCGGGCGCAACCGGGTCGCGCAACAGGGCCGTCGGAAACGGACCGTCCTTCGGCGCCTCCGCCCGGGTCTCGTGGCAGCCGACGCAACCGCGAGATTCACCCGGCTGGAAGCTGATGAAGGAACGCATCCGCCGCAGTTCCATCCCCTCGGCGTCGAGCAGTTGGAAGTAGACCGGCACGTCGGCCGGGACCTTGAAGTGAGCGCTGCCGTCCGCGTCGAGCGGAACGGTTCCCAAGATCCGCACCGGCGTCCAGTTGTTGGGGATCGCCTTTTCGGCGTACCGGCTGCCGCCGTGCGTGTTGTCGTAAGGCCACTGCAGCCGGTGAGCGATTCGCAGAAACTTCGCTTGCCCCGGCGCGATACCGCTCACCCCGCGGGTGACCTCGGCCAGCGAGCAGACGGCGTAGTCGACCGTGCGGTCCGTACCATCCGGCAGAATCGGCGGCCGCGGACGGGCCCTCAGCGGAATCGGCTGAAAGCAGGAGATCTCTTCCGAGCGGTACAGCAGTTCCTTCGTGCCGAAGACGTCGATCAGGTACAGGGCATAACCCGTCGGATCGGTCTGCCCACCGTAGCAGTAACTGACCAGAAAATGCCGGTTCGAAAGCGGCCAGGGATGCATGTAGAAACCGCCGTGGTCGCTCACCCCGCCTTCCTCAACGGTCGTGCCCGACATTCCGCCCTCCGGCGGCGAAACGCCCGGCGTCACAATGCGGATCGCCGCCGGATCGTTCATGGCCACGCTCGGCGTAACGACGACGACCGGCCCAGCCGGCAGCGTGTGGTGGCCGCAGGCGATGGCGACGAGCCGGCTGGTTTCGCTATCCGGAATCGACCGTGCTTCTTCCAAGGCCCAGGGATCGTTCAGGTGCTGCTTGAACAGGGCGTCAGCGCCCGTGCCGTCGGGACGAATGAACCAGATGCTCTGGATCTGCGCCCAACTCCGCTCCTGGTATTCCCAGCGGGTGTAGCCGATCGTTCCGTCGGCCAGAGTGTGGGGCAGATAGTCGCCGTCCTTGGAGACGCTCATGTGCCGGATATCGGAACCGTCGGGCCGGCAAACGTAGAGATTGCACGACGTCTCGTCCTTGTCGTACTCGTTGCACTGGAGCGACGCCCCGCAACGCTCGGAAACGAACACGACGTCGTCGTTCGGCGCGTAGGTCGGGTCAAGATCGCTCCATTGGCCCTCGGTAATCTGCCGCAGGCCGCTGCCGTCGACGCCGACTTCGAACAGATGGATCGGCTCCTCGTTCCGCCGCAGGTCAAAATTCGTTCGCCGATCGAGCCAGCCCTGGGCCGGCTCGCTGCTCTTGGCCTTGGCATAGCCGAAGACGATTCGCTGGCCGTCCCAGTGCAGGTCCATGCCGTGCACGTGGCCGGGACCGAGAGCCCCTTTCAGGATCGGTCGAACCTCCGGGGCACGATCCACGCCTGGAAACGTCAGCACGCACAGATCCCCGCCGGGCCGCGAGACCCACGGCATGTGATTCAGGCAAACGTCGGGATAGGTTTCCTGCGTGAACCGCTTGACGAACAGCAGCTTGTCGAAATCGAGCAGCGGATTGGCGAATGCCAAGCGGCGGACCAACCACCGGACGCGAAGGTACTGCTCCCGCCGTTCGCCTTCCGTTCCGGTCTCGGGGTCCTCGGGCTGCTCCTTGGCCGCAGCGGCCAACTCGTCGGCAATGTCGCTCACGTCAACGCCGGCCGTCCGCAAGTCGGCCAGGATCGCCCCGGCGCGCCGAATCCAATCGGCCGTCGGAAACACCATCGGCACCGGCTTCTGTCCCAGATCCCGCGCCACCGACCAACGGCTGAGACTGCTCTGATCGGCGGGCCGTTTCAACGCAATGTTCTTCTGGGGATCGTCCGAGCCGTAGACCTCGACCTCGTCGAGATGAAAGAAGATCGGCGTGGGGCTGGGAATCTGCAGACGCACAAAGCGTCCGCCAGCGCCGCCGTCGGGAAAGCGGACCTCCAGCGGCGGCGCTCCCTTGACGCCGCCGAAGTGCGTCCGGTTCTCGTACCGCAGGGTCCAGTTTTCGCCGTCGAGCGACGTCAACAGGTTCATGCGGTCGGCATTGTGTAGACCGGGTGCGTAGTCGAGCCGATTGTAAACGACGACCTGCTCGATCGTCCGCTCTTCACCCAGGTCGACCTGCCACCACGGATTCGGCTGCTGGCCGACGTGAAACGCATACAGCCCGTTCTTCACCCCGTCGACCGCCCCGGCCGCGTCGCTCTGCGTGGTCGGAATCGTCGGGTCGCCGTACTTGCCCTTCCGCCAGGCGTCGGCCTGCCGCAACCAGTCGGCTTCGACCTGCTCGCGGTAGGACTCCGCCCGGAGGTCGGCAGTCAAAAAGGCGAGCAACAGGCTCGCACCTGCCGCGGCAAGTGCGAGCCGCGATGCATATCTGCGAGGAAATGAAGCCGATGCGTCCATGGAACTTCAACCTCTCTACTCTGTGCAGACGGTTGCGCCGACCGACGTTCGCTTCCTGCGTTCGCTCGGATCAATCGAGCTTCAGCAGCCGCAGGTTGCGCCAGCGGACTTCGTACGGCTGGAACTTGTCCTTGGGGATGCCGTGGACCTGAAGGCCGATCGTGCCTTTGGGGGTTACGTCGTCCTCGAAATCGGCGCAAGGCACGCCGTTGATCCAGGTGCGGATCGAATTGCCCTTGCAGATCACCAGGTAGCGGTTCCACTGGTTGTCTTTGAAGGCCGTTTCGGCGTCGGGCCGGCTGGTGAAGTCGTCGAGGAACTTCGCCCGCCGGGCTTCGTCATAGACGTTGCCCGAGTTCTTCTGGGCCTCACTGGAGATCTCCACCTGGTAGCCGTAAACGCGATCCTTCGGGCGCTTCCGCTCGACCTGCTTGCCGTCGCGGTCCACTGTAAAGGTCGCGTCCTCTTCGGCAATCAGGCTGCGAAACTGCACGCCCGAGTTCAGATTCGGATCGACCAGCACGTCGAACTCGAGCACGAAATCGCCGTAGGTTTCGGCCGTGCACAGGAACGTGTTGGGGCTGCCGTCGACGGCCCGGCCGACGATCATGCCGTCTTCCACGCGATAGTCGGCAAATCCGCTGTGCACCGACCAGCCGTCGAGGTTCTTGCCGTTGAACAGGCTGGTCCACTCGCCGCCGCAGGCAATCGAACCCGCCAATGCCACGAACACGACCGAGAGGATTGTTCGATGTCTCATCGTTGTTGTACTCCCCATTCATAGAAGTGATGATTTCCATTCTGACTTCCCCGGCGGCCAAACCGCCAAGCTGCCGCAAGCACAAGCCTAACCCTGCAGACCGGCCCGTGCCAGTCCTTGCCCTACTCTTTTGGGGAGTTGCTTTGCGTTCGCCTTCCGCTGCGAGTACCATGAACCGCCAGCCCGTCGAAAAGGCAAATCGGGCCGACCGTGTCATAAGAGACCAGGAGTTATCCATGCTCAAACGGCGCACTTTCCTGAAGACCGCGGCCACGGCCGCCATCCTTGTCCCGCGAATTGCCGTTGCCGGAAGCGGCGCCACGCCGCCCAGCGAAAAACTGAATCTGGCGTATATCGGCGCCGGCGGCCGTGCCCGAGCCAACCTGGGCGGCCTCAAGGCCGAAAACGTCGTTGCCCTGTGCGACGTCGACCTCCAGCGCGGCAAGGACTCCTTCGCCCAGTACCCCAAGGCCCGAGAGTTCCGCGATTTCCGCAAGATGCTCGATGAGGTGGAGAAGCAGGTCGACGCCGTGGTCATCTCCACGCCCGATCACACCCACGCCGTGGCCACCATCGCCGCACTGGAGCGCGGCAAGCACGTCTACTGCGAGAAACCGCTGGCCCACACGATTGCCGAGGTGCGTGCCGTGCGGGCAGCCGCGAGCAAGGCCGGCGTCGTCACCCAACTGGGCAATCAGGGCCACAGCTACGATCATATTCGCACGTTCTGCGAATGGATCTGGGACGGTGCCATCGGCGACGTAACCGAGGTCCACGCCCTCTACGGCAAACGGGGCAGTTCTTACACGCGTATCGATTCGCTCGACAAGCTGTCAGAGACCCACCCGGTTCCCGAAACGCTCGATTGGGACCTCTGGCTCGGCCCGGTGGGCCATCGCCCCTACAACCCGGTCTACCTGCCGGGCTCCTGGCGCGGCTGGGCCGCATTCGGTACCGGTTCCATCGGCGACTGGACCTGCCACATGGTCGACCCGGTCTTCTGGGCCCTCGACCTCGGGGCGCCGACCACGATCCAGGCCGAGGTAACCGAGTACGATCCCGTCCGTCACAAAGAAACGTTTCCTCGCGGTGCCAAGGTCCGCTACGAGTTCCCCGCCCGCGGCAAGCGAGGTCCCGTCACGCTCTACTGGTACGAAGGCGACGTCGAACGCCCCCGCCCCGACGACCTGGAACCCGACCAGGAAGTCCCGATGCCCGGCGCCTACGTCGTCGGCACCAAGGGAAAGATTCGCTACGGCAGCCACGGCGCGCACGGCCTGCGGATCTTTCCGGAAGCGAAGATGGAGGCTTACAAGCGTCCGGAGCCGTCCCTTCCGCGCGTGGCCGACCATTATGCGGATTGGACCGGCGCAATCCGCAACGGCGGCCAGGCCGGCTCGAATTTCGACTACGGCGGCCCGCTTACCGAGGTCGCCCTGCTCGGTTCGATCGCCATGCGAACGCCGGGCGTCAAGCTCGAGTGGGACGCCGAAACGATGTGCTTCACTAATCATGAGGCCGCCAACCAGATGCTGGCCATCGACTATCGCGACGGATGGAAGTTATGATGTGGGAGTGAACTCGCCGTAGCCGAAGTCGCCAGACTTTGGCTGCTGAACCTCCCATGTTTTTCGTGTGATTTGTGTCTTTCGCCGTTCCATGGTTCTTCTCTTGAATTGATGACAGGGAGCAAGAAGAAATGACCAGGTTTCGCCAGACTCGCCGCCGATTCCTCGCCCAGGCCTCCGCCGTCGTGGCGGCCCCGCTCGTTCTGCCTCGCCACCTGCTCGCGGCCGCCGGAGAACCGGGTCCCAACGACCGCGTGACCATGGGCTTCATCGGCTGCGGACGGCAGACCTATCATCACAATATCCCGCTGTTCGTCCGCACGCCCGGCGTCCAGCCCCTGGCCGTCTGCGACGTCGACACCTGGCGTCTCGACGAGGCCGTCAAACGGATCAAGGAGCAGTACGACTCGGGCAAGGCCAAGGGGAGCTTCTCGGCCGTCGACAAGTACGCCGACTACCAGGAACTGCTCGCCCGCGACGACATCGACGCCGTGATGATCGCCACGCCCGACCACTGGCATGCCATTATGGCTTTGGACGCCATGAAGGCCGGCAAGGACGTGGCCCTGGAGAAGCCGATCACCCGCACGATCAAGGAAGGGCAGCGGTTGATCGCCGCGGCCAAGGAGTACAAACGTATCTTCCGCGTCGACAGCGAATTCCGCAGCGGCAAACCGGCCCACTGGGCGGCGACGCTCGTCCGCAACGGCTACCTGGGTAAGGTCAAACGGGTCATCGCCTGCGTGCCTGAAAGCGACATCCCTTGCCCACCGCAACCCGAGATGCCGGTCCCCAAGGAACTCGACTACGAACGCTGGCAGGGCCCGGCACCCCGGGCGCCCTACACGCTCAACCGGGTCCACAAGCCCCAATCGTTCGACCGGCCCGGCTGGATGCGGCACCTCTACTATTGCGACGGGATGATCACCAACTGGGGAACCCATCTGAACAACGGCGCCATGTGGGCTACCGACAAGGAACGGTCCGGGCCGGTCGAGATTGACGGAAAAGGGGTCTATCCCGGCAAGGACAGCTTCTGGAACGTGCTCCTCAGCTTCAACGTCACCTACCGCTTCGCCGACGGACTGGAGTGGACCTACAAAACGGAAAAGCCCTATTTCCGCATCGAGGGCGACGCGGGCTGGATCTACGCCGACTTCACCAAGATGGACGCCGAACCCAAGTCGCTCCTCAAGCTCGTCCCTAAGCCGGGCGATCAGCAGTTCCGCTTCAAGAGCGAGAAACAGGACTTCATCGACTGCGTTCGCAGCCGGGAGGAGACCCTGGAACCGGCCGAAGTGGGCCATCGCGTCACCTCCCTCGGGCTCCTCGGGCACATTTCGATCCGCCTGGGACGCAAGCTCGAGTTCGACCCGGTCAAAGAAGTCTTCAAGGACGACGAGGCAAACGCCTACCTGGACAAACCGATCCAGACCCCGCGCTTTGCGTAATCCAGCCTGTCGCAAAACGATGGTTGGCGCCTTCTTGACACGCCTCCTCCTTTAGCGAAGACTGGGTGTTCTGTCTGAATGGCGTTTTGGCCAATGCCGGTGAACGCAAGTCCCAGCAGAGCGTTCGTTTAACCCGCTGCCGCAGGCGAGGTCGTTCACCGACTACAGGCCGCTTTGGGATGGTTAGCAATCCTCGCCTGCGGCAGCGGGTTAAACGATTCTGCCGCAAAGGTTTCGGCTCGCTGCACCACCCCGACGCGGCGCTGCCCAATTAGGCAGGCCCCGGAATAGTCTGCTGTGCCTCGCCCAATCGCAACGACTCCCGCATATAGAGAAACCCAACTATGGCTAATCCCATTCTCGGCGTGTTCTTCCACTGGCTCGGCGGTCTGGCATCGGCGAGCTTTTATATTCCCTATCTCGGCGTCAGGAAATGGTCGTGGGAGACCTATTGGCTGGTGGGGGGCGTGTTCAGTTGGATCATCGCCCCGCTGACCCTGGCTTGCCTGCTGGTGCCCGACGTGCCGGCAGTGCTCCAAGCCGCCTGGGAGGGCAGCCCCAACGCCGTGAAGTGGGCCTATCTGTTCGGCGCCATGTGGGGACTGGGCGGACTGACCTTCGGGCTGACCATGCGTTATCTGGGGATCGCCCTGGGCATGGCGGTTGCCCTGGGTTACTGCGCCGCCTTCGGAACGCTCATGCCGCCGATCTTTGACGGCACGATTGGCGACATTGTTAGTAGAACCCCCGGTAAGATCATCCTCCTGGGCGTGGCGGTCTGCCTCGTGGGCATCGCCGTCACCGGCATGGCCGGAATGTCGAAGGAAAGCGAGCTTAGCGAGGAGCAGAAGAAAGCGGCCGTCAAGGAATTCAGCTTCATCAAGGGTATCCTGGTGGCCACCTTCTCGGGCATCATGAGTTCCGCTTTTGCCTACGGGCTGGCAGCCGGCACGCCCATCGCCGGACTTGCCGAAAGGTCTCTCCTCGAACAGGGCGGCAGCATCCTCTGGCGGAATCTGCCCGTGCTGGTCGTCGTGCTCTGGGGCGGGTTCACGACCAACTTCATCTGGTGCGTGATCCTCAACATTAAGAATCGGTCCGGCCACGAGTACCTCTCCCTGACCCGCAAGGTCGTGGCCGAGGTGAGCGCGGCCGAAGGCGTCTCGCAGTTCGACGCCGAAGACGTGGCCAACGGCACGGTCGCCGGCGAGTCGCGTACGGAGCGAGTGCCCATGCTCCGCAACTACCTGCTCTCGGCCGTGGCCGGCACGGTCTGGTACATGCAGTTCTTCTTCTACAGCATGGGCGAGACCCAGATGGGCGACTACAAGTTCTCCAGTTGGACGCTGCACATGGCGAGCATCATCATCTTCAGCAGCCTGTGGGGCATCGCCCTGCGGGAATGGAAGGGGACGAGCCCGCGAACCCGCAACCGCCTGGCCCTGGGCCTGATCCTGCTGATCGGCTCGACGATGATCGTCGGCTACGGCAACTACCTCAACGCCGCAGTGCCGGCAGGGCATTAGTACGGCTCAGTCGCTGTTACTGTGGTGCCAATCGTACGTGGCGTCTTTATACGTGTCGTACCGTCGATCGAAGGAATCGCGATTGTACTTGTACACGTCGTCGATGACATTGCTGCTGTAGTCCTGGGCGTTCTGCATGGTCCGCCAGTTCTGCATATTGAAGCCGCCGCCCCCAGCCTGACCGAGCATGGGGGAGAACTGTCCCGAGTTCCCCACAGGCGTCTGGCCGCCCCCGCTCTCCGCGACGAACGGGCTCACGACGATGCAGAACAAAAGGAACATGCCTGCGACTAGGGCGAGGGCCACGGGAATGGCCCGGTGCGGGTTCTGGCCGACGTAGTCGGCAACCCGCGATCGGCGCCCGTTCCACGGCCGGAAGAACCAGTGGACCAGTTGCAGCGCCGCGGTCTCAAGACCACCGGGGCGGCCGGCGGTGGAGGGGAACGGCGGGACGGGTGCCCCTTCGCCGCGGAATTCCCGCGTCGGCTCCGAGCCGCCGGCATCGCGGGCGACCCGGGCGGGAATCGGCGGTGGCGAAGCCGGTCCGGCCGCCGCCGTCGCGCCGGGGAAGAGCGTTGCCAGGTCGCTGATCTGGCAAGCCGGCTGCCAGCAGTCCATCGTTTCGCGCCACGCCGGCGTATCCGGCCCGATCACCCGCAATTCGATCAATTGCCGAATCGCCTGTTCCTCGTACGTTTCGGACGGTTGGCCGTTGATCACAAATCGATAGCCCATTTCAGCCCTTTCCCGGTCGTTCGGAGTCGGATGAATCGCGGCGAAGAAACACTCGCCCTTACGTGAAGAATAGTCCACGGCGGGGCCGACCGCCCCAACGGGGCCCACAAGGCCCTCCCCAGGCCGCGTTCCAGCAACCCCGACGACCGGCGCAGTCGTTACATGCGGCATGAACTTCTGCACGCACTCAGCGGCACGTCCTTCCCACACACCACCATGTCATTCCTACGCAGCACCACGTCATTCCCGCGCAGACGGGAATCCAGGAACAACTCCCCACCTTCTCAACCTGAATCACCCGACCTGCTACCCCTCTCTCCCACCCCCTCACTTCGCCTTTCGACATGCCCTGTTCGATATTCTGCGGTTCCCATCCTCCGCCCCGAAGGGGCCCAAACATGTCAGCCCGGGGCAAAGGCCCAGTCGGCGACGTCGGTATTGACCTTGTAGCCCGCGAACGCGCCACTGGCGAGTGTTGCGCTATTCAGTTTTTCGACGTACCAATCCATCGACTCGTCCCCTCTGCTCAAGACGCCCCACCCCCCCAAAAATATCCCCCCACCTGTTCAATTCCTGTATTGACTTTCCGCGCCATATATGTATACTAATGTACACACAATAGACTACACCCATACCTCTCACCCGCCCATGGCGTTTCCCATGTCGTCCATTCCCTTGTCCAGTACTCCCACCTCGCGCCGCGGACCCTTTTCGTCCGCCATTTCGTGGTTTCCCACCGATTCCAGTCCCCCCTTTCGAGTCGTAAGTGTCAGAAAGCATAGAATCGAGGAAAAGCCGACACCACTCCGCCTCGCCAGAAGCGACCGCCAACCTATTTATTGGCAAAACTCGCTCCCCGTTGACCAACTCCAGCCTCGCAAGATCAGCGTCGATTACCGTCGATCAGCGTTCCCCGGTTCTTCCCCGTCCACCACCTGTACCGGCCGGTCTTTTCACCGTAATTGCTCACCATCTCACCGACGACCGCCCAGACAGTCGCCCCAACTCCCATAACCACAAGCACTTAGCGAAAACACCGCCAAGCGCCAAATCCCCCCTTTTGCATGGTAGTCAAAATGATTCTGCGCACCCGACGACGCCGTAAACCACTACGCCACAACACGATAGCCACCGCCGTTCGATGGAGCAATCGATCGATAAGTGCATCAACCGACAACACCGCCCACAACCATTCCGAAACAGCTTCTGATAACCGGTAACCCCATGGCAGGGAAAGTTCGCTCAGCATCCTCGCCCAGGCGAGGTGCAATCGACGCACGGTGGCGAGCCCGTCGCCCAAACAACTACAATCGCAAAGGAGGGCCTCGTTTGAAACAAACCTCCAATCAACAAGAGTCGCGATACGATGACTGAACGAAATATTCTCCGAGCGAGTGCGGTAACCAGGCGAGGCTTTATGGCGGCGGCGACCGCGGGCGCGGCCTCGCTGCCGGTGCTCGCCGCAGCGGGCGAAGAGGACCGCGACCCGGACCGGAAAACCTTCCGCTGCGAGGCGCCGGTCGCCGCCAAGGTCGATGTACTCGTCTGCGGCGGCGGGCCGGCCGGTTGCGCCGCCGCCTTGTATGCCGCTAGGGCGGGAGCCAAGACGCTGCTCCTCGAAAACCTCCCCTTTCTCGGCGGCGTTTGGACCGCAGTCGGCGTTTCCCACCTGATGGAAGGACACCGCCACGGCGGTCTGAATGCAGAAATCCACCAGCGTCTACCCGTCCATCAGGTCTTCGGACGGAATATCTACGTCATCGAAGAGATGAAGTCGCTGCTCGATCGCATGATGGCCGAGGCGGGCGTTGTCACCCAGTTCCACACTCGGGCGGTGGCGGTCGCCAGGGACGGCGCCCGGCTGAGCGGCGTGGTTACCGCCAGCAAGGCTGGCCTGGAATTCATCGAGGCAAACGTTGTGGTGGACGCCACGGGCGACGGCGACGTGGCCGCCGCGGCCGGATGCGAGTATGAAATGGGCCGCGATTTCGACGGCCGCACCCAGCCCGTCACGCTCTTCGGCACGATCGGCGGCTATCGGGGCGAACCGGCCAAAGGCGCTCCGCTCGTCGAGATTCTCGCCAAGGGGGGCTGGCGGGCCAGCTACCCGCCGGTCACCCTCTTTCCCCAACCCGGTCAGCCGGGCGTGTTCCAACTCATGGCCACGCAGTTCTACGGCGTCGACGGCACCGACCCCCGCCAGCTTTCCCGGGCCGAGATCGAGGGACGCGAAGAAATCCACAAGTGCGTCGAGATCTTCAAGCAATACGGCGGCGACGACTGGAAAGACGCCTTCCTGATCGGAACCGGACCGGCCATCGGGGTTCGTGAAACGCGGCGGATTCGCGGCCGCTACTACCTCACCTGGGAAGATCTAGACCGGGGCGCCCGGTTCGACGACGGGATCACCGAGATCGGCTCGGGCTCGAACATCCACCCGGTCGACAATCCGTACGAAGAGCGGCCGCAGGGCCTGCCCGCCCCGCCCAAGTTCCGCGTCCGGCCCTACCAGATCCCTTACCGCTGCCTGCTGGCCGCCGGCGTCGACAACCTGCTGACGGCCGGTCGCTGCATCTCGGGCGACTGCTACGCCCTGGGCAGCTACCGCCTCACCGGCAACGTGGTGCGGACGGGTGAGGCGGCCGGCCTGGCCGCGGCCATGGCCGTCCAGCAGCGCGTGGCGCCGCCCGAGGTCGACGGCAAGGCCCTGGTTGCCCGCCTCTACGAATTGCGGGCGGAATCGCCCCCGGTCGGCTGATGATGACTGTCGTCTTTCGCTCCGCGAAAGTGGCGATGCTTTCGCGGAGCGAAAGACGACAATGCGACAGTCATTGATTCGATGGTCCTTGCCGAATCTGCCGATCGTAGCGGTCGTTGCTGTCGCGTAGGAGAACCGTGTGGCGACGGGGAGACTCAGATCGTGGACACGAACAGGCGAATCTACTTGTTGGGAAGCGGGGGAAGAACACGTTTCCCGGCAGAGTGGAAAAGACTCGCGGCATGTTCCCTGTCCTTATCGAAAAGTAACGCATGGCGGCACCGGTACGAGTTGCGGTCGGGTGGGTGGCGATCCTGGCTGCATGCCAGGCGGGGTTTGCCCTGGCGCAGGATGATACTTGGCCAGCCTATGAAAGCGAAGGGTCCCCGGCCGTCTGCGCCTGCGAGTGGCCGGCAATGGACTGTTCGGCATGCTGGGGCGAGTACTGCCGGTACGCGCCCTGCGGTTGGGCCGGCTATGATCGGACCATCTGGTCCGACGCGCCCGCGGCCCCCGTGTCTCAGGTTTGGGCGGTCGACTACCGCGTCCGCCCGATGCTCGAGAGCTTCACCTCCTACGAATTCGGCGACCCCAACCTCCTCTACGCCCCGCTGAGCAAACTCGACTTTGCCATGGACTCGACCTGGCATGGCTTTCAGATCGGCGTCGAACTGCCGAACTGGCACGTTCATTTCGAGTGGCTCATGCCAATGGACGATCACATCGACGGAAACATGGCCGACTACGACTGGAATATCGACGAGCCGAGAGACGATCCCTCCCGCCTGGACAGCCTGACGCTTTCATCCGAGCGGTGGAACGAGGGACAGATGCTCGAACTGGGAACGGAATTCAAGTTGACCAATTCGTTCCTCGACTGGCCCTTCGAACTCTGGCCCACGGCCGGATTCCGCTTCCAGCGGTTCAATATCACGGCCTACAACATAGACTGTCTCGTGCCGGCGCTCGGCCCGCTGCCGGAGTACGACGGCGTTGACGTGATCACCTTCAACCAGCAGTACTACGTGGGCTACTTCGGTACTCAGTTCCGGAGAACGGCCCTCTTGGGACCGATCCCGATCGACACGGTCTTCCAGGTCGATGGGGGCCCTGTGGCGGGCTACAACGTCGATCACCACTTGCTCCGGGAAGGCGACCGCTACACGATGGAAGAGACCCGCGGCGGGATGTGGCATGTCGGCTTCATGGCCGAAGCCCATCTCCCCCGGCGTTTCAGCGTCGGCTTCCAGGCCGACTACATGCAGATTTGCACCACCGGCACCCATCGACTGCTCAACGAGCCCCTGGATGTGGATCTGAGGTGGAACAACGGGGTGGTCGTCAAGTCGGAGCAGACGACGCTGACGGGGTTTGTCCGTTACAGGTTCTAGGTGATCTCACTTCCACTCTGCCGCCAGCCAGAGGATGGCGGTTCCGTCGCGGCTCGAACTGAGGGCCGACTGCCCGTTGGGCGAGAAGACCACCGAGGTGACTTCCTGATCGTGGCCGCGGAGCGTGAGGATTTCCTTGCCCGACCCGGCGTCCCATAGTTTGACCGTGCGATCGCGGCTTCCCGTGAGGATGCGGGCGCCATCGGGCGAAAAGGCGACCGAAGTGACGGCCGCCGTGTGGCCTTCGAGAGTCCGTATCAGCTTGCCCGTTTCGACGTCGTACAAGTTGGCCCGGCCGTCTTCGCTGCCCGTCACAACCGTGCGGCCGTCGAAATTGAATGCGGCATCGAGCACGGCCCATTCGTGCCCCGCGAGCGTTTGCAGAGTGGCGCCGGTGGCCGCGTCCCAGATGCGGGCGGTGCGATCGTCCGAAGCGGTGACGACGAGCCGCCCGTCGGCCGAATAACGGGCCCGGCGGATTCCGGCCGAATGCCCTGTCAGAGTCCGCTCGAGCAGATGGCCCGTGGCGACGTCCCAGAACCGTGCCTTGCCGTCGTCGCCGGCCGTGAGGATCGTGGTGTCGTCGGGTGAGAATACGGCGGAATTGACGTAGCCCTCGTGGCCGCCGGCCAGTTTGCGGATAGGTGAACCGGACAGGGCGTCCCAGATCTTCGCCGAGTTATCCCAACTGGCCGTCACGATCAGCCGGCCGTCGTGCGAGTAATCGGCCGTGGCCACGGCGCCGTGAGGGCTGAAACTCATCTGTTCTACATCCGAACCGATCTCCCAGATCCTCGCGTCGTTTCCGCCCACGGAGAGAATCCGCGAACCATCGGGCGTGAAGACGGCGGTCCACACCAGGCCGCCGAGGCGGGTGAAATCGAGCACGGCTTGCCGCGGGCGCTTGGGATCGAAGACCTGCTGATGCGTCTGGAGGTCCCAGAGCCGGACCTTGCGGGTAACCGAGTTCGTCGTCAGGGCGCGAAGTCCGTCCGGCGACACGTTGACGAAGTGCAAGGCGTCGTCCTCGCTGCTCATCTCGGCGACGACCTGGGCGGTGTCGACGTCCCAAAGCCGCAACTTGCCGTCGTCGCAGGTGGTGACGGCCCGTTTGCCGCCGGGCAGCAAGGCCATCGACGTCACGCCTTCGGGATGGTTCAGAATCAGCGAGGTCAATTCCTCGCCGGTGGCAAGGTCCCATTGGGCCACGCTGTTGTCGAGACTGGCCGTGAGTGCCCGGCTGCCGTCGGGCAGGAAGGCGGCCGCCGTGATCCGGCGGCTGTGGTTGCGCCACAGGTGGCGCTCGGTCCACTTATCGCTTTCTTCGACGCGGGCCCAGACGCGGCAACGGCCGTGGACGTCGCCGACCAGCAGCAGGCGATCGTCGGCAGAGAATGCCAGGGCCGTGACGGCGGCCTGTTGGGGCGATTCCGTCGCAGGGGCGAGCGTTTGCAGCAAGCTGCCGTCCTCCGCCCGGAAGATCTGGGCCGCACTGCCGACCGATCCGGTGGCGACCCATTGCTCGTTGTGCGACAGGGCCAGGGCTCCGATTCGGCCGGTGTTCCGGATGAGGATCGTCTGCGTGCCGGCGGCCACGTTCCACATGCGGACCGTGTTGTCGCCGGCGGCCGTCAGCACCCGCCGCCCGTCCTTGAAGAACACGGCGGACGTGGCCAGGAACTCGTGGCCTTCACTTAGAGTCTTCAGCGGTTCACCCGTTGCAGCATTCCACGTTCGCGCCGTCCGGTCGCGGCTGGAGGTCACGATCTCGCGGCCGTCGGGCGAGAAGCGTGCGGAGAGGACGATATCGGAATGCCCTTCGAGAAGTTTGCCTTTGAGAACGCGGATTTCGCGATAGCCTTCCAGCGACCAGACCTTGGCCTGGGCGTCGTGGCTGCCGGAGAGGATGAACTGTCCGTCGGGCGACAAGTCGCACGATCGGACCCGCCCGCCATGGCCCCGGAGCGTCTTGATCAGTTTTCCGGAAGGGGCGTCCCAGATCTTGACGACGTTGTCGTTGCCCGCACTGGCGATGAGGCGTCCGTCGGCGGAATAGACGACGGAATTGACCGCGGCGTCGTGTCCGGCGAGTTCTCGATGGGGCGGAACCTCTTCCGACAGGCCGGCAATCCGCGCGGCCAGATCGACCGGCTGGATCTCATCCGGTTTCCAGATCAAGATGCGTCCGTCTTCGCCTCCCGAGGCGATTTCCTGCCCTTCGGGCGAGAAGCAGGCCGTCTGGACCGGGCCGTTGTGTCCGAAGAACTCCGTCAGCTTTTCGCAGACGAGATTTCCGCCGCGCTGGGCGACGGCCCAGACGACGGCCCGCCCGTCCTGTCCGGCGGTGACGATTTTCGTGCCGTCGGCGGAGAAGGCCGCCTGCCACACCCACCAGCTATGGCCCTGGAGGACAGCCAGCGGAGCCCCCGAAGCAAGGTCCCAGAGCTTTGCCGTGCCGTCGTAGGAACTGCTGAGGAGCCAGCGGTCATCGGGAGAGAAGGCGACGCTCAGGACGGCATCCTCGTGACCTTCCAACGTCTGCAGGGTCTTGCCCGTCGCGGCATCCCAGACGCGGACGAGGCGGTTGTTGGCCCCCGTGGCGATCATGCCACCAGTGTGGGAGAAGTCGACGGCGTGGATGAAGCCGCCGTGGTTGAACAGGACGGGAGAGGCGCCGGAGGTCACGTCGACCACCCGTGCGTTGCCGTCCCAACTGCCGAGAACGACGTGCCGCCCGTCGGGACCGTAGGCGACCGATTCAATCGGTCCGTCGGCCGGAATCGTTTCGATGCTCTGGAGGCAGAGATGCCAGAGCCGGCCCCACTCCCAGTGGCGGAAGTCACTTTCGCGGCAATCGGCCAGAAGCCGTTGGGCCTCGCCGAAGGCGTTGTCTTCGACTTTGGCGGCCGCCAGCCCGATCTGGGCGACGTAGGCCTCGTATTCCTCCGAACGTTTGGCGATCAGGGCGGCGTCGCGTTGCCGGTCGGCTTCTTCTTTGGCGGCAACGGCCTCCGCCTGGGCTGCCACGGCCGTCTTGCGGGCCGTTTCTTCGTCGCGTCGCGCCTGCTCTTCGGCAATCCGGCGGCGTTCGGCAACGTCGCGCGCGGCTACCGCGTCGGCTTCGGCTCTTTCGGCCGTCTGGCGTGCCACCGCTTCCTGGTCCCGGGCGACTTCGGCGCGCTGACGTGCCCCCTCGGCGAGATCCCGTTGCTTGCTGATTTCAAAGTAGGCCGTGGTG
This sequence comes from Planctomycetaceae bacterium, assembly GCA_012719125.1. GTDB lineage: Bacteria > Planctomycetota > Planctomycetia > Pirellulales > Thermoguttaceae > JAAYAY01. Next base: position 4,185 of record JAAYAY010000199.1, on the reverse strand, counting down.
ACCACGGCAAGTACGGTGGCGACCAGAATCGCGGCGAGTCGCTTGGCGTTCCGTAGACGCCGAGCCTTGGCGTCTCTTTCTCGCTTTGCCGTGACCACTCTGCGAAGCAGTTCCGCATGTTCTGCAATATCGTCATGCAGGAGCGACTCGGCCAGATCGAAGTCCTCGCGAGCTTGAGCGGCTTTGGCGTAGGCTAACGCGACCTTGGCGATCTGCTTCCTGGCCGGCAGGTTGCCGGGCCAAAGGATGCAGGCCTCTTCGCAACCGAACAGGGCCCGGGCGTAGTGCTGGTAGTCGCCCGATTGCTCGGCCTCGATCAACTGCTTCTGCGCGTTGTCGAGCAGAGCGATGCTTTCGGAATGGGACTGGTAGTCCCGAATCGCCTTCTGCAGCGCGGGCACGCTCTTGAACCGGTCCGCGGGTTTGGTCGCCATGGCCTTGAGAGCCACGTCGAGCAGTTCGCCCGACGCGTCGGTGGGCCCGATGACGTTGTCGGCGGCCGCGTAGAGACACTTCATGGGCGTGCTGCCCGTATGGGGCGGATAACCCGTGACGATTTCGTAGAGAATCGCGCCCAGCAGGTAGATGTCGGCGGCGGGACCGATCCGCTCCGTCGGTCCGAGAACGAGTTCCGGAGCCATGTAGGCTGGCGTACCGCCCATGCTGGTTCCCGAGGAACGAATCCGGCCGTCGGGCTCGACGTGAAAGCGAATGGCAAGGCCCCAGTCCATCACCAGCACTTCGCCGAAGCTGCCGAGCATGATGTTCTCGGGCTTGAGATCCCGGTGGATGACGCCGCTGGCATGGGCAAAGGCGATCGCGTCCGCCACTTTCAACAGAATCTCGACGTTCTCGGTAAGCGGTTTCTGGCCCAGGACCCCGTCCCAGGGAGTCCCCTGGACGCACTTCATGGCATAGAACAGGGCACCCTCTTCGTTCGTGCCGAGGTCGTAGACGGGCACGATGTTGGGGTGGTCCAGATCGCCGGTCGTGACGGCTTCGGCCACGAACTCGTTTCGCTTGTTCCGCCCGCCCGCGTCGGGCCGAAGCATCTTGACGGCCACCATGCGGTTGAAATTCGCCTGGCGAGCCGAATAGACCACGCCCATGCCGCCCTGGCCGATCTGTTCGAGCAATTCGTAGTCGGCAGACGGCGCCTCCGGAGTGCCCTGGGTGGTGACGCTGCGGGATTTGATCACCAGCGTTCCGGTCCCCAGCGTGGTGGTGGAGTCGATCTTCATGGTGGCGCCGGACCGGCCGCCCCCGGGAATCTTGTCGGCCCAGACTTCGCGAATACGACTCGAATCCGCCGCGGTCCCACCGGTCGGAACTCGCGCCGACGAGCCCGAACCGCTGCTCGGCGCGTTCCTCGCGGCTCCGCCGATCGGGGGACCTTCGCGCCCCTGGTTCGCATCGAACATCGCCGTCGCCATTCCGACGTCTCTATCGGTCTCGCGGCCCGGAGTACGTGCCGGGGACGACTCTTCTGCAGCGGGGAGATCCAAGGTAACCGTCGGGTCGCTGCTGTTCGGCTCGGCCAGATCGTCATTGGCGCCGAGATCGACGGTCTGCAATACGTTGCCTCGATCCGTCTCGCGTCCCACCGGACGATCCGTCGCCGGCACATCGACGGTGGCTCCCAGGTCGGCCTTGTTGTGAGGCGGGGCGGTGCCGGGTGTCTCCTCACCGGCTTCAGCCGGGCCAAACTGCATGGTTGCCATGCCGTCCGCCGCAGTATCGCGGATCATCTGTTGACCACCGGCAGGCTGCGACTGGTCGGCGCCGACGTCTTCGAGCAACGCGCCGCATGCCCGGCACATCCCGGCGAGAATCGCCAGATTGGTGAGTTCGGCTCCGCATTGAGGGCAAGTTCGCATGGGACAAGTGAACCTGAGGATGTGCCTAGCGTGGTTTCTGGGGATAGTGGTGAGACTCTTTGCCAGGGGAAACTCGCCAAGCTGCGAAGCGTTCCCTCACGCGATCCGCCGGACCGGACCGGTCTGCTCGGAGCCGGAATGCCAACAACGCCGTCCCTGCGGCCGAGGCCGAGACGGCGCCGTGGGGGGCCGGTGTTGCGGCAATCGGCGGGCGGTCGTCCGGAACGGCGTCGGGGGCGGCGCCAGCCGGCTGTTCGGCCACATCGACGGGGGCTGCATGGCGTGCTTCCCACTGCTCCCACTCTGCGTCGAGAGAACGGTGAGCACCCTGGTCCGGTTCGGGAGCGGCCGTATCCGGGTCGGTTGACTGCGACTGGGGCGGTCGCTCTTCCATCCCCTCGGAAACGTCGGTCTGGTCGATCACCCGGCCCTGGCGGACGAAGACGTCGCGAACCAGGCGTTCCGGTCCGTCGCTCTGGATCTCGTAGACTCGATAACGATTGTCGGGTAGGCGGCTGAGTATGTCAGGAAGGACACTCAAGGCGTTGTCGGGCAGGCGGTAATCGGCGCTTTCGCTGCCGTCGGGAAGCACGGTCCGCAGGACCACGTAGTTCTCCGAGGTTGCCGTGGAATCGGGCCGGGCCGAGTCGAACTCGGCCGAAGTGAGAACGAACTGGTTCGAGCCCGCCCCGAGGTCGCCCGAATCGAGCTTCAGCGGACGCGGAAAGACGAGTCGCGGCACCTTGGGGGTCGTGTCGATATAGACATACTCGACCCCCTCGCCCGGCACTTCGGCGTAGGTTTCCGCCACATCGCTGCCGCGGTCGTCGTCTGTGACAGTCACTTCGATTCGGATGTCATTTGCCGGGTTCAACGGATCCGGAGGACCGTCATAAGTGTGCATCGCGGTGAAATAGAACGGTCCCGGACCGCCCAACAGGATCGTCTCGTGGGTGCCGTCCGCCCAGTCGATCACCACGGTGAACGATTCGCGACTCCCGTCCGGCGGCGACAGCGGATTGAGGGGATTGTCAAAACCGGGATCACAGAAGCTGCCCTCGACGGTCACCTGCCCCAGTGTGTTGACTTCCGAGTCGTCGAAGTGGAGCAAGATCGGGGCGACGTTGAGCACGATCACTTGGGTTGTCGCCACGGTCGTTCCACCGTCGTCGTCAGTCACCGTCAAGGCAACCGTGTAGACTCCGTTGTCGGCATAGACGTGGCTCCCGTCGAACGATCCCGCCGTTGCCACTCCCGCCGAACCGTCAAGGTCGACGGTCGCATCGCCCGTGTGGACACTTGATCCATCACCCCAATCGATTTCATAGGTGAAGGTCTCGACCGATGCCCCGCCGGGGCGATCCGGGTTATCGAAGCCCGGATCGGTGAAGGTGGCAATATCCTCCACGGTCAGCAAGGCGCCTTCGTCGATCGTTTGCTCAGTCGCGGGGGTGACCGTCGGGGCCACGTTGGCGACCACAATCTGCAGAGAGTGGGTGACCGGTGCACTGTCATCGTCGCCGAAGGTGATCTGCACCGTGTAGATGCCGTTGTCGGCATAGGTGTGCGGCAAGGCCTCGAACTCGGCCACCGTCGGTACACCGTAACTGCCCGACACGCGATTCAGAATCGCCCCGGATTCTGCGGGCGTTCCGTCGCCCCAATCGATCATGTAGGTCGTCGTAAACGTCTCGCTGGTTCCGCCGGCCGGATTGTCGAAGCCCGGATCTTGAATCACCCATCCGAGTTCCGCAAGGGTGAAGGCCGATCCTTCATCAACCGTCTCCTGCCCGGTCACCCCGCCAACCGCCGGTACCACGTTGTCTACCGTGACCGTAAAACTCTTGGAACCAATCCCGCCGTCGTCGTCCCACACGGTGACGGTGACCGTGTAGACACCGTTGTCGGCGTAGACGTGACTCAGATCGAACGTTTTGCCCGAATCCAACGTCAACGGTTGGGTTTCGCTTCCATCGCCGTAGTCGACGGCGGCCGTCCAGGTATCGGTCCCCGGATCGGTGAATGTACCAGAACGAGTGAACAGACCACCTTCATCGAGCGCTACATTTCCACCAGCATCCACAGCCGGCGCCACATTGTCGACCGTCAGCGTCACCACGGCCGAATCACTGGCACCGTCGTCGTCGGTAACGGTGGCGGTGATCACGTAGTTGTCCGAAGTTGTGCCGGTTGGGTTGTCGTCCAGATACTGGTGCGTGGCGGTGAACGTCCCGCCGCCACCGGGCGACGGCGTCACCGTGGCCGCCGACGTCGCCTCGCCGAGGCCCCAATCGATCAGCACCGTGTG
>JAAYAY010000017.1 GCA_012719125.1 Planctomycetaceae bacterium | reverse complement strand
GTTGAGCCTGATCAAGCAACATCCCGGCAAGCAAAGCAACATCATGAAACGTCGCATGGCAGGCTGGAGCGTTGACTTCCTGATGCAAATCCTTACTGGCAAAAGCAGTTAGTGTGCGCTGGCCCTGCCGTATCCCCGACCCCACCACTGCGGGTGACTTCTGCCGCCGCTTCGACGAGACCGACATCTTCCGCTTGCAGGCGATCTTCAATGCCACCCGATTGAAGGTCTGGCGGCAGCAGCCCAAGGAGTTCTTCGAGGAAGCGATCCTCGATGCCGACGGCACGATGGTAGAGACCGCCGGCGAGCACAAAGAGGGCGTGGACATCAACTACAAAGGCCAGTGGGGCTACCATGCCTTGGTCCTTTCCTTGGCCAACACGGGCGAACCGCTTTACGTGGTCAATCGCAGCGGCAACCGACCCAGCCATGAGCAAGCCGCCGCTTACTTCAATCTGGCGACTGCCCTGTGCCGCAAGGCAGGTTTTCGGAAGATCCGCCTGCGGGGCGACACCGACTTCACGCAGACCGAGCATTTGGACCGTTGGGACGCCGGAAGTGTGGGATTCGTGTTCGGCATCGACGCCACGAAGACGCTCTATGCACTGGCCGGCGAACTGCCACAAGAAGCCTGGAAAACGCTCGTTCGTCGGGAGAAGTACACGGTGAAAACCAAACCGCGCAAGCGTCGGAAGAACGTCAAACAACAAGTCGTCGAGGCGCGCCAGTTTGAGGACATCCGCCTGGTGACGGAGCATGTGGCCGAGTTCCGCTATCGGCCTGTCAAGTGCAAGAAGGAGTATCGGATCGTCGTCGTGTGGAAGGAGTTGGGCGTCTACCGCGGTCAGAAGAAACTCTCGGACGACACACGCTGTTTCTTCTACATCACCAACGACTGGGAAAAACCAGCCGAGGAGATCGTCTTCGAGGCCAATGGCCGCTGTAACCAAGAGAACCTGCTGGCCCAACTCAAGGGCGACGTGCGATCGCTGACGGCGCCGGTGGACAATCTGCTTTCGAACTGGGCGTACATGCTGATCGGTTCGTTGGCTTGGAGCCTGAAGGCATGGGCGGCGTTGATGCTGCCCGTGGGAGGCCGTTGGCATGAGCGGCGACGGGAGGAAAAGCGGAAGCTGCTGCGGATGGACTTCACCACGTTTCGGAACGCGATGATACAGGTTCCGGCACAAATCCTCTGGACGGGCCGAAGAATCATCTATCGGTTGTTGGCCTGGAATCCTTGGCAACCCGCCTTCTTTCGTCTGCTCGATCAACTCTGTCAACCGCTGCGTTGTTGAAGGTACCGCCCTGAAGCCGGAGTCCGGATGCTCCGGTCCCCTTTCACCCTGAACCGCACTGAGTGCAGCCGAGTCACGACATGAAACACCATACAACCCGAACCATCCCTTCCGACCCCGACGGCGTCGGCCGCTCGCTGTGTCGCCTGGTTCAGACGTCACAAATCACCCCCGAACGCCTTCGGCGTTCGCTTGTTTAAGGCCTAGCCGACGCGACTAGGGGTCACTGCGAACCGGGCAATGCATTAAGCTCATTCTCCGCAACAGATTCAGTGACTCAACACCTTTCGAGCATCCCTGCGAAGACCGACCTGGGAAGGAAGTTACCACGAGTAAGATCCGGAAATATTCAATCAGCCGAATCTGAAACCCGGACCCGGTCCGGTGGAATCACCAGCATAAGCGTCCGTCCGCTGTCCCACGCGACGTCAACTTGCAGCCAACGTTCGCCGCCCGTCACGTGATTGGAGACGGCCATCACGGTTCCCCGTGAACCGACGGGAATCGGATCGGGATCGCTCGGCATAG
>JAAYAY010000198.1 GCA_012719125.1 Planctomycetaceae bacterium | reverse complement strand
TTTTGCCGTGCCTGTAGGCAAACAATATGCACAAACGTAGGATAGGAAAAAGGCGTAGACATGTGGAGCGGCAAGTCCGTTGTCCATGCCAAGTGCGATTCTGCTCCACATGTCTACGCCTTTTTCCTATCCTAGAGCGTCTAACTGGTAGATTTTTTTCGTCCGCCTGCCTAAAACAATCGCGTCACGCTGCCCCACAACGGCTTACGCACCAAGATCCTCGCGCAAGCGCCGCAGGGCGTCTTTCGTCTCCTCGTGAGCAGCCGTAAGATCGTCCAGATCGGCCCGTAGTTGTGCCAGCGTCGACCGGAGTTCCGCCAATTCGTCCGCCCCACGACTCGGCAGCGGACTCGAAGAGGCCGGCATGGCAACCGCCGGCTTGGGCGGGGTTTCGACGCCGTGATTCGTCTCGTGCACGGCCGCGCTGCCTGTGCCGGCGCCATATTCGGCCTTGATCCGCTCCATTTCAGAGGGCATGAAGAGCGCGTGGGTCACCACGTGGCCGCGTCCCTCGGGCGTGAGCGACAGCACAAGCCCTTTGGCCTTCAGGCTCTGCAGAATCGGCTGCAACGCGTTCAGATCGGCGATCGGGTCCATTCGGGCAGCCCTGGCCCGCAACTCACCGACGGTCTGCGGTCCTCGCAGCAGCAACTCGGTCATCACCGATAATTCCACCTTGTCGACGCCCAGCCAGGCGTACAGATAGTGCCGATACTTGTCCACCCGCCCGTGCCCTTCGATCTGACCGACCGCCCCCAGATGGCGCAGCCGCTGAAGCGACTCCTCCACGTCTTCCGGAGCCAATTGAATCGTCGGGAATCGGTTGCTCTTCTGGTTGCAGCCGCTGGTAATCGCGTTGACGGTCATCGGATACGCAGAGGGGGTCGTCTTTGCCTTCTCAACCAGCACGCCGGCGACACGGCGGTCTGTTTGATTAAGAGGCTGCCATCGCGGCGGCGCTTGCTCCCGACCCTCAACGACGTCTTCTTCCGACATGAGTCCATTCCTTTCAACAACATGCCTGGTTCAACGGGCGAATGACCCATTCTATACCGTATCGATGCGTTTCTGCAAATCACTCCCAGCCACCGCGCCGTTGACGAAACGGGATCGCGCCGATAGAAAGAAGGGTTTGCCGCTCAACCGAGGATGGGAAACAGGAAACTCTTGCATGAATATGGATACCGCGGTTGAAGGCATTCGTGTCGGGGCAGCAAAATACGGCAAGGGAGTCTATGCAACGAAACCGTTTGCCGAGGAGGAACTCGTCGGTCAGGTCATGGGGCAAGTCGTGCACGACCCCGACCATGGTTCGGAATACTGCATCGATCTCTTCCCGGACTGTTCCCTGGAACCGGCGGCCCCTTTTCGCTACGTGAACCACAGTTGCTCGCCCAATTGCCAACTCGTCCACTACGATATCGAAGACGAGGGCCGAATTGTGGGCGCCGAGATCTGGCTCGAGACTACCCGACCGATCGCCGTCGATGAGCAGTTGACCATCGACTACGCCTGGCCCGCCAACGCGGCGATTCCGTGTGGATGCGGCAGTAAGGCCTGCCGAGGTTGGATCGTCTGTAAGGAAGAACTCAACAGACTGCCTGGTGTTCTGACCATGGAGACGGCTACGGCGGAAGATCGGGAACTCAACGCTGTTTGATCGGACGAAGTTCACCGTCAGCCAGGTTGAACTTGCGGCGCGCCGGCGGCGCAATGAAGTCGACCGTCGCCGTCCGCTCCGCTCCGCTTCCGCTCAAGGCGGTTACCCGCCCGAGACCAAGTTGGGCGTGCCGAATCACCATTCCCTGCGTGAATTCGTCGGGATCGACAGGTGGCAGACACGTTTCGCCTGCGAGTTCCGCGGCCGTGGTGAGGCGAATTCCTGCCGTTCCGGCTTCCTTGGCTCGCGGCCTGACTTGAGCCCGGACCGGTTCGGACGGCGGCAAGCTGTAGCCGCCGCTGGAGCCGAATCCGCTGCGGTCCTCGATCTCCATTTCACCGCGAGGAAGCTCCATGAGGAACTGGCTCGGAATCGTCATCTTTCGCTGCCCGCGAAAATCGCGCTTGTCCGCACGGCTGATCTGGAGTTCCTCCTCGGCACGCGTGATTCCCACGAACAGCAAACGCCGCTCTTCCTCGAGTTGATCGAGCTTGTCGCGACTCCGTTCGTGCGGCAGCAGGCCCTCCTCCGCGGCAATCAGAAAGACGACCGGAAACTCCAACCCTTTGGAGGCATGAAGCGTCATCAGCGTCACCCGGTCGCTCTCGGCCTCCCAATCGTCGGTATCTCCCACCAGGCTCGTTTCTTCCAGGAACTCGTCAAGCCGTGACGGGCCGGGATACCGTTCGTCGAACTCCCGGGCTGCCGTCAGAAGCTCTTCGATGTTGGCAAGCCGTTGCTGGTCTTCCTCATCGTCCGACGCCTCAAATTGCCGCTTGTACCCAGTCTCGGCAAGAACGTGCCCGAGCATCTCCTCAATCGATCCATGGGCGACCGACACCAACCCGTCGATCAGTTTCACGAATTTCGCGACCTGCGCAGTCGCCCGTTTGGTCAGCTCAGGAACTTGCCGGCAGTCGCGGGCAGCGTCCACGAGGCTCATCGAATTGGCGATGGCGAAGTCGTTGAGGCGTTCGATCGTCGTTCGGCCGATCCCGCGAGCCGGCGTGTTGATCACTCGCAACAGCGTCTCGTCGTCGCGCGGATTGTAGATGATTTGCAGGTATGCCAGAACGTCGCGAATCTCCTTGCGTTGGAAAAACTCGACGCCTTGGATCAACTGATAGACGATTCCGGCCTCTCGAAACGCCCGCTCCAGCGGCAGGGAGAGAGCGTTGACCCGATAGAATACGGCAAAATCGCGTGCCCGGCGCCGGCCGGATTGCAGGGCGTCCAGAATCTGAGCCGCAATGTCGCGAGCCTCTTCATAGTGATCGGCGTAAGTGACCAACCGGACCGGCTTGCCCTGTCCGTTGTCGGTGAACAGGCGTTTCTGCTTCCGTTTCACGTTGTGGGCAATGAGTGCGTCGGCTACGGCAAGAATCGATTTCGTGCTCCGGTAATTCTGTTCGAGGCGAACGACTCGCACCTGGGGGTAGTCCTTCTCAAACTCCAGGATGTTCTTGAGATTTGCCCCGCGCCAGCCGTAGATCGACTGGTCCGGATCGCCTGTAACGGCCAGATTGGGATAGTCGACCGACAGTGCTCGAGCAATGGCATACTGCGCCAGGTTCGTATCCTGATACTCGTCGACGAGCACATACCGGTAGCGCTGGTCGAGGCTCGCCCGCAATTCCGGAGCGTCACGGAGAATGATCGCCACATGGAGCAACAGGTCGTCGAAATCCGTGGCGTTGGAGTCGAGGAGCAACTTCTGATAGATCGGATAGATCCGCTTCACCAACGTTCCCAAGGGATGGCCCGGACGGGGCTCGTAGTCCTCCGGCAGGATCAGTTGGTTCTTGGCCCAACTGATGGCAGACCGTAACTGGTCGGGGCTGAAGGGGGTGAGATCGACCTTGGCTCGCTGGATGGCCCGTCGCAGGACTCGTCCTGCGGCGTCCGTGTCGTAGATTGTGTAGTTTTCTGCCAGGCCGACAAGATTGGCGTGCTGCCGCAGAAGCCGGGCCGCGAACCGATGGTAGGTGCTGACCCACACGCTCTCTCCCGGTACAAGGCGTTCGACCCGGCCGCGCATCTCCTCGGCCGCTTTGTTGGTGAAGGTGAGCGCAAGGATTTGCTGTGCGCAGGCGCCCTGCGCAAGGAGCCAGGCGATCCGGTGCGTGACCACTCGCGTCTTGCCGCTGCCCGGGCCGGCAAGAATGAGCAGCGGACCGTCGATATGGCAGACGGCCTCACGCTGCGCCGCATTCAGTCCTTCGAGGAGGTGTTCAGCCAAGATCGCAGTCCCTTGCACCAACCCGCTGAAAAAAAGACGCCCAACGTTCACGTTTGAGGAGGGTTTGACACAGCAAGCCCCTCAGGCGCAGTCGAGCCGTCCAATATAGCCGATTCTAAAGGGCCTTGCGTTTCCCCAACAGAGGGGTCAGCCCTGTGGCAGTGTGATTACTACCCAAGGCCAGGCAGTTTGCTATACTACTGGTTCCACTCTGGGAGTTGTCGAGTTGGCTCGGACATTTCGGTACTTTGAGAAGAAACGAAGACACCGGCGTACGATCTCGCGGCCGCTGGCCATCGTGGGAGAAGCTCTGTTTTTCACAGTCTTTCTCCTGGGCGGCGTCGTCGGCCTGATCGTGCTCTACTTGACCCTCGTCGTGCCCCAGTGGGAATCAAACAGAGAATTCGTCCCCCACTCCTGCACGGTCCTCGACAAGCGGATCGGCGAGAAGGAAAGCGACGACGGCCCCCTCTACCGCCCGGAGATTCAGGTCGAATACTCGATCGACGACGAGAAGTTCGTCGTCTGGGCCTACGACATCTGGGCCTTCGACACAACGGGGGGATACTCGGCCGGGAAGGAAGAGAAGCAGCGTATCCTCGATCGCTTTCAGAAGAGCGCTCGGTACCCTTGCTGGTATGATCCGGACGATCGAAGTCGCGTGATACTCCAGCGGGGTTATCGCTGGCCCCTTGGCCTGCTGTTCATTCTCCCCGTCGCTTTCGTCCTGATCGGATCGGCGAGACTCATCTATCTCGTGTTTCTCGTGGGAAGGTCGGCCGAACGCCGCTCCGCCCTGGTCCAGAAAGCCGTTCAATTGGCGCCGTTTGAGCCCCCGAACAAGGCCTTGGCGGATTATCCGGCGATCCCCGGTGGCCTGAACCTCACCGACAGCCCCGGAACAACGCTTGCTTTTCGCCTGCCGATCTCCTCGACCCCCAGTTGGATCATGGCGGTCACGTGGACCGTGAGCCTGATTTGGAACGGCATCGTCGCCTGGCTGTCGGTCGTCGCGATCCGCGGACACCTGCAAGGCCAACACGATTGGCCTTTGACAGTTTTTGCGTCCGTATTCGCAGTCGCGGGCGTCGTCCTGATCGTCTATGCCGTCCGCCAGTCCATGGTCACAACGGGAATAGGCCCGACTCTGGTGGAGATTTCCGAGCAGCCCCTGAGACCGGGGGCGGAATACAAGCTGTTTGTGTCCCAGACCGGACGACTGCGGCTTCGCCGATTCGAGGTTTCCCTTGTCTGCGAAGAGGAGGCAACCTATCGGCACGGGACCGATACGCGAAAAGAGTCCTGCCGCGTATCCGATCAGACGGTCTTTGAACAGGAGGACTTCGAGGTTGTTCGCGGCCTTCCCTTTGAGGTCAACTGCAGTGTACTCCTCCCGGAACACGTGATGCATTCCTTCAAATCGGCCCACAACGAGGTCAACTGGCGATTCATCGTCCGCGGCCAGGTCTCCGGTTGGCCTGACTTCGAGCGTTCCTTTCCCGTCCTGGTCTATCCCGGCACGAACGGCAACGGTGCGGCATGAGCGGTCCGCGAATTATCCTGCGACTCGATGAGAACGGGCGCGTCTATCAGCCCGGCGATACCTTGGCCGGGCAATACCGAATGACGTCGATCGAGCGCGACGACGTCAAAGCGTTGGAAGTGTCGGTGCTCTGGTTCACGGAGGGCAAGGGCGACGAGGACATGGGAGTCCATTACTTCAAGCGATTGTCCACGGAAGAAGGCGATTGGATTGATCCCAGGCGTCCCGGCACCTTCGCCGCCACGTTGCCCAACAGCCCGCTAAGTTACGACGGAAGAATCGTCAAGGTACGCTGGTGTGTCCGTGTGCGGGTGTTTCTCGCAGGAGGGAGGGAGGTCGTGGGCCAACGCCTGTTCCGTCTGGGAAACGTGCCGAAACCCAAACTAACGGCTGCGACCGCGTGAAGCGATGCCCGGTGAGAATCCCTTCTCTACTCGTTTCGTTCGGCCGGGAGCCATACCGTACCGCTTCTCGCCGGAACGCGATTTGACCCGCCTGCTGGACCGGTTCCAACAGATCGGTCGCACGGGACAGATCGTGGGTCCCCATGGCGGCGGCAAGTCGACCTTGCTGGCGGATCTCGTTCGTCTCTGGGAGCAGAACGGTGAGCGAGTCACAGTGTTTGAGCTTCACGACGGCCAGCGGCGTCTTCCAGTTCACCTCGTTGGATTGCTTCGCGATACGCCAACCACTCTGATTGCGGTCGATGGTTACGAACAACTGAACTGGTGTGCCCGGAGAGCCTTGCGCCGATTCTGCCGCCGGCGCCAAATCGGTCTTATTGTGACCTCGCACCGTTCCATGGGCATCCCCGATCTGGCACGCTGCGCACCCAGCCTGGCACTCTTAGAGCAACTCGTTCGCGGTCTTCTCCCGGACGGGAGTCCGCAGATCGACTGCGAGTCCGTGCGTCGCGCATTTCACCGCCACGCCGGTAATGTCCGCGAAGTCCTGTTCGAACTGTACGACCTCTACGAGGCCGGGGCGACAGACAGGGCCACGACTGCAGAAGAGAACATTACTGACTCCTCGTTGGAAAAATCGCCGGGTCCCACAAGGCCTACTCCTTGACCTCCACAAACTGGCGGTCGCCGGTGTCGTAGGTGATGATCGCCTTGCACGCCTGCTTGCCCGTGCGGGCCTTGTGAGGCACGTCCTTGGGAATTCGCAGCGTGTCGCCCTTCTTGAGCGTCACCCATTTCTTGCCGACCATGTGCTCGCACGAGCCCTCCAACACGTGCAGATATTCGGCCGAGTTGGGGTGGATGTGGGCGGGATTGGTCTGATTCGGCTTGATGTAGACCATGCCGAGGGTCATTTCGGCGTTGGGATCCAGTTTGCCGCTCATCAGCCAGCGGATCCAGCCCCAGTCATAATCGAGAACTTCGACCTCTCCGAAGACCGTCAGGGCGCCGGGGAGGCCGGTTTCCCCTTCCCCCGAATCCTTTGCATCAGATTCCGCTCCGTATACCAAACCGGCAAGGAATATGAACATCACAAGAAAGGTGAAGAGAGAGCTGTGTACCGTCATGAGCGGAGCCTCCAAAGGGAAGGTATCTGGACGCGGAGATAGTCCTACGCCCACTCTATTCGGCCCCGTTATGCCGTGCAATCCCTCTTGTCTCTGCCCCGTGCAGACCCTTGCCTGCTCGCAACCGATGGCTTAGACTCCCTCGCTGAAGTCGATCAATGGCAACCGGGCACCTTCCGACGCAAGGCAATGACGCAGTACCAAGGCATCCTCCTCTTGGGGCCAACCGGCTCCGGCAAGTCTCCGCTGGGCGACCGGATCGAGGCCGCCGGGCTGGGCAGACGCCGATTCTGCCATTTCGACTTCGGCGCCAATCTCCGCCGGATCGCGGGGAATGAGCCGGCAAGTGCCGCCTTTTCGCCGGAGGAGCGCGAGTTCCTCAGGAAAGTCCTGCAATCGGGCGCACTGTTGGAAGAGAGTCACTTCTCGCTGGCTGAACGTATCCTGACGCAGTTTCTCGAAACGCACTGCCGTGACGAGCAGCGCGAGGTCGTGCTGAACGGCCTGCCTCGTCATGCAGGGCAGGCCGAGATGGTGGGCAGAATCGTCCATGTTCACTCGGTCGTCTCCCTCCAATGCAGCGAACAAGTCGTCCTGGCGAGGATTGGGATGAACGTCGGTGGAGATCGGACCGATCGCAGCGACGACAACCACTCCGACATCCGGCGGAAACTCGCCATTTTCGCCGAACGGACCGGCCCGCTCGTCGACTATTACCGCCGAGCGGGATGCGCGGTTGTCGCGCTGCCGGTGACTGCCGAGATGACGCCCGAGGCGGCCTGGGCCGAACTACAATCGCGGGTGATGGCATCCCATGGCTGGTGAGGCACCTGTTCAGCGGCATCAGTCGCCGTCAAGATTATTTGCAGTTTGCGGCTAGAATTGCTAAACTCAAGGTAGATCTGGAGTTGGGTTCCCCTGCCCGAAGCCTGGATTTCCGGGCATAAGTCGCGTATGTTTGGGGCCGGGACCGGTCGCCTCCTGTTCCTATTCAGGATCGCGACCGGGTATTGCACAAGACGGGCCACTTGACTTCGACGGTTCTCTTCTCATGGCCATCACATCCACCGAATCCTATCTCGCGCTGCTCGAAAAGAGCCAGTTGCTTAGCGCGAAGGACCTCCAAAAGGTCCAGGCGGCCGCGGCGAAGTATCCGGATGCCAAAGCCCTTGCCAAGGCGCTGGTGACGGCCAAGGGGCTGACTCGCTGGCAGGCGGCCCAACTCCTCGCCGGTCGCAGTTCGTTCATGCTGGGAAAGTACCGGCTTCTCGACCTGCTAGGACGCGGCGGGATGGGAAGCGTGTTTGCGGCCGAGCACAAGACGTTCGGACGCCGTGTCGCCCTGAAGATCATCTCGAAACAGACGGGCCGCGACCCCGAACAGTTGGAGCGCTTTCTCGCGGAAGCCCGGCGGATCGCCGCTCTCGATCATCCCAACATCGTCCGCGCGTTCGATGTGGATCATGAAGGTGAACGCTACTTCCTGGTGATGGAGTACGTTGAAGGTCGCGACCTGCAGCAGATCGTCGAGAGCGACGGCCCTCTGGACGTGGGGCGAGCTGCCAGATTCATTCGCCAGGCCGCCTTGGGCCTGGCCCACGCTCACCAGCGCAAGATGATCCATTGCGACATCAAGCCCTCCAATCTGATCGTCGGCAACGACGAGGTCGTCAAGATCCTCGACATGGGCATGGCGCGACTCCTGGAGAGCGACGGCAGCACCAGCGATTCGAACGAGAACATCGTTGGGACCATCGACTATATTGCACCGGAACAGGCTCTGGAGGCCGAGGATCTCGATCATCGCGCCGACATCTACTCGCTCGGATGCACGCTCTATTTCCTGCTGACAAGCCGCCCGCCTTTCGGAGAAGGCACCCTGGCTCAGCGGATCATGAAACACCAGACGCAGGCTCCGCGGCCGATATCCGAAACGCGATCGGGAGTGCCGGACTCGCTGGCCGGGATCTGCCTCAAGATGATGGCCAAGAAGCCGGAAGACCGGTTCCAGACGGCGGAGGAGGTCGCTCGGGGCTTGGAGCGCTGGGCGACTGGGGGGGCGGGACCGGCGACGGCGGCAGCAGTCGTCAATACCCCGAAGGAAGACAACGAACCGGCTGTGGTTGAGTTGATCGGTGACGAGGATGCTCCCGGCAAGCAGGACGTCGGGGAAGTGTCGATCTCGGTGGTCAGTTCCGGGTCGTTTAGCACGCGAACCGGGAGTTCACGCGGACGCCGCCCCTCCGCGGCGAAGAAGCCGGTGCAGGAACCGGCGGAAGTCGTGTTGTCAGACGGCTTCTTCTCCGATCCTCGCAAGAAATGGGCCGCGATCGTATTGGCGGGTGTCTTGCTGCTTGGCGGCGTGGGAGGCGGGCTCGCCTGGATGATGGGCGGCGACACCTCGCAGCCGGGTGCGGCCGAGGATGCGTTGGCAAGTGCCCAGCCTGTTGCGGACGCAGCACCGGCGGCTCGTTTGCCTCAGAGCGAGCCGCAGTTGGATAACGATTTTGCAGATCTCGATGCAATGTTCGGCAAGACGGAGGGTCGGGCCAAAGAACTGCCGGCAGAAGACGCCGAAAAGTCGCCGCCCGCTCCTGGTGCTGCGGCCGAGAAGCCCGCCCAACCAGAACAGACGGAGTCGACCCTCGCAGCAGAGAGCGCGAAAACGCCCGAGGAGCCGAAGAAAAAACCGGCCAAGACGGAGGGCGACAAGGAGTCCAAACCGGCAGAAAAGAAGGAAAAGGAAGCCCCGGAGGAGAAGGACAAGGAAGCAGAGAAGAAGCCGGCGGCCGAGGAGAAGAAGCCGCCCGAAAAGAAGGCTGCTCCGGTCGAACCGTTCAAAGACTTCCCTACGGCGTTCAATATTCCAATCCTCAATGACAACGACGCCCCTGGCGAAGCATCCAAGGCGCCGGTGACTCTGGGCGCGATTCACGGACCGGCCGACCTCAATTGGCAAATGCTGCTTCTGGGCGGCGACAAGTTCCTCAAGGGCGGCCGGAGTTTCACGCTCGCCCGAACCGATCCCGATGCGGCAAAGGCCGCCTGGTCCGTTCAAATCGCAGGCGCCGATTCCGCCGAAAAGCCGGAAGACGCCGCTCGTTTGTGGCGGGAAGGCGAGTCGTTGAAGTTCCAGTGGGCCGAGAAGGCCCCCGGCGCGGCCGTGAACTACTTTCGCAACTGCATCCTCCAGCTCCGCGTCTCCGGCGAGAGTCGCTACGCGGCACTGACCGAACCGATTCAGGCGGAGCCGATCGTTCTCGACCTGATTCGCGGACAGAACAACGGGAGCGTCGGTATCAAATGGGCTCCCGACGAAGAATTGCTCCGCTTCAAATTCGGCGAGATCGACGGCGTTGAGAAAGCGGTGTTTGAACCTGCCGAACCGGTGGCCCCCAGGACCCAGGTGGCGTTGAACTTTACGTACACCGACCGGTACAAGAACGATTCGAAGGGCGTCGTCTACCGTGTCCTTCCGACGTCGCGAAAGGGTTCGTTGCACCTCGATGTGCGACTCATGCAGCCGACTTCTCGTGACTTCCAGTTGCTTGCCGGTAACAACACCGAACAGCAACTCGGTGTCATGATTGACCGGTTGGGCAACCAGCGTACCGAACTGGAGCGGAAAATGAAGAATCTCAAGGGTGGCGAGGCGGAGAAGACGACCCGAGAAATTGACGCCATCAGCAGCCGGATCTGGTACTACGAGTTCTTCCGCAGTGCACACAAGAAAGCGACGCTCCATTACCAGGTGACGGTCGACGTCGGCGGCCAGGAACTTCTGTTGGTGACCACGAAGTGAGAGTACGCGGACGGCTCCGGAACCTCATGCTGCGATTTCCCTGCTGCCGGAAACAGAATTCGTTGGCCCTCCTTGTCGCCATAGCTTTGCTTTGCACGGTGCCCGTCGTCCCGGCCGTGGCGCAAGCCTATCGTGACCGCGATGTCGCCCAATGGACGGCATCGTTGCGAAGCGACGACGTTCGCGAGCGTTGGTACGCCACTCTGGCCCTGGCTCGCATCGGGCCCGAGGCCGGCGAGGCGATTCCGCCGCTGCTGGAACTGTTGGCAGATCGTTCACAGTACGAATACGTTCGGGCCGGTGCGGCCTTTGCGTTGGGGAAGATCGGCGGCGATGCCGAGCGCGTCGTGCCGGTTCTAACGGAAACCCTTGGCTCCGATTTGGCGTCCGTCCGCCGTCATTCCGCCCAGGCATTGGGCCGGTTCGGCCGGCAGGCCACATCCGCCGTGCCGACGATGCTCGCCCAGCTTCGGCAGAACGACGCCGTCTTCCGCATCGACCTGGCAGAAGCCCTGTGGCATGTGGCGAAGCACGAGCGGGCAATCCCCTTCCTGGCTGAGCAAGTTCGCAAAGCAGAGGCCCCCGAAAGCTTTGAAGCGGCCGAAGCGTTGGGACGGCTTGCGTCCGAGAACTCCGGCCAGGTGATCCCCGTGCTGATCGAGGCTCTCGGTTCGGCCAATGCCGACGTTGCCCGCTCCGCCGCTCGATCTCTCGGACGGCTGGGGCCTCCAGCCGCTGGTCCCCTGGCCGAAGCGGCCGCCGGCAACCAATCTGCGGTCCGACTCGGCGCCGTCGAAGCCTTCGGCTGGATGGGGCCTGCCGGGGCGTCCGGGCTGATCGCTGCGCTGAGCGACTCTTCCCCCGAGGTCCGCCGTGCTGCGGCACGCGGGCTGGGCCGGCTCGGTCCGGAAGTCGCTGCCGTCGAGCCGGCGCTGCTGGGAGCGGTGAACGACCCCGATTCACAGGTGCGGGCTACAGCCGCTGCCGCCCTGAAACGGCTCGGCAAGAATGGCAAGTAACGGGTATTCGCTCTCAGGTTCCGAACTGAGGCTCGCACCTCTGTTGACCGACGGCGTTTCGCGGTATGATTGCGAGCACCATACCGTTACGTTCCGTTCTCCGGGAGCCCAAGGCGGGGCAAGCCCGCAACCCAACCTTCACAAACATGTGCGCACCATGCGCACAAATCCAGCACAAAGACTCCAAAGCGGGGCAAGCCCGCAACCCAACCTTCACAAACCTGCGCGCACCATGCGCACAAGTCCAGCACAAAGACACTAAACCATGCCCATTCCGTTCACGTGTCCCCATTGCGGAAACTTCACGAACGTCGACGATCAGTTCGCGGGCCGGACCGGGCCCTGCGGACGATGCGGCAACACGATCACGGTGCCGTACCCGCAAACGGGCTACGCCCCCCCGCGCCGATCCAAGAACTCCAACACTATGGTGATCGTGCTGGTTCTGGTTCTCGGCTTCTGCTGCCTGGGCGGCCCGATCCTGATCGCCCTTCTGCTGCCGGCCGTGCAGGCGGCCCGCGAGGCGGCTCGGCGATCGCAATGTACCAACAATCTCAAGCAAATCGGTATTGCCCTGCACAACTACCACGCCACCTACAAGTGCTTCCCGCCCGCCGTCATTACCGACGAAGACGGCAACCCGCGCTACAGTTGGCGCGTGGCGATTCTGCCCTTCATTGAGCAGCAGCCTCTCTATGACAGCTATGACCCGGACGTAGCCTGGGATGACCCGGCAAATGAATACGTGAGAATGGCATCCATCTCGGCCTACCAGTGTCCGAGCGACAGCCCCTCTCTGTCCAACGGAACCAACTACGTGATGATCACGGGCGAGGGAACCATCGGTGGCCTGCCGAACGAGTGCGTCTCGTTCCGCGACATTACCGACGGCACGTCCAACACGATTGCCGTGGTCGAGATCGTCGATTCCGGCATCGAGTGGTCGGAACCGCGGGATCTCACGCTCGAAGAACTCTCCATGCAGCTCAACGACGATACGGGCAGCGGCCCGTCGAGCCGGCATCCGGGAGGCATCAACGTCCTGTTCTGCGACGGATCGACCGTCTTCCTCAGCGAGGGGATCGACCCGCGTACGCTCGAAAACCTCTTCCGATGCAATGATGGGAATCCCGTGGCATTCTGAGCGAGAAGGAAACGCCTCGCGATAGAACCGAAACGCCTGAGCGAAAAGGACCGACTACCATGAAACCGGCCGTTCACCAAGTTGCTGCGAGATTCTTCCAAGCGACTCTCTGCGCCGTCCTGCTTGCATCGACCGCAATCGCCTCCGACTGGCCCACGGCTGGCAGCGATATTCGCCGCAGCAATGTTTCCGACGAGATCCTCGACCTGCCCCTGGCCGAATGCTGGCGTCACCAGCCGGTCCACGCTCCCAAGCCCGCCTGGCCCGAGGCTCCCGCCAAGCAAGACGTTTACCGCAAGGTCTACGGCCTCAGCCCCACGGTCACCTTCGACCGAGCCTTCCAGCCCGTCGTCGCCGGGCGGCGTCTCTATTACGGTTCGTCGGCCGACGACGCCGTTCGCTGTCTCGACGCCGCCACCGGCGAGTTTCTGTGGGGCTACGGCACCGAAGGTCCGATTCGCCTGGCCCCCACGATCCACGAGGGCAAGGTTTACTTCGGCTCCGACGACGGCTGTGTCTACTGCCTCGATGCCGAAGACGGCAAGCTCCTCTGGAAACACCGCCCCGTCGAGCCCGACCGCCGCCTGCCCGGCAACGGCCGGATCATCTCCCTCTGGCCCGTCCGCAGCGGAGTCCTCGTCGACGGCGGCATCGCCTACTTCACTGCCGGCCTGTTCCCCTCCCAAGGTGCCTGGCTCTGTGCCGTCGAGGCCGACTCGGGCAGGCCCGTCTGGAAGCAACAGGTCGACATCTCGCCCCAGGGCTACCTGCTCGCATCCTCCAATCGCCTGTTCGTGCCCACCGGCCGCACCACCCCGCACATCTACCTGCGCGAAGACGGGCAGCAAGTGGCCGCTTTCCCGGGCGGCGGCGAGCAGCGGGCCGGTTTCCCCCAGGGCGGCGGCTCCTACGCCTTGATCGTCGACGACGTCCTCGTCCACGCCGGCGGTGAGAAACGGGGTCTCGAATTCACCGCCACCGAGAACCGCGAGAAGATCATCACCTCCCCCGGCATCCGCCTGGTCGCCCGTGGCGACACCGCCTACATCCTCGACATGGACCGCCTCAAGGCCATCCACCGCGCCCGCTATATCGAGCTGCTTCGCCTGGAGAGCAAGAAGGAGAAGACTCCGGCCGACACCCAGCGTATCGCACACCTCCGTGGCCCCGAAAAACCGGCCGTCCTCTGGGACGTGCCTTGCGCCGCTCCTTATGCAATGGTTCTCACCGGAAATCACGTGGTATGCGGCGGAGACGAGTCCGTCGTGGCCTTCAATGCGGAAACCGGCAAACAGGCCTGGCAGGTTCCTGTCGAAGGTAAAGCCTATTCCCTCGCCACAGCAAGCAAGTGCCTCTATGCAGGCACGGACCGCGGCACAATCTACTGCTTCGGAAACGAAGCCGCAGGCAATCCGCACCCCTACAAGACCCCTTCGACGGAAGGGCCACTCGACAGCAACCTGATCGTCCACATGGCCCTCATGTCATGTGGAACGGATGCGGGTTATTGCCTCGCCTTGGGACGCGAGAGCCTTGGGCTGGCAGAGGAGGCGCTGAAGTCGTCCCGAATGAATGTAATATGCGTACTTTCCGATGAAGAACAAGCCGCCACGTGTCGCCGTTCGAAAACAGAGAACCCCACATCTTCGAGCGATCGCATTACCTATCATGCCGGCTCGCTCCAGAACCTCCCGTTCCAGAGCAACACGTTCAATCTGATCCTCATCGAAACGGGCCCAGGTTCCCAGGAGCCTCCAACGCCTGCCAGTGAGATAATGCGACTCCTGCGCCCGAATGGTGGAACCCTGTGCCTGGGGGCCTCGGAGACTGGCAAAACCCGGGAGACCAGGATCAGGGAAACCGAGACCAGGTTCGAACACTGGGGAAGCGGAATCATTCCCGGCCTGGTGCTCTCGACTCATGAGTTCGCACTCAGAGGCTGGGCCCGCCGCGGCCCCCTCGAAGCCGCCGGCGAGTGGACCCACTTCTACGCCGACCCCGGCAACTCCGCTTGCAGCGGCGACTCGCTCCCCTTCGGCCCGGTCGACATCCAGTGGTTCGGCCGGCCGGGCCCCCGGCGAATGGTCGACCGCCACGAAAAGAACATGGCCCCCCTCTACAAGGACGGCCGCATGTTTGTCACCGGCGATAACTACGTCGTGGCCGTCGACGCCTACAACGGCACCGTCCTCTGGGAACGGGACCTCCCCGAATCCATCCGCCTCGGTGCCTTCAAGAACTGTGGTTCCATGGCCGTCGGGAACGCGTTCCTCTATATCGCCTCGGCCGACACCTGCCTCGCCCTCGACGTCGAAACCGGTGAAACCGCCCAGACCTTCACCGCCTTGACGACCTCAGACAACAAACTGGGCGAGTGGGGCTACGTGGCTACCGTCGATGGTCTGCTCCTCGGCACGACCGCCAAACCGGGCGCCAACTGGCGGATCCAGGACGTCGATACCCAGACCCTCATCTGGCGCGACGAGCAGCCCGTCGTCACCAGCGACGTCCTGTTCGCCGTTGATCCCAGAACCGGCAAGAACGCCTGGACCTATCGGCCCGAGGGGGGCGTGATCGTCAATCCCACTCTCGCCGCGGGCGGCGGTCGAGTGTACTCTGTCGAAAGCGCGAACCCGGAAACCTTCGCCGTTCCCGACGGCCGCATCAAGCTCGACGCCCTCTTCGACCAGGGCGCCCGGCTTGTAGCGCTCAATCTCCAAACAGGCAAACCAGCCTGGCAGACCCCCGTCGATCTCTCCCGGCTCGAGCACGTCGTCTTCATGAGCCATGCCGACGACACACTCGTGATCAGCGGCACCAGAAACGTTCAGGTCGAAGGCAGCGACAAGCCCCGCGTTCGGTACGACCTTTGGGCCTTCGACGCCCTTGGCGGCAACCCGCTCTGGAACTCGACCCAAACGCCCGTCCCCGACCACATCCTCCAAGGTCCCCACGGCGAGCAGGTCCAACACTCGGCCATTGTCAGTGGCGTGATCTACAACACCGGCTTCGCCTTGCACCTCCGCACCGGCGAGCCCTACGAAGGCTGGAAATGGCAAAAGAGCGACAAGTGCGGGACCCTGTCGGCCTCCGCCTCCTGCATCTTCAGCCGCTTTGTCACCCCGCGGATGTTCTCCATCGAATCGGGCGAATACCTGCCGCTCACTTCTGTCACTCGCCCCGGTTGCTGGATCAACATCCTCCCTGCCGGCGGCCTGATCCTCATCCCGGAGGCCAGCGCCGGCTGCACCTGCTATTACCCCATCCAAACCTCCGTCGTCCTCGCTCCGCGTTAGCTGGAGTCCTGGTTTCAGTCTGCCTCCCTTGTTCATAAGGAGAAACAACTGTGAGCAACCAATTCGATCGCAGGACCTTCATGAAAGCGAGCGCAGCTCTTGGCGCAACATGGACCGTGGGAGAACTGGGAGAGCACTGCCTCGCTGCCGACCCCCCCGACGTGAAGGCGCCGCCGATCGATCATGTCCGCATCGGGCTGGTCGGCGTCGGCAGTCGCGGAACCCACCTCCTGAACCTCCTGCTGGACCAGGAAGGGATCGAGGTCAAGGCGGTTTGCGATATCATCCCGGAACGCGTCACCAGGGCCCAGGACCTCGTGACGGCTGCCAACCAGGCGAAACCCACGGGGTACTCTCGCAGCGAGACCGATTTCAAACGCCTTTGCGAAACCGAGGAGCTGGACCTGGTCGTCAACGCAACCCGGCCCTGGAAATGGCACGTGCCCATCTCCGTGGCGGCCATGACCACCGGCAAGCACGCGGCCACCGAGGTCCCGGCGGCCGAAACGATCGAAGATTGCTGGCAACTGGTCGAAACCGCAGAAAAGACGCAGAAGCATTGCGTCATGCTCGAAAACTGCTGCTACTTCCGCGAGGCTATGCTCGTCCACCACATGGTGCAAAAAGGCCTCTTCGGCAAGCTCCGCCACTGCGAGGCCGGCTACCAGCACTACGGCGCCCGGGCGCGCCCGGCTGCGGCGGCACAACGTCCCAAGGAGGGCAAGATCCAGACAGCGAACGCCTATCCGACGCATCCCATCGGCCCGATCGCCCAATGGCTGGACATCAACCGCGGCAACCGTTTCGACTACCTCGTCTCCATGAGCGCCGATGGCTCCGAAGGTAACCGTCACGCCGACATCAATACGAGTCTCATTCGCACCGTCCAAGGTCAGACCGTCACCCTCTACTACGACACCAAGCTGCCCCGGCCCTACGACCTGATCTATCGCGTCCAGGGCACTCGCGGCATCTGCATGGCCACGTCCGACAAGATCTACATCGAAGGACGCAGCCCCAAGCCCGACACCTGGGAGACGATGGAAGCCTACTACAACGAGTTCGAGCATCCGCTCTGGAAGAACCTGGGCGAGAAGGCCCAGAAACGCGGCGGGCACGGCGGCGGCGACTGGATGGTGGTGCATCGCCTCATCCGGGCGCTACAGACCGGCACGCCGCCCGATATGGACGTCTACGACGCGGCCGCCTGGAGCTGCATCACCGAGTTGAGCGAGAAGTCGGTGGCCAACCGCAGTGCCCCCATCGACTTCCCCGATTTCACCCGCGGCCGCTGGGAGTCGGCACCGCCGATCGGCATCCTCGGCCTCTGAGCAATGCCGGTGAACGCAAGTCCCTGCAGAGCGTTTGTTTAACCCGCTGCCGCAGGCGAGGTCGTTCACCGACTTCAGGACGCTTTGGGATGGTTAGCAATCCTCGCCTGCGGCAGCGGGTTAAACTCACATTCCGCTACCTGATGTTTTTCCAAAAGGGGGGTTGCGCCCTTCGTCGAAGTCCGTCATTTTACAGGCATGAATGGAACAACCTGGTATGGAAATC
>JAAYAY010000197.1 GCA_012719125.1 Planctomycetaceae bacterium | reverse complement strand
GTTCGGATTGCAGGCTGCAACTCGCCTGCATGAAGCCGGAATCGCTAGTAATCGCGGGTCAGCATACCGCGGTGAATGTGTTCCTGAGCCTTGTACACACCGCCCGTCAAGCCACGAAAGTGGGGGGCCGACGAAGTCGCTGAGCTAACCCTCTGGGAGGTAAGCGCCGAATCGGAACTCCGCGATTGGGACTAAGTCGTAACAAGGTAGCCGTAGGGGAACCTGCGGCTGGATCACCTCCTTTCTAAGGATTTTCGTCATCAGGTGGCGACACCTCGATGACCAAAATTGTGGGGCCAGTCCTCTCAACTTGGATGCATCGCACCTTGCCTTCCTCGGAAGGACACTACCATTGTTATAGCCAGGCCCGCTGGGACTCACGTCCCGGCGGGTCTGTTTTTTTGCTATCAGTCCTAATCCAACTCTTAATCCTGATCTTAATCCCCCCGTCGATTTCCTATCCCTACCCCCAATCCCCCCACCACAACCTCTTGCCCCAATCGCCGCTCAAGCTTATCACTAGATGATCCAAGCTCTACTACCCACCGGTTCTCAGAGATCTTTCTATGCCTGGCCCTGAAGCAGATGCTGAATCGCCTTCCCCCGAAATCGTCGCCATGACCGTCTGGCCCTCGATTGCCGCCTATCCGCTCGGCAGGCAAGTCGGTCGGCTATGCTCGTTGGCCGGTGTCGGCAAGTTCTTCACCATCGGCAAGCTCATGGCCCTGCTTACGATCCCGGTCAGTCTGCTCCTCTTCTTCTGGCGACTCGCCCCCGGAGTGGCGCGACGCTATGTGCTGACGGACAGGCGGGTGGTGGTCCAGAAAGGACTTGGCGCCGTCGAGACTGAGTCGATCGGCCTGGCAGACTTCGATACGATCGCACTGGAAATCCAGGCAGGTCAACAGTTTCTGCGAGCGGGAGACCTGGTCTTTCAGGCAAGCGGCAAGCCGGTCCTACGGTTGCCGGGCGTCCAGCATCCGGAGGGCTTCCGTCAGGCGTGCCTCCGAGCCCAGCAAGCCTCGGTGGCTGTCTCGCGAATCGTCGCAGAGCAGCGGGATCGCACCGCAGCGCCAGGCGGCTCCCGAAACCAGCCTGCCTGACAAATCCGGTCCGGGGTTTCTTGCCAAACGCTGGTTCCCTGTCTACAGTAAATCTAATGGGGGGTGGCGTTCCTCGTTGTGGGCGCGGGCGTACATCTGCCTTCCTGGGCAGACAGCCGCGCGGGAGACCAGAAGTGCCACTGACGGACAAGCTTAAATCGCTTCTCGGCGGAGCGGGCGGCAAACTCAATGTAAAGAGCCGCTTCGAGTTGCTGCGCGAAGCCATGTCGGGCACCATGTCGAAGGTCTACATGGCACGCGATCGCTCGGACGACCGAATCGTCGCCCTCAAGCTCCTCGATCCCGAGAAGACAGCGTTCTTCGAAGGGCGTTTCAAGGGCCTCAAGAAGCCGCCCGAAGGTGAAATTGCCGTCCGGTTCGATCATCCGAACATCGTCAAGACCTACGAACACGGCCTGACGACCGATGGTTGCCAGTACCTCGTGATGGAGTATCTTCGAGGTTCGGGCTTGAATACGGTCCTCGCCAGAAGAGACGGTTCTCTTGACGGGCGTCGCGTCGGGCTGATCCGTCAGGCTGCTGCCGGCCTGCAGGCCGTACACGAGGCCGGATTCATTCACCGAGATGTTTGCCCGCGGAACTACCTGTTCTCCGATGACGGCGAAACTCTGAAGCTGACCGATTTCGGTCTAACGATTCCGGCCGAGGAACCGTTCCTCCGCCCCGGAAATCGTACCGGCACGCCGAACTACATGGCGCCGGAAGTGGTGCGCCGGCGGACCACGAACAAGACGGTCGACGTATTTGCCTTTGGCGTAACGATTTACGAATTGTGCACGGGTGAACTGCCGTGGATGAGCGGAGACACCGGCCAGGCGGCGATGACCCACGACACTCCACCTACTCCAATCACCAAATACCGTCCTCAGATCAGTCCTGCCCTCGCTGAGGCGATTCACTCGTGCTTGATCGCGGACCCGGCGAAACGATGCCCCTCATTGGAGGAGTTCCTGAAATCAATCGAAGGGATCGAGAGCGAAGACGTTTCCTAGTCCGCCGCTCCTTGAAGGACGACCCTGAACCACCTATACTGATTGGTTTCACATCGGCCGCAAAAGGGTTGCGATAACTTCTTTCCGGCGGGAACGGCGAAGGATTCCCCCCTCTGCCGCCGATATGAATCCCATTCTCTGCCGAAAATCGATTCACAATCCGACAGCCCCAGGGCTTCGCCGTTGCAGGCGGGCGGCAGGGCGAACGATATACGCAATGCAAGGAATCTGAACATGACAATGGACAAGAGCCTGCGGGTGAGCAAAGGGCTGATTCGCGCCCGGAGCGTGTTGACTCGCGCCGAACGGATCGAACGCCTCAAGGCGGCCGATCGCTGGCAGGAAGGGGATTCTCCCTTGGGCCTCAACAAGGTGCGCGTGTACAAGCTCAGCCTGAAGAAGAAAAAGAAGAAGAAGGAAGAGGAAGGCGAGGAAGCTGGCACCGACAAGAAGAAGAAATAGCCGGCCTCTCGTTCTTGAAATATCCCTCTGCCATGATTTCGCGCCGGCCGCTTCAGGGTCGGCGCGCTCGGGGAGGCGTCGGTTATGCGCGTGACCCTGGAATACGGTCGCGAGGGCCTGGAAGTCTCGCTCCCCGACGCCAACGTCGTCAAGTGCCTCGGTTATCGATCGGTTGAACCGATCGCGAATCCCGCGGGTGCCATTGGCGACGCTCTTGCGTCTCCAATAGGCTCCGTCCCTCTCGCAGAGCTTGCCGCCGGGCGCAACAGCGCGTGCGTGGTGATCAGCGACGTGACTCGTCCGGTTCCCAATGCCGTTCTGCTTCCGCCCATTCTGGAAACGCTTGAGGGAAGCGGCATCCCTCGCGACAAGATCATGATTCTTGTGGCCACCGGGATGCATCGGCCCAATCTGGGTGCGGAACTCGAAGAGATGGTCGGTGCGGAAATCGCTCGAACCTATCGAATCGAGAATCACAACGGCCTGAATCGCGACGAACATACCCATCTGGGTGACAGCCCGCGGGGCGTGCCGGTTTGGATCGATTCCCGCTACGTCGAGGCCGATCTGAAAATCACGACGGGACTGATTGAACCCCATTTCATGGCCGGCTTTTCGGGCGGACGGAAGCTGATTTGTCCGGGCCTGGCGGCCATCGAGACAATTCGGGCCTGGCACGGCCCCAGGTTCCTCGAACATCCCAACGCCCGGGTGGGAGTCGTGGATCAGAACCCGGTCCACGAGGAGAACACCTGGATTGCCCGCCGAGCCGGCTGCGATTTCATCGTCAAT
Organism: Planctomycetaceae bacterium; assembly: GCA_012719125.1. Classification (GTDB taxonomy): domain Bacteria; phylum Planctomycetota; class Planctomycetia; order Pirellulales; family Thermoguttaceae; genus JAAYAY01. Next base: position 13,352 of record JAAYAY010000197.1, on the reverse strand, counting down.
ACGGTGATCGACGCCCACCGGCAGATCCTCAAAGTGGTCGCCGGCGATATGGAACAGGCTTTCTACGAAGGAGTGGCCTTCGTTCGTTCCTTCGTCGTCGATACCGTCCCCCAGCCCGTCGACGTGGTGGTGACCAGTTCTGCCGGTTACCCCCTCGACACGACGTTCTACCAGACCGTGAAAGGCATGGTGGCGGCCGGCGATATCGTCAAACCGGGCGGCACGGTCATCCTGGCCGCCGGCATGAGCGAAGGAATCGGCAGCGAACCGTTCCAGCGACTATTTGCGGAAAACGCGTCCGTCGAGCAGTTCATGGATCGGATTCTGAACAGCGACTATTTCGTGATGGACCAGTGGCAACTCGAAGAGTTGGCCAAGATCCTCCGCAAGGCCCGGGTGGTCGCCGTGACCGACGGCCTGCCGCCCGAAACGCTTCGCAAACTGTTCGTGGAAACGGCCCCGTCCGTGGAAGAGGCGGTCGCCGACTGTCTGAAACGGTATGGGGACGATGCAACCATCGCAGTTGTGCCCAAGGGGCCTTACGTGATTGGGCAAGTCGCGTAGGGAATACCCGCAGTCAATTGAGCAAGCATCCACTACCTGCGTGACAACGTCCCACGCAACCGCCGGGCACTTGTTGCGGCTCTCCGTTCCTGGTGAATCTTCCAGCATATCCTGCCCACGACCAGACCCAGCAGGATGAGCGATGGCGTGAAGGCCAACAGAATGACCGTCAGCGCCGTCGAAATCCACAGATCAAAGTCGCTTTCCGTTGCCCTTCCCTCTGTGGCGTGAAGGGCACGTGCCAGTGCCTTGAATCCTTCGGCAAGAAACGCCAACCCGATCCACGCAACAACGGCGCCGATCCAATGCAACGGATTGGCTTTGTCCTCAAGGACGTCCCGAACGATGAGGAAGAGAATGGTGACGTCCACCACGATCACCACCAGCACCCCGCCTATTGCCCACATGGTCGGGCTGGCATGGTCGAGCATTTGCAGCCTCGTCGCCTGAAAGCCGTGCAGGAGGAGGACGGCGCCCTTGGCGTCGGGGCGCGGGGCGTACCAGCCCGCCAGGACCGACCCCGAGTCGCTGGGAATCCGGACCGTCTCCGCCTCGAAATCCGCGGGCGGATCTCCGACCGTCCGGGGCCGAGGTCTGACCAGTTCGCTGGCCACACGCCAGGAGATTCCCAGTCCGACGAAGAGCGCCACGGCCGCGATGATAGCCGCGCCACAGAGTGCTCGCTTAACGCGTCGCCGGCCTCGGCTTGAGCGGTCCTCCGGCGCCCCGCCAGTCTGCTTTGATCGCGGGCCCTCGCTTCTGCCTTTGGCTGAAACGCTCGCGTCCTTTCGACACGTATTGTCCATCTTCCCGACCTTCCCACCAGAGTCTCCAGTTCGGGTTCTCAGTCCTCCAAGCTCGCCACAATCTCGTCGATTTGTTCCTCAGTCAGTCTACTGCTTGTCACAGCGAGCATTCTTCGCAGGTGCTTTCTGCCTTCGTAGCCGGTGGGGTGGCCGACGTTACCCACCGGCGACTCGCTGGTAGTCAGCAAATGCTGGTCGGCGTCGAAGATGGCGTGGAACGGGATGCCGAAGTGCTTGCCGCCGGTCAAGCGTTTCGCGACTTCCTCACCGTGCAGGTCGCGGTAGGCGTCGATCTTGAGAAACACGTAGTTCCCTTCGAGCAATGCCTTCTGGTCGTCGAGCCAACGAGTCAGCCGAAAACATGGACCGCAATAGCGCCCGCTGATCCGGGCCCAGACTTTGCGATCAGTCCGTCTGGCTTCCGCAAAGGCCTCATCCCATTTCTTCTTCGCATCGATCTGTTCGGGCGCATGTTGGCGAACGAACTCGACTGCCCGTGTCGCTGCCTCGGTGCTCTTCGGGGCCAATTCGATCCGTCCGAGTTCGCTGCCCGTCGCGTCGATCGCACAGGCGAAGACCTCTCCCGCTGTGGGCGTCGGCCATTTGTGCTGTTGTGCGTACTCCGCCACGTCAGGATCGGACCCATCGCCACCCACAGTTTTCGTTAGCTGCATGAAGCTGGCCACCTCCTTGGTGGTGTCGTAGTCCAGCAGGTTGGCGTCAATGAACTCCTTCGCACCGTCCGCCGGCCGGTAGAGAATGATCATCATGTGGAAGCCCGACAGCCGGCAATCGCGCAACGTCCTCTCGTAACGCTCGGTAAACGGCACCTTTCGATCCGGTTTCCACAGCCGGCTGATCTCGCGGGGGCGGGAATCGGAGGGCGCAAGGTAGAACTCGGTCAGGTAGCGGTAGCCCTCGGAGCCGTCCATCGTACCGGCCGAGACGGTCACTGCTGCCTCGCAGGGGACCTTCGACAGCGTGTAGTTACCATCACGGTCGGTCGTTGCCTCGAAGCTATCGGCAGAGAAACTCATGGGATAGGGCTTTGAGTAGTCGCGACCTGAGGTGATCGTGAGGGTTGCACGGACGGGGTGATCCGCGAGCGGGGCATCGTCTTTTCCGAGCAGCCGCCCGCGGAATTCGCCCGTGCGCTTGAGCGGCACCTCGATCGTCTCGCCAAGGCGCTCGATGATGCAGACGGCAGCGGCATTCGAGTCCTTTGTGCGGGCATAGATGCCGATCCGAGATGCGGCTGATTCGAATGCGAACTCCCCGTGGGCGTCCGCTTCCAGGGTGAGGCGTTCGCGCGTTTCCCCATCGATGGAACCGATCTTGACGCTGGCGTCAGCTAATTCGGCCTGCGAATTCTCCGGCAAGACCAGACGTCCCGTGATCTTGCGGCTCGCCGCCACCTTTCGGTGGAACTCGAGCCGGGTGACGTTGCCCGCCATGACTTGGGTCGACTCCTCGGCACTCCACTCGGGCGTGTGGATGGATCCCACAATCTCCCGTCCGGGCAAGGCAAATGTGGTCACCTTACCCTGCGCGTCCGTGGTGACATGCCAGCGTCGGCCTCCCCGGGCATGTGCGGTCTGACCGTTCTCACGATATGAGAAGCGATGCTGTGTTTCCAACTGGATGCTCTGATGGGCGACCGGAATTCTGTCTGGTCCCGCGGTCACGACGACCTCGACCGGTTCGCCTTCGGAGAGCGTCAGTTCGGGAGCATTCGTCGTGTCGGTCGTGAAATCATAGGGAATCAGGTCGATGATATTGCTGACGAGAGGAACGTCGTTGGCCCAGACGCAATAGGTGGCGTCGGGAAGGTAATGGGCCGCAAACTCACCTTTCTCGTCTGTGAACGCGTGGAGCACGTCCGAGCGGTTTTCCTCTTCCCCCTGAAAGGAACGGATATTGACGCACAACCCGGCCACGTTGCCGTCCGGAGATCGAACACGCCCGACGACTCGCCGGCGCTTGTCATACTGGCTCTTCCGTAGCCGCACGAGGAGGACACCGTCGACGGTCTCGTCATCGGCGGCTTTCACCCAGCGTGGATCGTCAAACTCGACGTAAGAACCGTGCTGCTCCCAATCGGGGAACCAGCGACAGACGGCTTCGCCCTTCGCATTTGTCCGCAGGTCACACTCGGGCCCCTTGCCCGGATATTGGAAATCGGGAGGCCCCGTTCCCACCGTGAGAACGAAGTCGAGATCAGCGATCGGCGACTCGTTTTCGTCGTTCACGATCCGGATCGTCTGCGAGCGGCACGGTCCCAATTCCACGGTGTGCCGGTTGCCAAACGGATCGCGCGGCGGATCTCGGTGGAAGGAGTAGCCTCCGAGCCGGAAGTCGTCGGTCCAGGCCGTCAGTTGCCAGAGCTTGTCACGGTTCATCAACGGAAAGGTGGCCACGCCCGCTTCGTCTGTCTTGGCAGTCAGACACGCATCGACAAATCTCGCAGAGACGACGGCGCCGGGCACGGCCTTCCCTGCCTCAACGACGTTCACCTTCATGGAACGCTCGTAGGGCTTCAAGGTCAGTTGGAGTCCGTGGATGGCGGCATGACGCAGTTCGTATCGGAGGAGTGTCTCCTTGGCGATCTCTCGCCCATCTGGCGAGGTGGCGCATGTGTGGATACGGAACCACTCTTTTCCGCTCACAGGGATACGGACCTGGAAATGGTTGTCGTCAACTGTCGTGGGCAAGTCCTCCCAGCCGTGGCGCGTCTGGAGCCGGGCCTGCAGCTCGAAGCCCTGGGCCGGTGCGCCGTCTTCGTCAACCACTTCTCCGGCAACCTTGATTCGCAAATCCTCCCCAGAGCCGTCCAGCCACTCTGGTTTCTGGGCGGGAGCCAGTCGCTTCGCTGTCCCCTCATGACCGGGCGTCTGTCCGTCGCAGCAGTTGACACCATGCGCACATACCCAGATGGATGTGAAGGCGAGCGCTACGCGGATCGAATACCGGAATCCCACAAACCACCTCCCGGCCGAGCAGGCATGCTTGAACACAAATTCGGTTGACTCAAGCCGCAGCACAGCGTGCCGCGACTTACCTTGCCACACTATAGAGGATTCTGAAGAGGATGAGAAGAAGACTGCGGCAGAAACCTATCCGGCCAGAATGTGAACGCCAATAGGAACCTCGGACACCTCCGTTTTCTTCACGCCGCAGAAACCACATCGCCGGCTCGCACCAGCCTGATCCCGTTCAGACGAACCACCAGCAAACTCCCTCCCACCGCGACCAACTGAACCAAGTGCATAGCGACGATTGTCGCCACGTTCACGCCTGGCTTCACCGCAGTCTCGAATGCCCAGACCTCAGCCATGCACAAGATCGCTGAACATGCGACCGCGACAACGCACCAGATGAACATGCGAGATCGAACAAATGCGGCCCAGATCATCGGCCACGCGGCGAGTGAACTGAATACCACAAGGATGGCAACAATCGTGATCATCTCCGCACGAGGAGAGCGCTCGAAGAAACCACTCGGAATCAGTGTCTTGGCAAGCGACAGAAACACGGCCACAACGGCCGTCCAGGCCATCATCTGTCGGATTCCAAACTGCAAGTCGCGGCGGCTGAATTCGGACGTCCGGTCCGCCGAGAGTCGCAAGCACCAGCCCGAATGAATACGAAACACCCACAATGGAACCTGCACGGCAATCCATTGCAGAAACGCGGCGGCGCTGATGATCACACGGTCCTCGTTGCTCGCACCTCCCACACGGAACACAGCCAGGCAGACAACAGCCGCTCCTGCGACGCCGGTGATGACACGAACAAAAACCGAAAACGGAGCTAACGCAGCAAACACGGCACACAGCGTAACCTCCGCGGCGATGGTCCCCAGGGCCACCCCGGCGGACAGTCCTCCAAGGCGTACCCCGGCAAACATCACGACGTTCATGATCAGGAAGAAGAGGGCCATCAAGCCCAAGAAAAGCCGGCCCAATCGCAATTCCCCACCCTGTTTCTGCTCGGCCATCTGGACCACCGATCAAGCTCGATGCCTCTCAAAAACAAACTCGTTGCACCCTACGCTCCCCCCACAAGTCTTCATCTGCCTGAGCACGAAGCCTCTGTTCCGAAAGAAAACAAAGATCTCCTCGGGCTTGGCCACTTCGAACGGGTAGCCGCCCACCAGGTCCACGATGTCATGCCAATAGCTCATCCCGCGCGTGCTGCGCTCGGCATAGTGAATGATGTTGTCGAAGTACATCCAGGGCCGTCCCGTGACGCAGGCGACCGCCAGGAACTTCAACTCCCGGGGCCCCATGATCAGCAACGTGTAGAGTGGTCTGAGGAACCCGGGCAGCTTGTTGTAGATCCGCTTGATACCTCGCCACCGGCAGCTTGCGCCGCCTTGATCGTTGTAGATTGCGATGAAGAGCTTGCCCCTCTCGGCAACGAGGGGCACCACGTTCTCAAACGCGTCCCACATGGCCCCCGTGTGGTGCAGCACGCCCCAGGAGTAGACGACGTCGAAGGTCCCCAGTTCCGCCAGGTAGTCCTTGTCGAGTACCGTGCCGCTCTCGACCTTCCATTGCGGATCGTCCGGGAAGAACCGGCGTTTCAGTTCGGCCGTGCAGGCCACGGACTGCCGGTCGTAGTCGAACGAGTGCACCGAAGCACCCAATCGCCGTGCTGCCAGGCTGAACAGCCCGCTGCCCGAGCCGATGTCGAGAAATGTCTTTCCGGCCAGGCCTTCCGTTTCCAGCATCTCCAGGAGCGAACGTTCCGCACGCCGGATGCGATCCTCATTGAGTACCGACAGAAACCGTGCCCAGTTCGCGCCGAAGGCGAAACGTTCGCCGGACTCGACTTCCTTCTCGTGCTCTGAACTCATGTGCGTTACTTTCCGGAGGTCCTATTCCACCTACTGGTCTACCCGGCCTGCGGCAACAATTCAAGTGCTCTCAGCGCCCTTGTCCGTAGCCTCCTTGTCGAAGAGAAGAACCAAGGCCGGCAGCAGAAGCAGATCGGCAAGGATGGCAAGTGCCAGGACAAACACGAGGTAGGTTCCCAGGAAGCGGATGGACAGGTAGTTGGAAAAGGCGAACGGCAACAGGCCACATCCGAGAATGACGGTGGTACGAATGATGGCGCTGCCCGTATAGTGGAAGGTCGCTTCAACCGCCGCGTAGCGGGAGGGAGATCGGCGGCGCTCGATGTCGTAGCGATGCAGGAAGTGGATCGTGTCGTCGACCGCCAGTCCGAAACTGACGATGGCCACGCCCAGCATGTCGGTGTCGATCGTCTTGCTCATCAGGGCCAGGATGCCGCCCAGCAAGGCCAGGGGAAGGAGATTGGGGGCGATCGCAATGAGCCCGAGACGAACGGAACCGACGCCGAGGGTGACGGCAATCATCACGCAGGTGAAACAAAGGGCAAACCCCTCGACCTGGCTCCACAGGACCACGCGGGCGGCCCGTCCGACGACGACATAGAACCCCGAAGCCGTGACCGTCACGTCGCTCGGCAGGCATTCTCTCGCCGTCTGGGTGAGCCTGTCGGCCAGTCCTGCCACCTCCATGATCCGAGTGGAAGTCACCTGAACGCCGACGCGAAGCAACCCGGCGCCGGGGGCAACCAGGCCGTCGACCATCTCCGGCTCAATGCCGTACAGAAAAGCAGCCGTGGCCGCGGCCTCTTCCTCGGTCTCAGGCAGCCGGCGATCCGAATCCGAGCCGAGCAGATTGTCGACCAGTCGGAAGACAGTCGTGATCGAAGAAACGTTCTGCACCTCCGAGAGGTCCGCGATTCGTCGCTCGAACCGGTCAAGCCCCTCCAATGTCGAGGGGGCAAGGATTGCCTTCGGCTCGGCGTGGAGAATCAGCTCGATCGAGGTGGTGCCGGCGATTTCCTGGTGGAAGAAATCGATACTCTCGCGGATCGGATGGCCCGGCAGAAAGCGTGCCGGCAGATCGGCATCCACGTGGGTCCCGATAACGGCAACCACCGACCCGGCGAAGATCAGCAGATGAATTCCAACCACGGTCCGCGGCCGGTTCAGGCTCCATCGGCAGCAAAGGCCAACGAAGGAATCGAGGTAGTGATTGACCCGAGACGGCCTCTTCCTGGCAGCAAGGGGCGGCTTGAGAACCATCAACGCCATAGGGACAAGGGTGAGAGCCAGGAACAGAGCTCCGGCCACTCCTACGGCACATGCGATTGCCAGGTGGCGTATGGCCATCGCGGGAATCACCGCCAGAGAGAGGAACCCGATGAACGTCGTGAGGCTCGTCAACACACAGGCGCCGCCCACCTCCTGGACGGTCCTGGCTACGGCCTCGCGACGGCTCAGGCCGCGGCGGAGTTCGGCTGCGTAGGCACTGATCAGGTGGATCGTGTCGGCCGTGCTCAGGATCAGGATCAAGCCCGGCGTGGCAGCGACCAGGAGCGTGATCTGGCCGAACACGGCTGCCGTCAGCCCGAGCGTCCAGGCGATGGCGATCCCGGCAATAATGAGCGTCAGCAGCACGTAGCTGAGACGGCGGTAGATCCCGTACACCAGCACGCTAACCACCAGCGTGACGATCGGCAGGATCCATACGATGGCCCGAATCACCTCCTCATACATCCAGTCCTGGATGATCAGAGTGCCGACACAATAGGTGCCGCCGCGGCCGAGTCCGTGCCGGTGGAGGACCTGCTCGATCTTCTGGCGGATTCCCGACTGGGGCATGTTGAGCAGATTCGACGACCCGCTGAGCCAGATGAGCATCGCCTGGGCGTCGCCGCCCCGCGAGATCAAGTACCCGGCGATCGGGTCCCGCCGGATCTCCGCAGCCAGACCCGCAAGGTCCACGCCGGCCTGCTGCGACTTCGACTGGGGCCAGTAAAGCCTGGGCGAAATCTCGCCGGGGGCGACGTCGGGAACGACGCCTTGAGCCAACCGGCGGCGGAGGATCGTGCGTGCCGCCACCTCGCGTGCCGAAAGCCTGCGATCCGGCGCGAGCCGGGCCGCGTCGGCAATCGAGAACACGCGATCGATCTCGGGCAACTCCTCGAGGGCCCGGGCTGCCGCACGAATCCGATTGAGGGTCTCACCCGTGAACAGGGCGTCCCCCTCGCGCGTCGCCACGTAGATCAGATCGTCGCTCCCCCCGCCGAACACCGAGGCCCGGTCGACGTAGGCCCGATACTCGGCCTCGTCGGGCATGAGCCCCTGCAGAAGCGAGACCCGAAGCGGTGTATGCCAGGCGACGGAAATCGCCACCGCGGTCACCACGGCATAGCAGGCCAATACCGGAAAGCGATTCGCCAGAAGCCGTTCGGCAAACGTTTCCGGGATTCTCAGGCGGTGCAGCATAAGACGGGATGCGGCGAGCGGGTGAAACAAATGAGCACTGGATTCCCGGCGCGGCCTTGCTTCGCTCGACCGTAGACAGCTTCTCGCCGCCCGATGTCGGTTTCTCCCTGAGCGACCTGCTTTCTTCTCCCGCTTCCGGGTGGTGGAGTATAGATTCCTCGCCGAAATGGGTCAACGGGAATAGAAGGCACCAGCAAGATCGGGAAGATGCGGACTGCCTCGAAAAGGCGACCGTGAAGGAACCGCCCGAGACGGCCTCCCTGAGCCAAAACGAGCACGTCCCGGCTGGACTTGCCGGGCATGGAATATTCTGAGGGGGAATTTCTTGGCTGCCGTACGGGTCTTATCATACACGCGACCGGTCCGGATTCCACAAAGAAGGCAACGCGATGAAATGGGGGTTCAAGTCAATTCGTCGCATCGTGGTAGTCCTGGGACTCGCAGTTCTCGCGATCTATTACGTGAATCGGCCCTTCGCCGGAGAGGGAAAGGCGATTCAGGCAGACGTCGCCGAATTGGAGCAGACGAGCCTTTCGGCACACCTGGAGGCCCCGATCATTCCCGGCCAGAACCTCTTGTGGTGCGCAACCTTTCAATTGGCCTGGAACGAGCTCTGCACGCTGGCAGGTGAGGACCTGCATTTCCGTGATCGCGAGCCGGAAATGGTGGCCGTGCTCAACAAGAAGTCAACTACCAGGAACGATGTCGATGCCGAATCCTATGTTGCGATTGCCGGCTTTGTGAGAAATGACGTGTTTGGCCAGATAGAACGGCAGGTCGAAGCACGCTTCCACGGCGAGTTTGTGCCGCGCTACGTTCCGCCCAAGACCCTTACGCCGCGTCCGCAAGATATCGTTGCCTATGCATGCTTGTTCAAAAACCTGGAATTCGAGACACCCTTTGAAAGGATCGACCAGCCGCTCGTATTCCGTGGAACCCCCGTGCCCTGCTTTGGAGTGGACGAGGAGTACAAGTCGAGCCAGGCGAAGATTCTCGAACAAATCCTGATCCTCGACTACCAGACGGAGAACGACTTCGTCATCGAGTTGATGACGAAGAGCAAAGGCGACCGGCTGATTCTGGCGAAAGTCACCCCAGGAGAAACGTTGGCCGAAACGATCGAGGCAATCGGTCGGCGGATTGCCGTCAGCGAACCGATCCAGGCCGGTGCATGCGATGTTCTGAACGTTCCGAAATGCGACTTCGATCTGACACGACACTTCACGGAATTGGAGGGCCTCAACCTCACGGTTCAGAATGCGACCTTCGCCGACGACCTGACGATCCTCAGCGCATTGCAGAACGTCCGCTTCGAGATGAACGAAAAGGGGGTACGGCTGCGATCGGAGTCGCACATGAGCATCGGCTGCGGCGGTCCCATGACTCCCGAGTCGCCGCACATCATGATCTTCGACAAACCGTTTCTCGTCGTGCTGCAGCGCCGCGACCGGGAGACGCCCTATTTCGCCATGTGGGTGGACAACGCGGAACTGCTAGTGCAATGGGTGCTGGTCGTCTTGAGGCGGAATGCTGTCGAGTCGCTGAACAAGACACGGACGAGTTAGTGGATTGCAGCCGGCGAGACTGGATGATATCTTCTGCAATATCCACTCTAGCGTGCCCGGCCGGCATGAGGGAATTGTTTGGTGTCTTGGTTCGGGACTTGTGCGCATGGTACGCGCATGTTTGTGAAGGTTGGGTTTCGGGCTTGCCCCGCCTCGGGGTTCCAGGGGATCGTGTCATGGCTATTATCGTATCGTGTCGCTGCGGGAGGCGTTTTGCGGCAAGAGCCAATCTGGCGGGGAAGACAGTGAATTGTCCCGGCTGCTCGCAGCCGCTGACGATTCCTCTTCCCCAAGCGGCCGCCACCCCCAAACCGGCAATCGACGTCGCGTGCCGGTGTGGAGCGCGGTTCCGTGCCCAATCGCATTTGTGGGGACAGCAGTTCACCTGCCCTCGTTGCGGCGGGCAGGTTCTCGTTCCCGACCCGTTGGCAACTCCCGCGATCGCCGAGGTGGTTCCGGAGGATCCCGTGGACGTGGATGAGGACTTCTCATACGCCGTCTCGGAGCCGGTCCCGCGTACGGTGAGCACTGGTTTGCCGATGCGGGCCGTATCGAACGGGGCGGGAGGCGGGCGGCAGAAAAGGTCTATGCCGGAATCCGCACAGATGGCTTGTGGTGGACTCCTCGGGCTCGGGATCCTCATCGTGATCCTCGTCGTTGGAATTCACTCGGTCTCCGGCCCCGGTGATATCGATGCCTTCGGGCAAACACTGTCCGTTCTGTCCATCTGTCTGGCAGCCGCGGCGATTGTCAGCGCTGTGATGATCTGGCTTCGTGTTCCCGTCCTCGGACAGGTTGTTGGTAGTCTGGCGGCGTTGGGCGCCCTTCCCGCTTTTCCAATCGGAACGCTTCTTTCTGTGTTCATCCTCATCAAGCTCATGGACCGCGAGACGCAGGCCTATCTGAAAGGCTGAGCGAAGCCTGATCGCCGAAGAATCTCGCCCCAAGACGTCGCGGCCGGAAGTCCCAGCCACGTGTGACTGTTGACTATGAGGACGGCACAATCCGAATCGCCTGCCCACACCGCGGCGCAAGCTCAAGATTCAACGTTTTGGTTGAGTCGACCTCCACCCGATCAATCCGCACGTGGGTCCGCGTCTCCACCTGCGGATCGTCGGAATAGATGTGGGCTGTGTACTTCTTCCCCGCCCCAAGGAAGTCCAGCGGGAGCTTCAGCGTCCGCTCCTGCGAATCGTTCATCGCCCCCACAAACCACTCCTCCCCGCTCCGCCGGGCGATCACGGCATACTGGCCGATCCGGCCGTGGATCACGCGGGTTTCGTCCCAGACCGTCGGCACGTACTTGAAGAACTCGAGTTCCGGCTCGTCGCCGATATTGCCGGCCTGCCCGCCGGCGCCGCCCTTCTTGCTCGGAGAACGGCTCGGACGATCGTACCAGAAGACAAACTGCCAGGGGCTGTAGAGGCACACCGCCTTGGCGAGCTGGTAGGCGTGGCTGGCGTTCTTGTCCACGCGGCCGTCGTAATAGCAGATCGTGTTGTCGCCGGGCCCGCACAGCATCCGGGTGAAGGCAATGGTCAGCGTCTGCTCATTCGTCGGCGACGTTTCGTCGCCGCCGATCCCCTCCTGGGTCATCAGGTTCGGGTACGTCCGCTCGTAGCCCGTCGGGCGGTACTCGTCGTGAATGTCGACCATGAGCCGGTTGTCGGCCGCCTTGCGAACCGCCTCGTGAAGCCAGGCCGTCCACTCCTGGGAACCCACGTTGACGAACCCGTACTTCACCCCCTTGATGCCCCACTGGCGGTACAGCGGAAGGACCTCGTCAAGCTGCTTCTCCAGCGCCCGGCGGTTCACATACAGGATGATCCCGATTCCCCGCTCCTCGGCGTAGCGGATGACTTCGTCGAGATCGAGCGGGCCGGGGGAGCGCTTGGGATCGACCGTGACCGTGGACGCATCCGAGGCGTCGTCGTATTCGTGGCCGTACCAGCCGGCGTCGTATTCGACGTATTCGAGGCCGTTCTTCACGGCGAAATCGACGCACGCCTTGCCGCCCACGGTGGTGAGCGTGACTTCGCGAATCACCTTCCCCGGCTTGATCCAAGAGGTGTCGGCAATCGCGCACGGATCGTTGAGATTCAGGAGCAGGTAGTTTTGCTCGAGCAGCTTGCCGGGCGAGTCGGCCACCATGACAAACCGCCAGGGCGTCGTCATGGGCGGCTTGCAGACGACTTCGCCCGCAAGGTGCGACCGCAGCGCATGCGGCGCCGACGCGTCAGGCTGCAGCCGCATCCGAGCATAGTCGACGAGTTTGGCTTCACCAACGGCAACGCAGAGGTCGTCGGCCTCTCGGACCACCAGCGGCCGCTCGCAGTTAGGTTTGACCTGGCTCAGCTTGGCCTGGCTGTAGACGCCTTGCGCTGAGTAGACCGGCCAGCAGTCAAAATCCTCGGGAAACGCGAACTGCGTCAGCTCCTTCTTGATGACGAACTGATCCAGCCCTTCTTGCTTCGGAAACTGATAGCAGAACGCGATCCCCTCGTCGTACGCCCGAAAACACAACGTCACCTGGCGAGGCGGTTGCCTTGAGTCGATCAGATCGATTTCCAGTTGGTTGTAGTGGTCGCGAATCCGGCTCCGCTCGCCGTAGACCGGCTGCCATCTCTCGTCGTGTTCGCCACGACGCGTGCCGGAGACGCGAAATCCCGAACTGAGCGGTTCCGAATCATTGAGTTCGAAGCCGAGATGCGAATCGCTCAGCACGACCATGTTGCCGGCCGTCGCGCGATAGGTCGGCCGGCCCTGGTCGTCAAGCCCGACGCTCACGGCAAGCCGACCGTTGGGAGATGTCAGCTTCAGCGATTCCGCGCGGGAGTCCAGTGGCGAAATGGCAAGAACCAGTAAGGGGGCGAGAACTGGAAGATTGAAGCGAGTCATAGGATCGTCCTGGAATGCGGTCGACGGGTGGACGTGGGATACGTCCCTGTTGCATCTTGTGTGCCACACTACGCCGTTAACCGAAATTCATGACGTTGACTCTTAAGTTTTGTAGCCGTCGCGATTTGTTGTTTGGTTGCATTGGTGATTTGTGGGGCCCCGATGTGTTCGCGTTTCTTCTTTCGTGGATAGCTG
>JAAYAY010000196.1 GCA_012719125.1 Planctomycetaceae bacterium | reverse complement strand
TTCACTGGCGGTGAACTCCTGTTTTCCATTGTTCCCATTGGGGACACTTTTTCTTACACTGGAAAGCATCGAGTTTCACCGCCTTTTGTCAAGATCACATCAATGGATTTGTGCAACTGACGGGTAGCCTCAGCGGCATTCGTAGTGGCGACCTGTTCGCCAGGCGAGCGTGGCCAGGCCGGCCAGGATGCAACCGATTCCGGCGCCGGTCAGACTGAGGCCGGTAAGCCAGGCGAGGGCCAGCAGGGTCGCTCCCAAGACAACACACCCGATCGGCAAGGCAGCTTTCGCACGCATCTCGGGCCTCCTTTCAGGAAAGTCGTTCCTCCACCAGGATATTCGCTGGCCCGAGGCGGATATCGTGGCGGGAGGAAAAAGGTGACAGCCACCTTTTGCCAAAACGGCCGGACCAACCTTCGGTCGGTGCCCGGTGCTTCGCACAAGAGGTGGCTGTCACCTTTTTCCTCCCGCTGGTTCGTCACAAGTCGTTGCTGCCCGGCGAGATGCGCAATGACACCGGCTGCGTCGGTCCAGGGCGTTTCTCCATCTTCACATCTGGCGGCAGGTGGACGATGCCGTCTTCTGCTACCGCAACGGGCCCAAGATGCGTGTGCTCGTCATGCCCGACCTGGGCGAGGAAGGCTTGCCACTGTTCCGGCGAGTATTCGGTGCCGAGCCACTTGATACGTCCGGGGTGATAGACGTTGTAGTCGCGAAAGATATTGCTTGAATCGGAAACGATCGACGTCTCACAATCTGCGATCGCGCTGGTGGTCAGATGGCACTGGCCTTGCTCTTCCACCACAACTCCCGCCAGGGAACCCAGGACTACGGAATTCTCCACGACGGCATGGGCACCCTTCCGGACGCGAATTCCTGCTCGGTTGCCGCTGCCGCGGAGAACGACGTTCTTGGCAAACAGGGTTGTGCGGCAGATGGGGTTGTACTGCGAGCCGATGAGGTGTTTGGGCGAGTCGGCTACCACGTCGATCTGATCGGTTTTGCTGTCGATGATCACGCAATCGACCAGGCTGTGGAATCCGCCGTGGAAGCTCGCCCCGACCTGGTTGTTCTCGGCGAGCACCCCGTTGTAGAAGGATCGCGAGGCGTTGACGTCCTGGAGACCGTAAGTGTTGTGGTGAACGTGGGCATTTCGAACGACGAGTCCGCCGCATTCGTGGATGGAGATGCCGTCGTCGCCGTTGTGGCGGGCGACGACGTTCTCGAGGTAGATACCGCGGCAGTCGCCGTGCATGTTGAAGCCGTCGTTGGAAAAGCATTCGCAGATGAGGTTACGGCAAACGATGTAGCTGGCGCTGGTGGTCACCAATCCGCTTTCCGAGAGGGTGGCCGCCAGTTCGTAGGAACCTGGCGTTTTGTCGGTCGAGCAGCGGAAATAGATGCCCTTCTCGCGGTCCCAGAAATACTGTTCGGACGCCACCGAGTCGACGGAACCGGCGGACTCGAAACGCTTGCCTCGGTCGGTCAAGTAGGGATTCCCGTAGGGCTGTTTCTCAAGGGGAAACAGGTACAGGCCCTCGGCCACTTTCTCCCATTGATCCGGTTTGAGGGTCTTCAGGCCCGACAGGACGGCCCCGTTTCCTTCGATGAGGAACGGTTTTTCAGGCGTTCCGCCCAACCGGCCGAGTTTGAGCGGTTCGTAGTAAGTCTTGCCCGTGTTGGTGAGCACGAGGGTGTCGCTCGTGTTGCACAAGGAGACGGCCCGGGCAATGGTTGCCAGCGGCGTCTCGGCGGTCGTGCCGTCGTTGGCGTCGTCACCCGTCTGGTTGTTCACGTAATAGGTGGCGGTCGGGGCAGCCGAAGGTACGAGCAGCAGGCACAGGAGGGCACGGGGGAGCATGATTCGTTCCTTGCGTTGGGGAGTCTCGTTGTTGCGATGGCCGGTTGTCGCCGGTCGGCGGGAAGGGTAGCATGACGATGGCGTCTTGCCGGTCGATTATGAACACTCTTCGAGGGACGGGCAATCTGGTGAGCGATTCGTCCGAAAAAGGCTACCTGGCGCTCAAGACGGTAATGATGCCGCGGGATACGAATCCCTACGGGACGATCTTCGGCGGGGTGACGATGAGCTACATCGATCTGGCCGGGGCGGTGGGGGCGCAGCATGCGATCCGGCAGGAAGGCTGGCCCGATCAGCCGATCGTGACGGTGGCGATGAACAGCGTCGAGTTCCACGAGCCGGTGTTTGTGGGCGACAGCGTGAGTTTCTACACGAAGGTGGTCCGCATCGGGCGGACGTCGATCACCATGCACGTGCTCGTGGAAGCGGATCGGCAGGGCGAGCCGGTGCGGCTCACCGAGGCGGAGGTGACCTACGTGGCGGTGAACCTGAACGAGGAGGGCCGGCCGCCGGTGCCGATTCGGGGGGAGTGAGCTGTGCGACAGTTGTTCAGCCCCCCGCTCTGGACATAGTGCTCCGAATCGATCAAACTGGTTGACATTCCCACCCATTCGACGGTGGGGTCTTGCAGTGTCGAGCAGGTATGCCATGCGTGTTGTCATCGTTGACGATCATCCGATTTTCCGCCACGGCATAGCCGAACTTATCGGCGAAGAAGCCGATATGGAGGTGGTCGGCGAGGCTTCCAACACGGCCGAGGCCGCCCGGCAGATTGCCGAAACGAAGCCCGACGTCGTGGTCGTCGACCTTTCTCTTCAGGATGGGCACGGGATCGAGCTGATCGAGCAGCTTGCCGAGCGGGAAGACGCCCCCAAGGCGATTGTCTGCTCGATGCACGACGAGTCGCTGTTTGCCGAACGTGCCCTGCGAGCCGGCGCCATGGGCTACGTCAACAAGCAGGAGACGACGGAGAAACTCGTCGAGGCGATCCGGCGGGTGGCGGCCGGCGAAGTGGTGCTCAGCGACAAGATGACCCGCCGGCTGCTCCAGAACGTGGTCGGCGGCAAGGCGGGCGAGCAAGACCCCGTCGAAACGCTCAGCAATCGCGAACTGGAAGTGTTCGAGATGATCGGCGAGGGGCTCACAACCAAGCAGATTGCCGGCCGGCTCGATCTGAGCCCCAAAACGGTCGAGGCCCATCGCGAGAAGATTAAGGGTAAGCTCGCCCTCGCCAACAGCGCCCAACTCAGCCGCCAGGCCTTTCTCTGGGTCTACGAACGCCGGAAGTGAAGGCGTTAACCCTATTTGGCCTTTTCCAGGAGCACTTCGTCGAGGCCAAACATGTAGGAGGGGATCGCCTTCTCGTTCTTGCCGACGATCTCGACGCCGAGAACGTGCTCACCCTTGGTCAGCTCCGCGGTGCCGAGCGGAATGGCGTCGGTGCGGATGACCTGCGGGTTGTAGAGGTCGATCGGCTCGCCCATCTTCTTGCCGTCGATCGACAGTTGGACGATGCCGTAGTCCTTCGCCTTGGTCAGGATCGCGCTCACGTCGTAGCGGCCGTCGGTCTCGACCGGCAGGGCCACCTGGAGTTTGTCGCCCGGCTTGGCGCCGGTCCACCACAGATGGTCGTCGCTGGTCCACTTGTCCTGATAGTGAGTCATCTTCTGGGTGTGGGGGTCACCGGCCGGTTCGCCGAGGATGCGGAAGCCGCCGGCAATGGCGGGCAGCTTGACGTAGTAGTCGTGGCGGTCTTCGACGGGCACGGGATCATACGGATCGACGCCGTCCGGAGACAGGTACCAGCAGACCGTGCAAGCGTAGAGCGTGCCCTTCTCCTCCGTACGATAGTACTTCTCAATGCAGCCTTCGAACGAGGTCTGGAAGGGGATGCTGTCGGCCACGTGCCAGCGGAGCACCGATTGATGGCCCTTGTTGCCCATGGTCATCGTCTGGGAATGGAAGGGGCGCTGGAACAAGTGTGGATCGCACCAGGCGTAGCCGAAGTAGTCTTCCGAGCCGGTGCCGAAGGTGGAGGGGAATTTCTCGCCGTCGACGAAGAATTTCTCGTCGCCTTCACCCCACCAGCCGCCTTGCGGGTTCCACACGTGGAGCATCACGCCCATGAACCGGCCGCGACCCTGCGTGTTGAGCATCGTCCAGTCGGGCCAGCGGTCTTCGGGAAGGGTGACCGTATCGCGGTGCCACTTGCAGTGGAAGTGGCCGAGGCCTTCAAAGCTATCGAGCGGCTCGTGGACGACCGTCAGTTCCACGTCGCGAACCTGCCGGCCGTCGTTGACCAGTTCAACAACCGCCTTCTTGCCGAAGGGCATGGTCCAGTTGGCGTAGAAGCCGTCGTCGGTCATGCCTGTGACCCAGTTGGTGTAGAGGTTCTTGCCCGGGGCGGTGCCGAAGAAGTCGCCCAGGGGGCACCAGACGGCCGGCTTCTTCTGGCCGTCGAAAGTGATCTGCAGGCAGAGTTGGCGCAGAGCGGCCATTTCATCGTCACGATCGCCGAGCGGCAGCTTGGCACGGATCGAGGTAATCGTACGCGGACCGGTCAGTTCGACCACCTTGGCGGTGACGCCGCCGGCGACGCGGAGGGTGTTGTGTTCGATATCCGGGCCGGTGGGCAGCCCTTCGGCCTTATTGTCGACGCGGCCGGCAACCAGCTCGCAGTACTTCTTGAGCGCATCGGCGTTCTTGGCAACAAGATCGGCGGAGAACGTGGGGACCTGCGTTCGTTCGGGGAAGGTCGTGTAGACAAACTGGTAGTAGCGTCCCCAACCCTTCTCGGCCACGATCTTGCACGACTTCTGATAGGGGATGGGCAGGTAGAGGTTCTGGCCGCGGCAACCGTTCTCGGCAAGGTCGTAGGACACGGCCGGGAAATTGAAGGGGGCCGTGTCGCCGGAGAAGTAGTTTTTGAAGGGGAGGTCAACCGCCGGCCTGTCGTTGCCGTCGAGGTAGATCTTCACATGCCCGTCGAGCGCCCGGGCAGACCAGGTTCGCCAGATGCATCCGGGACCGTTCATCTCGGCCAGGACCTCGCAGCCGTCCTCTTGGCGAATGATGCCGGTGCCGTCGCCGTTGGCTTCCCACTTGAGGTACTTGCCGGTGCCCGCGTCGTACTGGCTGTTGCGATCCCAACTCGACCATTGCTTGCAGGTTTCGCCCGGTGCTGGCAGTACGGCCGGCTGTTTCAGATCGGTCATGCGGGCGACGAGGTCCGCGTAGGAGAGGGTTTCGGCGGCCCGGGCAGGAGTTGCCAGAGCGGCGCAAATAAGCCCCGCTGCGGCGAGGCTGGAAATGCTCAAGCGTCGATTCATGGTTCGTTTCCTTGTGTAGTCTTGGCTGGCAGACAACCCCCGATATTCGCAGACCTGACTGCCAAGAGCAAGTCTTGGCAGGTCGAAAGACGCAATATTCGAGTTGTCCTACAGTATTGCGAATTCCGCCGGCAGCAACCTGTTCCTGACGGCACCGGCAAGCGGTTGTCAGAACCAAACCGGGAGTGCATGGCGCACCCCGAAGCGGTTCGTCCCCGCAATCCAAAGTGAATTGCAGACTCGCGCGCAAATCGCTCGCATGTCTCGAACAAAGACGCTAGGATGATTTATCCGAGTGCCGAACATTTGGCCATGCATGCTCGTGGTGTATTGTGGGGAGTCCCGATGCCCAACTGTATGGAGGTACTTATGCGCCGGCTGCTTCTCGCGACCTTTCTGATGATGAACACGGTATTTGTCCCCGTCCCCATCCGCGCGGACGATGCCGAGGGAGACGTCGCGAACGGCGGTAAACCGTGTCGCGGCATGGTCTTTCTGTCTTCGACCATCGATGGGGACATCCCTATCCAGGAGGTCCTCGATTTCGTCGAGAGCGGCCGCATTAATACTGTGGTCATCGACTTCGCATGGATCACCTATCACTGGCCGCGGACGGACATGCAAGCGGTCGAACACCTCGCGGCGGAACTCAAGAAGCGGCATGTCGACGTTGCCGTCATGTATCGGCCGCGAGTTCTGCGGCCAAACGACGCGGACATCCACTACGCAGTGGGGGAGGACGGGGCCGTTGCTCCCAGCCACAACGAGTTGTGCTTCAGCCACGAGGATTCCCAAGCCTGGGGCGTCGAGTGGGGCCAGAAGCTCCTGACCGCCTTGCCGTCCGTTGACAGAGTGATCCTCTACAACTTGCGGATCCCCTGCCGGTGTCCTCAGTGCAGCGAGGGCGGAGGGAAGGCGGCCATAGCCAAATGGCTTGAACGATGTCGCCGCGAATGGGGGAGCCTCCGATCAGGTCTTGAAATCGGGCATGTCGGCGTAGGCATGGAGTATGCGGCCCAGGTTGACTCGCTCTACCCCTTTCTTCCGCTGATTCGCGACGGCGACTCGCCGGTCGATATCGACGGGCACCTGGATGTGTTGGCGGGACTGAAGCCCGGCGCGGACGGCAAGCCCGTCGTCCCGCTCCTCAAGGTCTGTTGGGCGGCCGCCACCAACAACACGACCGACGACGTGGTCCAGGCCGTTCGCCGGTGTGATGAGAGAGGCAGCGGGTCCATCCTCTGGTACTACGACTGGATCTTTCACGATCGGGATGGGCGATACGACCTGAAGGCAATTCTGACGGCGTTGGGAGGCGACTGGTCCAAGGTCGCCGGGTACTTGGCCGGCGTTTCGCACGAGGACACTCACGGAGCGGGATCCAAAGGGAAGCCAACCGGGCAAGGGTACACCGCGGAGGAGATCAGGGCCACCGACACGGAGGTGTTCTTTGAGAGGATTGTCCATGTGGAGGAAGGGCGGCATCAGTTCTCGGGGCTCCAAGCGCTCTTGGCAAAGGCCCGTTCAGACGGTGCGGCCACTCGAGACGAGATCTTGCGGCGGGCGGTCGAAGTCGTCGGCGATCGATCGGAACCGCTCGTCAAACGCTGGCAATCCTGCTACGTACTGAGCGGCATCGGAGACGATCGTGCCATCCCCATCCTCCGCCAGGCATTATCGAGCGAAGAGCCGGAGTTGCTCCGCAGTGTAGCCGCCTGTGCTCTGGGGGCGTTCGACTCGCAAGAGGCTCGCCGTGCGCTGGAGGACTCCCGCCGGACGGAGAAGGACGCCAAGGTGTTGAGTTCGATCGACAAGGCGATCCAAGGCGAGTTTCGTAAGTCGCCCGATCGTACCCGGCCTGCGCCGGCGGAAGAGGAGCCGCCGCCGATCCTGACCTTTCCCTACGAGGAAGAAGTCGTGGAAAAGCTGGCGTGGCCACACGAACCGCCGGGTCTTGCCCCCGAGGCCAGCGAGAAGCTCAATCGCGACGTTTGGGTGATCAACGACTTCCCTCTCTACCAATCCGACAAGGACGGGCGCCGGCGATACTTCCACGGCGGCCTGGATGTTGTCCTGGACAACGGTACCAAGATCTACGCCGTCAAGGACGGATGGGTGAAGTCGGCTCAGCATTCTTCGGTCATCATCGCCGATGCTGAGGGCGCCGCTCCCTGCTACGGCTGGCAGTACACGCACATGGGTGATTTCCAGGTCGCCGTCGGGGAGTTCGTGAAGAAAGGAACATGGATCGGCAAGATCGATTTCCGGGGACTCCCGCACCTACACTTGTCCAAGGTGTTCTCAGAGGGAAAACACTGGGGGAACTGGAGCTACCAGTGCGCTCCCAATGCACACTTCACGTATCTCGACCAAGAGCCCCCGACGATTCAGAAGCCCTTCCTGTTCTACGAAGACAACTCGGAGGACCCCATCCGTCCTTCTCCGTCCGGCATCATGACCTTGCGAGGGGCGGTGGACATTGTGGTGGGGATGCGCGACGGCGGTCGCTTTGCTCACTTGCAGGAGAGCGGTTTTGGAGACCGCCTGGGCGTGGCACGAATTGAGTATGAGATTACACCTCGTGTCGGCGATGCGAAGCAGGGGCTGCAAATGAAAAGCTTCGATTTTCGAAAGCTAAGGATCAGAGCGGGTTACAGCGCCGCGACGTACCGTACGGAGTTGACCAAGGTCGTGTATAAACACTGGAAACCCATTGAGCCGACACGAATCAGCGGAGACAAGACCCTGTGTTATTACGTGATTACCAACTGCCCGAAGGACGGGCCGCCGGAAGAACTGGACTTCCGCCACCGCGATTGCTGTTGGAACACGGCGGAGGCTGACGGCGACGGCAAAGCGGTCTTTCCCGACGGGCCCTACGAGATCACGGTGAGGGCATTTGACTTCGCCGGCAACTCTTCCACCGAGACCATGCCGGTCCAAGTTGCCAACGGAACGGACAAGTAGCGCGAGAAGTTCGGTATTGAGGAGGGGAGGAACGTCCGAGCGTCGATTCAGGGCTCGTCTTCTTGTTTGGCAGTCGCCCGGTGGGCCGGCGCTCGCTTCGTGATACTGCGATCGTGAACGCAGATATCGATCATTCCGGGCCGTGCCAACCGGACTGAAATGGGCCGCTCTGGCGCCACCCTACGGATCACCATACCGCACGCGGAGTTCCAGTTTCTCCAACTGCACCGCGCCCGGCGCTGAACTCTGCACGCGAAGCCCGACCGCGTTCTCTCCAACCATACAAGCTCGCGGATCGACCGAAAAATCGAGCCGCAGCAGCCGCTGCTTCGGATTGACCTGATAGTTCCCGCTTCCGCCGGACGCCGGTTGCGCTCTGGGAGAGAAGATCTGCGGGTCCTTCCATTCGGCGTCTCGTGTGAGCAACGGCAGCGAAGTGCCGTTCAGGGTCGCCTCGACCTGTTCTTCGTCCTGAGCGTCGAACAGGATGACCCGTAGAAGCACTTGTTTGATCCGATCGGTACGCTGTTTCAGGTCGTCGCTGATACGAACTTGAAGTGCCGCTTCGTCACCGCCGCGTGGGATCTTCATGGGCAGCGGCGACGTATCGTTCCGTCCAAAGAAACCTTGCGCCCAGGGGTAGCCGCCACGGCGTTCGACGACGAACGTCTTGTCTTTCCAATCCATCGCCTTCGGATCACCAATCTCCTGATAGGCCTGCTGATGGAGGATCGGGCCGGCGGGCTGGCCCAACTTCTCGCAGACGGCGGGCGGGGCGTTGGACCAGTTGAAGGTCATGATTCCGTCGGCGCCCTGCTGCCACCAGTTCGACACCACCCCGCGAAGGACTTCGATGGGTGGATAGCGATAGCCGTCGGTGGCGTGGTGGTCGTCGAAGCAGGGATGAAGCTTGATATTGTGGTCTTCCGTGATCCGGCGGTAGGCGGCCACGTCGACGTCCATCGAACGCGAGCCGAGTGTGAACATGTCGACCAGGTCTTCCTTCACCCAGGTTTCGATGTCGAACCCGTCGAGGCGGCAGCCTTCCAGGTTGCGCGGCACCTTGGCCGACACGAGCAACGGGCGCTTGCGTTTGCCTGCCACTTCCTGTGCCGTCTGCCGCAGCATTCGCATCAGCTCGGTCACGTGATCCCGCAATTCCCATTGGCGGCCGGGCGGCAGGCAGGGGATATGCCGGGCGAAGTCGATCTGCAGCCCGTCGAGATCGTACATCTCGGCCACTTCCCGCAGGCACCGCACGGTGCACTCCCGGACGGCCGGCACGGCACAGTTCCAGAGCCCGTGGCGCCACCAGTCGTTTTTCAGCACCCAATCGGGATGGGCCAGCTTGAGCGGAGCGGGGCCTTCCTTCCAGGCGGCGCCCCTTCCCACTGAGGTGTTGACGTCGACCTCGCTGAAGCGGTGATGCCAGAAGGCCTCGAGCCCCCGCTTCTTCGTGGCTTCGATCAATCGGCCGGCCATGTCGATCCCCTGATCGCGCCACTTCTGCAAGTCGGGGCTCGGCAGCGGGTCGAGGAACTTGCTGGGATAGAGCACCTGCCCCAGCCGGCCAATATCCCAGAAGATGCTGTCGATCTGGGTGCCGGGCTCGTCGATGTAGGCGAAACGGTAGTCGAGCCAGGTGTCGAAATCCAGGTCGTAAGCGCCCTGGGCGTCGAACTGCACGATGATCCGCCGCCGCCGATTGACGGCCTGCTCGTGTTCGGAACCGAGCGGGGCGGTGGCCTGCTCGGCACCAGTCACGGGAGAAGACGCCGCCAGCGATCCTGCGAGGCCCGCGGCGACGGATTGGAGGAAGGTCCGCCGGTGAATGGAAGATCGCATGATGGAGGTATCCCCAGGTCTTGGACGGAGCAAACGCGGAAACAGGGAATCAAGGCTGCCTCTTATCCTTCAACCGCCGAACAGCATCCAGCAGAACGCCTTCGGCGTCGGCCGAGAACCAGCCGATGTGGGCGGAAACGAGCCCGAGAGTCTCGTACCCGCCTTCCTCGACGACCTTGGCCGACGGGAAGTAGCCGAACACCTGATTGCTGTAGCCGGCCACCCACAGTCGTTTCGCGTCGATTGCCTTGGCGACCAGGGGGACGTAATCGGAGACCACCTCTCCGGAGATCGCCACCAGCGTCAAGTCGTCGCCGAACTGCCACAGGGCGAGCGGGGCACGATAGTGCGTGGGGATCGTTTCTCCCTTGTCCATCGCTTCGAGGATTCGTTTGGCGTTATGCGACTGCCAGAACGACCCCTTGGCAAGCTTTTCGAGTTCCTCCCGTGGCGGCGCCGGCTGCATCGGCAAATCGATCCAGTCGAACGCAATTCGGAGCGGGCCGTGAATCGGTGCCAATTCTCCTTTCACAACGCGGCACACTTCGGTTCCCAACTCCTGCCCGTGCCGCTTGACCCACTCGACCTGGTCGCTTGTGGCTCGCGGGTCCGGATTGGCGTCGGCGCCGCAGCCTTGCACGAACAGCGTCTGAATTCCCGGAAACTGCTGCTGGATGACCTTGCGGGCATAGCTGGGGTAGTCGCCGGAGAGCACGTTGCTGTTGCCGCCGAGGGTGACGGCGTGGCAGGCACATCCGAAGACGATCGCCCGCGGGCGGCCTTCCAGATCGTCGATTCGCAGGACCGGCACGGTCTGGTCGGCATAGCGGTCGGGATTAGCGGCCATCCCTCGATACCGGCCGTCCTCATGAAAGGCGCGGCGGCTCTTGACGAAGCCAACCTGTCCGACGCCGTACGACAATCGAGCGGGCTTCATGTCGGCCAGGGCGGTGGCGGCCACTTCGGCCAGCTTGTTCCACAGTACGGCCGTGTAGGTTTCAGTCTTCTTCAGATCGTCGGGCGAGATCGGGTAGCGGTTCGTGTCCGACGTTCCGATCATCGGCCCGGAATGGGTGTGCGACCAGTTGAGCAGGATCTGCCGCCGCTCGAGGCCGGTCTTTGCCATGATCACCTTGCAGAGAGCCGTTTCTTCGGGTTCGCGGAGAACGCAGAGGTCGGCCGTGATGAGCACGGCCGGTTCGCCGTCCCCGCTCCGAATCGCCATGGCCGCGGCGAAGATGTCGTCGAGGATGCCGTCGAAGGGTTTGAAGCGATCCTTGCCGGCGTAGCCGTAGAGCCAGACGGGTTCTTCTGGCGTGATGCAGACGCTCGCCAGGCCGACCTGCCAGATGGGTTCGGCGGATGGGGCGGTGTCTACTGAGCCAACGAAGAACGAGAATGCAGCGGCGAACCACACTGCCTTGCCAAGATTCCAGCCTTTCATCATGCCACCATTCCTGTGCGAGGAAAAAAGGGGTCAGGACTCATTTTCCGGAACGGCCCAGAGGGTGCTCTGCAAAAATGAGTCCTGACCCCTTCTTCGTCTATTCTATCTTCTCTTCCACCAGAAAGAGTTCGTCCTTCTTCACCGCAATATAGTGGAACCGGTCGCGATAGTCGAACAGCAGGTTCACGCCTGGCGAATTCCAGACGGACTCGTAACGGTGGGCGGCCGGCAGATCGTCGACCACGGTGAAAGCGCCGGTCTCGTCCAGAGCCACATAGGCATAACGGCGGCTGTCGGGGGTGAAATTCAAGTAGGCGACCATCGTGTAGCGAGATTTCCGGGTTCCGTCGATCACGACGAATCGGGCATAGCCGCTCCGGGCGATGTAGCCCAAGCGGCGACTGTCCGGGCTGAAGACCAGCGAGCCGCCGCCGACGGCGTCGAAGGACCGCTCCACCTTTCCATCGACCACGACCGCTTCGGTTTCACCGTCCTGGGCGACGTAGGCCAGACGCTTCCCGTCGGGGCTGAACCGCATCTCGGCGATCCCCTTGTGGGGTTCGCCCACCTTGCCGTCGACGACGGCCGACCATCGCCCGTCAATCTGTGCCGCATAGGCCAGCCGGGTGCCGTCGGAGTTGAAGGCGAGCGACTGGTCGCCGATCGTCTGGTAGGGGCCTTGTTTCTCGGCGTCGAGGAATACGAACCACGGGCCGTCCTTCGCTTCCTGGGCGGCAAAGGCCGTTCGTTTTCCGTCGGGGCTGAAGACAAAGTCGCCCACGTCGTAAAAGGGCCGGCTGCGGCGGCCGTCGAGGATCACGTGCAGGTTCTCACCCACCAGGGCAACGAAAGCCAGGCGGGAACCGTTGCCGGAGAACCGATAGCCGGTTCGCGTGCCGAGGTCGTCGAAAGGCCCCGTCTCTTCGCCGTCGACCACGAGGTAGCATTTTCCGTCGCGGACTGCCCCGTAGGCCATGCGGGAACCGTTGGGGCTGAATTCGATCAGGCCGGCCGAGATCACGTCGTAAGGTCTGCCGGCCTGCCCGTTGACGACCACAGTCCGCATGCCCACGTCGAGCAAGGCCACATGGGCGAGTTTCGTGCCGTCGGCACTGAAATGGGGCACGCCCACCTTTTCGTAACCGGGCGACTCCCGTCCGTCGGCGACGACGTACCAGCGATCGTCGCGCCGGGCGGCATAGGCCAGATGCGTCCCGTCGTGACTGAACTCCAGGCCGGCGACCTGGTCGTACGACTTCTGCTCCTTGCCGTCGAGGAACACGCGATCTCCCGCCCCCGACTCCACATAGGCCACATGCTGCCCGTCCGCACTAAGCACGGCTGAGTTGCGAACCTCGGACGGGAACGGTCCCAGGGAGGTCTCCGTGTAGCGGCGGTTCACGGCGGGTTGAGCGGCAACCGACGTGACGAAAAGCAGACCAATGACGGGAGCCGCGAGTGGATGTAGTCGCATGGTCGTGGACACGGTTCGCGTGACATGTAGGTGCCGGGCGCCGCACGGCTCCTGAATCTCAGGGCAAATGGTCCGCTTCAAGGAACCGTGCGGCGCCCGGTACCTACGGATGCAGCCCCTAGTTCTGGTACGGCACGGTGCCGTTGGCGCCGGTCTTGTAGCCCCACTTGGCGATGTACTGCCCGCCCGGCAGGAACTGATCGTTGGTTTCTCGGAGTCGTGCGGCAAGCTTCGCCTCCAATTCCGCCTGCACGGCGGCATGTTCGGGCTTGCCCGCAAGGTTGTTCATCTGGTAGGGATCGGTCTCATTGTCGTAGAGGAGCCAGGGGCCGTCGAGCGAGCGGACGTAGGTATAGCGCCGGGTGCGAACGCCGCGGTACTCGCGACCACCTTTCTCGCGGGTCCATTCGCCGAAGGGGCTGGGGCAGGCGATCAAGGCCGCCTCGTCGCCGTCGGCGGCTTCGCCGGTAATCAGGCCCGTGCGATCGGTGCCCTCGACCGACTTGGGGGCATTGATTCCGCAGAGCCCGAGCAGGGTCGGCATGATGTCGGGTGAGTTGATCGGTAGCGTGATTTGCTTTCCCTCTTTCCCCAGTAACCGCGGATAGCGGAGGAGGAAGGGCACGCGGATCGATTCGTCCCAGGGCCGCTGTTTCCGCTGGTTGCCCTGCGATCCGATCATGTCGCCATGATCGGAGGTGAAGACGAGAATCGTGTCGTCGGCCAGGCCCAGGTCGTCGAGTTCGCTGATGATGCGCCCGGCGCAGACGTCAAGGGCCGCACAGTGAGCGTAGTAGCCCGCCAGATCGCGGCGGGCGGCCTCGGCGGCTTCCTCCGGCACGTTGGGCCGGAGCTGAATGTCTTCCGGACGGAAGCGTTGCCGAAAGGCCTCGGGGGCCGTCTCATAGGGATTGTGGGGCGGGCCCCAGGAGAGCACGAGGGCGAACGGTTCTTCGCGGTGCTCGCGGAGGTAATGCCGTGCGTCTTCGGTTTGATCGATCGCGTCGTAGCCCTTCCAGAAGAGTTTCTCGGGATCGTCGCCGTAGTAGAGCGACTTGTTGTAGTTGTGGGTGCACTCGTTCGCCCGCCAGTACTGGAAGCCCTGGCGCCGTTCGGGCGGGATGAAGCTGGACCGGCCGTGCCCGTCCAGGTGCCACTTGCCGATATAGCCCGTGTGGTAGCCGGCCTCGTTGAAGGCCTCGGCCAGCGAGACGGCCTCGCTGGAGAGGAGAACGTCGTTGAGAAACACGCCGTGGGTCAGCGGATACTGACCCGTCATCAGCGTGCCGCGGTAAGGGCTGCAGACCGGGCAAGACGACACGGCGTTGGTGAAGTTGACGCTTTGTGCCGCCAGCCGGTCGAGATGGGGTGTTTTGGCATTCGGATCACCCGCATAGCCGGTGGCCTGCGCCCGCCACTGATCGGCCAGCAGGAAGACGACGTTGGGACGCCGCTTCGGTGTCTCACCGCCCTCGATGCGTGTGCCGCTCACGGCGACGGCGGCCGCAGCAGTTGAGGCGGTCTGGAGAAATTGGCGGCGGGGGATTTGTGGTGTATTGGGCATGACGGGTCTCGTTAGTGTTTCTCGTAGCTTGGCTCTTCAGAGCCGAGTCTGGTGTCTTCTGTCTGCCAGGCAGTCTCCTGGTGGCTCCAATGCTCGGCTCTGGAGAGCCAAGCTACGGGTATCACCCGCCGTATCGATTGAACCATGCCCGCTGGTCGAAGGGAAGCTTTTCTTTCTGTGGGCAGGATTCGACGGGGACGCCCAGGGGGAGGACGATCCGCACGATCCGGTTCTCGGGAACGCCCAGCAGTTCGGCCAGGCGTCCGGCGACGCCCTCCAACCGGAGGACGCCGTCGAGCCAGACGGTGGCGTAACCCATGGCGGTGACGGCGAGCAGCATGTTTTCGACGGCCGCGGCACAGTCTTCGGCGTGGAAGGTTTCGCCGTGAAACACGGGCCGCGGGTCTGTGACGCAGACGATCATCGCCCGGGCCGTCTGGCAGACGGGGCGGTTGATAATCTCGGCGGCCTTTTTGAGCACGCCGGGATCGTTGACGATGACGAACGAGGTGGTCTGCTCGTTCTTGCCCGAGGGGGCCTGGATGCCGGCCTGCACGATCTTGCGGAGATCTGCTTCAGGGACGGGAACGTCGGTGAACCGGCCGCGGTAACTGTGACGTTTGGCAATGGCTTCGAAAACATCCATGGTGCGTGTGTGAGGTGGTGAGGGGAATGATGGAATAATGGAACGGTGGAAGGATGGGTGTCTTATTCAGCGTGGACGGGAGTGGACGGGTTACTGTACTCGCTCACGCTTCGGGTTACTGTCTTTGAGTTGACCGTAGCTGACAAGCTCAATGCTGCGGCGTTGGATGACTTCCTTGACCTTGGGGTCGGTAAAGAGCCGGGTGACGTCGCGGCGGTGCTGGGCGACGTTTTCGTAGCCGGGATGCCCGTGGGCCTGCATCTCGGGGGTGTCGAGTCCCGGGTGTTCGACGAGGAGCCATGTGCCGGGGCCGAAGTTTTCCAGGGATTCGAGGAACATGGCGAGACGCTTCTCGAAGGGGTCCTTGCTGGAGCCCATGCTGCGGAAGGGCTTGACCCCGGACATGTCGACAGCCAGGCCGTATTCGTTCGCTAGAGAGTCGACCAGTTCTTTCAGTTCGGGCCGGCAGGTGGGGGCGCCCATGTGGGAGGAGAGGTGGGTGACGTTCTTGATCTTCTTCCTGGCCAGTTCAATCTGGGAACGCAGTTCCTGCTCGACTTCTTCTCGTTTCGGATTGCCGGCGGCGAAGTCGCCGGTTCGCGGGTGGAAGTAGCCGTCCTCGTCGACGAGACTCGGAGCGTGGGTGAGCGGTCGCCACTTCAGCCCGGTCCACTCGCTGGTCAGGGTGAGATGGACGCCGACGTCGATGTTCGGGTTGTCGTTCAACATCACGGCCGCCTCTTCGAACCAGGCGCAGGGAACCATGACTTCGAGGCTGCGGGCGATCCCTTCGCGGCACGACTGGATGCAGGCCAGGTTGGCCGCATGGCTGCTGCCGATGTCGTCGCCGCGAACGAGGAGGCGGATGGGCGCCTCTTCGGCTGCTTTCGCCGGACGTTCACACTGAGACAGGAAAAACGCGATCAAGCAGGCACAGAGGGCAGCGAAGCGCATGGGGCTGACTCCCGGTTATCGTGGATCGGCCATCTTGTTGAGTCCCCCGCATTCTAACGCAATTGCAGAGGTGGCGGCAGGGTTGCCAGCCAATCCGAGCCGCCGTTCGGCGGAAATGGCATTCGTGGTATAATAGACGACCCGGCGTCTCCAGGAGAAGCTGGACCTAATCGCAGCCCGCTCTACGGAACTTCGCACACACAATGAGCAATCACATCACCAGCGCAACCTTGCGCCCTGATACGTACCCGGTGTCGGATCGCTATCCCTTCTCTTTGCCGATCTTCCATGAAACCAAGCGAATCCAGTTCGAATCCCCGGTGACGTTTTTCGTCGGAGAGAATGGCACGGGAAAGTCCACCCTCCTGGAGGCCTTGACCCTCGCCAGCAACGTTCATATCTGGCGGAAGCCGGAGGTAAGCTACCGGGCCAACCCTTATGAAAAACTGTTGTGCAACCACATCATCCTGGAGTGGGCGAACGGATGGACGCCCGGATCCTATTTCGGTTCGGAGACCTTCAACGACTTCAGAAACGTCGTCGACAGTTGGGCGGCCGCAGATCCCGGACAGTTGAAGCATTTTGGCGGGAAGTCCCTGGTGGCCCAATCACACGGCCAATCCATGATGTCTTACTTCCGCTCCCGCTATAAGATAAGGGGCCTCTACTTCCTCGATGAGCCGGAAACGGCCCTGTCCCCCACAAGCCAGCTCGCGTTGCTGGACATTCTCCGAGAGAATGCCGAAGCGGGCCATGCCCAGTTCATCATCGCGACCCATTCCCCCATCTTGCTGACCCTCGAGGGCGCCCAGATCTACAGCTTCGATCACAGTCCGGTCACTGAAATCGGATACAAGGACACGGCCTACTACAAGATCTACAGACGCGTTCTTCTGGGGGAGTAGCGTTTCGTGGACACGGGGTGAATTGGGAGGGTGATTGCAGGAAAGGCGTCGGATCTGTCCGGCGTGAGCGCAAACATTGGAATGATGGAATGCTGGAATACGACAGATGTGACTTGGCGGTGAGGTGGGGTGTTTCTCACTGGCGCTGTTGGGGATTCCACCATTCCTGCCAGCAGTGTCGCAGCGAGGGCTCTGCGTGACATGCTCTGGCTCCTTGCTGTCAGGGCAATTCCGGAAAACCCTCAGCATAAGCCAGCCGTCACGAATGGTTGCGGTGGACGCTTACGATGCTCCTGGGGAATCATGCCCGGCCCCCTCTCTAAGCGACCTCGAACACATAGGTCAGTGAGAACCACACACCTGCCAGGATGAATACCCAGCCGGTCGTCATCCGGGCCCACCACTCGACCTGCGAAAGGATGTTGTAGGTTCGGCCCACCGCCTGGGCGCTGTAGGCCAGAAGCACGGCGACCACCAGGACGGGTAGGGCCGTGCCGATGCCGTAGACCAGCGGCAGC
Source organism: Planctomycetaceae bacterium (assembly GCA_012719125.1). Classification (GTDB taxonomy): domain Bacteria; phylum Planctomycetota; class Planctomycetia; order Pirellulales; family Thermoguttaceae; genus JAAYAY01. The sequence goes on along the minus strand of JAAYAY010000196.1, from coordinate 49,931 downwards.
ACCAGCGAGCCGCCCGCAATGGACGCCTCGGGCAGGGCAATCCCGACCTTTTCGAGCACGGCGGTAACCGCACCGGCCTCCGACCCCATGGTCAGAGCCAGGAGCCCGAAGAACCAGACGGCCGACGTCGGGCAGAAGGAAACCGCAAACAGCACGCCCAACAACAGTGCCCCCCAGATTCCCATCGCATCCACCCGCTTCTGCATACGGTCGCTCATCATGGTTCCCCCGGTGCTGATGGTGATCAGCCCGACGAGGAACATGCCCAGGACGAGAAAGACGGGCCCGAGAACGAGATGCATGTACTTCTGGAGGAAGACAGAGAAGGCCGGGATCGACGTGGCCGAGGTGGTTAGAAATGCAGCCAACGCCAGGTAGAGAAGGCATCGCCCCAAGGTGTAGAGAAAGCCCGCGTGAATCACCGCCCGCGAGTTCTCAACCTTGCGCCCGATATACGAAACCGCGGCAATATTGGTAGCCAGCGGGCACGGGCTGATCGAAGTCAGGACGCCCAGGTAGAGCGCAGCTCCAATGTAGAGCAGGTAGGCAAGCACGGGGGATCTCCAATTCGAACTGCGGTGGCTGGAAGAATGGAATGCTGGAATAGTGGAATGTTGGGAACGAAGACTAAGCAAGGGCTGTATACACTGCCCTCATCATTCCATCATTCCACTATTCCATCGTTCCACCATTCCCCGCTCCCACGCCGGCAAATGACCGAATGATCGCCGACCGCGGGCGGTCACTTGGCCGCGGCCTCGTAGGCCTTGATCTGGTCCTGCACGTACTTGATAAACGCTTTCTTGTCTCCCACGTTGCTCCAGATGTCCTTCAGATCCTTGAATTCGGCCACCTTGTTGTCGGCCACCTTCGCCACGATCAACGCCGGCCCCGTGATCTTGTAGGCCTTCGTGTAGGCGGCGTTCTTCTCGTTCTGGAAATCGATGAAATGTAGTTCGACGGTGCCGTCCTTGAGCTGCCCGGCAAAGCCCGTCTTAATAGCTTCTTCCGTGTAGCTGCCCATCTTCTGGCAGGTGGGGCAGCGCTGCGTGCGGTGGAAGTACATGGCGACCACCCGGTTTTTCGGCGGAGCCTTGGACTCCTCCGCCGCGGTCGCGTATTCGGCAAACGACGAGAAGACCAGGACCGATGCAACGGCGGCAACGAAGGTCTTGCTGAAATGTCTCATCGACGACTCCTTCTTGGCTTAGAACAACGGAATGACTATTCGGGTAGCGGCAGGTCGGCCGGGGCGTCGCTCTGGGGAAGAGGAGGAGGCGACATTTCCGGCACGGGCAAGTCGAGCAGATCGGGTGCTCCCGCCGAATCCGCGGGCACTTCGTCCTCGGCCAGCATCTGGCCGGTCTCGGTTCGGATGAACTCGGCGAAGGCGGGCTTGTCGCCCACCAGGGCCCAAACCTGGTCGAGACGTCTCCAGTTCTTGATCTCGCCTCCATCCATCTGCGCGAGCACGACATTGGCCATGTGAACGTCGAATTGTTTGGCGAGATCGGTTCCTTCCGGTTTGTCGTAGTTCACGATCTTCCAGGCGACTCGCCCGCTCGCGAGTTGGTCGGCAAAATCATTGGCGACAACCTCGTGCGCCTGGGATTCAATGGCCCGGCAGGTCGGGCAGCGAACGTTGCCGTGGAAGTAGTAGACGATCAGGCCGTCGTCGAGCGTTTCCGCCGCCGGCCCGCCCGAAAGCGACACGCCACCCTGAGTGCGGATCGCACGCAGCTCCTCGACGATCTGCGCCAGTTGCGGTTCCAGTTGGGAAGCCGCCTGGTTGTCCAACGCTCGGGCGATCAGTACCACGAGCGTCGCCGAGAACAGCGAAATCAGACAGACGGCAACTGCGTTCTTCAGTTCCATAGAAAGCCCTTTTCGCTCCGATCATTGTATCGACGATCGTACCCATTGATGCTTGGGGGTAACTTCATCGGCTGGTTGCCGTCTTGAACCGTTGTATTGCCGGCCGGTCGCGTTTACGTCGCCTTGCGGGCAAGAGCAACTTCGGCCGCGTGCCGGCGAAACTCACTCTGGCAGCACCTTGGCACAGTTTGTCTTACTGAAGCAAATTCTGGATCTCCTCCGGCGAGGCCACTTTCCCAACGAGCTTCACCTCTCCGTCAATGGCAATCGCCGGGGTCATCATCACGCCAAATCCGACGATGACGTTGATGTCTTCGATCTTCTCCACGGTAGCCTCGATACCCAGATCCGCCACCGCCTTCTCGGCGTTCTCTTTGAGTTTCGTGCATTTCGCACAGCCGGTTCCCAGAATCTGCACAAGCTTCATTTGATCCACTCTCCCTCATCAAGCTCGTTTGACACGGTTACACGAAGAACCATCCGAATACCATACCCACAATCGTGCTCATGATGATACACAAGAACACGAAGGCGGCTGTCTTCTTGAACCCGATCACACTGTAGATTACCGCAATGCTCGGCAGCGACAATGCCGGGCCCGCCAGAAGCAGGGCCAGGGCCGGGCCGCGGCCCATTCCCAGGCCGAGCAGGGCCTCCAGAATGGGGATCTCGGTCAAGGTGGCAAAATACCACATCCCGCCGATCACCGAGGCGACGAGATTCGCCCGGAGACTATCGCCGCCGACCCAACTGGCGACAAGTTCTTCGGGAATCAGGGCGCCGACGAAGCCGGTCACCAGCACGCCGCCAAACAGCAGCGGAATGATCGATTTGGAGAAGCTCCACGTCTGATCCATCCACTCGCCCAGTTCCTGCCGGTCGAACCAGGCCCAGACCATCGCCAGGACGGCCAGGAAGCAGGCGCCGGCGAAATACCAGCGATGGTGGAAGACCCAGGCCGCCCAACGGTAGTTCTCCGGAGTCCAGTCCTTCTCCGAGGCGATCTCGCTGGTGGGGAAGGTGAGCTTCGCCCCCTTGTTCAAGTCGCCCAGCGGCTCATTGAGTTGCACGCGGTATGTCTCGTCGGTCTTTTGCAGGACCGACACTTTCATCACCGTGCCGTCGGACTTCTCGATGATGGTCTGGCTCGGATTGGCCCAGTCGCTGAAGACGAGGAAGGTGATCATGGCGATGAAGAACAAGGCCGTCTGCCAAAGGCTCCGCTTCGCCGGAGGCGGGTCGGGCATGGCCATCACGGCGGCCGTCCGCTCCTCGTCGTCCCTGCGAAAAATGGCCGCCATGACCAGTCCGATAATGACCGCGAACACGATCGACCCAATGATCCGAGCGACGCCCAAGTCGAACCCCAGCACTCGGGCCGTCAGGAAGATCGCCATCACGTTGATCGCCGGACCCGAGTAGAGGAAGGCCGAGGCCGGTCCAAGTCCCGCGCCGACCCGATAAACACCGGCAAACATGGGCAGCACGCTGCACGAGCAGACGGCCAGCACCGTGCCGGACGTAGACGCCACCCCGTAGGCTTCGATCTTATTCGCCTTGGGTCCGAGGTGCCGCAAGACGGCCTCCTTGGAGAAGAAGACGGCGATCGCCCCGGCGATGAACATGGCGGGCACGACGCAAGCCAGCGTGTGGTACTGGGCATACCACTGGAGCATGAAGAACGCTTCCATGACGGCGTTCTGAATCTTCGAATCCGTGAAATTCAGGAAATACGCGAGCAGAAACACCGCGGCCAAAGCCGCGAAGACACCAAGTTCCCTCTTGTTCATGCCGTTCGCTCCAAGCCCTCATTGCCGATTGGGCAATTTGGCATAATGTGCAAGTATTTGGGAATCAAAAAAGGGTACGAATACCCTGTTGAAACCTAGGCCAGCAGTTCCTGCTGGCTTTTCGCGTTGCACTTGATCACCGACTCGATGCAGTCGAAGAAATCCAACGCACACTGGACGCGCAGCCGATAAAACACCATCTGGCCTCGTTTCTCATCCTCCACCAGGCCGGCCTGCTTGAGTTGCGCCAGATGTCGCGACACCGTCGACATGTCGGTGCCGACCATCTCGGTCAGTTCGCAAACGCAACGCTCCCCGTTCCTGGATAGCTCGTCCAGCATGAAGAGCCTGGCCGGATGGGCCATCGCCTTGACGATCTTCGCCCGGGCTTCGTATTTGGCTTGCGTCTTCGCGTCCATTGGTACCAACCATCGGCTTGGAACTACTTGGCAATTTAGCCAAATTCGCGGTTTGTGCCAACGGCAGGTTGCCGGGAATTCGTGTCAAGAGACGTCTTCCTGGCCCATTTCGACCCGGTCGGCGGCATTATACTTGTAAGTTTAGCCAAATGCACAATTCTGTCAAGCCCCCTTTCCCGGAATCGCAACCAGCTAACCCTCAGCTCGTTTCGACACCAACGCGACCTGAACCGTTCGGCTCTCCGACGGACTCGTGCGCCTACGAACCCAACGCCTCGGGCAAAGTCTCCACAAACGCCCTGATCTCGTCGCGAACCCGGCGATAGTGGCTCAATGCCTCCTCTTCGGTCGCCGCTTCCTTGGCCAGTCGCGGCGGGTCGTCGAATCCCACGTGGGTCACCTTGGCCTTTCCCGGAAACACCGGACAGGACTCGTGGGCGTGGCTGCACACGGTGATCACGTGGTCGAGTTCCACGTCGCGAAACTCGTCGATGTGCTGCGATCGATGGCCCGAGATGTCGACGCCCGCCTCCGCCATGACCTTCACCGCATTCGGATTCAGCCCGTGCGTCTCGATGCCGGCTGAATAAGCCTCGAGCTGCTTACTCTTCAGGTGGCGTGCCCACCCCTCGGCCATCTGGCTGCGGCACGAATTGCCCGTGCAAAGGAACAGGATCTTCATCGTTTGCACTCACGTGGATCAGCAACCATGCCCCCCAGCGACAATCGTACCACAAAAGACGACGCGATAGTCCCCCGCCCTCATCTCAGGGAACCGACCCGGTTGGCTCGCCTCCCGCACGGGTGGCCAGGGCCTGGTAGACCGCCAGATCGATCGTGTCGCTGATCAGCTTCACCGAACCGTCGGCCAGGGCAAAGTTCGCACCGAAGGCGTGGTGGCTGCTGAAGTCGGCGAAGTCGTTGAGCACGTCGTTGGGCACGCTGCCGGCTCGACCGACGATCCTCGCGGTACCCCGATAGGCTCCCGGCACCGCGCCGACCCAGGTGGCAAACTCCAAACGCGACGACCTTTCGCCAATCAGAAGTGTGTTGGAAAGTCCGTCGAGAATGTCGGCAAATCGAGTGGAACTGTTTTGGTAGAAGATCCCGTTACCTGTCTGGGGTTGGCTCTCAATGACGTTATCGCCAAACACGCCCGAATAGTTGGCTCGGGCAAGTTCAAACATGGGGCCGCCCGGACCGGACCCACTGCCTCCTCCACCTCCACCACCACCACCTCCTCCTCCGGAACCGCTCTGGAGCATGAAGACTCTGTCCGAGGGATCGGAGGGGCAAAGTAGCAGATCGATGGGGGTCTCTCGAAAACCCTGGTTGACAGGATCGCTGATCGGTTTGCCACCCGGCCCCGGCCCGGCACCACCCGGCCCCGGCCCGGCACCACCCGGCCCCGGCCCCGGCCCGGGTCCCGGCCCGGGTCCCGATCCTGCGGCATTCTTCAAAGTTTCCTGTTCGATGAAACTCGGCAGCATGGCCGACCAGCCCCAGCCCGGATCGCCATTCGACTGGTTGGTCATCCAACCTGGCGGGAGCTCCCCGTAGGTGTTTTCGTGGCTATGGAGAGCCAGGCCGATCTGGCGGACGTTATCCTGGCATTGAATTCGCCGAGCGGCCTCCCTGGCAGCCTGGACCGCAGGCAGCAACAGGGCAACGAGCACCCCCACGATGGCGATCACCACCAAGAGTTCCACCAGCGTCAGTCCCCTTGGCAGTCTGGTCATCGGAACGTGACACCTCAAGTAGGGAGCGTCGCAGAGGCGCCCGGTGCGACAGGCCCGGGCGCCTCGCGACGGTACCGCTGGCTGGGCAGTGCCCCTATTCTGGTCAAACACAGAGGAAATCTGCGAGAATATTCGATCCCGAAAGCTGGTCGGAGGCATGTTCTCGCTGGATACTCTACCATCAGGAATCGGTACGGGCCAACCAGAAACCGGCCCCCTCTCATCGTGGGGTAACATACTCGCCGGTTCAGTTGCATCCCGCCGACAACACAATTGTGAGATCGGGTTCTGCAATTGGCGTGCCCGAGTGGTACCTCGTACTGGTTGGCGGCACTGCCGCCTGTGGCACAGACTGCAGCGTTGCGAGCCCATACAAGGGCCTGTACCGAGTTCTGTGCTCGTGATGCTGCGGAAAGGGGACAGTCCCATTTTTGTGGCATCCTGCCACAAAAATCGGGACAGTCCCCCATACAATCCCTTGATTGAGGCGTTTGGCAATGAGGATCGGCCTGAAACTGACCGCGGCTTTTCTGTTGGTCGCCTCGCTGGTAGGTGCTGCCGGCTACATGGCTCAACACACTAGCACGGCCATCGAACAGCAGATGGAACGACTCAGCCGCAGCGCGATCGTGAAGGTTGCCGACACCATGGAAATCACGGTAGCCCTTTACGCGAGCCAACTTGCCTCGCACGCCCTGCTGGTGGCCGAACGAAGCGCCCCCAACGACCCGTCTGCCGAGGCAGCCAGCCGCCATGGTCCCATCGAGGAACACTTGAAGATCGTCGAGGCGGGGCTTGACCGCCAGCGCCTGGCCGCTGAATCGCTCATCCGCTGGGCAACCGCTCAAGGCATCACCGAGGTCGTTCAACAAGAAACGAACCAGACCCTGCCGACCCTCGATCGGCTCGCGGATGAATTCGCCCAGCATCGGCGATTGCAGGAACAATTCGTTGCGATTCTCTCCGAGGACGTCGAACAAGCCGAGCAGTTCCTCAACCTGAAGCTCTGCCAGCATGCAGAGACCCACGTGCTGCCTTTGCTGGCCGAGTATCGCCAGAGGGCGGAAAGAGAGCTGACTGGCGGTGTTCGCACGACGGAGCGGGCCATGGTCGTCGCCAACCAGCAGCGGGGCGTGCTGCTGGTCGCTGCCGCCGTCTCGGCCGTGCTGATGGGCCTTTTTGTCTCCCGGTCGATCGGCGCGCCACTCCATGCCCTTCAGCAAGCCGCCGCCGAGGTCGGCAAGGGCCGTTTTGACGTCCGGGTTGCCATCCGCCGCCGCGATGAAATCGGAATGCTGGCCGCCGAGGTGAATCAAATGGCAGCCGATCTGAAAGCGACAACGGTTTCCAAAGCTCAACTCCTCGCCTCGCTCGAGGAAAAGGAACTCCTCCTCAAGGAGGTCCACCACCGCGTGAAGAACAACTTGCAGGTCATTTCAAGCCTGCTCAGTCTCCAGTCCAAGGAACTGGACGACCCCACCATCGCCAGATTGTTCCAGGAAAGCCAGGGACGGATTCGCTCGATGGCCTTGATTCACGAGCAGCTCTACCGGTCGAGCGACCTTGCCCGTATCGACTTCGCCGCCTACGTGGAAGACCTTGTGGGCCATCTCCAACAGAGCCTGAGCCACAAGGCCGCGCCGGTCAAGTTCCTGCTGAACGTCCAGCCGATTCCGCTTCCGTTGGATCTGGCGATCCCCTGCGGCATGATCGTCAACGAGCTGGTCTCCAACGCCCTCCAGCATGCATTCCCCCATGGCCAGGCAGGCGAGATCACGGTAAGGTTCACCCAGAACCCCGCCGGCTATTGCCTGGCAGTCGCCGACAACGGCGTGGGAATGAATGCCGGCCCGAACGATACCGAACAGCCCTCTCTGGGCTTGAGAGTCGTCGAGGCCCTGACGCGGCAAGTCCGCGGGAACCTCGAGGTTCGCCGTTCCGGCGGAACCAGTTTTGAAATCCAGTTCCAGGGCGAGTTTCCTCCGTCTGCCCGTGACGAATCTCCAGTGCCCAACCATACGTAGGTGAGCGAAGACCATGACAGAACCGGCCGCTGCGATCCTGATCGTCGAAGATGAACAGATTGTCGCCCTCGATATCCAAAGCAATCTGGAACGATTGGGATACCGGGTTGTAGGCACCGCCGCCTCAGGAGAAGAGGCCTGCCGGATGGCCGCCGGCTTCGAGCCCGACCTGGTCCTCATGGATGTGCGGATCGACGGGCCAATCGACGGAATCGAGACGGCGCAGCGAATCCGCCAGATCCGCGACGTGCCGATCCTCTTCCTGACCGCCTACTCCGACGCGGAGACCCTGAAGCGAGCCAAACAGACGGAACCTTACGGTTACCTGGTCAAACCGTTTGCCGAGCACGACCTCCGGACGGCGATCGAGGTGGCCCTGCACAAACGGGCAGCCGACGCACAGGTGCGAGAAACCCGCGATGACCTCCAGGCAATTCTCGATGCCCAGCGCCACGGCACCGTGATGCTCGACGAACAGGGGCGAATTCGATTTGCCAGCCGGGCAGTCCGGCGGATCCTGGCGGTCGACAGTGCCGACGCCGTCGGACGCGATCTCCGGGCAGTGCTGCCCCTCCCCGAAGGCCAAGTGGCAGCTCTGGTGGAAATCTGCCGCGTCCCGCAGGAGCTGCGGACCAGGCTGCCGGTCGTGCTCGAGATCGAAGACTCCCCCGCCCGGCACCTCGAAATCGAGGTCGCCGATGATCCTCGCGACGCCGGCGGCAGGATCCTTTTCGTCTGCGATGTGTCGCCGTTGGTCGACCTGCGAGGCCAACTCGATCAGCAGCATGTGTTTGAGAACATGCTCGGCAAGTCGAAGGCTATGCGGCAGGTCTTTCAACTTGTGGAGGAACTTGCCCGCGTCGATTCGACCGTCCTGATTGAAGGCGAGACGGGCACGGGGAAGGAACTCGTGGCCCGGGCGATCCATCAATTGAGCGGGCGCAGCGGTGGCCCGTTTCTGGCCCTCAATTGTGGTGGACTCAGCGAAGAGCTGGCCGCCAGCCAGTTGTTCGGACACCGCCGCGGCTCGTTCACCGGGGCCGTTGCAGATCAACGTGGGTTGTTCGAAGCCTCCAGCGGGGGAACGCTCTTCCTTGACGAAATCGGTGAGTTGCCCCCTCGCGTACAGGCATCCCTCCTCAGGGTGCTCGAAGAAAACGCCGTTCTGCCCCTGGGCGAGTCGCAGCTTCGCCCGGTCAACTTCCGTCTCCTCGCCGCCACCCACCGCGACCTCGCCGAAGAAGCTCTCCAAGACCGCTTCCGCCAGGATCTCCTCTACCGAATCCGTGTGGCCCGGGTTCGGCTCCCCGCACTCCGCCAGCGCCGCGACGACCTCCCCTTGCTCATCCGCGCCTTTCTGGCGACCCATTGCGCCGCGACCGGAAAGGAAATCCACGCGGTCAGCGACGAGGCCATGGCCCTGCTCCTCGACTACTCCTGGCCCGGAAACGTCCGGGAACTGCGAAACGCCCTGGAGTTTGCCGTGGTCCGCTGCCGGGGAGTCGAGATTCAACCCGACGACCTCCCGCCCGAACTGTTCCAACCCTCCCCCACCCCGCCGGTCGAGGAATCCGGCGCCGATGAGGCTGAACGGATCGCAGCGGCCATCAAGTGGGCCAGAGGCAACCGCACACGAGCGGCCAATCTCCTGGGCATCAGCCGCGCCACCCTCTACCGGCGTCTCAATGAGCTTGGGCTCGACCACGACTGAACGCGAAACGGGCTCGCACTCCGGACACTTGTTTCACCTGTCCCACGTCGTGAGACAGCCGTGAGACACCTGCGACAGCCTTCCATGCCGGCGGCTCCGGATGCAAACGGCCGTTTCTCTACCGATTCCCGGCACAAACCGGCCTGCAGTGCCCAGCCAGCCTGATCGGCACAGAGTTTGCAAAACGCCGCTCGCAGGTCTTGCTGACGTGACCCTCTCTCGTCCGTCAGCAAGTCACAACAACACGGCCAAAACGCCGGAAGGGCACGACGATGCGGCCGCAGGTATCTCAGAAGAAGCTTCTCGCAGGTATCTCTTTCTCAGGAGTGTGCAAATGAAAGGCAAATTGTTGCGGGTGGAGTCGCTGGAAAGACGGGAATTGCTGACCGGCGTGTGCACCGGTCCCCTTGGCGATGCAGTCATGACACAAGCGTGTGTGCAGCTTCAGAACTGTGCGGCCGAGTGCGCCGGACCGGTTCAAGAGCAAACGCAAACGCAGACGCAGGAGCAGACGCAGACGCAACTGAAACTGCAGGATGGCACTTGTGACGGCCCGATCCAGACGCAGGAGCAGACGCAAACTCAACTGAAACTGCAAGAGGGGGCGGGTGAAGGCGAGGTCCAGACTCAACTGCAAACCCAAGCCCAGCAGCAGGTCCAGACGCAACTGCAAAGTCAACTGCAGACCCAACTGCAGACGCAGACTCAGTTGCAGAACCAAGCTCAGACTCAAACCCAGTCGCAGACGCAGACCCAGACGCAGCAGCAGGGTCCACTCACGGACGCGGCCATCGAAAGCTTGGCGGCAGACGACACAGACCCGCTCCGCCAGCGCAGCGGTGATACGGCCCATCCGGAAAACGGGATGTTCGTCCGAGATCGGGACGGCGTCAGTTGGCCCTGATTTCGCGGCCCTTCGTTGTGGTCCGCAACTTCAACCGATGCGCGCTCCATGGATACCGAAAGGTAGACGGGGTCAGGTGGAGCGCGCTTCTTTCCTTGCTCCTGCTACGGAATGGAGCCTGTTTACCAACAACTCGTCCGTAACTACGGGATGAACTGTGGGTCGATGACCACGATTGTGCCCTTCGCGGCCTTGGGCGTCGTTCCGTGCATGCCGATGGCTACCAGGTTCACCTGATCCAGGTCGAGGCGATCGTTTTCGTCCTTCGACCAGCTGCCACGTTCGAATTCTGAAAACGAAATAGTAACCGTTTTCTGCTCTCGACTTGCCCTCGGTGCCGAAACTGCCCGATACTGCGAACCGTCTTTCTCAATGAGCATCACCAACAACCCGTCGATGCCCTCGGGCAATTCGGTCAGGACGGTACCGAATCGTAGTCCCCTGTACGCGTCCAGTTCACTCACATCGACCGGGGTCCGGATCATGGCATACATGTGACGACCACCCGGGATCTCGAATTCGAAGTATGCCACCGGCGCTCCATCGCCTTCCGATAGGCTCAGTTCGCTACGGACTGCCGGATCCTGGGATACTTCCCATTTGTTGTCAATCCAAACCGCTGATGTGGGATGGAAGGGCTCGTCTGTAAATCGCACTCGGCGTACCTCGAATGCGCCTTTCAACGGGCCATCATCCACCACTCCCAGCCAAACTCGTTCCACCTGCTCCCAACGAATGGCCGCATCGGTGTCTGATGCAAAAAGAGCCCTGTTGAATGTTCCTCGCAAGGGGATGCGGAATTCAGATGGGCCAAACGGGCCGGTTCCGGATGCCTTGAGGATCTGATACCATGTTCCTCCGTCATTTTCAAAGAACAGGGCAGCTATGGACGGCGCCGGCCCCCACGTGTCGCGTAAGGAGTTGTACTTCGCGTCGAGCCAGCACTCAAAGGCCAGTGCCCGCGCGCCCTCAATCGGACCTCTCGGTACGCCCTCCAAAGCCGCAATCCGCCGCTCGTCATCCTGATTGCTGAACGTGAGCCGTGTCGCCGTCAGTTCCGGCGTCTTTCCCTCAACGATCTCAACGGACACCTCCATTCCAAACCCTGGTGCCGCCGTCAGCCCGAAACTCCCGTCTATATTCACCAGTGGAACACTCACCCCCACGCGCTCCTGCCCCATCAGGTCACCCGCCGGCAGCGCAGTTAGACAAGCCACCAGCCATTGCCACACAAATGTCCTTCCCTCGCTTCGCCCAATCACGGCTCGACCTCCGAATTCGTCAACACAATGTTGTCCAACCCCAGCATCGTCACCTCCTTCGCCGTGCTGCAGAACCCCAGCCAGTCCAATCGCTTGATGCCCTCGCCCGGCTGCTTAAGCTTCTCGAAGCGAACCGGCTCCTTGCCGGGCACCGTCACCACCAGGTCCCAGGTGCCCGTGAAATCTCCGCCCAGGCCGGCGGCCATCTCCACATGGACCCACTCACCGATCGGCAACTCCACCTCCCCGCCGCCGGAAACGATCAGTTTCCCTTCGGCCCCCGACAACCTCGGCCCCACGCGATAGGGACTCGAATTGTCGCGCCACTCCATGAACCACACCGAAGTCTTCTCGACGCGGAAATCAAACAACAATCGTGTCACACCCTCGGTGTAACCTGGGGTGTAGTAGAAGTGCGGGTTGTAGACTTGGTCAAGATCCGGCGCATCCTGAAACTTCAGATAGTGACTCGATCCGCCCGCCCCCGCCTCCTGCACCACTCGGACAAACGCCGCTTTGCCCTTCCCGCCGTGGTAGACATGGGCGGCCCCGGCGGGTTCCGAACCCGGCGGCGAGAGCTCGAAATCGTCGTGGATCGTCACCGGCGGCAACGGCGGCGGCGGATCGGCCAGCTCGAGTGCCGGTAATTCATAGGTCCGCGCCAGTTCCATCCAGCCCGCATCGCCGTAGACCCCGGCCTTCGTGTAGTCGAAGGCCTTGAACCCGATCCTGGCCGCTGGAGAACCCGGCTTGAGACGGAAGTCGCCCGCCGCCAAGTCGACAAACATCGGGTCCGCGATGATCGAGCCCTCTCCCTTGCCGCCCGGCAGCTTCTGCCATTCTTCCAGCGTCAGCCCGTTGAAATCGACCTTGCCCGCCGCGTTCCAGTAGAGATTGTGGTTGAAAATCACGTTCTCATCCGTGGCCGGCCGGCCCAGCAGCGGGCTGTCGTTGTTCCAGTAGACGATGTTGTTCGTGAACCGGAACGACACGTGATCCTCTTTGCGCGATCGCTGAATCTGCCCGTCCATCGACTCGACAAAGATGTTGTTGCGAATAACATTGTCTCGGCCATAGTGCTGGTGATACCCGCCGGTCTTCGTGTTGTAGACCAGGTTGTTCTCCATCACAAAGTCGCTCGACCCTTCGTCGTTGTACAGTCCCCAACCGCCCCGCCCGTAGTAGTCGTAGGAATAGACGTCGTGGATGCGGTTGTTCGAAACGCTCGACCCGCCCGACGGTCCCAGCGTATACACGCCGCCCATGTCGCTCAGCACACCCCAGCCGATGTGGTGGATGTGGTTGAAGTCGATCGTGTTCCTTTGAGCCAGGCTCTCTGCGTATCCCCAACGCCAGCCGACCGAGATGCCCGTGTAGAAAAAGTCGGCGATCTCATTGTGCGTAACCCGGTTCTCCCCCGAGTGCCCGATCCACACCCCCACGGCCTCGCGAAAGATCCGCCCGCCGCCCCGAATGATGTTGTTGTCGACCGTGATCCGCTTCGTCACCTCCTGTTCGGCCGGCGAGTTGTTCTCCCAGCCGTGCCCGATCCGCACGCCGCCGGCTCCAAGATCGTGCAAATAGCAGCGTTCGATGCGGCAGTCCCGGCAGCCCGTCCAGAACCAGACGGCATACCTGCCGATGTGCGAGACCTCGCAGTCCTCGACGGCCACGTTCCTGGCCCCGTGGGCCTGAATCGCCCCCTCAATGCGAGCCGCCGCCTGCCCGTCGCAATGGCCTTCAGGCGGCAGGACGTACTGGCCGTAGCGGAACGCCAGCCCCCGGAACGTCAGGTGCGCCACCGGCATGCCCAGGGTCGCGTCGCCGTTGATTCGCAAAAAGGCCTCAGCCACCGGGGCCACGACCTCGGCCCTGCTCATGTCTTCCCCCGGCCGCGGCTTGTAGAAGAGAGTTCCGTCGCGCTCCAGACACCATTCGCCCGGTTCGTCGAGGGCCGCACGATAGCCCTCAAGGTGATAGCGCTGACTGGCGCCCCAACGAAAGAAAGGCCACCGTCCCGGCCCGGTTGTCACCACGACGTTCGTCTCGGGATCGACCGCCGCAATCCGGTGCAGCCCCGTGGCCCACGAGTGATAGGCCACAAGATGCACGTCGGCGAGTCGCTCCTTCGACAGGGTCTTGAGCGGCCCAATGTCGGCCGCCCTGGCGCCAAACGCCCGGCTCTGCAGGTCGGCCGGCTTTCCGGTCAGCGGATCGACGCCGCGGGCGATCTTCTTCGTCATATAGTAGTAGAACTTGTCGGGTTCTCTCGCCCGGATCGCCCGGCGTCCGTTGACCCACAGTTGTTCGAAGTTCCACTTGCCCGAAGCCACCTCGGGCACCTTGGCCGTCCAAACGCCGTCGGGCCCCGGCTGAAACCCCGTAATCCTCCGCCCGCCGAAAATCACGGGCATCGCCCCTTCGCCCGCCGCATAGACGATCGGCGCGCCGGCGGTGCCGCTGTCCAACGGCGTGAAGGCCACCGGTTCGGTAATCGGATAGTCGCCGCTGGCAAACAACACACGAACCGGTCCGTCAATCTTGCCCGCTTCCTTCAACCGCCGCACGGCGTCCCGCGCCCCGGCCAACGTGGCCAGCGGCCCGTCGGTGTGGTCACCGTTCGCACGTTCCAGGTTTCCTGACCACGCGTCGTTGCCGCCGGGGGCAACGTGGAGCGTCGTCTCGGCGCCAATCGCCACTCGGCCGCCGTCGAGAGCCAGGCCCGCAACCGCCACGATTGTGAACGCCGACAATGACTTCCGCCCAAGAAAACTCCACAAACCGGGGCTGTTCGATGTGCTCAGCATGACATCTGGTCCTCACTACAAAGCGGGTGCGATCTGCGTGTGGCATGCGGGGGAATCCGGCGTGAGCGTCGCTCGGGAGCCGCTCGATGCTCCCCCGGGGAGGGACGCTATTGTACCAGCCGGCGCCGTCAAGTTCTAATACATTGAACTGCCATACAAGTAGGCCCGATTCCATGGTGAACCAAGACAAAAACCGCTGCCCCTGGCCCGGCACGATCCACCAGGCCTATATCGACTACCACGACCAGGAGTGGGGCGTACCGGTCCACGACGACCGCAAACAGTTCGAGTTTCTCATCCTTGAAGGCGCCCAGGCCGGCCTGAGTTGGTGGACCGTCCTCAACAAGCGCGAGAACTACCGCCGCCTGTTCGCCCAGTTCGATCCGGAGAAAGTGGCACGGTTCACAAAGAAACGCATCGAAAAGCTCCTGGCCGACCCCGGCATCATCCGCAACCGCCAGAAGGTCAATGCCACCGTGATCAACGCCAAGGCCTTTCTCGAAGTCCGGGCGGAGTTCGGCAGCTTCGACGACTACCTGTGGCAATTCGTCGGCGGCCGCCCCATCCAGAATCGCTGGCGCCGGCTGCAAGAGATACCCGCCACCACTCCGGAGTCCGACGCCCTGAGCAAGGACCTCAAACGCCGGGGCTTCAAATTCGTCGGCAGCACGATCGTCTACGCCCACATGCAGGCGACGGGCATGGTGAACGATCACCTGGTGAGTTGTTTTCGATATGAAGAATGTGCGAGGAAGGCGTGATTCGCCGGCTTTCTGGCCTATCGAGACCTCCCGCACATAGCGTATGCTGGAATCAGCAATCCGACCCGAAAGCCCGCAGCGGTTCTTTTGGCCTGTCGGCGAGCCCCAATGGGATTTCCCGCATGACCACAACCGAAGCGGCGCGTGGCGCTCGTTCAACCCCAAGCTCCCCCGCTCGGACGCTCTCAATCTGCCTGATCAATCCTCGGTTTGAACCCTCCTATTGGGGTTTCGAGTACGCACTTGCCCTCTATCCGGGCGATAAGCGAAGCACGATGATCTCCGGCTCGCTGCCCACTGTGGCAGGGCTCTGCGGCGATCACAACGTGGTTTTGCTTGATGAAAACGTGGAGGATATCGACTGGGATTCTCTCGGCGTCTACGACATCGTGGGCGTGACGGGAATGAACGTCCAGAAGAAGCGGATACGGGAGATCCTGCTCCGCTTGCGCGAACTGGGACGGTTCACCGTCGTCGGAGGCCCCTTCGTCTCCGTCCAGGAGGAGTTCTTCGATGGGCTCTGCAATGCGGTTTTCATCGGCGAGGCGGAAACGACCTGGCCGGAGTTTCTCGACGACTTCGCCCGAGGCAGACCGACCCGCAATCGCTACGAGCAGTCAAAACCGACCGACATGACCAAGGCGCCCCGACCCCGGTACGACCTGCTCAAGGCCGATCGATACGCATCGGGGGCACTCCAGTACTCGCGGGGTTGCCCGTTTCAATGCGAGTTCTGCGACATCATCGTCATCTACGGACGGAAGCCTCGCGTGAAGGAACCCGAGCAACTCCTGGCTGAGTTGGACGACATGCGGCGGACCGGGTTTCACTCGGCGTTCATCGTCGACGACAACTTCATCGGCAACCGCAAGAAGGCCAAGGCCTTGCTGGAAAAGGTCATTCCGTGGATGGAGGAGCACCATTACCCGTTGCGGCTCACGACCGAGGCGAGCATCGATCTGGCCGACCAGCCCGAACTGCTGGAGTTGATGTATCGGGCGAACTTCCGAAGCGTGTTCATCGGCATCGAGACCCCACGCGCCGAATCGCTGAAGGAAATCAAGAAATTTCAGAACACGCACGGCGATGCGATGGGCGCCAAGCTGGCGAGAATCCAGAACGCGGGCTTGGACGTCAACGCCGGTTTCATCGTCGGCTTCGATAGCGACGACAAGGAGATCTTTGACGATCAGTTCCGCTTCATCCAGGAAAACGGAATCACCCTTGCCATGGTCGGAATGCTGCAGGCGATCCCCAAAACGCCGCTCTACGAACGGCTCAAACGGGAGGGGCGACTCGTCGAGGACGACCCGAACTGCAATTTCATTCCCAAGCAGATGAGCCGCGAGGAGTTGCGGGAGGGGTACTGGAACCTCGTCAAGAGGCTCTATGCGCCCGAAGCGTTCCTGGATCGCTACTTCAAGATCTTCGAACGCGAAGACTATCTCCGGCGGCGGGCCGAGATCTGCCGAAGAGCCGGCGAAGGAAAGAGTCTGCCGACCCTGGGATACGGACTGATCTTGCTGTTGTCGCTCTTCCGGGCTCTCTTGCGAGACGGATCACTATTCTCGCTCGGGAGCATCTATGTGAAGAACTACTTCTCCCGCAATCGGAAGCACGGCCGGGGCATTATCGCGTTTGCCCAGTACATGAACCGTTGCGTCACGCACTGGCATTTCTACAAGTTCACTCGCGAGGCTACCGCCGGCAGATTGCGAACCTACAACAGTGGCTGAGCCAAAAAAGACGCCCCCGGTTCTCAGGAGAACCAGGGACGCGATAGTTCAATCTCGGGCACACGGGTGCGTTGCTGCCCGTGGACTCGGTGGTCTTGCTGACCCTAGACGAGCCGGACGTTCTCGGCACGCGGACCTTTCGGACCTCGGCCTTCCTCATAGGTTACGGCCTGGCCGATCTTGAGTGCTTCGATGGCAACGCCTTCCACCGCGCTGTGGTGGAAGAAGATGTCGCCCCGGTCGCCTTCGATGAATCCGAAACCCTTGTCCGCCAATACTTTCTTGATCGTTCCCTGCGGCATGCCTGCCACTCCTTCAAAACGAGACATCGGTAGCCCGGCCCGTCGACCTCGGTCAGCCCCTTGCGACAAAACGAGGTTACGGCCGGAAACAAAAAGGTGGCAATCAACCGCGATCGGAAACAGATGCCCTCAAACAGGCCGCTGACACACGGAAAGCAGTGCGTCGAAGAGGGACTCTCAGAAACGCCGTCAGGGCGTTTTGCGAGTTGGGGGCCCACTTCTTCGTATTATCACCCCATAACTATTGGAATAATAGCAGAATCGGGGACGAACACAAGTGGGATTCTGGAAGTTGCCGGGATATTCTGGGGCTCGAACCCGCTGTGACTGCCGGTCTGAGGGGCGCCAGCGGAACCGCGACTTCATTTTTCCCTGACAAGGCAGACAAGTTCCTCCATCTTGCATATCCCCAAAAGGGGGTGGATTGGCTGTTGAAAGCGTAAAACGCCCGCCCGCCTGCCTTAGCCGATGAGCCGGTTCAAGAGGGAGTCGATCGAAACTGTGGCAAAACGGGTAATCATGTCGGAGGTCGCGAACGGAAGATAGAGCTGGCCGTTGTGGATCATCGCCCCGCATGTATAAGCCACGTTGGGCACGTAACCGTCACGCTCTTTTTCGTTCGGCTTGATCAGCGGTTCGCCGAGACAGCCAATTACCTTCTGGGGGTCGTTGAGGTCGAGCAACATGGCACCGATACAATAGGTGCGCATCGGCCCGACGCCGTGGGTCAGGAGCAGCCAACCTTCGGGAGTCTCGAGTGGTGAGCCGCAGTTGCCGATCTGAACGAACTCCCAAGGAGAGCGCGGCACCTGGAGCAATTCGGCGGTCTCCCAGAAGTGGACGATGTCGGAGACCATGATGTAGAGGTTCTCACCGTCAATTCGGGAGCACATCATATAGTGGCCACCCACCCGCCGTGGGAACAAAGCCATTCCCTTGTTCCGCGCGCTAGCGCCGTTGATCGTATGCACGCCGATCTTGAGGAAGTCGCGAGTCTCGATCAATTGCGGCAACACGTGGTAACCGTCGAAGGCCGTGCAGGTGCCGTAGTACGTGACCGTTCCGTCGTCATCTACGAAGCGGACCATTCGCAGGTCCTCGATGCCGTGACTTTCGTTGCTCGTCTGTGGAAAAATGACGACTTCAGACGCCTCCGCATCCCTGGCAAGCTCCAGTTGATAGTTCGAGCGGGCCAGCCAGCGAATATCCTGCAGTGCCTCTTCGATTTCGAGTTTTTCGGAAGCCGACGCCCGGGCATCGATAACCGCTTGATCCAGTTGGCTCGAGGTGAAAGAGTCGTCGAGGCAATCCAGCACCAGATTGGCCACCCTCTCGTAAACGCCGATGTCCTTGAGCTTTCGCAGGAAGAGAGCTTTTTCGTATTGATTATCGGGCACGGTACGGCCCGGCCTGCTGAGACGCCTGCAAGGATCTATCTGAATGGTGTGATCGGAGCCGATGACCCCGGTGCGGAAGACGATCGACGATACATGCCCCTCGCCCGTCGCCCGAAGACTCATGAT
The DNA here is from genome assembly GCA_012719125.1 of Planctomycetaceae bacterium. Classification (GTDB taxonomy): domain Bacteria; phylum Planctomycetota; class Planctomycetia; order Pirellulales; family Thermoguttaceae; genus JAAYAY01. The sequence goes on along the minus strand of JAAYAY010000196.1, from coordinate 31,078 downwards.
GAACCGTACCGCACCGGCGGGGAGATTCCGCTGATTGTGGTGAGCGACGATCGACGGATTGAATAATGCCGCTGACTCGATCGAATACTCAGCAGTCAGATAGGCCCCGACGAGCAGGCCCTGATTGGGTGTGAGATCGTCTGCCTGTCCGATCATGGCCATCGCTTTCCGATAGTTCTCATTCAGTACTGCCGGAATGTCCCCGTGGCGGTCGCGAAATCTCAGAAAGACATCCTTCAGTAGCCGATCCACCTGTTCTTCATCCAGGCCGACGACACGTTCGATGACGTTGCGGACCCTCGTCTCGCCGCCGGGGTCGAAGAAGCGAGTGATGACGCGTCGAATGTCGCTTGTGAATGTGACCGGCAAACGTCGGATTCGCAATTCAGCGAGTCGGCCTTTGCGGTTGACGGCGGAACGTATGCGATTGCGGTCAGGGGTGTCGCTCAAGATGTTCTCCAGTCAAGCCGACAGTGTGGCAGTCCTACGGTTGACGGTCTGCGGTGCCGGGCATGTACGAAGGTATGTCAGCAGATCGGAGAGTTGGGCGGTGGCCAGGGCCAGGCAGGTATCGGCTCCTCCGTAATAGAGCCGGATCTCGCCGCTGGTCTTGTCCATAGTCCAACCGCAGGGGAACACGACGCCGTTAACATCGCCCTGTCGCTCGTAGGGTAGTTCGGGAGCCAGAATCCATTCGTCGCTGCGTCGAAGAACGCGGCAGGGATTCTCCAGATCGAGGAGAGCCAGTCCAAGTCGATAGAGACACCCACCGGCCGTTACTCGCACGCCGTGGTAGACGATCAGCCATCCCTCCGGCGTTTCCAACGGAGGTGGTCCCAAGCCGGTCTTGTTCGCGTCCCACCATGCCCCTCGTCTCGCGTGAAACAGGATCTGATGGTCTCCCCAATGTAGCAGGTCGGGAGAAAACGAGATCCAAATGTGCGCCCCTGAATTCCCGGTGGGGACCGGGCGGTGAATCATCGCGTACCGATTCTTGAATCGGCAGGGGAAAACGGCCGCATCCTTGTTCTCAGGGGGCATGACCGGGCCGAGACGTGAGAAGGTCGCAAAATCGTTGGTTTCTGCCAGGGAAACCAGCGGCCCACTGGATGAATAGGCGGTATAGGCGATGACACACTGGGCCCGGTCGTCGACCCAGGTCAGACGAGGGTCTTCCACGCCCCACGACTCTTCCGCATGGTCCGCCGGATCCGGTACGAAACTGGGCCGGGAATCGATTTGCCAGTTTGACACACCGTCCTTGCTTCGAGCTACGGTCAAATGCGAATGCCCGCGGCGGTCCTCCACACGGACGAGTAGCACGGTCTCATCGCCCCGCAGACAAGCCCCGGCGTTGAAGACCGTATGTGCCGGGTAAGGCCAATCCCGGGCCGTCAGGATCGGGTTGGCGGCATGGCGATGGAACAACTCTGCGTACAGTTCGGGTGTTTTCGACTCTTGATGCATGCCGGTGTCCTTCGATCCCTTACTTGTTCTTCTTCTCCCTGTTCAATTGTCGTTTTTCCTTTAGAGTACGCTTGGCCTTTTTCTGTTGCTCCCGTTTGCCTTTGTCTTTACTTCCCTTATCACCCATGTCTGTTTCTCCGTGATGGAAGATTGATGTTTCTCTCAGCTTAGTCAGACCGGACCTTGCGACATGCCGCCCGGCCACAACGGACAACTGAGGCGGCATTCTACGCAATTGCGCTCGCCGGTGAACTCTTGCCCTCCAGCGAACCTTGGACTTGATCGTTACTCATTTCTGCCCACAGGAAAGCGAGGGTCGACTCGGCTCCCTGGTTGCGATTCACACCCGAGGCTTGCAGGCCGTCACAGCAGGCGCCGGAGCGGACGTCTCCGAGCGGCCGTTTCAGACTATTTTGCCCGTGAAACCAGCCGTGGGCGCGGCGGAAGGCAGTCAGATACTCTTCAGCACCGAGCAATTCAAATGCGGCCAGTGCGGCTTCTATCGTCGTGACCGCTTCCACGGGCTGTTGGTCGTACCGCGCCTTCTCCTCGCCCCGGGGATACCAACCCTCGTTCCCGATCGGCCAGAACACTCCCTGGGCGGTCGTCTCCTGGTCGAGGAAGGCAAACGACGCCTGTGCAATGGCGAGGAAGTCTTCCTTGGGCCAGCGCTTGGCAGCGACGAACAACGCGTGCGGCAATACGGCGTTCGCATAGGTCATGCGCGATTCGAACCATTGCCAGTCCGGCCGCGCTGCCCGGCCGAAACATTCAGCAAGCCGTCGCGCCGCCGACCATGCCACGGTTTCCAGCGGCTCAATGTCTTCTGTCTCCCTGCTCCAAAGATGCCCCCAAGCCAGAACCACGTATGCTTGCGCCCGCAGGCTTCGCAGGTCGGCGAGCGTCGGCAGAACCGCGTCAATCAGCTCTCGAGCCACCGCGCGATGGCCGCCAGGCAAACGACTGCCCAGGACTTCCGCGAGAGAGCGAACCGCCTGGCCCTGGCAATCACCGCAGCCTTCTGCATCGAGCCATCGGCGTTCGTAGCTGAGAAAGTTATGGAATCCACGGCCGGCGCGATGTGCGTATTCGAGAAAACTCAGGTACGTGGTTACCCGTTTGAGCATTTGTTCTTCATGGTGCCGATTCCATAGCGCCACGCATAGACGAAGAGCTCGAGCGTTGTCGTCGGTCGTGTAGCCGCTCTCACGTCGCGGAATGCCATAGATGGCATGCTGAATAATACCAGTTGAGTCGGTCATGCGATCCAGGTGGTCCAACGAGATCCGGTCAACATGGTACATTACGGACCTCCCTGCATAAGTGGCGTAATCTCGCGTTCGTCGCCGGGCATCGTGGAAGCCCAACGACGCTGGCGGGCATTCGTCGCGCGACTGCCTGCAACAACCCGGGTGAAGAACTCCAAGTAGAGCCGGCCCACATTCGGCCAGAACATGGGCCGGGCGTATTGGTAGGCCAGATACCGCGTCTGCAGCTGGAACGCGGCGTCCGTCAGGAACCGCAATGCTGCGTCGGCCAGAGCGTCACTTTGGGCAAAGGGAACGAGCAGGCCTCTCCCGTCGGCCAGGACCTCTTCGGCGTACAGATAGGGCGTGCTTACCACTGCCCCTCCCGCAGCCAGGCCATATGCCAAGGTACCGCTGGCAATCTGGTCTTTTCCTGGATATGGAGTGACGTATACGTCGCAGGCCTGCAAATGGGCCAGGAGATCTTCAAGACTGAGATACTTGTTCACGAACCGCACGTGGGCGCCCACGCGCAGCGACTGAGCCATTTCAGCCAGCCTCTCGCGATAGATTTCCCCCTCCTGACGCTTGACCTGTGGATGGGTGGCGCCCACGATCAGGTAAATGGCGTTGGGACAGGCTGCCACAATTCGTGGCATGGACCTGATCATATATTCCAGCCCTTTACCTCGGTTGATAAGTCCAAAACTGCAGATGACTTGTCTTCCCGTCAAGCCGAGCCGCATCTTGTGCGTGTGATTGCGTTCGAAAGGGACCGCTGGTACTCCATGGGGAATCACCCGCACGTGGGGCCCCGAGACACCGTAAACATCCGCCAGGAGCTTCGCAGCCACCTTGGTCATGACCACGATGCCATGGCTGCGAGCCGCCAGGGTTCGGATCAGCCGCCGGGGCAATGGCTCCGGCTGGGTCAGGAGTGTGTGGAACGTCGTCACGATGGGCTTACGGCATTGATACACGAAGTCCAACACTCGACTGCCCCACTCACCGGGGTAGAGACCGAACTCGTGCTGCAAGCTCACCACGTCGCAGGGGCCGTCGTTGGCCGCTTCCGCGGCTCGGCGGTACGCGTCACTGCGGTTGTTGTCAATGACGTGGACCACGCGCGGATCGTCGTAGTCGAGCGGCGAGGTCTTCTGGATCGCAGCCAACGACGACACGGACTCGCCCGCCGCCCGGTCCACGGCGTCGGCCGAGTCGCGGGTGAAGGTGGCCAGTCCGCATTCTTCCGGCGGGTAGGTCGATATAAACAGGGGGCGTACGGTAGTCAATGGTTTCTCCTCGGGTTGTTCCAGGTATCTATGGTCGGTTCCGGAGTCGCGCACACCCTTGCCGCATCAGGCGGCTCTGCGAATCGCGGGAAATGCACAAACACCACGTCTGTTGCTCGAATATTGACCCCTGCATATTGAATGAAGGCCAAGTCAGTCACCTTGAGCGGGACTACAAGGGGGCTATTTCATCGCGGCGGAAAAGCACTTCGCCACAAAGTCCCAGTTGGCGGCCCGCCATAAACCCTCCACGTATTTCGCCCGATCGTTGCGGTAGTCGATGTAGTAGGCGTGTTCCCAGACGTCGATGGTCAGCAGGGGCTCCTTGGCGTGCTTCAACGGGGTGTCGGCGTTGCTCAGCGCCATGATCTCCAGTTTGCCCTGTTTGTCGGCCGCCAGCCAAGACCAGCCGGAACCAAACAGCTTGACTGCCGCTTCGGACAATGCCTTCTTCAACTCCGGCACGCCACCGAAATCGCGGACGATAGCCGCGGCCAAGTCGCCCTGGGGTTCGCCGCCGCCCTTGGGCGACAGGCAGTCCCAGTAGAAGCTGTGGTTCCAGGCCTGGGCCGCGTTGTTGAACACCGGGCCCGTCGACTGGACGACGACCTCACGCAGCGACATGCCGGCCTCTGGCTTGCCTTCGACTAGGGCGTTGAGGTTCTTGAAGTACGCGGCGTGGTGCTTGCCGTAGTGATACTCAAGCTGCTCCTCGGAGAGGAATGGCTTCATGGCATTCATGCCAAACGGCAGTGGCGGTTGCTGGAACGGCATTTCGGAGTCTCCTGTCTAGGTGGTAGTAGGTGGTTCGGCGGCCGGTCGATGACGGGCAGCCCACAGCCCGACCCCGGCGGCCAGCGATGCGGCGTCTAAGGAACAGCAAGTGCCTCCTGAATCGACTGGGGAGCCCAGACACGATCTGCGACCCCGCTCAAGCACCTGGTAAGTTCGATTTCGTTACCCATGTGATTTCCTTCTGCTTGCGTACAGCCACGCCGGCGGCTTCCTTGATTCGGCCCTTCACCACGTCTGTCTCGCCACCCATGTTGGTGACTCCTTTTCCTGAAGTGTGCTACTGTAACGGATCATCGATCAGAACTCTCGCCACGCGTCGCGGAAGACGTTGTCCAATTCGTTCCTGGCCAACCGGGCTCCTTGAGTCGAGCGTCGAGTTACTCCTGGACCTCTTCCTTGGCCCGCGGAGATGCCTCGGTCGTGGTGCTGACGGGCTGGTCGGCATCGCCGCGGACCTCTTCGGACGCGTCCTTCTCAGTGCTGCCTCCGACTGCTTCCTTCGTCTTGTCGCCGAACTCTTGCAGGCTTTCCTTGGCCTTTTCGCCGTCCGCGTTGATTTTGTTTTGGTCCACCGTGAACGTCGCGCTGGATTCCTGGTCCGTGCTGTCGGCCGACAGATGGAACCAGCCCCTGTAGAGCCCCAAGGCGGCAATGCCGACCAGGATCACAACGACCACAATCAGAAAAACTCTCATGACAAATCCTTCCTCGTTTGATGGCTTTGTCCGCAAGTGAGCGAACTCGTTGAACCACGATTACTATCTACTTGTCTTTGCCTTTCCCCCTCGCCTTGCCCTTCTCCTGGCCTTTGCCCTGGCCTTTGTTCTTGTTGTCTTCCTTACTCGGTCCCGCCGATGTCGGACCTGCTGCCGGTTGGGACGCAGGTCGTTCGACTTTGGGTTGAGGCTGTGGTTTGGGCGCTGGCTGATCGGCGCGAGGCTGCGCCGCGCCTGTTGGCGATTGCTTCATGTCGAGCGGCATTCGCAGCGTCGTGTGTTGCCGCGGTTGCTCCGGTGAGCGATTCCCCCTCGGTTTGGGCTGGACCACGGTGTCGACCGGGGGCGCCGCATAGGCCTTCGGGGGAGCATCGCCCTTGCCATGCTGAGCGGCCGACCCGGCCGCAATCGGCGATCGGGGGAATTTCATGCGGGCTGTCTCGCCGCGGTGGGCGGGGTCTGCGACGCGAGCCACCGCCGCTTGGCTCTCCCATTGTTGCCGTTGGTCGCGGAATCGATACACATCCGACCGCTGCTGCGCAACCCGTTGCCGCTCGGCTTGGTCCACGGGCTGGAGTCGCCACGCATCGGTCCGGCTCCGCGAGCCTTGATCGAGCGACTCGCCCACGATATTGCGGACGAGCGAAGCCACGCCGCCCCCGCCGATTGTACCCTGGCTCCCCCACGTGTGCGGTGGTCGCAGGTGCTCGTGGTCGCGGCGGTTCTCGAAGTCCGCCTGTTGGCGATGCGCCCAACCGCTGTCCTGCCGATGCTGCCAACGCTGGTGGGCGTAGATCGGATCGTAGGCGGAACGCCCGGTGTTGATCGAAAACCAGGGAAGGAACCCGGCGCTGCGGTAGTCTGTGGCGTAGTAGTCGCCGAAGTAGTAGTGTTGGTATCGCGGTCGCAGGAAGAGATGGTTGACCAGCGAGCCCAGGTCGACCGCCGTTGAAGGCGAGTAGGAGAAACCAGGGCGACGGTACACGTTCGCGTTGAAATAGACCGGCGCAAACAACATACCACGACGGTCGATCGAGTAATCCCAGTAGCCGTCGACGAAGACGTAGCCACGTGGGGCCCAAACGTAACGAGCGGGGACCCAAACCCAATCCGGCTCCGCGGTCGCCCAGAAGCCGGGACGCCAGGCATAGCGGCCCTGCTGCCAGAGCCAACAGCCGGGCAGCCATGTTTGATCGGCCGAAGATGCGGCAATGTTGGGCCCAGCTTCGACTGTCGCAGGCGGCTCGGGCAGGTATTCCACCTCGCTCGCGGCGGCGTCGGCCCAGTATCCGGAAATCCACTGGAAACCTTGCGCCGATCTGCCCCAGTATCCGGGTACCCATTGGCGGCCGGGCGGCAGGGCACGCCACACGCCGCTGACCCAAAGGAAATCGTTTCGCTCGTCGTCCCAGCCCCAGTAGCCCGGAATCCACGCCACGTTGGCTCCCTCCGGTTTCCGGTCCGGCGGCAGTTCCTCGATGGCGCTCGGGGGGGCTCCCGGCACCACAATGCCCGGCTCGGGATCAAAAGTCACCGTTTCCGCAAAGGCCTCATGGACCGGCCCTCTTGTAAGCACTTGCACCCCGCTCTCAGCCTCTGTCCGGCCCCGCGGCGCGTCGCCTACTTGCCCCCAGGCCAAAGTCGGGCCCAGGAGACCGGCGATCAGACAATACACACAGACTTTCATAATCGTCTTCCTTCGTAGGTGGGTGGCGAAGCAGCACGTGCTGGTCCACACCAGCACGGGACGCTCGGCCAAAACAGTGACTTGACGAATCTGCCGGTCGGACGCTGCCCGGCGGGTTTGCTGTGGCAACCGTGCTGACGCCTCTCTTTCGTCGGCATCCTGGTTGCAGGTTATCCCCAGAGGCGCCCTCTCCGCATCCCGCCTCCCAGGAAGGACAGTACCGCGAAGATGAGGAAGACAACGAAGAGGATCTTTGCCACTCCCACGAAGGAGCCGGCAATTCCTCCAAAACCCAGGACTGCCGCGAGAAGTGCAATCACCAGGCACGCAATGGCTAACTGTAACATGGTCAATTCCTCCAAAACGGATGGGTTTTGGCCCGATTGGCGACGTGCCGCCAGGGCCTGTCAACGTAAGGTTGTCGTGACGACGTTTGTGAAACGACCGAACCACATTTGTTGATGGTTGCTTTCAACATGGCTTCCTCCGAATGCAGGTAGTAGGACGACATCTCAAAGCGTCGGCCTGTTATGGGTTAGGTTCCAGCGCACCGATCGCAGCCGGATTGGCATGCTCGTTGGCCTTCGTTAACTGAATGTCGGTGAGCCGGTCTTCGCTGCGTCCCACCTCCTCCGGCGACACAACATACTGTTCGGGAATCACACTTGATGACATCACCCCAATTGAGAGCGATATCTTCATCAGGTCGTCGACCTGCATGTCGACTCGCTGAACGGACTCGACCGCGGCAAAGACAGTGACGCCGGACATCGGCAGCGGGGACGTCGGCACATAGACGATCCGGCATGCCTGGCCGTTGAAGCGGTAGACCCTATCGGAAACGAGCAGCCCCAGGAACCCGCCGCTTCCCTCGCGCCCAAAAGAGCAGTAGACGACGCTCATGCCTTCAATCGTGTCGGTCGGCTTGCGTTGCAGCAGATCGACGACCTGCGAGACCGGTTTGTAGAGCAGGTTGACGAGCGGGATCCGTTCCATCGCAGCACTGAACGCCATTTCGAACCTCTTCTTTCCCATCCCTTTCAGGAAGGCACCCAGCAGCCAAATAACAAGCAGCACGGCGGCCCAACCCAGGATGGACGCGATGGTCGGATCGGTGACAAATTGGAGCCCCATCTGCGACAGTGCCTTGCCGACAAGACTTCCCGGTCCGAGCCACGCTTCGAGCACACCGCCGACCCAGGCCATGATGCCGATGGTGATCACGATCGGGAGCACGGCGAACAGGCCGGCGATGAATGTGGAGAGGATCCCCGTTTTCCAAAGCCATCTAATTGCACGTGTCATCACGTTCCTCTTTCGCCGAATTGCTGACCATCCATCTCTGTGTGTCCGGCGCTGGGGTGACGACCGAATGTCTGCGACATACGCCGAGGGGATCCGAGATCAGGGCGGCTCCGGCGGTTTTCTGCCCGCGACACCGCCAGATCCCGGGCTTCTACTTGTTCTTCTTGTCCGCTTTCTGCGCGGTTTGTGTCTTGCCTTCTTTTCGGTAATCACCGATGAAACCCTTCAAAGGGCAGACAGAGAATACTGGGCACTTCTTACAGCCAGCTAACAAGGCAATTGGACACAGGGTCATCGTACTTCTCCTTTATTGGTTGTTTGTGCACCGCAAGCGGCGCAAAGAGGGCCGACTAACCACGGGTGCCACGTTCCGCTTCCCTGGCTTCGATTCCGCGGACATTTCGCAACACAACCGGCGCAAGCTCCGCTCCGATCATCGGACTCGCGAGCTGCAGGCGTTCCGTACGCAGCTCTGTGCGATCGGGCGGAGGGCGTCTTGCATGAAGCTGGCCTGCGCGGAACGCCCGGGCAATGGCGGGAGGTATCTCGGCTTCGGCGAACACCACCAGGGCGTAACGCTTTGCCACCATGGCCTTCATCTCCTGCTGCCGTGCGATCGCTTCGGCACGACGCACCTCGGCTCGCGCCTGGGCCGTTCGCATGTCCGCTTCAGCCTGATCGGTCTGCAATCGCGCTCCGATGTTCTCTCCGACGCCCATGTCTGCGATATCGATCGAGACGATTTGAAAGGCTGTATTCCTATCGAGGCCCCGTTCGAGCACGCCTCTGGAAATGCGATCGGGCATTCTCAACACGTCCATGTGCGTTTCGGCAGAACCGATCGCGGTCACGATTCCTTGGCCAACGCGGGCAATGATCGTTTCTTCAGTCGCACCACCGATCAACTGCAAGAGATTCGTGCGGACCGTCACCCGCACGTGGATGCGGAGTTCAACGCCGTTTCTTGCAACTGCGCTTAGCGTGGTCTTGCCGCCAGGCTGAGGAGCGGGGCAGTCAATTACCTTGGGTGAGACGCTGGTACGCACCGCGTCCAACACGTTGCGGCCGGCCAGGTCAATCACGGCCGCTCGGTCGAAGTCCAGGTCGATGCCGGCACGATGAGCGGCGACGATGGCGCGAAGGACCCCCACGACGTCTCCCCCTGCCAGGAAATGGGCTTCCAAGCGCGCGGTGCTCATGCCCCGCTGCCGGTCGATGTCCAGGCCCGCCTGCGTGCCCATGATCTTGGCAGTGACGATCGTACCGGAAGGGACCTGTCGAAAACTCATACCGATCAAGCTCAGCAGGCTCACATCGGCCCCGCACATATAGGCCTGAAACCAGAGCGCGCCGTACCTAGCCAAGGCCACCAGCAACAAGAGGGCGAAGATCGCCGTGACGGCAATTCCGCCAATCAGCAGCCCATGTTCGACGTCGAAGGCGGCAAGTGGAGCAAAAGGGGTTGGCATTTTCATCGCCCCGTTTTCAGGCTCTTGTTCACATTGACCTGATAAGCGGCTGCTTCCGGATCGAGGGTCAACTCGTACGCCGCAGTCACGTGAAGTGTTCGATCCTCTTGGCTCTGGAGCACTGCCTCCATCGTCCCGGCTCGGAGGCAAGGCTCTTGGGGGCCGGCGGCGTCAACGACAACGAGGTTGAGGTTATTGCCCGGGAAGTCCGTCTGATCCTGAAGGTAGAATCTGGTCAGCGGATATGGGACCAACGCGAGTTGGCTGTTCGCGCAGAACCTGTCATAGCAGGCCTTATCGGAAAACCCGTAGACAGCCAGGCACTCCGCTCCAGAGGGCAACGGCTCGACCTTGGGCCCAAGACGTCGCTTTCCATCCATCAGGATGTAATAGGGGGTGTCGACAAATGTTGCGGTCGTTGGCATAACGCTTCCTTTTGAACCTGGCCGGAGATTCTGCGGCTCGTCGACTTTCTCGCTATTTGGCAACATGTCCTTCGCTCCGCAGGCAAACATGTCTGCCTCGCTAGCTTCTCGCCCGGCTGTCATCGATGATTCGTTCCCACACCTCGGACCGATGGACAGGGATATCGGCATCAACCTCGAAGCCGAGTTTCACGGTAGCGCCCTTGATCGCAAGCACGGTGACCTTCAGCAGGCGTTGGAGCTCTCCAGGTTCGCCGACGACAACCGACTGCCCGCTCTTCCTTGACAGGACTAACATGACAAGCCCTCCGCAGTGTGTGGCTGATCGCCTGACCCATTCCCGCTCCAAACCTCCATGGAAATTCTTCTTGCGAGTTGGAACACCTGCACCATCGTGCCGGTCGTGAAGGCATGCACCATGGCGCCGGTCGTCGTTTCCACTTCTGCGGCCGCTTCCCCTACTGCGACCCCGGTGATGCGTTTGATCTCCTGCCGCAATATGTCGACCGAATCTCTGAAGAGTTGCCGGTGATACTCCTGCACCTGGATGGCGCCCTCCGGAGTGCGTGACAACGCCTTCTCGGCCGGTGACAGGGCCTCGTGCAGCGTGACGACCAGTGTGTCATCGCTCAGGACCACCGTCACCGCCTTGGGTGAATAGCCGGTGCGCTGCTCCTGGAAGACGCGGACTGCATGGGCGACCTGTTCCGCCATCGTTGGGTCAAGCTTCTTCATGGGAGTGTTTCCTCGGTCTCGGTAAAGGAGCGTCGTCCGCCAGGAATGCCTCAAGCACGCCCGCCGTCGGATTCGCAATAACATGACTGTTCACCAGTTCGCCCGCTTGGGTGGCCACGCGGGCGCCGGCTTCAACGGCGGCTCGCACGCTGCCGACGTCGCCGCTGACGATCGTAGTAACCAGACCTCCGCCAATTCCGATCCGCTTCACAACCTGGACGTTTGCGGCTTTCATCATGGCGTCCGTGGCAGCCACCAAGCTGATCAGGCCCTTCGTTTCTACCAATCCAATCGCGCCCATAACGCCGTTCTTCCTCGTGTTCGAATGCCCGAACCCAAACTAGGTGGCTTGCCCCGCGTGCGCGAAGTGGGCGGCAGCCAGATTGACTTGGGCATCGAAAAGTTCCTGCTTTGGAACGACGGCGTTCACGATGTTCTGCACCTGCGACCGGGAGAAGGTCGCCTCCTGTTCGTCGGGGTGCGATGCAATCAAATTCACATACAGCCGCAGCGCCCCGGGCAAATCGCGTTCGGTGTAGTGGGCCGCATACGCTGCCGCATACTGTCGGCCAGCGTCTGTCGTTTCTGGTTGGTTTCTCATGTCCGGTTCTCCTTTCAAGAAAGGGACTCGTTGTATCAGCAACATCTGATGTCGATCCGACGCGTTTTTACCTTCTCGCTCTTCGGCAAGGGCGCCGTCACGACAACCGTCGACAAGAACAAAAAAACCGACGTGGCAGAACACCCATAGGTGTTCGACCACGTCGGCTTACTCGTCAACGAGCCCCCCGGCAAATCCGGGTTGTTCTCTATCTAGTCATCCGACAACGTCGTTGGCGAAGTCGCGATCCATCGGGCCGTGACTCTTCCACTAGTTCAATCCTACGCCGCTGAGCGGGAAATACAATGGCCTATCTGACTTTATTGCTACGATCGCCGGTTGTTTCTTTCGCAGTGCGCGCCGAAAGTCGGGGCCAGCCTCGGTAGAGTCCCAAGATTGCGCTGGCAAACAGGAGCAAAACGATCACAAATAGAGTCTTCATGATTGAGCGTGATCAATACATATCGGCGCCACCGTAGCCATTGCCCTTGTGCCCGTTGCATTCGGGTTTCTCAGCAATGACAGCATCGCTGGTCAGCAGCAACGTGGCCACACTGGCTGCGTTTTGGAGTGCGGTTCGGGTAACCTTCGTTGGGTCGATGACGCCGGCGACAACCAGGTCCTCGTACTTGTCCGTCGCGGCGTTGTAGCCGTAGTGGCCTTCACCTTCGAGAATCTTCTCGCAGACGACACTGCCGTCCTTTCCACCATTCGAAGCGATCCAGTAGGTTGGGGCGCGGCACGCCGTGAGAACGAGGTTGTAGCCCATCGCTTCGTCCTGGGACAATTTCGGCCGTTTACAGGTCGAGATAGATCGCAACAGCGCCACACCGCCGCCAGGGAGAATGCCTTCCTCGATGGCAGCACGGGTGGCATGGAGAGCGTCCTCGACACGGGCTTTCTTCTGTTTCATTTCCGCTTCCGTGTTGGCTCCCACCTTGATTCGGGCAACACCGCCCGAGAGTTTGGCAAGTCGTTCTTGGAGCTTCTCACGGTCGTAGTCGCTCTTGGTTTTCTCGATTTCGCGACGAATCTGCTCTGTACGTCCCTTGATATCGCCCGTCTTGCCAGCGCCTTCAATGATCGTGGTGCTGTCCTTGTCCACGATCACCTTCTTGGCACGACCAAGCGACTCCAACTTGACACTTTCGAGCTTGATGCCCAGGCTCTCGAAGATCGCCTGCCCCCCGGTCAGCATGGCGAGGTCTTCCAGCATGGCCTTGCGGCGATCGCCGTAACCCGGTGCTTTGATCGCGGCACACTGGAGCGTGCCTCGGAGCTTGTTGACCACGAGTGCCGCCAAAGCTTCACCGTCCACATCCTCCGCGATGATCAACAACGGCTTTCCGGCCTGGGAGATTGCTTCGAGAACGGGCAACATGTCCTTGATGTTGGAGATCTTCTTTTCGCAAATGAGGATATACGGGTCATCGAAGACACATTCCATCTGGCTTGAGTCGGTCACGAAGTACGGTGAGATGTATCCCTTGTCGAATTGCATACCTTCGACCCAGTCGACTTCCGTCTCAAGGGCTTTTCCCTCGTCAACCAGCACGACTCCGTCTTTTCCCACCCTCTCCATGGCTTCTGCGATCAGGTTGCCGATCTCTTCGTCATTGTTGGCGGCGATCGCCGCAACCTGGGCCATTTTCTCTCGATCTTTGACGGGGATTGACATCTTCTTGAGCTTGTCGGTAATGTCGGCCACCGCCTTCTCGATTCCCTGCCTCAAGCCCACAGGCCTGACTCCAGAGGCCACTGCGCGGAGGCCTTCGTTGAAGATCGACTCGGCGAGAACCGTCGCGGTTGTGGTGCCGTCCCCCGCCACGTCGCTGGTTTTGGAGGCGACTTCACGAACCATGCGTGCCCCGATGTTCTCAAAGGGGTCTTCCAGGTCGATCTCCTTGGCCACCGTCACGCCGTCCTTGGTAACGGTTGGCGCCCCGTAGCTTCTCTGCAGAATTACGTTCCGCCCCCGTGGCCCAAGCGTGACTCTCACGGCCTTGGATAGTTTTGAAACACCCTTTTTGATCTTGTCACGGGCGTCCTGACCGAACGCAATCGTCTTGACAGCCATCGTTGTGGCCTCCGAATTCTATCCTTGATTGCTTGTGCTATTGATGCCGGACTGCCTTCGAGAGCCCATCTGCCGTCGCGCCAACTTGGCCCGCCACGTCGCCAGCCTGCGGCGCGTCTTCATCGCTCGAATCTCGACAAGAACAAAAAAGAGCCGACGTGGCGGAACACCCATGGGTGTTTCCCGGCGTTGGCCTTGACCATCCCCAATAGACAGTACATTCCCCCAACAAATGCTGGGCGACACTCCCTGCGATCCCGTCTAATACATGGTGGCAACCGCTCTTGACAACCTTGAGAGGAGCCAAGTGAAAATTACCGTGGTCTTGTTGGAAGGCGATGCTTTGATATTCCGCCTTATCTTGGAAGCCGACTTCAATGTGGTTGTGCTTGCGGGCACCTCTTGCTTCAAGTCTTCTTCTCGTGCTGGATCCAGCGTCCATTCCACCTCCGGGATAGCAGACAGCAGCCTCTCGAACGTGTGATAACACTGCTGGTTACTGTACGTCATATGGAAGGTACAACACGAGGAGCCTTCCTCGTCGTTCACGGGCTCGCAACTCTGAAACACGAAGGATTGGCGGAGGCGGTTCAGAAGCCAGTTGGCATTTGTGATGCCATCAACTCGGACTTTGCATGTGGCGCCGAAAGGACTTAGCCATACACGGAAGGGGTTCATTGTTCTACTCCAATTGAAAGGCAGCCGCCGAACGCCCCATCCCGTAAGCAAACAGTCACCGATGGAAAGGGTTTTCCTCGCTTACGCTCACGTCGTCGGGCTCGACATCTCTTGGCTCCTTCGAACCACCCGACGGCATCAGCGGGGGTGGAAATGTGCCCCACGTCTTCGTAGTCTGTCCATGGCTCGCCAAGCGTTTTCAGAAAGGACTACCATGAAGCCGCAAATGTTCAATGTCCAGCGACAATTACTTTTCCCCATGAGCGACAATTAGAATTCCCGGTTTCGGGTGCCGGTGGGGAATCGCCGAGCGACAATTAGAATTCCCGGGATTGGCGGAATCGGTGAGAATCGCAACTCCTTCAAAGAAAGGAGGTTGCGATGATCAAGGATGGTCAAGTCCGAAAACTGCGTCGATTGCTCGACGCTGGGGAGTTTCTGGTTGTTGCGGCAAGGAGGACCGGCATGGATGAGAAGACGGCACGTAAGTACAGAGATTCACAGGGGTTACCGTCCGAACTGGCAAAGCCGCGAACGTGGCGGACGCGGGAAGATCCCTTTGAGGAAGTCTGGCCCGAGGTGCTGGCACGGCTGGAGGCCGAGCCGAAGTTGCGTGCCTTCACGCTCTTGGAATGGCTCCAGGAGAAGTATCCGGGACGGTTTCCGGACTCCCAACGACGGACTTTGGAGCGTCGGGTTCGGGCGTGGCGGGCTGCCCGTGGACCGAACCGGGAAGTCATGTTTCCCCAGGTTCACTTTCCCGGCGACCTGGGGGCGTCGGACTTCACGAACATGAATTCCTTGCGGATTACGATCGCCGGTCAGCCGTTCGATCACCTGCTCTACCATTTCACGCTGACCTACTCCAATTGGGAGTCCGTTTCGATTTGTTTCTCCGAGTCCTTCGAGGCCTTCAGCCGCGGTTTGCAGGACGCTTTGTGGAAGCTGGGAGGCGTGCCTCGCAAGCATCGCAGCGATAGTCTGAGCGCGGCGGTCAACAACCTTTCCGACGATCGCGAGTTCCACACGCGATATCGCGACCTGATGGAGTACTACCGAATCGTTCCGCAGCGGATCAACGTTGGCAAGGCCCACGAGAACGGTGACGTCGAGTCGTCCCATGGTCACTTGAAGACGGTCATTGAACAAGCCCTGCTGCTTCGAGGCAGCCGGGACTTTGCCAGCCGCGAGGAATACGAGGACTTTCTCGATCGGTTGATGGGCAAGCGGAGTGCGTCACGCGCCCCGCGGTTTGAGCAGGAACAAGAAGTGCTTGGCGAGTTGCCGCCCACGAGACTGGATTACCGAACGCAACTCTGCGGCATCAAGGTTTACAGCAACAGCACGATCCGAGTCAAGCAGAACGCCTATTCCGTTCCCAGCCGTTTGATCGGATACGAGGTCGAGGCGAGGATCGATGCCGACTTCATCGAGGTCTGGTACGGCGATGTACTGATCCAGCGAATGCCCCGCCTGATCGGAACAGGCAAGCATACCATCAACTACCGCCATGTGATCGATTCGCTGGTTCGCAAGCCGGGCGCCTTTGAGAACTATCAGTACCGGGAGGACATGTTCCCCACGAGCCATTTTCGTATGGCCTATGACTGGCTATGCCGGGATCGGAGTGCGCGGGCAGCCGCCCGCGAATACCTGAAGATTCTGCAACTGGCGGCGCGTGACAGCCAGGACGCAGTGCAGGATGCCCTGCGGTTGGCGATTACAACAAACGCCCCCATTTCTGCCAAGGCGATTCGCCTGGCCGTGGAACAACACCAGCAAGCTCCTGCGGCGACGGACGTGACCGTCGAAGCGCCGGACTTGCGGGATTTCGATTCGTTACTTCAACACCCTGACATGGAGGTCGACCCTTATGACCACGAAGAGGACCACAACCACCAATCTGACGAAACGATCCTCGGCGACGCAGGACGCCGGGACGAGCCGGAAGAAGCAAGACTCGAAGAAGATCTCCCTCGAATTGACCAAACAGTTTCGGGATCTCCGCATGCCCATGTTTCGAGAGCACTTCGCGAGCCTGGCGGAGCAGGCTGTGCAGGAGTCGTTGAGTCATCTCGAGTATCTGGCGGAACTGACGGACCTGGAGTGCCAAGCGCGGCGGGAGAGCCGGATCGCTCGCCTCATGGGGGACTCCCGGCTCCCGACCTCGAAGACGTGGAGCAACTTCAACTGGACTCGACTGCCGCTGACCGTTGTCCGCCAGATGGAAAGCCTGCGGGACGGATGCTTCCTGGATCGCCGCGAGAACCTGCTGGTTTTCGGCAAACCCGGTTCGGGGAAAAGCCATTGTCTCTGCGCCCTTGGGGAACAATTGGTTCATCGCGGCCGTTCCGTGCTGTTCACCACGTGCAGCTTTCTGGTTCAGTTGCTCCTGGTTGCCAAACGCGACTTGCGGTTGGCTAAAGTCATCAAGAAGCTGTCGAAGTTCGACGCGCTGATCATCGACGACCTGGGCTATGTCCAGCAGAGCCGCGAAGAGATGGAGGTGTTATTCACCCTGTTGGCCGAGCGCTACGAGCGAGGCAGCGTGATGCTGACGAGCAACCTGCCGTTCAGCAAATGGGAACAGATCTTCAAGGATGCCATGACCACGGCTGCCGCCATCGACCGCCTGGTCCACCACAGCATCATCCTCGAACTCAATGTGCCCAGCTACCGCCTCGAAAAGGCGAAACGCCAGGACAAGGAATCAAGCCACGACAAAATCTTGTCGAAGGAGAAGAAGTAGCCCGCTCAGGCAAACGGGAATTCTAATTGTCGCTCGGCGATTCCCCACCGGCACCCGAAACCGGGAATTCTAATTGTCGCTCATGGGGAAAAGTAATTGTCGCCGAACAGTTCAAGGTACAGTTCCACATCCAATTCAGCATGTTATTCTCCCTTGAAGCAACAGGCAGAGTAGGCACCATCATACAGGTGATCTTCCGGAATAAGGATGGCGATCACACCTCACATCGGTGATAACATTGTGCGTCGCCCCCTTGATCTTCACACCACGGTCTCTTACCAGTTGAAAAGGCATCCCCTCCCAACATTCATATCGTTCGGCTCGGAGAAACCAAAAGGCGAGCCCGCCGGTGTTGTGGTACGCCCCTGGAGTCGGCGTCCTAGGAGCCACCTTGGCTCGCACGCCCAAAGCCCCCTTCCTGCCAGTACTTCTCCATCCCAGCCGTTCCAGAAGGAAGTCCTCACGGGTGACAACTATAGCAGCCATTCTCGACTCGTCTCTGATTGGGTCTTCGCTCTTCTGATATCCATCTAGGGAGTCGGAACACGTCGATTCCACTTCCTTCGGGAGTCTGGCCAGTGCCAATGCAGAAGCGTCTTTTGCACCTACAATAATTGTATTTTCTGTCGGGGGGAGGACGGCGGCAATTCGTCAAAGATACACGAGGTATCCGTATTCGGGGGGGCAGCACTTCCAGTTACGGGCTCAGGCTCGGCTGGCGAGATCGGAAAGGCTGAGCAAAGTCGCCAACGGTGCAGGGAGACTCAAATGTCGCCGGATGCCTGTCAGAGGTAAGGCGAGAAGAGACGGGCGACGCCGTCACGGAGTCTTCTGGGCAAGCCGCGTCTGTCCACATCCGCCATGGTAAGACGCTGCGAACGCTGGATTTTGGTTTGAGCCAAATCGGTCAGCGACGTCGCCAATTCGCGGTCGTAGCACTCCACGTTGAACTCGAAGTTGAGCCGCAGGCTGCGGGGGTCCCAGTTGGCCGAACCCAGAAGCGTCCACAATTCATCGACCAGCATCAACTTGGTATGATCGAACGGTGGTGGCGAGAGCCAGACGCGGCAGCCTCGCTGCAACACTTGCCAGAGCAAGGCCGTCGAGGCCCATTGTACCAGCTTCAACTCGTTCTCCGCGGGCAGGACAATGTCGACCTGGACCCCTCGCAGGGTTGCCACGTTCAAGGCGGCAATCAACGACGCATCGGGCAGGAAGAATGGGGTGACGACGAGTATCGAGGCTCGTGCGCAAGCGATCGCGCCAAGGAGCGTCAGACGCAGCGTTTCGAAATCATCATCCGGCCCGTCCGGTATCCCGCGTGCCAGGACAGGGCCGTCTGGCTCGACCGCCGAGAACCACGAATCGCCCTGCAGGAGTTCGCCGGTACAGAAGGCCCAGTCGTCGGCAAACGCTTCCTGAAACTGGGCTACGACCGGTCCGGTGGCACGAAAGTGCAAGTCCTGGACGGGACGGCGGGGGTGCTGTTCGAGGCAGTTCTGTTCGTGGATGTTGATGCCGCCAGTGAAACCGATGCGACCGTCCACCACCAGGATCTTGCGGTGGTTTCTCAGGTTCGAGTATTGAACTCGCCAGGGGATCATCGTGCGCAGGAATTGGGCACAGGGAATCCCTGCCTTTCGGAGCACACGCGGCATAGGCCGCCAACTATAGCGTGCCCCCACATCGTCGATGAGCACACGCACTTCAACCTGACGACATACAGCACGTCGCAGCGCGTCCAGGAAACGTTGGCCCGCACCGTCGTGTGCGAAGATGTATGTGCTCAGCGTGACGGACTTTGTTGCTGCGTCGATCGCCTCAAGCATCGCCGGGTAGGCTTGGTCTCCGTTGACCAGCGGCGTAACGCGATTTCCCGCCAGCAAGGGGCGCCGCGTCACATCCCGCACCAGTCTGACCAGGGGCTCCAGGGGGAGCCCTGCCAGCGTGCGTGCTTCATCGGGGAGCGTTGCGCGGCACTCGCCAACCCCGGTGGACAATCCCAGACGCGGACGATCTGCGCGCAGCAACCGGGCGCGTCGCTCAATGCGGTTAATGCCCAGCCAGACGTAGAGCAGAACGCCGAGGATCGGGGCCAACCAGACGACTCCTACCCATCCGATGGCCGCACGCGTGTCGCGTTTGGAGAGTACCGCGTGGCCGGTGGCGATCACAGAGAGGACCACGTTGAGCAGCGTGACGACGTAGGGCCAGAACGCAAGTAACTGTTCCATCGTGCCAGCCGTCCATCCTATTGATGTCTGCATTGAAAATGCTCACGGCTCACCAGCGGAAGTCCGCGAGAAACCGGGCTTCCGTTGGTCGCCCTCGTCCATTGGCTACGCAGGCGTCAGTAGTATCGGGCAATCCTGATGTGACTGAGGGCTACCACTGCTGACTTGCCCAGGCCGCGTCGATCGAATTGATGTAGTTCCTCACGGACGGACCTTTCCCGTCAGACACAAGTGTGCAAGCAGTTGGCGCACCTCCTGGGGACTCACGCAGCGAAGAGCCTGGTTGGCAAGCTCTTGCACCGCGGCGCCGTCCAACTTGCGCAGGGCATAGCGTACCGAGGCGGCTCGAACGGGTGTCATGCTCAATTCGCGGACTCCAAGTCCCACCAAGAGACAGGCGAAATCAGCCTCTCCCGCCGCCTCGCCACATACGCAGACAGGGCAGTTCCTGGCTGCGGCTGCGTCCACAACGCGTTGGATCGCCCGGAGCACTGCCGGATGCCAGGAAGTGCACTCGTCCGCCAAATCAGCCGCATCTCTGTCGGTCGCCAACATGAACTGAGTGAGATCGTTCGTTCCGATCGACACGAAATCGGCCAGCTCCAGGATTTCTTCCAATGCGAAAAGGGCCGCCGGCGTTTCAATCATCGCCCCCAGGGGCGGTCTCCGTAACGCCCGAAGTTCGTCGACGGCCTGGTCGACTGCCGCCACGGCACGAGAAAGATCGTCGCCTCCAATGACCATCGGAAACAAAAGTTGCACATCCGCGGATTGTGCTACCCGAATGATCGCGCGAAGTTGGGTCTCGAAGAGCCGTTGCTCGGCCAGCGAGAATCGCAGGCCTCGAAGATGGCGGCTGGGGTGGGGACCAAGTGGCAGCGAGGCCAGGAACGGTGGCAGCTTGTCGCCTCCCAGGTCGAACGTGCGAATCACCAGTGGTCGATCTCCCAAAGCCTTCGCCGTCTGCGCGTAGATTTCGTACTGCGTCTCAACGCTGGGAGGTTTGTGCGATTCCAGAAACATGAATTCCGTTCGAAACAACCCGACGCCCGAGAGGTCGTGCGGCCCGATCTGCTCGACCTCTTCGGGGCGGCCGATATTGGCGAGTAGTGAGATTTCGATGCCGTCCCGGGTGACGCACGGCAGGGTCTCGTCAGCCGCAATGACGGCCACGGAGCGTTGGTACTCTTCTCTCGACTTCGTGAACTCCGCCGCTTTCGAGGAGGAAGGAGCGATCGTCACCCTTCCCGCCTCGCCGTCCACGAGCAAATACGCCCCGGCGTGGATCTGCGACGTGACGCCAAACAGACCGCTGACGGCCGGAATCCCCAGGGACCGCGCCAGAATGGCGGTGTGGCTGTCTTTGCCCCCCAGTTCGGTCACGATCGCCACCAGGCCCGCTTGAGATAGCTCGATCGTCTCCGACGGCAGCAACTCGCGAGCAACGATCACCGTCTGCGCCGGCAAGGGGCCACGCGGAAACTGCGGCGCACCGGTCAGGTGCCGCATCATCCGACGCCCCACGTCGCGAATATCCTGCTCCCGCTCGCGCAGGTAGTCGTTTTCGAGTTGACACATCTGTTCCACCGCCTCGCCGATCACGCTATCGAGCGACTGCTCGACGTTCACGAGCTCGCGTCCCATATACTGCTTGACTTTCGCCGCAATGTCATGCACCAGGTGCGTATGCGCGGCCAGCACTGCCGATGAGTCCGCACGGCTCGTCGACGTACCTGCCGACTGCTCGACCTGCTGCAGTTCGCGGTGGGAGTGCGCCACGGCATCATCCAGCCTGTTGTGTTCCGCCGCAATTTCGGAAGCCGATATGTCGCGGTCGGGAAATTCGAGCCGGTAATCCGTTTCGTAATCGTAGACGACGGCCACGCCTTCCGCATAGCCGGGCGAAATGCCGATTCCCTCTAAGCAATCCATCACGTTGCTCCTTGCCAGTCCGTTGAGAAAGTTGCTCGTTCATGCAAACTTCACAGCAACCTTGCCACGCGCCGAAAATGATGACCGATGATCGCAAGCTCGATTGCCACGGGGAACAGGCGAGGGCGTCTGAGTAGTGCGGTAATGCAGAATCGCCAATATGCGAGACGCCCACGGTGCCAGAACCCGAGCAGCCACAGGGACTTGAGAAATGCCTGGAATTCAGTCCACGAGACGCCAAATCGCGGTCCCTGCGGCTTGTGGTTCTCTAAAAAAATGCGAATCCGCCGGTAGTAGTTGCGTGGCCGATAGAGTTCCTTCATGAGTTCACGGTAACCATTGACCAGATACTCCCGGTCCAATCGGGGACGGAAGTTGAGTTCTGCCTGGGTGTTGTTTCCGGTGCTATCCGCCTCGATTCGTCCCTCATCCTTGAGACGACGGTACAGCCGCGTTTCCGGCAGGGCAGTCAGGAGCCCCACCATCGCCGTGGCAATGCCGGAACGTTGAATGAACTCGAACTGGCGTTGGAAGATGTCCATCGGGTCACTGTCGAATCCAACGATGAACCCGCCCATGACCTCCAGGCCCGCGCGTTGCAGCGTCTTGACCGTCTCTACGAGGTCGCGGCTGCAGTTCTGCATCTTGCGGCATTCCTGCAGGCTCTCAAGCGAGGGGGTCTCAAGCCCAACGAAGACCTTCTTGAAGCCGGCTCGCACCATCAGGTCGCACAGTTCGGCGTCGTCCGCCAGGTTGGCCGATGCCTCCGTCATGAATGCCATCTTGGCCCCGCTCTGCGTCCGCCATTGGATGAGTTCCCGAAGCAGTGCCTTGGCCTCCCGCTTGTTGCCGATGAAGTTGTCGTCGACGACGAAGACCGTGCCCTTCCAGCCACGTACACGAAGCCCCTCCAACTCGGCGACCAATTGAGCAGGTGCTTTGGTGCGCGGGACGCGGCCGTTCATGACGATGATATCGCAGAACTCGCAGTCGAACGGGCAACCCCGCGAGAATTGCACCGACATCGTGACATACTTTCGCATATCGATCAGGTCCCAGCGGGGCGACGGAATACGCGTGATGTCCGGCCGGTTCGACGCAGCGTAGGTGTGACGGACAGTACCCCGCCGCATGTCTTCGACGACCTGGGGCATGAGTTCTTCCGCTTCGCCCAGCACGAAATGATCGATTTCCGGAAAAGCCCCATGGCCGGTCGTAAAGAGTGGTCCGCCGGCAATGATCGGCGTCCCCACGCGACGGCAACGATCAACAATTCCTGAGACCGATGCTTTGTGTACGATCATGGCGCTAAGCATCACGTAGTCCGCCCAGCGAAGATCATCGTCGGTGAGCCGATTCACGTTTTCGTCCACCAGCCTGAGCTCCCAGTCGGCAGGCAGCAGCGCAGCGACTGTCAGGAGGCCCAGCGGCGGGAAGGATGCGCGTTTGGAGACGAAACGCAGCACATGCTTGAAGCTCCAGAATGTCTCCGGGGTGGTCGGATAAACAAGCAAGATTCTCATGGCGTGGCACTCCAAGGATCAGCTTTCGACTACGCTTCGCAAAGGCGCTCCCATGGGCCTGTTCCGACTTCTCGCCAGATGGCAGGGAATGGACCATTCATTCGGACCGCGACGGCGGCTCTTCCAGGGCTTTCATCACGGACGATTCCAGTGCATCGGTCAAGATCCGCATCTCAGAAGCCGCTTGACGAAAGTTGTGTCCCATCTCATATCTGCATCGCAACGTCCTCGGCCGAGCTCCAGACTGCCCCAACTCGCCGACCGTCTGGATCAGATGCCGATAGCGTTGGAGTTCTGCAGTGAGAAGGTAATCGGCTGCCAAGGGGTGTTCGAGATGCGAGATCGTGGCAGCGAGGTTCCATTGCGCCGTTGGAACGTCGCCACCGGTGAAGACAAACAGCCCATACCAACGGGTCAGACCGTCCAGGAGTCCTCGGTTGGTTTGCAGCTCCCAGAGCATCGCGCCCAACTCTTCATGTTCGTTCTGCGGCCTCCCAGCGATCCGTTTGAGCGCCTGTTGCTGACTTTGTGAATCCCGGGCGGCGTCTGTCGGCATCCGTTGGGCGGCCTTCGCCGCCGTTGCGATCTCGGCGGACGGTCGCTCAGCGTGTTCGTTAAATGAGGGCATTATCGGCAACTCTTCTTTCTCTTAGGAGTCTCCGGCTTCGCTGCGGAACCTCCGCACAATGGATACGTGCATCAGGATCGACTTCGAACCCCAATTTCACGTTCGCGCCGTTAATCTCCAGGACTGTGACTTTCAGCAAGCGATGGAGACCATCCGCCCCTTCGATGACCACCGATTCTCGGTTCTGTCTCGACAAAATCAGCATGGTTGAGCTTCCTTTTTCGGGGATGAATCGTCCAACGGGTCTTGCTCCGCGTGTTTGCAGGGGCTTTTCCCGCAGCCACAAAAAAAGCCGACGTGGCCCAACACCCGAAGGTATTGGGCCACGTCGGCTTACTCGTCAACGAGCCCCCCCGTCCAGCAGGATTGCTCTTTATCTAGCCATCCGACACCTTTTAGTCATTCTGCGGAGCTACAGTCCATTCGGCCACAACTCCACTCTTGCATTTATCATAGAGACCACATCGCGAAAATCAAGCGTATTGGCCACTTGCTCCCCCGTTGGTATCATGATGTGTGGAACGCCTATGCGGATGGAACTCTATTGGGTCGCCAAACGGGGCCTCTCGTCCGAATCTCCACCCGGGTGAGTGTGATCGGAGTCACTATGAAGACACAAGGAGAACTCGAAGCCGCCATCTGCGAGGGAATCAGTCACTTTGAGCAGGATTACATGGGGCGTGGCCCCAAGGATATCCATGCCTTCCTGCTCGACGATCTGCTCGTGGTCCGTCTTCGGGGAGTTCTGACCGCGGCCGAACAGCATCTGGTTACGTCACTACCGGCCGAGAAAGGGCGGGATCTGCTGAAACAAGTGCGCACCCACCTGATCGAGACGGCGCGGCCTGTTATGGAAGCCATGGTCCAAGACGTCACCGGCGCCAAGGTACTGAGCTTGCACCACGACATCAGCACCCTCACCGGCGAGGAGATCGTTGTCTTTACGCTGGCTGAGGTACCTGAAACTCGTACAGTCAGAAGGAAATAGTGGTTCTGAACCAGCGTCTTGCCGGCGGAAATACGAATTTCGCCGAGAAGAGACAACCAGTCTTCCTTCCTTCTCTCTGCCGCGATCGCTCATCGATCCACGTCTCAATCGATGTAGTCATCCAAATCAAACCTGGGCAGCAAGACGGTGACGTTCGTGCCCTGGCCTTCGCCGGCGGTGACCGTGATCGATCCGCAGCATTGCTCTACCAGGAGTTTCACAACCGCGAACCCTACGTCCAGATTCGCGGCGCGAATCGGTGCGGCGCGGTAGAAGAATTCAACCAGGCTGCTGATTTGCTCGCTCGGTTTTCCCAATCCATTGTCCGCGACCTGAAACTCATAGCCCTCCGGCCTGCTGCGCAACGACAAGCCTACGCGTATCTCCCCCTTGGAGCGATCCGGAAATCGCAGAGCGTTGGAGATCAGATTATCGAGAATGTGGCGCAAGCGAGCAGGGAACCAAGTGACGTGCTCGGTTTCCAGATCGAGTCGCAGAACGGCGCCTCCGACGCCGCTCAGCCTCTGTTGCCAACGGAATACCTGTTCAATCATGGGCCGCACGGCGACTGCCGTCACCTGGTCGAATGCCGGGTGATAACCGGTGGGATCGCTCAAGTCACGCAGCACCCCAGCGAATTCCTCGCAAGATGCGGCAATTCGTGGCAAAGGACCTGACTTCTCCCGGGGCGAAGCGTCGTCGTTGCACAACTGAAGGACTTGCCTGATATAGCGCCGGGCCTCTTGTTCCAAAAAGCAGTCGCGCCGGCGGAGTCGATCCACTTCGAGTTCCAGGTCTGCGGCGTAGATCATAACTGCCTGGAGTTGACTTTCCTCGCTGGGCGTGTTGCTCTTCATTTTGACCATCTCCCGGCCTGCAACCGGTCTACCCGGCGCTATGCTCCGTCCTTCATGGCGGCAAACCCACACTCGGTGAGCGAATAGCCTCCCTGGAAGCCTTCTGCAATCAGCAATCCCTTTTCTGTCAATTGCGCCAGCGGTTCCTGGAAGGCCTTGAGTTCCTGGTGGCTGAAACAGAGCATCTTCCCCGGCGACATCAAGTACGTTCGGAAAACACCGAGAACAGCGACTTCCTCGCAGGACAGCGTCATCGGATCGTCTTCGTGTGCGGAACAACCTGCCAACCCAGACGTTCCATGACCATGCGGACCAGGATCGCTACCGATTGCTCGAATCGCCGCCTCTGCTGGGCATCGCTTGTTGACAGGAAACCTTGAATACCGGGAAGGGATTCAAGATCCCGTACCACGGCTGCCAACGGAGCCTTCCTGTACAACGTCTCCGATTCCTCCATGCGGTGCTGCTGATCCCTGCGGTTGAAGAATTCGATCACCGTGTCGAAAGGCGCGGCCGGATCCTCCAAGACGTCCGAAAACTCCCGGCCTTGACGATCGCGAAGGAAATCCTGTCGCGTGATTTTTGTGGTACCCATGACAATAGCTCAGAGGGCGGGCTTTCCGGAAATCTGCATAATCGCACTGTCCAATTCGGGGATCAAACATGCGTCGGCGCCGTAACTCGCGTCAGGCGAAACTCCGGAATCGAGGCCAGGAGTCTTTCGAACCTGGATTGGGTCATCTGCAAGTTGTGGATCACCGAGAAACTGAACGAAAAAGAAGCATCGACACATTGAACGCTTTCATAAGCCTGCCGGAATCAAGTACAAGCGGTTTGTCAAGTTCGGCGCACCCGTCTCTCGACGTTCGTCTCGAGCGCACCGAAGGCGGCCTCGTGACGGTCGATCGTCAGTTGCAGGACCTGGAGCAGCCGCTTCGCAGTAAACAGGTTTGTGACAATGCGTTGCGTGATTGCGATCGGTTCCGAATGCGGACCTACCGGCTGAGGATTCAGCCCGAAATCGATGATCAACTCCTCGGGGGTCCCCGTCACGCGGCAGAAATTGGCGTAGCAGGCGATGGCCTTCGTGTCGTCGACCTGGATGCCGGCGCCCTGCAATTCGGATCGGTTGGTCGCCTCAGGCACGGAGGTTTTGGTGGCTTCGAGTCGGCTCATGGCAAAATTCCTCTTGATTTGGTCAGGCGGAAGTGGGGGCGTCAGTCTCTTCCTCGGCTTCTGCGGACGGAGCCTCGGGCTCCACATTCACGCTCTTCGCTTGCTCGTCCACCTTCTTGGGTTTCCAGACCTTCTTGGCTTCCACCTTCAACTGGTCGATCACCTGTCGGACGCCATCGATCCCCTGGGCGGCTCTCAGAGCGGGACGGCGCTGCAAGTCGCGCAGGATGGTGCCCGAAAGGGTAACCTGCCCATTCTTGACGGAAACCCTCAGCGAGCAGCCGGCCCCCATCCCTGCTCTGGCAAGTCGCTGGGTGACTTTGTTATGAAGCACCTTGTCCGGGACAATCTGTTTGCGCAACACAGCCGAATCTCCAAAACCCATAGGTTCTGTTCAGGTTACGAAGAAGAACTTCGCGAAGGAGTCGACTGCGTCGCTGAGCAAGAATTCAGGGAAGGAGTAGATTTCCTGGGAGAAGTACGATGCTCTGATGTCCGAATAGGGATCGCCGCTTCTGGCGGCGCCAGACTAACTCACACCATCACCTACACGAGGCTAGCGGGAAGCCTGCTGCTTCAGGCGATCGGCGGATTCACTGCGGTCTCGCACATGCCGAAACGGCATCCCGTCGATCAACTCATATCGCTCGGCACGCAGAAACCAGAAGGCCAACCCCCCCGTGTTGTGATACGCTCCCGGGGTCCGGTTGCCTTTCGCAACCGCGGCTCGCACGCCCAGCGAACCCTTCTTGCCCGTCTTCCGCCAGCCTCGCTGTTCCATGATGAGGCGAACCACGACGCCCACGGCCTGTCGCAATCGCTTCGTAAGCCGTGGATGTTTGGTCTCTAGAAAACGATCGATATTCGGCTGCGACTCAAGTTCCCGAATCACCCCCGACAAGGCCGGGCGATCGTGATGAATCTCGGCTTCTTCCATGCGGCGTTGACGTTCTCCATCGTTGAAAAACGCCAAAATGTCGTCAAAAGGTTGTTCGGGATCGTCGAGCACGTCCGAAAAAGTTCGCCCTTGGCGATCCTCGATAAACGTCTTGCGAGTGACTCGGACTGTACGGACCATGGCAAAGGAGTTCCTGTTTCTGGAGCAGACCGGACGGCTTTGGGCATCCAAATATAGAACCTGCAATATGTGCACCTACAAATATTGTAGCTCCAATTTCTTGATCGGCAAGGCCGGATGTTCCGGAAAACGGCTCGCCGTTGCCGAATACTCACCTCTCGCATGGCTCTTGTCCACGTCCTGCCTCTGCGAGAGGGGTATGCGGTTACTACCGTTTCACCTTGCTCCAACACACCTTACCCGCACTTGCCCTGTTCGGAAACCGTCCCGAGTGCTACAATATCCCCTGTCTGAGGCACATGATTCTCAGTCTCGGGCCTGCTGCCTGGCTTCTGTCGCTTTGAGTCGTTTGATTGCGACTCCGCCGCGAACCTCTCTCAATTCGCGGCCGATTCGGGTGGATGCTGTTGGTGGGACTATCTCACTTGCGCGTCTTGGCCCTTGATCGATTGGCGACTTCGATTCGTGCGCAGGGGCGGTTTTCTGTTGAGAGTCGGTACGAACAAGGAGAATTCATGGGAAGAGACAACAACACGTTCGAAAAAATGCAACGCGAACGGTTGAAGAAACAGAAGGCCGATGACAAGCGAGCTCGCCGGAAGAAGCGGAAGGAAGATACCGCGGTGTCCGAAGAGCCGGCTGACGACAATCCGGAAAGAGTCCGCAGAAGCGTGCAAGCTCAACCTAAGTGAAAGGAGAAGACGGTTTGGCGAAGTATCCGCATCGAATCTTTGAAATGTACGACGATCGCGACGAGGCAATCGGTGCTCTGACGCCGAAATCCGTGAACATGGACGAGGCAAAGGCAAGCGGCCCGTTGCCGTCGAGCTTCACCCACTTGAGCGTCTCCCGTTCTTCCTTTCTGACGCACGTGAAGTTCAAGGGGGCTAAGGAGTTTCCCCAAGAAACTGAGGCTGAGCTGCGCGACGATTTCTCACAACTCGCCGACTTGCTGGAAATCGACAGCAAAGTGCTGGTAGATTTTTCGAACGTGAAATCCTTCAGCGCGGCCTGTATTGAAGCACTTGTCGTCTTCAATCGTCGGCTGCGAAATCGGGGCAGCAGAACCGTGCTCTGCTCTCTCGCCCCGAGCACTCGCGCGAGCTTCTTTGAAGATCGCTGAAAGCCAACCAGCCTTTGGCAAACACCATCCCTGCCGATATCGCCGTGTCGTGGTTCCTCGCGATCCTCTGCGCCGTATTCCTGTTCTTCTACTTGGGAAAGCGTTTGCCTCTCTTCCGATGCCCCCATTGCCGTCGGCGAAGACCCTATGGCATGGAACGTTGCCCGCACTGTGGAGAGAACCTGCGCTGGTAGGCTGGGACTACCCTATCAGCCCCGCCTCAACTCCACCTCAACCCGCTTCCACTCCCGCCCCACTTCCACCTCCACGACCTTCGCCTCATATCCGTCCTTGCGGACGCGGACATGATACGTTCCCTCTGTCGAAAGGATCCGATCGAACCGCCCTGTCGCCGTGTGCGACCTGCTGTTGCCGCTCGGCTCCCGTGAAGCAGCAAGGCCTTTCCGATGCAGCCCTTCTCATAGGCGGGCGAGGTCGGAGCAACGACACCCGCCTATTCATCCGGCGACAGCGTGCTCTTGTGCCGCAGTGCCCGGCCGTAAAGCTGCTTGCTCGGCTCGCCCTGGTCAATGGCCGGATTCCCGGCCAGCAGCAGGTAACGCACGCCGGTCGAAAGCACTGCCGGCTCCTCGAAAGTCGCTTGATCGATGTATGTCTTCGGATCGAACACCACGACGTCGGCCCAGTTTCCTTCGCGAAGGTAACCCCGCTCGGACAATCCAAAGATATCGGCGGGTAGTCCGCTGCAACTGCGGACGGCCTGAGCCAGGGGAAGGGCCTTCTTCTGCATGGAGTAGAGGCCGATCTTCCTGGGAAACGCGCCAAAACTGCGGGGATGCATGGCGGCGCCGGGCTTGGCCACATGCCCGGCCCCGTCCGACCCCGTGGCCACCCAGGGAACCGTCATCCCGAACAACACGTCGTCCTCCGACATCGAGAAACTCACCGCCTTGGCGCCCCCCTGCTCGTGCAACTTGACCACGAGATCCACCACGTCCATGTTCTCGCTCTCGGCAATCTCGGCAAGATGGCGCCCTCGCCACTCGGGCGTCTTGCAGGCCGACAGGGCGATCGTCCGGGTGAGCGAAAGCTGCGAACGAATCAGGTCGCGAATCGCCTTGTCGAATTCGGGATCGGCCTTCATCCGCTTGACGACGTTGTAGCGTCCCTCCGGAATCCTGTCGTGCGGCAACAAAAGCGAATCGAGCGAAGTGGCGCAGGCCACGTAGGGATACTGGTCGGCCGTGACGACGAGGCCCTCCTCTCGCGCTTGGTTGATGAGCGCAACCGCATCCCGCAGGTGTCCCCAGTTGGGCTTGCCGTTCGATTTGAAGTGGGCGATGTGGACGGGGATCTTCGCGAGTCGGCCGACCTCGAGAGCCTCTTCGATCGCCTCGATCAGGCGATCCTCCTCGCTGCGAAGATGCGTCGCGTAAATGCCGCCGTGGGCGGCCACTCTCTTTGCCAGTTCGGCAATCTCGTCCACCTTGGCATGGCAGCCCGGCGCATAGATCAGCCCCGTCGACATGCCCCACGCCCCCGCCCGCATGCCGTCGTCGATCAGCTTGTGCATCTTGGCGATCTCTTCGGCAGTTGCCGGCCGCAACTGTTGCCCAAGCACCGCCCCGCGCACGTTCCCCTGCGGAATCAAATGAGCGATATTGGTCCCCGCTCCGTTGCGGTCAATGTCGTCGAGGAACTTTGCGATATCCCCCTTTCCCCCGCCGCAATTCCCGGTCACGACCGTGGTGCATCCCTGAGTGAGATAATTCAGGTTGTCGCGGGTGGCCGAACTCAGGATGGTCCCGTCGCAATGAGTATGCAGGTCGATGAACCCGGGCGCCACGATCAGGCCCGTGCAGTCGATCTCGCGATCCACCTTGCCGACATCGAACTTCCCCACCGCCACGATCCGCTCGCCCCGAACGGCCACATCGCCGACCGTCCCCTCGGAACCCGTCCCGTCGTAAATCGTCCCGCCGCGCAGCAGAATGTCGGCGTCGACGGCCAGACACGCCTCCCCCGACCACGCCAGCCAACACGCAAATCCCAGAAGGATCGCCCCAAACCAACCGAAACGCCGATGCACACCCTTGAAACATCGCATGTCGAAGCCTCCTGAAAACGCGTAAACAAACAACTTCCCGAATTCGAAGCCAGACAGATAGGGGCGTCGCGCAGCACGCCCCGGAGAATCGGCAAGTAATTCACTTACGGATACTGAAGCCTGGTGGTGGAAACCTGAGTCTAAGCGACGACAACGAGCGAGTCCACACCCAGGTACCGCGAAGCGGTTCAACACCATAGCCCAGGGTCAGCCCCGCGACGCAGTCGC
>JAAYAY010000195.1 GCA_012719125.1 Planctomycetaceae bacterium | reverse complement strand
TGATCGGCCTCCTTGCCGTTTGGCTGTCCTTCGGATGAAAGTACCCAATAAGGTAGCCGATTCAGGCACGGAGGCCGACATCATTTTGACGTCAACTTACCTCTCAAAATGTGCGAAACTTGAACTTAGCATCGTTCGAGAAATAGCTGTCGCAGGATGGACTGGCAACATGCCTTGGACAGGTTGCAGGAACTGCAAACCTGTCCTACAGTGCGACACTCAATCCTCGAACAATGCTTAGCTGGATTACTCAAGGGTGGCACGCTCAGAGCGCAGCGATGGGCGTGGTGACCTGACCATCCACGCCCATCGCTGCGCTCTGAGCGTGCCACCCAATACAAAACGCCTCTAAGGGGCCTGTCGTTGACTTGTTTGCCTGCAATTTCCGATCTGGATTCCCGCCTTCGCGAGAATCACGCACCGCGTCAACCGGAGTTTTCGGCTCGCCGGCGCGATTGCCAGAGGTCGGGGACGGCGGTCAAGGCGACGCGATCTTCGAGGTTGGGGCGGAACACGGTGAGTACGAGGAGCGGCAGGTACCAACCCATGTAGAGCCCGCCCTGGTAGGGATGCCAGAATTGGGTGCCGAGCATCACCAGGGCCGAGCAACTGATCAGCGTTCCCAGGTGTTTCTGAGCGGGCCAGAGGGCGAGGCTGCCGCAGACGGCGGAAAAGGCCGCGATGATCGGGATACGATAGGGCAATCGTCCGTGTTCAGCCCAGAATCCGTCGGCGTCTTTGCCGTAGAAGTAGCGGATCCCGCTGAAATCGAGCAACTGGTCGCCCAAGCTCTGAACCTGGGCGGCGGTTGCCAGCCAGAAGATCATCAGGAGGACGAAGGCGATGCCCAGGCCGATCAGGAACCGAGCGATTCCCCGTCTCCAGTAGAAGCTGATCCACAACGGCAACAAGAACAGCGGGTAGAAGATGCACCCGGTTGCTAGGCCAATCAGGAGCCCCGCCAAAATGGGCCGGCGATAGGCAGCCACGGCCCACACCAACAACAGGGCGGGGACCACGTAGTCCACTCGCCCGGTCATCTGGCTCGTGTAAGGCAGGAGCAGGTAGAGCGACCCGGCCGCCACCCCCGTCTGAAAATTGCCGAAATGGCGATACCCGATGAACACGATCCCCAGAACAAGGGCCAGATTCGCCAGAACCGCCGCCGTGCGAATCAACGGCGTGGGAATGTATCTCTCCGCCTTCGCG
Organism: Planctomycetaceae bacterium; assembly: GCA_012719125.1. Lineage (GTDB taxonomy): Bacteria > Planctomycetota > Planctomycetia > Pirellulales > Thermoguttaceae > JAAYAY01. The sequence goes on along the minus strand of JAAYAY010000195.1, from coordinate 15,799 downwards.
TCTTTGGCTTGCTCCTGAGCGGCGGTGGGAGCAGACTCGTCCGGTACGGTTTCAGCCGGCTTCACGTACTGGTTTGAAAAGGCATAGATCGATTCCCACCCTTCCCCGTGGACCGCCAGGCTCCCGCTCATGACCTCCTCGGTCAGGGGCGTCTCCTTGTTGGTGACGACGTTGGTCATCAGGAAGACGACCAGGGCGATCCCGGTGAACGTGAGACCGCTGGCGTTGAGGTTCGGTTCCAGGAGCGGCCTGCGGACCAGGATCTGGTCGACGAGCAGCCGGATCAAGAACAGGGCGCCGATGAAGAACACCCAGGCGTATCCCCAGGCCGTCTTGCCATTGGCCACCAGGAGAAGGCCCGGCGAGAAGGTGAGCAGACCGACCAGATCAAGATTGCGGATGCAGAAGAAACGCTGGAATTTGAAGAAGATACCGATGATCAACAACGACGACACATAGAACCATGTCGTCGGCAACATTTCGTAGTCGAAGAGAATGTCCTGCATCGGTTTGCGGCGCACCAGGATCGGTGCTCACCCGTGATGGTTGCGTAAATCTCCCGCAAAATCCTAGTGCCCTTCTTCATCAACATACACTTCCCGGGGGGGATTTGCAAGCCCCTCCGTGGCCAAGGCAACTTGTTTTGTCACAACAACTTATGGTGTGGATTCCAGGGATGCAGGACTGATCGCTTCCGGACGTTTGACCGGCGTGTTGTGCATGAACCAGCGATTGCCGACCTTCTCGAGAGTCAGATCCCGTTTGCCGTCGACGGTGGCCCAGCAGAGATTGCGGCGCATCGTCCAGGTGCCGTCATCCAATAGCTTCTGGAGTTCCGTCACCATCGCCTTGGTCTTTTCCGGAGTGGCTTTGACGGCCAGTTTCCGGAAGGCGTCGCGGTCTCCCTTGAGCTTGCGATCGACTTCTGTCGGTGAGACGAGATGGGCCAGCATGTAGGAGATGTCGGCCTCTCTCATGGCCTTGATCACCGACTCAATCGACTGTTGGGGCGTGTCCTGAGGATAGAGTTTCAGGTCCGCCTCCTGTCCATACCGCTCGGGCCAAACCGGCGATTCCTCCTCGGTCATGATGGCCAAACGCGTCTGGCCCTGCGCCACGGCCACACAACTGATGAGGATCCACGCGGCCGCAAGACATCGTGTCTTCATCGGGAAAACCTCCTGTCATCGACTGCCGGGAGAGAAACGCGGGATTCTAGCGAGGCGGCCCATTTGGATACAGGGCAATCCCAAGAATATCGCCCTCATGGGGTGAGCGTCTTGGTTGTGGGTGGGAAATGTGAGAGACACCACGGGAGGAGGTTTGCCTATTTTCCGGTCGAAATGAAGGAGGAAGCCATGGAAGGCGTAAGGATGGCGGAAGGGCTTACGGTCGAGCAGTTGGCGGAAGCCCAGCGGAACTATGAGGTTATGAAATAGGTCGCGGAGGGAGAGCTGTGGCGGATCGCTTGTCTTATGGTAGGTAAGCCTGACGATCAGTTGCTTGGCTTCAGCCACTTGAAGAACAGGCCCTCGCCGTGATAAACTTGAGGGATTTTAGAGCGAGCTTTCCCCACGACCGGTGGGGATGCTTCCAATAGATGCGAGAAAACGCCCCGACCGCCTTTGGCGGGTCTGTACCGAATTCTGTGCTCGTGATCGTGCCGGAAGGGGACAGTCCCATTTTTGTGGCGTCCTGCCACAAAAATCGGGACAGTCCCCCTTTGGCTGTCGGGGCGAGTGATCAAGCGACCAGGAACACCGAACGTGCCACGACGCGACGACATCCATAAGATCCTGCTCATCGGTTCCGGCCCGATCATCATCGGTCAGGCCTGCGAGTTCGACTATTCGGGAACCCAGGCCTGCAAAGCCCTGCGTGAAGAGGGATACGAGGTCGTGCTGGTCAACTCGAATCCGGCCACGATCATGACCGACCCGGCCACGGCCGACCGGACCTATATCGAACCGCTCACCTGGGAAATCGTCGCCAAGGTCATCGAAAAGGAACGTCCCGACGCCCTGCTGCCCACCCTCGGCGGTCAGACGGGTTTGAATCTGGCGATGGATCTCGACCGCCACGGCGTGCTCCAGAAGTTCGGATGCGAGATGATCGGCGCCACCGCCGAAGTGATTGCCAAGGCCGAAGAACGCGATCAATTCAAAGCCGCCATGGAAAAGATCGGCCTGGGAGTCTGCCGCGGGGAGACGGTGCACTCCCTCGAAGAAGCCCGTCGCGCCGCGGAACAGATCGGCCTCCCCTGCGTCGTCCGGCCCAGCTTCACCCTGGGCGGCACCGGTTCCAGCATCGCCTACAACCTTCAGGACTTCAACGAGAAGGTCGCCCGCGGATTGTCCGAATCGCCGGTCCACGAAGTGCTCATCGAAGAATCGGTGCTCGGTTGGAAAGAATACGAGATGGAGGTGATGCGCGACAAGGACGATAACGTCGTGATCATCTGCTCGATCGAGAACTTCGACCCGATGGGCGTCCACACGGGCGATTCGATCACGGTGGCGCCGGCGCAGACCCTCACCGACAAAGAATACCAGTACATGCGCGACGCCTCGCTGGCCGTGATCCGCGAGATTGGCGTCGAAACCGGCGGTTCGAACATCCAGTTCGCCATCCATCCCGACGACGGCCGCATGGTCGTCATCGAAATGAATCCGCGAGTCAGCCGCTCCAGTGCGCTGGCGTCCAAGGCGACGGGATTCCCGATCGCCAAGATCGCGGCCAAGCTGGCCGTCGGCTACCGGCTCCACGAACTGCCCAACGACATCACCCGCGAAACCAGGGCCTGCTTCGAGCCGACCATCGACTACGTCGTCACAAAGATTCCTCGTTTTGCCTTCGAGAAATTCCCGGAAGCCAACGCCGAGCTGACCACGCAAATGAAGAGCGTCGGCGAAACCATGGCGATCGGGCGAACGTTCAAGGAGTCGTTCCAGAAAGCCCTCCGCGGTCTCGAAGTGGGCAGCTTCGGCTTCGGCTGCGACGGCAAGGACCTGTGGGGCACGCCCGAGCAGCCGTCGCTCGACGAGGTCCGCACGAAAGTCGCCAGGCCGGGCGATCAGCGAATCTGGTATCTCCGCTACGCCCTCAAGTACGGCATGTCGATCGAAGAGATCTACGAGCGGACCGGCATCGACCCCTGGTTCCTCGACAACCTGGCCGAGATTGTCGAACTCGAAGAGGAACTGCGGGCGAAGAAGGGCATCGCCGACACCGACGACCGCCTGCTCCGCAAGGCCAAGCAGTTCGGGTTTTCCGATCGCCAACTGGCCACGATCTGGAGCGAGGCGGAGATGGACATCCGCGAGGAACGCAAGCGGCGCGGAATCGTGGCCACGTTCAAGGCCGTCGACACGTGTGCCGCCGAGTTCGAGGCCTACACGCCCTACTACTACTCCACCTACGAAGATCCGGTCGAAACCGAGGCGTCCAAGGTTCCTCCCGGACAGGAAGATTTGACGGTGCTGCTCGGCGAAGATGAACTGCGAGCCGTCTATCTGGAAGATGAAGTGCCGCCCAAGAAACCGGATCAGAAACGCGTGATGATCCTCGGCGGCGGTCCCAACCGTATCGGCCAGGGAATCGAATTCGATTACTGCTGCTGCCACGCCAGCTTCGCCTTGCGCGAGTTGGGAATCCAGTCGATCATGGTCAATTCCAACCCCGAGACCGTCAGCACCGACTACGACACCAGCGACCTCTTGTTCTTCGAACCGCTCACCACTGAAGACGTGCTCAATATCTGCGATCGCGTCCAACCCGACGGCGTGATCGTCCAGTTCGGCGGGCAGACTCCGCTCAACCTGGCTCGGGCTTTGTCGAATGCCGGCGTGCCGATCATCGGCACCAGCGTCGACACGATCGAAGACGCCGAGGACCGGGAAAAATTCAAGAACCTGCTCGAGCGTCTCGGCCTCCGGCAGCCGGCCAACGGCATCGCCCGGACCATGGCTCAGGCACGGGCGGAAGTCGCCAAGGTCGGGTTTCCGGCCCTGGTCCGGCCGAGTTTTGTCCTCGGCGGACGCGCCATGGAGATCTGCTACGATTCGGCCCAGTTCGAGCGGTTTGTCACCGAGGCGTTCATCGTCGCCCAGGGGCAACCGGTGCTCATCGACCGCTTCCTGGAAGACGCAACTGAAGTCGACGTCGACGCGATCGCCGACGGCGAGAAAGTGATCGTGGCGGGGATCATGGAGCATATCGAGGAGGCCGGCGTTCACTCGGGCGACTCGGCCTGCGCCATTCCCCCCTACAGTCTGCCTGGCCCCGTGCGCGACGAGATCCGGGAAGCGACCGCCGCCATGGCCCGCGAACTGAAGGTCGTCGGCTTGATGAACGTCCAGTTCGCTGTCAAGGAGGAGAACGGGCGTCCCAACGTCTACGTGATCGAGGTCAATCCCCGGGCGAGCCGCACGGTGCCGTTTGTCTCAAAAGCCACCGGCATGCCGGTGGCCAAGCTGGCCGCCAAGGTCATGACCGGCAAGAAACTCTCCGAGCTGGGCTACTATCGTGAACCCATCCCTGCTCACGTCTCGGTCAAGGAGGCCGTCTTCCCCTTCGCCAAGTTCGCGGGAATCGATATCGTGCTCGGACCGGAGATGAAATCGACGGGTGAGGTGATGGGCATCAGCGAGCGGTTCTCGATCGCGTTTGCCAAGAGCCAGTTGTCGGCCGGCACCCTGCTGCCTCGCGAAGGCAAGATCTTCCTCAGCGTGGCCGATGCCGCCAAGGATCACCTGGTCGGCCTGGCCAGGCGGCTCGAAAAGATGGGCTATGAACTCCTGGCCACACGCGGCACCGCCGCCAGGCTGGAAGAGGCGGGCATTCAGGTCAAGCGGCTCAAGAAGCTTCAGGAAGGCCACCCCAACGTGCTCGACTACATGTTCAACGGCGAGTTGAAGCTGGTCATGAACACCCCCAGCGGCAAGGGCGCCCGAACCGACGAAGGCCAGATCCGCGCCGCCGCCATCGCCAACGGCGTCGCCTGCCTGACCACCATCCAGGCCGCCGACGCCGCTGTGATCGCCATGGAAGCCATGCGCGAAGAAGAAATGGAAGTCGAAGCGATCCAAGACCGCTTCCCGCACTACGGGGCCCCGCAGAAGCCTTAGTGAGGGGCAAATGCGATGGAATGAAGCGAGTCCTTCCCCCTGCCGGCGGGTGGTTGTAGAATAGATTCAGCAATGTGCGCCTTGCTACCGAACCTAAGAATGGAGCAGTGCCTGAGCCCTCAGATACATCTGGTTGGAGCCGACGATGAGCGATCTCGCCAAACGCGTCTATCAGCAGTTTTCCGGTAAACCGCTCCGCCCTTATGATCAGCGAGATCTCTACGTCGATCTAGAGCCTGTCCGCGGAAATCAGCATCCGATTCGGAGACTCGCACAGACGATCCGTCTTTCTGAATCCGGGGAACCGACGTGCCAAGTGCTTGCCGGGCATAATGGGAGCGGCAAGTCGACCGAACTCTTTCGGCTCAAGAAAGACCTCGAAGATGGAGATCCTTCCTACTGCGTTGTTTACCTTCAGGCCGACGAGCACCTCGATCGCAACGACGTCGATTTTCCGGACGTGCTGCTTGCGCTCGTCCGACAGTTGGCCGTGGATCTGAAGAGCCATGAAGGCATCGACCTGAAACCCGGGCATTTTCGAATCGCCTCGAACGGCTCAAGAACCTGGTCACATCCGAAATCAGTTTTGACACATTCTCTCTTGGCACGGACCTGCTGAAGGTTTCGGGAGAAATCAAGGGCAGCCCGGAAGCGCGCAAGAAGATCCGCGAGGCACTTGAGCCGGATACGAGCAACTTGCTCGAAGCAGCCAACGATTTGATTGGTGAGGCCCTCGTCGAACTGAGCAAGAAAGACAAGCAGGGCTTGGTCCTGATTGTTGACGACCTCGACAAGCTAATTGTCCGACCTCGCGAGGGCATGATTGCCACAACCGACGAATACCTCTTCATCAATCGAGCGGCGCAACTGACGGGTTTCAGGTGCCATGTCGTCTACACGATTCCGCTGTCGCTTGCCTATTCCCATCATGAGAGTTCCATTCGTCGCAACTACGGGGGCGTGCCCGTTGTGCCAATGACCAAGGTTTCCACTCCGCCTCCCGAATGCAGACCTCACCAACCGGGTATCGATTGTTTTCGTGGGATCATCGATCGTCGACTTCGCGCTGCGGGAGCAGAATTCGGCGAGGTGTTTGAGAATGAGGAAATCGGTTTCGACCTGATCCGACTCAGCGGCGGTCAGCCCACGGAGTTGATGACCCTGGTTCGTGAGGCGATCATTACACGCGGCCTGCCAATCAATCAAGAGTCCTTGAAGCGGGCCCAGTTGGAAGGAAATCGTGAGTACTCCCGGATGCTGATGGCCTGCCATTGGCCGATTATTGCTGAGATCCGCAGGTCGGGACGATTCGCCCGCGGCGCCGAGCACGAAGAAGCGTTCCGTGAGCTCCTCAATTGTAGGGCAATCTTGCAGTACGTCAACGACCGAGAATGGTACGGCCTCAACCCAATGGTCGCCGACCTGACATCGCCGGATTCGCTTATTCAGCAACCATGACCGTTCCCATCAGCGACCAAAGTCCGAGCTATCCCGAGACGGTTCGTCAGAATGGCGAACTGGCAGCTATGAAGCGGATGCTCGAAGTGTCGGAAAGCTGTTTCTCGTTGAGTGTAGCTATCTGCAACAACACTGCACTCCGCAACCATCTTGTTCGCCGGCTTGCCGAATCCGCAACATTACAGGTGATATCCATTCCGGAAAGTACGGTTGACGTTTATCAGGCTGTGCTGGATCGAGTTAACGAGTCCACTCCGAAGGCGATCTTCATTGTCGACTTGGAGGCAAGCGTTCCGTCACGGGAATTCGAGCAACTGACTTTCATCTCACTTAACGCTTCTCGCGATCTCTGGCAACGACGATTCACCTGCCCCGTGGTGTTCTGGCTTCCTGCCTATGCCGCGAACCTGATGGCAATCCACGCAAAGGACTTCTGGCGATATCGCAGCCATCGGTTTGAGTTCGTAGCGGACACGACTATTGACGAAATGAGGCCGCTGAGTTATTTGGACTTCGATCATGTCGCTACGGCAAATCTCTCGGCAAACGAGAAGTGGTTTCGGGTCGCAGAGCTCGAACAACGTGTCCGGGATGTCGAAGAAGCATCAGCCGCATATTTGGGTGACTTCGTGGCTCAATGGCAAACCGAACGAGCCTTCTTGCTTGCGGAACTTGGTGAATTGAAGCAGGCGGAACAGATCATCAACGCCTTGCTCCAATCAGACGAGTATATCGAACATCAGGCCACTCTAGCTCGGAGCTACCGTCTTCTCGGTAATATCCACTTCGCACGTGGTGACTTGTCCAAGGCCGAGGAGGCCTATCGCAAAGCACTTGACATTGATGAGACGGTCGGGCAACTGGATGGAATGGTATCAGACTACAATAATCTCGGCAACGTGCAGGAGGCACGGCATAACTACGCCGAAGCCACGAGTTACCTGGAGAAGTCACTTGAGATATGCGGGCAGCTTGACCGAGAGGATTCGGCTTCCATCATCTACGGCAACCTCGGCATTGTATGTAATGCGCAGGGCGACACGGATGCTGCGGAGCATCTGCATCACAAAGCACTGGAGCTTGCGGGGCAGGTCGGACGTCACGGCATCTTGGCAATGAACTTCTCCAACCTTGGAAACGTCTATTCGCGTCGTGGTGACTGGGACGAAGCAGAACGAATGTACAGAAAAGCGCTCGAGATTAATGAGAGTCTTGGAAATCGCGTTGGAATGGCCATTAACTGGTGTAATCTCGGGACACTCCACAAGAACCGCGGCGAATGGAGCAATGCGAGAGAAATGTGGCAAGAATCGCTTGAGTTGTACAAGCAACTTGGTTCGACAAGAGATGTGAAGCGGTTGCGGGATTTGCTGGAGAAGCATTCTCAATAGCGTTCTCACTGCGTCGGCAGAATCACCATGAACGCGACCGCCTGGGGATATGACGAACTATGATCTCACAGGTGAGTGGCGGACCAAGTTACTGCCTTCGTCCGATGAATCCCGGCAATTGGAAATCGACACATTGCGTTGCGAAGCAGAGCTTCGGGGATGTGCGTTTCCAAGCTGGAGCTTGAGGAACGAGAGAAGTCGGAGGCAGGATAGCACCGTTGTCCCCGCCACTATGCCAAAAACAGAAACGGGGCCGGTGCTTCAAGAACGCCGACCCCGTAGCCGCAGTTGCTCGTTTGTGCAGCGGAACGTCAAGCCCCAGCCTACGCCTCCGGCCCCGCCGGCTTCAGTTTGGCCTCTTCCTTCTTCGGCTCTGGTTTCTTCTCCGGTTTCGGCTCGGCACTCGGCTCCTCCTCGGCCTTCTCCCGGCGTTTGCCGCGGAGTTGTTCGATCGAGTCGCGCAACTGGTCGAGCCGGCGATTCATCTCCTCAAAACGCCTCTCGATCACGCCCTCCCGGCCTTCCAGCGGGTTGGGTAGCTGGTCGATGCGGCGGCTCAGTTCCTCGAACTTCTTCTCGATCATCCCCTCGCGACCTTCCAGCGGGTTGGGCACCTTGAAGTCCTTGGGAAACCAGTTCCACGAATCGCCCGGGCCGTGATGACGGCCCAGCATCCGCTCCACGTGTGGCCGGAGATCGGCGGGCAGCTTGTCGAGTTCGCCTTCGTTGATACTCCAGCTCTCATCGCCGCGGGTGACTTCAATCTCCGCCGGTTTCTCGCCCTGCCTGAGAACCTTGATCTTCACATTGCCGGGCAGTTTGGCCTCCGGCTTCGGAGGGCTCGGCATGATCGTGCCCGGCTGACGCCAGAACTGAAACTTCATCGAGGGCCGTCCGTCCTTGCCGGGCTCCCACTGCTGCATGTAGTCGAAAAACTTCTGCCACTCCTCGCCGGGTCCTTCGGCCGACTTGTCGCCGGGGACCTCCACCGGCGGGCGCTTCACCGGCGTCAACTCCACCTTCTTTTTCTCGCCCTTGCGGACCAACTCGACCGACAACTTGCCGTCCTTGACCGCATCGACCTCGTCGATCAGGTCCTGCACCTTGGTCAACTTGCGGTCACCCGCCTGAATCAACACGTCGTGCCTCTCGATGCCCGCCTTCGTCGCGGGACTGTCGTCCACCAAGGCCTCCACAAGCACGCCCTGGTCTTCTTCCAATCCCAACTGAGTCCTCAACGCCGGACTCATCTGGCCGCACTGCACGCCGATCCAATGGTCGCTCGGCTTGACGACCTCCTGCGGTCCCTCGCCAAACGGCCAGATCATCGGCGGCATCTGCCCCGGCGGAATCGGCGGTTGCATGATGATGGCCCCGCCCGTGTGCCCACCCGGCGGTGTAAGGAACGTGGGCGGTGTAGGGAAGGTCGGTGGCGGGTAGATGCCATGACCCTCCGGACCCGGCATACCGGGGATCTCGACAATCGACGGGTTGTCTTTCGCACTCTTCCTTTCCGCATCGGGCGTCTGCCCCAAAGCAACTCCCGCCGCCAGGAACGCCAGAGCGCCCCAAACGACCACGGTTCGGCTCAATCTGCTCAAGAACATCGCTTCACTCCTTTCCCGTAATCTCGATCTCGATACCGCCACACACTTCCTTGAAACGCGATTTCCCCCTCAACACTTGAGGGACGCTACTGATACCCCCGGTTTGCCACCGGCACGATTTGCACCTCGTCCACTGGGAACACGACCCTGCGTCCGTCGGCGGCCTGAAATGGCACCAGATGCCGCTGTTGCACCACGTCGTTTCCGCGTTGCTGGAGCATGCGGACTACGTCGTCGGGGAGCACCGACGGCAATTGGTAAGGCCAACCCTCCCCAAGATACTCCTGGGGTACAACCGACATGGCCACCGATTCCGTCTCGCCGCTCACCGGGTCTTGAACGGGAAGCGTCACAACCTGGTAAGGCGCCTCCAATTCAGGAGCAGGTTGCGGCGAGGGAATCACGGGGGGCCGGACGCTCTCTGATTCCTTGGGCGGCGACGCCTCGGCCACGTGACGGGCGGCAGGAATCGGCGCCGAGTGTTGAGTATCCGATCCGACCAGATGGTCAAGGGCGAGCCCCAACCCAAAGGCCGATAAGAGGCCGGCTGCCACGGCCAGAACCGTGCGATGCCGCGACCATGAAGACCAAGATCGGCGGCCACCCGGTGCCGTCGCGGCGGCCGGCTCGCCCGAAACGGATCGCATCGCCTCGCGCCAACTCTGTACCTCGAGAAAAGCCAGTGCACAGCGCCGCCAACCGTCCGGCTCCGAGTCGAGACGCGAGAGCACCTCGCGCCGCTCCTCGTCGCTTAGTTCGCCGTCCACCAACATGTCAAGTTGCAGGTCGTCAATCATCGTCCGATACTCTCATCAGGTCTCGCATTCGCCCGCGGGCGCGATGCAACCGGGCCTGAACGGCACTCTCGCTGATTCCCAAGTGCTCGGCCAACTGCCGATAGCTCCAATCCTCCGTGTATTTGAGCAACAGAATCTCCCGGTCGCGCCGACAAAGCTGTACCAATGCCTTGCGGACCAGTTGCTGCCGCTCCTCCGCCAGCAACCAGCCCAACGGATCCACCTGCCGCGGGTCGATCTCCGCAGGTCGCACCTCTGCGGCATACCGAGCGCCCAACTGCCGTCGCCGCCCGGCCTTCCGGCGGTAGAGCAACGACTGAATCACGGCCGTCCGATAGAGCCATGGAGCCACCTTGCCGCGATCTTGCAGCGGTGCCTGCTGGCGAATCGCCGCCAGAGAGACTTCCTGAAAGATCTCGTCGACCGCCTGGCGTTCTCCCACCCGCGCATAGATGACCGTTCGCAACCAGCGGTCGTTTTCCACCAGCGCTTCCGACCAGTCGATATGCGGCGCGAGGGAAAGCTCCTCTCGGCCAACGGCGTTCGATGGATTCATGACTGGGAAGATAGTTGCCGCAGGGCGGCCCGTGTTGCAGAGAAAATGGAGATTTCCAGACAGATCACGCCAACATAGATCGTAACATATTTCAGCAGCGAGGCTTACGCCAACCCGCTGTTTGACGATTTGGGAACAATAACGATAGAATCGGACGTTGGAGCACAGGCTTCAGCCTGCCCAGCTTCTCCGAGATTCTACCGCCAACCTGTCTTGTGTCTTGCAGGCTGAAGCCTGTACTCCAACGGACTGCCAACCCCATGACCCATCACACTACGCACAATTCGCTCAACTGGATCGACGGCGAACTGGCCGGACTGGAGCGTCGGGAGCTGCGCCGCCGACTGGCCGATCGCAGGGGGGCTCAGGGGGCGGTCGTGCGGCTGGACGGCCGGGAGTTGATCAACTTCAGTAGCAACGACTACTTGGGCCTGGCGGCCGACCCGCGTCTGACTCAGGCCGTGCGAGCCGCACTCGACTCGCAGGGCTGGGGCGCCGGGGCCAGCCCGCTCATCTCCGGCCACAGCGATCTGCACCGTCAGTTGGAACAGCGACTCGCCGAGTTCGAACAGGCGGAAGCCGCCTTGCTCTTCCCCAGCGGCTTTGCTGCCAATGCAGGCACGATCGCTGCGCTCGTCGGGCCGGGCGACGTGGTCTTTACGGACCGCAAGAACCACGCAAGTCTGCTCGACGGCTGCCGCCTGTCGCGTGCCGATGTGAAGGTCTATCCGCACGGCGACTGGCAACAACTAGAGAAACTGCTCCAGCGAGACGTGGCCCACTCGCGGCGCTTGATCGTGACCGACAGCCTTTTCAGCATGGACGGCGACGTGGCCCCGCTCGCGCAACTGGTGGAGGTGTCCGAACGCCACGACGCCATGCTGATGATCGACGAGGCCCATGCCACGGGTGTCTTTGGCCAGTCGGGCCGCGGTGTGGCGGAATCGCAGGCGGTGGAGGCACGCATCCCCGTCCGCATGGGCACCTTGAGCAAGGCCCTTGGTTCCCACGGCGGTTACGTGGTGGGCGAGTGCCGGTTGATCGACTGGCTGGTCAATCGGGCTCGACCCTACGTATTCTCGACTGCTGCCCCTGCGGCGGTCGCAGCCGCGTCGCTGGCCGCATTGGATATTGTGGCTGCTGAGCCCGAGCGGCGGGCGGCACTCCTTGATCGAGCGGCCGCACTTCGTCGCCGGCTGGTCGATCGGGGATGGAATGCGGGCGGCTCGGTAAGCCAGATCATCCCGGTTCTTGTCGACGAAGCGGAGGCCGCTGTTCGGCTGTCGGCCTCATTGCGCGAGAAGGGGCTCTTCGTGCCGGCCATTCGCCCGCCCACCGTTCCCCAGGGCGAGGCGTGTTTGCGGATCAGCTTGTGCTACGGTCACTCACGTGAAATGGTCGAACGGCTGGTGGAGGGGCTTGGCGAGCCAGGTAACAACCAGTCCCTCGAACGCGGATGCACCACCCGTTAGGATCCTCGATTCTCACCAATCGCTCAAATACTCCAGCCGGTCTTGCATGCTCTCGGCGTCCAACGTACTCGTCAGGTTCACGATTCGGCGCAGGAGGTCGCCAATCGCGCGTTGGGTGGACACGACGATGCCCGCATGGTGGCGTTCATGATCCCGACTGGCCGCCTGTGTAACGGGCCTTGACGGCAGTTTCATCGTCGGCCGCCAAGTCGGCTTCGACTTCGTCCAAATGATCGTAGGCGTACGCCAGGGCGTCATGCACGTCAGCCGGCTTGAGGGCGGGGTATTGCTGGACGATCTCTTCCACACTCATCCCTTGACGATAACAGCCCAGAATGACGCCCACACGGACACGGGTCCCGACTACTACGGGCTGCCCGCCACATCGTGTGGGGTCCTGCTCGATATTGCGGAAGTCCAGCTTGGGCATCGTGAAATCTCCAACCATTTGCTCGGGAGAACGCCTTTTGCTGATGTTTGCATTTTGAATGAACGCGTTCGGTCTAGCCGTCGCCCTGCAAATCCGGGCTTCCAGCGGCAACCCTCGTTCATTGAACATGTAGACCGCAAAAGGCACCCCCCAATTCTACCATGTGATGCCAGCCCAGTCGACGGTGGGCGGGCTGTTGAAACACTATGAACGCAAGGCAGCGTAGCCGGCGACAGGGCCGGTTCCAGAGCGTCGGCCTCCACGAGGCCGAAGTGTTGGAACTGCGGCCTTGTGTGTCGGTCCAAAGCTGATTCCTGCCCTTCGGCCTCGGAGGCCACGCCTCGGGAGTGAAAAGCGTCGTCAGAACCTCGTGCGGGAATACGAGTTAGGTTGTCACCGTGGAACCATTCGCGAGTCCACGTTTTCACCAATTATAACGACTTACGAACGGTTTGGAACAGATTCTGTGACAGATCAGTGACAAGGAAATGAGCGTCGGCCTGGGTGTCACAGTTTCTCCTTCCAAGGCCCGGGCGGAGTCCACTGGGCGCTAAACGTCCGTGATTCATTCGCCGCCTGCGCAGGAGCCATCAGAAACGCGGCAATGGCCGCGATGACTTCGGCCAGGGCGCCAGGGGAAGGTGTGATTCTCGATTTTCGGAGAAATGCGTTCCACTGGGCGATTTTCACTGAGTCTGCAGCGAAGGACTCAGTGAGCGCGTAGGGAGGAATTTCGAGCGCCGTCTCCCGCCGGGCGAAGGTCTTGGCGATGGCGGTGGCCAACGTCGTGCCGTCGAATTCGAACTGGCGGGCGAGCATCTGAATATCGAAAAAGTCCTTCATGCGGCTGTTGAGTTGCCCGAATTTGACCATGGCCTCGAATTTCTCCGCAACGGCCGTCTCCCGGCTGTAGCCGTAGAGGCGCGGCGGTGCGAAGTCCAGGATGGTGGGGTAATCGGTGAGCACGGGCGCGGGAGTGAGGACATCGCCGAAGCCGAGGTCAAGCTGCATCGGCACCCGGGCGTTCTGCAGGCGGGCAAGGAAGGTCACCCGGAGGCCTTCATAGTCGGCGTCTTCCTTAATCAGCACGGCCTCAAGCGTGTTCACGTCGAAAACCAGGCCGTCGGGTTCGACTTGTGCAGAGCAAATCTCGCGGATTATCGGGAGAACGGTGTCAGCGGAGTTGTTCATGCGCGCGAGGAAGTCGATGTCCCTCGTCGGGCGGGTCGAGGGGGCATTCCAGGCGGTGAACATCAAGGCGCCTTTGAGGACGAATCACTCGACGTGAGGCGATTGGCCCATGCGGTAGAGAAAACGTTCCATGGCGAAGTACTGGAGCACTTCCTGGAAAGGCCGGCCCGTGGCCTTGGCGTTGTTCTGCAGGCGCTGCCGCACGGACGCGGCGAGATCGGTAATACGCCGGGGGGTCACAGGATCGCCTCCAGGTACGGGCGCATGACCTTCGTCACCCGGCAGATCTCTGCGTACTGCGTGAGATCGCCCACTTTGACCCGCCGGCGTTCTTTGTAGAGGCGGATGGCTTCTACGGCGGTGTCGAGGCCGATCTTGTTTCGGTACTTGAAGCAGTCGGCAAGGGTCTTCTCGGGGCTGTACACGCGAACGGAATGGCCGTCGAGCCGGTGGATCTTGATGCCGGATTCGAAGGCCTTGCCGGTGAACCAGAAGGTGCGGGTCGGGGGGTAAGCGATTCGGGGCGGTTCTGCGCCCCGTGGAAGCGCAATCTGCACCTCGTGCGGGATCTGCGTGGTCAGTTGATGGAACGCCAGAGCCGAGATCAGGCAGACGACTCCTTCCGGGGCGCGAAGCGAGACGGTTACGAGATCCGGGTTCGCAAGCGGCGGCGAATTGGCGAGCCGGTACAGGCCGCGGCTCAGGCACTCCAGTACTCCGGCATCCCTTAGCGCATAGAGAGTGCGTGGATGCACGCCGGCTTTGATGGCTTGGCTCGTGCGCAGGGTTGCGCCGTGCCTCTTGAACAGGGCCTGGACCTTTGCTGAGGTTGTGGTTGGGTTTGCTCGGCTCATGGATAAATATACCAGCAAATGTTCATATCTGCTGGTAATTCTATCCGGGGTCCGGGAGGCGGTCAACGCCGATTATGGGCGTAACTGCTTGGCTTCTAGGGACTACTGACGATTTCCCTCCGGGAGGGAGCGGGATTCCCGGGGTTGGAAAGTCGTGCTCATGACGCTGTCTCTGTGGCGCAGCGTGCGTGCTCACCGGGCGGTCAGCCGTAGCGATAGAATGCGCTGGGACCGCAGATCTGATATCTGCCGCGTTGATCCTCGATGAATGCCGTCAGTGCGAGGAATTCACCGGGCGCCCACTTCCCGCCCGGCGGCAAGCGGGGAGGAACGAAATACAGCCCCCGGCGAACCCGAGCGATCAGATTGCACCGTGCCAGACGGCTGAGCAGTTCTCGCTCCTGCTGAGGCGTAACGCCCAAAGCGCGAACGAGTTTGCCCGTGCCGACGGTCTGCCGCTGTCGCATCTGCACATAGGTGAAAAGCTGCGACTCGAACTTCTTCAGGGCTATCGCCATGTGTACACTCTGGTAGGGCAAATTGCGTCCAACGCAATTAACGCATAATAGGATACAATCCGTCGGCTGGGCCGTGAAGCCGAACGGCGGTTTACCGGCAGTGGGTATGGCCGGTTCGTTTGGAACCACACCGTCTGCATAAAGGGACATTTCCTATCCCTCTGCGCGGAGTGCTCTCGGCCGGCCTGTGCTTGCGAATTCGTCGCCGAGTGCGGGCGATTCTCCGGCTGGCATATAACCAGCCCGTGGCGTTGGCGATTTCGGCGATGGTTAGGAACTGTGACAAAATAACTTGACCAATTGGACCAGAAGTGCTATGAACTGCATCTTTGAAGGCGTTGTCCTGTTCACGTTGTACAAGGATGTACGACGATGGCACCAGTCGTTGCGGAAAAGTTT
>JAAYAY010000194.1 GCA_012719125.1 Planctomycetaceae bacterium | reverse complement strand
TTCACTGGCGGTGAACTCCTGTTTTCCATTGTTCCCATTGGGGACACTTTTTCTTACACTGGAAAGCATCGAGTTTCACCGCCTTTTGTCAAGATCACATCAATGGATTTGTGCAACTGACGGGTATCCCTTGGGGAGATAAGCGGTTACCTGGTTCTTCCATTCCGGCAAACTCAGAGAAATCGCCCGTCCGGGTGCGGCCTCGGGATCGATCGGGGGCGTCGGAAGGTCGTCCGGCAAGGTGGTGGCGCTTGCCGCAAGGGTCAAATCAACCTTTCTGCGATCCTGCTCTCCCGCCACATCCAGGGCGATCTTGTCGCCCGGCTTGTGGCGAGCAACTCGATTGCGCAGATCGTCGGCACCGGAGACCGGCCGATCGTCGAGTGCGACAATCCGTTCTCCCGGCACGATCTTCGCTTCGGCCGCCGGGCTGCCGGGAAGGACCAAACGAACGAGGACTCCTTCGTCCTGCGTTGTTCCTCGCTGGGGCAAGACGCCGAGCACGGGGCAGCGATAGGGTTCGAGCGAGGCGACCAGCGTCGCTTCGCACTTGACGGTTTCGTCTCCCCGGCGAGCGAGCATCACGATCGTGTCGCCGGCATAGCGCCGGGCGAGTTCGTATCGGATTTCCGCCAAACGGGTGACGTTGGTGTCGCCGACGCGGACAATGCGATCGTCCTTCCTGAGGCCGGCCTTTTCTGCCGGGGAGTTCGGAAGCACGGAACGGACGACGGGCGGCCCGCTCATGGCCACTGATTTTGCGAACGTCACGCCGAGCCGGCCGGCGTACAGGTCCTGGCCCGCCTTGAGTTGCTCGACGGCCTGAAGCAATCCGTCCGAGGGAACTGCGAACCCGATCCCCGAATCGTACCACTCGACGCCGGCAATCTCCTCGTCGGACATGGGCGACATAGGCACGAGCAACCCGACCACTTCGCCCCGAAGATTGAGCAGGGGGCCGCCATAGTTGTTGGGCGAGACGGCAGCATCGGTCTGCAAGGCCTTGCCCCAGACGCGATTCAGGGCGCTGACGATTCCCACCGCCACATTGGGCCGTTCTACGTCAAAGGCCCGGCCTACGGCAATCGCCCATTGTCCCACTCGAACGGAGTCGGTTTGGGCAAAGGTCGGAACGGGGAGGGGCGAGTCGATCTCGACCTTGAGAAGGGCGATCTTCCGGTTGTGGTCGGTTGCCACGAGTTGCGCCGGCTGGCGTCGGCCGTCAGGAAAACGGATGAGGATTCCCGACGGCAGATTCGCAAAATGGATCGAACTTGAAACGATATACCCCTTGGCATCGACCACAAGGCCTGTCGTCGGACCGGTGCCGACCGGGAGTCCGTCGATCTCGTCGGTGCCGCCTACGGTTTCGATCTGGACGACGCTCGGTGCGACCTTCGCGACCGCTTCCTGCACGGCTTCGTGCGGAACGACACCGACCTCCTCCGCTGCGGCATGAACGCAAAGCAACGTTAGAACAACGGCAGTCAACCGAACCTGACGGGTCATGGGCGGGACTCCTTTCCCTCGGCCGACAATTCCACCTCAACGAGTTCGCGATCCCGCAGGACCGTCAAACGGACGACCTCGAAATGGTCTCGATACTCGAGTTCCTCGCGGAGCGTCCGGCACGAAGGCACGAGTGCATCGTCGAGAAAGACGATCAGGTCGTCGGGCCGCAACCCGGCGCGGCTTGCCGGCGAACCGGCCAGGACGCTGTCGACGTAGGGCGGGGTACGGGGGACGACGTCCGGTACGAGGATCAGCCCCAAGGCACGCGGGGTGAGCGGCCTAGCCGCCTTGGGACGTCCGTGATCGCCGCCGGCGACGGACTGCTCACCGGCAAGGATCGCATCGACGGAGGGGCGCAGCACCGAAATCGGCAAAGCGTAGTTGATCCAGGTGTTGTTTCGCGTGTTGCGGAGTTCTTTGCCCAGCATTGCCAGGAGCCGGCCGTCCCAGGTGACCACGGCGCCGCCCGCCGCCCCCGGATTGTTGGTGACCGCGTCGAGGATGTAGACGCGACCCTTGTAGGGAATTTCGAAGGTGCCCCGCCGCGCGTCGAGATCGGTCACGATCGCTATCGCGCCTTGTTGCACGCTCACCGGTTCATTGCCGGTTGCCACGCCGAACATGTTGCTCAAGGCCAGAACGGGCGCGCCCGCCTCGGCGTCGGCCGCCGCATCGAGACGGAGACAAGGGAGCCCCTGGGCGTCGATCTTGAGAACTGCCACATCGAGCCGCGCGTCGGCTCCCAGCAGTTCTGCATCGAATCGCCGACCGTCGTCGAGCACGACCCGCAGCATCGTCGTGTCGAGAACCGTGGTGTAGGCCGTGAGAATGTGCCCCTCGGGCGAGAACAGGAATCCCGACTGGTAGGCTTCGAGCCCACGAAAACCTCCCGCCCCGTATACCTTGACCATGGCCGGCTGGACCGTGCGAAGCGTCTGCGCAAGCGGTGACTCGCTCCGATCGTCGCCGGCAACCGGGATTGCCGCCAGCGCGACCGAGACGGCACAGACGCAACTTAGAGCGGCAGAAAAAGGCAAGTTCATTCGCATTTTCGGCAACGTGGTCAAAAAACTAGGGCGCACGGAGACCGCCACAGGTTACGGCCGGGCATCCATTGTCAGGATCGTGAAGGGAGCGTCTCCATAGATCACCTCGATCCGGCCGGGAGTGCCGCTCGACTCCGCGTATTCGGAAAAGCGGACCTCGCAGGGGTCCCTGGACGGGTCGGACCACATTTCCAGTCCCACCAGCCGGGCATCGTTGGGATCGAAGTAGAACCAGACTTCCAGTCCGCGGCGAACGGCAACGATGACGTCGAGGAGATCCTCGCGGCCGGGGAAGGGGGCCGTGCCCAGGTACGAGACTTCGCCGAACTCTTCGACCGGATGAGTGGCCAGGTACCGCCAGAGGTACAGAGCGGGCAGCATTCCGCCGCTCCCCTCCGGCTGCAAGTCGGCGGTCAAATCGTCGGTTGCCGCCCAATCGTATCGGTTCTCCGCGAGTTCGATGGAGGCGCCCTTGTCGTTGATCTTCAGTTGAAAGGTATCCTCAGCGCTCGTTTTGCCGGAAAGTGCCCACTGGCCTTCTTTCTGCGCGGGGGCGAGTTTCGCGAGCCAACTGTCAAGAACCCGGGTGCGGTGCTGCCGGTTGAAGTAGTAGTTGGCATATCCGGCACGTTCTTCAAGGTGTTGCTTCACGACTTCGGGCATGTCCGGCCCGGTCGGCCGGTTGCCGCCCGCGGTCTCGATTGGCTCGATCGGCGCCGGCGTCTTGCCAGGTTTCTCGTCTTTGCCGGGATTTCGCTGCGGGATCGGCAACTCGTCTGCCCGCGAGCTTTCCAGCTTCTCCAGCAATTCACCTTCTGCGTGAACGCCGGCCAGGCGAACGAGTACGTCCAAGCGCTCGCCGTCGCGGCGAAAGCTCAACGGCACACGCCACCCTTTAGGGATCGTGCCGAGGATGTTCTTGAATCCGTTGGGTGTCGTCACCGGGCGTCCGGCGAGGGAGACGATCTCGTCGTCGTAGCGCAAGCCTCGCCGATAGGCGTCGGAACTGTCGAGGATCTCGGTCACAACGACTCGCTGGGCGTCGTCGAAAGCGACGGTTGCGCCGAGAGTGGCATGATCGACGATCCGCCCGCTGTGCAGGTAGCCGAGGAATCTCCGGACCTGGTTGATCGAGATGGCGTAGCCGGCGCCGACGTTCACCCGTCCGCGTTTCTCGAACGACGCGCGGCCGACGATTCCGATCAGCAAGCCGCCGCCGTCGAACAGCGGGCCGCCCGAATTGCCCGGGTTGATCGAAGCGTCGGTCTGCAGGCAGTCGGCATATTCGAGCAGCGTGCCGGAAGGAAACTGGTAGCGATGGACGCCCGAAATGATGCCGCAGGTCACCGTGGGTTGAAAGTCGGCCGCCAGGAGAAAAGGATTGCCCATCACGTAGGCCCGATCGCCCACCTGAACCCGATCGCTGTCGCCGAGGATGGCCGCCGGAAAGTCGTTTCTGCCGAACAGCTTGATCAGGGCCACATCGCCGACCGGATCGACGCCCACGATCACTGCATCGTAGAGGCGCCCGTCGGATAGTCCGCACTTCAACCATTCGCCGCAGGGCCGGGCCACATGGAAGTTGGTCAGCGCCAATCCGTCCGGCGAGATCAGCACGCCCGAACCTCCGCTCTCTCCCTCGACGGCAAAGACGGCGATCACCGGCGGCTTTGTCCGCTCGATCAGCGCAACCCGCTCGGCCTCGGCCTGGAGCAGGGCCCCATCGCCGACGAGTGCCGCACTCACCGGCGTCAGCGTCAGGACGAAAATGGCGCGAAGCACCGGGGTCATTTCAGGAGTCTCGCCTCGGCAAGAATGAGATGATCGCCCACGTCGAGGTCCGAGCCGAAGTCGACCAGGATCGTCAGCGTCTTGACTCCCTTCAGACTCACGTCGATCTTCTGGGCGGGATGGGTTCCGGCAATTGTGGCCTGATAGACGACGCGGCCGTCTCCAAGAATCTTCAGCATAACGTTTCCGCCGGGGCGCACGCGGTCGTCAATTCCGGCCGTCGCCTGAAATCGCTCAAAGGGCCCCGTAAGTCGATAGGTCATTTCGGTGCGACTGTGGAGCGTGAGGCCGTGTTCGTATGGAACGCCGTCCAGCACGATGGGAACAGAATCCAGCGTCGCATTCTGACGCGGGCGATACAGCTTCTCGAGAGAAGCGACGCTCCCGGGCCGGCCGAAGTACGGTGTCCAGTGGACCGAGTCGGCCGTCAAATCACTGAGAAAGACGCGTCCACTTCCGGCAAACTCGATGCGGGTGACGGCTTCGAAGGGCAGCGTCAAGCGGATTCCGAGCGGCGTGTCGGCCCTGAGGGTGCCGTCTGCTTCACTCGTCACAACCTTTTGAATCCGCCAGATCGAGCCCGAGTCGTCTACAAGCCGGGCCATCGGCTCGAAGGCCTCTCCGCGGTCGGGACGGTAATAGCGGATTCCGTAGACTTTGCCGCGGCGGACGGGCACGACGTCGCCATCGAGATCGAAGTCGACCTGTTGCTCCCGCACGGCGCGGACGATTCCACCCAGGTAATCGAGCGTGTCGCCGCTGACGATGACCAGCATATCCTCGGTGATTTCCCTGTCGAGCATCTCCTGCCAGCGCTGCTCCATGACCGGCGGCCCGGTCTGGAATCGCACATGGTCGACACTGCCGGACGGCAGGTTCAGAATCCCCATTTTGGTCGTCGCGGCTTTGATCGTACCCGCTTCCGTCTGGTACGAGGCGGCTGCGATGAGCGAACCGTCGGTCAACGTCACCCAAATCGCATCGGCGGTCGGGGCGGCGGCCGGCAGTTTGCTCGGGACGATGGAAAGCAGCTTGTCCAGAGGAAGCCGCTGCACGATGTCGCCGACCTTCAAGGTTACGGCCTGGTCGTCCCAACCGGCCAGGGTCCCGCGGGTCTGGCTGCCGTCAACCGTGCTCGCCGAGAACTCCAGCGGTGCAGCCGAGACGAGGCTCGTCATTAGTAGAGTCACGAGCAGATTCATTTCTGATCGGCCTCCGTGCCGGCCAGTCGCCGGAAGTACTGTTCGATGACGTCGCGGTAGTGAGCGGGAAACTCGCGGCCGATCTGTTGCAGAGCGGCCTCACGATCCTTTGGAGGCAGGTCGCCCCATCCGCTTCCGTCGCCGATATCCTTCTTCGTCACCTCGCCTGGCCCGCGTCCCGGGAGGATGCGGCTATCGGGCGCCGGTTGACTCGGTTGGCTTCCCTGGGGAGTCCCAGCCTGGGCCTGCTGCTGCTCGCTCTTCGCTTTCTCGATCAGTTTGTCGAGCGACTCGATCACGCCGCGTTCGATTTCCTGGACTTTCTGGTTCGCCCGGCCGAACTGGAGGCGACGGCGGATATCGTCCATTCGCCGGGCAATGTGATCGAGGGAATCGTCTTCCAGACCCTCCAGATCGAGACGCATTAACTCGGCGACAGCCAGATAGCGGCGAGGCACCTGCTCGCCGCCCTGCAACAGCCTGCCCAACGATTCCATCGCCGCTTTCTTCTGAAGCAGCCGCTGCCGGACGACCGTCTGGTAGAACAGGAGTCCGGCCGGGTCGGCCACATCGTCGGTCGCCAGGCCGTCAAGCTGTTCCAGGGCCTCGTCGTAGAGCTGCTGTTGCACCGCCCAACGGCCCAGATAGAGGCGACCGTTCGACGAGACGAATTTCGGGCACTCCGGGGCCGCCAACCAGTCCACGGGTGGCAGAGCCCGGGGCGTCGTCTCGGCCGCCAGGGCGGCAGTGAGGGCAGCCATATTGGTGTCGGCCAAGGCGAACGTTTCGATCAGATAGGCGAGCCGATCGGAGGCTTCCGGCGGTTCTGAATCGGGCCAGCGCTCGGCAGCCTGCTGGCGTGTTTCGACGTCGGCGCCGCTGGACTCCAGCCAGGCGAGAACCTGCCCTCGAAGCTCCGCCCACTCGGGCGTCTTCCAGGTGGCCGGTCCGGTCAGCGGGTCGGGCGGAGCCGTGGCCCCCGCCTGCCCAGCCGCGAGCACGAGCAGAACCAGCATCGCCGTTATTCGAGCAGCGCAGTTTCTCATCGGTTTTTGCCTGCCTCCAGGTCGCTCGTGATCCGGTAAACCCGTTCTTGCCGCTCGGCCAATCGAACCAAGGCCTCCATCAATTCCGGGGTCTCGGCGTGCTGGCCCGTGATCATCTCGCCGTAACGTTGTGTACGCGTGTTGACCCGCATCTGGAGCGCACGGATCATTCGCAACTCGTCGAGGAGGCCGACCAGTGCCGGATCCTGGGGCGTTCCGGGCTCGCCTTGCTGGGCGTCGCGTCGACGCTCTTCGGCATCTTTCATCGCCTGCCGCACCGCGTCGAGCATCTCTTCCAACGCCGTCACAATGTCTTCCTCAATGCCGAGGGTCACCTGGCCCACATTGGCCCGGGCCAGCCGGGCAACCACCTGCTCCATGTCCTCGCGAGCCTGGGCAAGGGCCTCGGGCATGGCGACCGAGGAACCGTCCTCGCGGAGCAGCATCAGGGCCTTGTCGGCCTCGGCCACGATCTCAGCCTCGTGCGAGCTGAGACGTCCCGCCTCGATCTCCTGCTCGTGGGTGACGCCCTCCGCGGAGGCCTTATCGAGCCGTGACGTGCCTTCGTAGACTTCGCGCTGCATCTGGAGCATCTTGACCAGACGGGCTTCCAAGGCAACGAGGACCTGCTCGATTTCCTCCTCGCGCAACTGCCGAAGGATCCGTTCGAGTTCGGCCTTTGCTTGTTGCAGTTGGCGGATCGCCTCCTCCTGCTCCTGGCCGGCTCCTTCCCGTTCGGCCTTCTCGAGTTTCTCCTGGGCCTGCTGCATTCGACGCCGGGCCGACTCGAGACGTTCCCGGGCGGGGTGGGCCTGTTCCTGCGACTGCGGTGCGGCATCGCCCATAGCACCGTTGGACGGCGTCCCTTCGCTTGGCGACTGGGAGGACTGATCCTCGGACGGTGTGCCGGACGGGGATTCGCCGGATGGTTTGCCGTCATCGGCAGGATCTCCTGCTTCCTTTTTCGCCTTGGAGCCCTCGCGGGGCTTGCTGCCTTCCTGTGGCGGCTCGGCAGACGGCTGCGAAGGTCCTTTCGGTTCGCCCTTGCCGGAAGCCTGTTTCGGCTCGTCTTGCTTATTGGGCGACTCGCCGTCTTGCTCCTCATTCTCACGGATCTCTTCGGCCAGTCCGCCTGTCTGCCGGCCGAGTTCGCCTTGCTGTTCGGAAAGTTCGCGGGGCTGGCCCGCTCCGCCGGTGGTTCTGGCCTGCAGGCTTTTCTGCTGATTGATGATGCGATTGAGTTGCTGCAGGTACTCGCGGATTCGGGCCTTCTCCGACGCCAGCCGCTTGGAACGATTCTCGCTCAGCAGCAGTTCGAGCAGCTCGCCCAGGTCGCCGACAAGCTTCTCCTGGCCCTCCAGGACTTTGGCGAGTTCATCCTTGCTGAGTTGGTCGACCAGCGAGGCAAACTGCACGTCGATCAGTCGCTCCTTGCTCTCCGCAACGGCTTTCAGGACCAGGGCCGCACGGCGAGGATCGCTGGCCGCCGACAGTTCCGACATCCGCAGCAAGATCTGTTCGAGTTTTTCGTAATTCTTGGCCACCTGCCGCTGCCTCTCGGCAAGTTGCTCGATCGGGTTGTCAGACGGTTTGGGTTCGGACGGCGCTTGCGCCGGCAATTGCGGAACCAGGAGAATGGTCGTCAAAACCGTCAGGACGAGCCCGCGCAGCCAAGACCGCATCCCTCGACGGAGGTCGAGGGCATCGACCGCTCGTAGTCCTACCGAGGTCCGCCGGCAAGCGGCGAATACCGTCCTGTTACGGCGACGCACCATCACCTTCTAATCCTCTAACAACTGGCGGAGCTTCGCTTTGCGCCGCTCGCGCACGGCCTCACGAAGCTGTTCCTGTTCCGCAATAATCGATCGTAGCAATTGGACCGCTTCGTTGAAATCCTCCAGTTCCACCATCCTCGCCAGCACGGCTCGCATGGTCTTCAGAATCGCGTCGGTTCGGACGAGCGCCGCATCGCGCAACTCGGGCGATCGCCGGAGATCATCGTGGGTTGTCTCGAGCCGGGCCAGGTCCTCATCCAATTGTACCAGATCGTCCAACACAAGACGGGTCAGGGGCTCGACAATGTCCTGTTCGATGCGAATTCGCAGTTCTTCCGTGTAGATTCGATTGTTGACCAATTCCTTGCGAATGTCGGAAAATGCATCGGCGACGCCGGCGATCTCTTGTCCGTCCTTCTGCCCGTTCTGCCGGGCGCGCTGGATTCGCAGCAGACGGACACCGCGGCGGCGTTCCGCCGTGTCGGGCCGCTCCGATTCACCCGGTTCCGCCGCCTCAACGGGCCGGTTCTCCGGTTGGTCGGGTTCGTCGTCGAAAGACAGGTTGGACAGTGTCTCGCGGATTCCCTCGACGTCCTCCACGATCGTCTCAAATCGTTGTCGGAGCACGATTTCGCGAGACTCCAGCATGGCCCGCAACTTCTCCGGCGTGACGACGTCGAGCATCCAGCGATCGCCCGAACCGACGTTCGGTCCCTTGTCCAGGTTGCATCGATCATGCACCTTGACTGCGATGAGCATCTTCTGTCCCGGAGCAAGACGGAGTCCCTCGACGTCGAAAGCCTCGTTCAGGGGCACGTGCGTGGCAATCCCGGTCACTTGTTTCAGCGTCTGCGTTCGGGGCTCGCGCCCTTCGACGGCATATTCAAGCCACACCCGGTCGACGCCGTGATCGTCGTGGATCATCCCGTTGAAGGGGAGTCGTGCCTGGGGCGTGATCGCCGAGCCGATGCCGTCCAAGCGAACGCTCGCCTGCGGCGGTTGGTCTTCGACGGCCGACAGAATAATCCGAATCGGTTGATTGCTCGCGATTCCGTCGACGTCGCGCAGCGTCAGTTCTAGCGTCTTCGTCTCATCGATCGGCTGGAGGGAGTAGTCGAAGTTGGCGAAGCTGAGCAAACGCCCGAGGAGCCCGAGCAAGGCTTGCAGACGGCCGCCGACCGATTCGAGCATCGCTGCATCGGCTCGGCGTTCAAGGACCTCGATCAAGTCGCTTCGGGTTGCGGCGATTCCGTCGAGAAACTCGCGGGCGGCCTGGCTCGATCCGTTTCCGGCAAAACGCCGACTTGCTTCTTCGTGCAACTGGGCGAGCCGATCGGCTGTCTGTTTGATGCGTTCCGCCGTGTCGGACGCCAGGTCGGCACCGGGTACGAATCTGGGAAGACCCTGCTGGAGGGCGAGAATCGATTCAAGATCCCGAGTCAGCGAATCGGCAACGAGTTGCGTCGCATCGCCGTCGACGACTTTCACCTGGGTCAAACGCTTGTTCGATTTCGCGTGGAGCGTCACTTGGGTTCCGCGTGGCACGGGCACCACCCCGGTGGCCGGCAGGGTCCGCGAAGGCCGGCCGGTGTAGTCGGGGAACTTGCACTCGGCGTCGAGCTGGATGAGGGTAGGCGCATCGACGACTTCGATCCGCAGGTTTCGGATCGAGGCATCGCCCCCCCGAAGGTTCAAGGTGATAGGGGCAAGCACTCCGCGGAATGTGTAGGAGTAGGTCTGGTAGCGGTCGCGTCCCGCCACGGCCTGCCCCTCGCGAACCATCGTGGCGTCCAACCGAGGGGAACCCTCCGGCCGGTATTCAATGCGGACGCTGCGGGGCACGTCCTGAGCGGTCGTGTCGGCCTTGGCGATCAGCGTGAAGTCGCCACCGCGGGCAACCAGGGCAACGCCATCGGCAAAACCCTCGACCGTGAGGATCGTGCGCCGCGGCCAGATCTCGTCGCTCATCAACACGCTTCGTCGCAGCCAGACACCGAATTCGTCGGACGCCAGAGACCAGAAGCCGACGGTTGAGGCAGCCAGCAGAATTCCCCAAACCACGGCCGAGCGCAGCGGCCGCGGGTTGAAGATCGCACCAAGGCGCACACCGCGAAGGGGAGCGCAAGCCTGGCTGCAGGTGGCCTCCAACATGGCGCGGCTACAGTCGTTCGGGTCGGGCGGCCGGGCCGTCAGTTCGACGGTCGTGAGCAGGCTGCCGTCGAATTCGGAGAACCGTCGTTCGAGCAGAATCGCCATGCTGCGGTCGGGAAGCGGGGCGAACGCTCGCCGTCCGATCGTGCGATAGGCGACCGCGGCAATGCCCAACAGCGCCGCGCTCAGAAGGACTTTGCGAACCCACACGGCGGGCTCAAAGAACCAGTCCACGCCGAGACTGATCCAGAAGACAAGGCCTGCCACGGCTGCGACGGCAGCCACCCCCTGGATCCAAACGTAGCAGCGGATCCGCCGGCGGAGCGCGGTCAACACGCGCCGGATGCTGTGGTCGAGTTGGATCGGAGTTGGGTGCATGGGGAACAGGCGTTCTTCTTGTCGTCCGATTGTTTTCTGTTTCTCTTCAAATCAGGCCAGTCTGGCCAGTCGGCGGATCAGCCATTCCAGGCACAGGAGACAGCACACTCCGATCATCAGCCACAGCAGGCGTCCGCCGGTCCAGAACCGGTCCGGGGCGGCGGCAAGCACGACGGTACGCGTCTGGTCGGCAAGCTGATTGGCAATCGACAAGGGATCGGCCCCGTCGACGGCCTTGGCCAGGTCGGTGTAGTAGATGCCGCCGGTTTCTTCGGCCAGACGACGAAGCAAGGCGTCGTTTCGCTCGGGCGTCTGCCGCTCCAGGTCCGGAACGTGGACGCGGATGCGACGAACGAGGCGTTCGTCGCTCTGCGGGATCGGCAGTTCGAGACGGTAGGTGCCTTCTTCCAGCACGGTGAGCGTTCCCTGGTACGATCCGACGCGGGTGGGGTCGGGTTGAAGCTGGACCAGGCGAACCGAACCGTCCGGCAAGTATGCTTCCAGATCGACCGAGGGGGCATCAAGCGGCGCGAACCGTGCATCGGTCACCTGGGCGCGGAGGTCGACGGTGCTTCCAAGAGAGAAGCGTTCCTGGCCCACCAGCAGCACACCGCGGCTCGATTGCTGCAGGAGACGTCCCTGCGACACGTGCCGAATCAGTCGCGTGTAGAGCCGTTCGAAATATCCGGGGTCGAGTGCGCGAAGCCGCCAGAATTCGCCGCTGCCGATGTAGAACACACGTCCGGAACCGTAGAACTGGGCGGCCAGGAAGATCGGCCCGTCGTCGCCTTGGGCCGCTCGCGGGTCGGAGAAATGGGCAAACACCGTGGCGGCGGGTTTCGCTCCCCGCAGGGGCTGATAGCTGAAGACTCCTTTGAACTCGCTCCAGGCCAACTGGCTGGCGGTTGCCGTGTCGCCCAGCCAGAGGAATTCAGCCTCCAGGCCCTCACGGGTAAAATCGAGGGGCCACGGCTCATCGGCCGTCTGGGTCTCGACGTCCCAGACCGCCACGTGCCGGGAGAATTCGACCGGATAGAGATCGCGGATCTTCTGGAAATTCGGATCCTGAACCCAGCCGCCGACCGGTTCTCCCGTATAGACCGGTCCGGCCACCACGATCAGCCCGCCGCCGTGGTCCGCCACCCAAGCCTCCAGCAGGTCGACCTGCGACGGGCTCAGTGCGCGCCAGTCGGGGTCGAAAGCGACCACGCAGTCGTAGGCGAACATCTCTTCCCGCGTGGCCGGGAAACCGTCCAGAATTCGATCGGCCTCTTGCGACATACCCGGCTGGGCGGTCTGCAGGAAGACGTCGAGCGTCATCGACGGATCGCGATAGACCTGGGTCCGCAGGAAACGGTACTCGCGGGTCGGGCCGCCTGCCATCAGCAAGATGCGATCTTTGCGATCGACCACTTCGACTTCCGTTTCCAGGAAATCGTCCTCGGGGTTCCGATCGTCGGCTGGCGGGCGGACTCGGAGGCACAGCGTGCGGAGTCCGGTTTCCGCCGGCGTCACTTCAAACTTCACCGGCACCGATTCGCCGTCCGCTCCGAGAACGACCGTCTTGCTGCCGATGGGCGTGCCCGTGCCGGGTACGGCGCCCGATCCGTCGCGTGCCCCCTCTCGCTGCAGCAATTCGACGGTAGCCGAC
Source organism: Planctomycetaceae bacterium (assembly GCA_012719125.1). Classification (GTDB taxonomy): domain Bacteria; phylum Planctomycetota; class Planctomycetia; order Pirellulales; family Thermoguttaceae; genus JAAYAY01. The sequence continues at coordinate 60,500 of JAAYAY010000194.1, read as the reverse complement.
CTGCCGGCCAGGCCGGCCTCCGCTCCGCGGCTCTGAATCAGGCCCGACACCGTGAACGGGTCGCCCGGAAAGGCCCGCGAAATGGCGTCCAGACGATAAACGCTCACGTTGACCGGACTCTGGGCCGATCCCAGCCCCACGGTATAGATCGGTAGACCGGCTTTCTGGGCCAGGGCGACGCCGGCCTGGGGCAATACGCCTGCATTCTGGCCGCCGTCCGAGAAGACCACGATCCCCGACAGCGGCTCGCCGCTGCGTTGCCGGACGGCCTCCACCAGAGCGTCGCCCAGCCGAGTTTCCAGGCCGATCGGCTGGAGGGTTGCGGTCCATGCGGGCTCCGAGGCGGGATCGGCGGGCTTCGTTCCCTTGGGCAGGCTGGCGATCTCCGTCAATTCGACGTCGAATCCCTGGATCGAGGTGTCGTGAACTCGGCACAGGTTCGCCAGCAAATCGCTGGCGGCAAGGGCCGTCTTGACCCGATCCAGGCGGACTGCCGTTTCGGCCGAACCGCCGCCGGCCGCGTCGTTCGTGGCCATGCTCGAACTGGTGTCGACCAGCAGGAGTGCCTGCGAGTTGCGAACCATTTCCCGCTCGCAGCGCCATTGCGGTTGAAGGTAGAAGACCAGCAGGGCGAAGAACACGAAGCTCCGCAGCGCAGTCAACAGCAGGCCGAGCAAAGGCGGCAGCCGGTGCGCATCGCGCCGGTAAATGCCGCGAACGACCAGCAGGACGGCCACGCAGGCGAGGAGCGGCAGAATCCAGTCGCTGTTGTCGCGAATCCGCCCGAACTCGAAGGTGCGACGAATCGCACCGTCCGCCAGCAGCAGGGGCCCCCAATCGCTCATGAGGCACCTCCTGCCGCGGCGGTTCGCGGCGGATGATCGCTGACCCAATAGGCGAACAACTGCTCGACCACGAGCAGGGCGAGCAGCACGCACAGCAGGATGTCGGTCAACTCGGTGCCGGCCGCCTCGTGTTCTTCGTAACGGAACGCGTCGACCGCTTCATACTGATAGTCCAGACCTTCCAGCCTGGCCGCGAGGGTCGGACCGTCGACCAGGTCCAGATTGCCTTCCGCGGGGTCGACATTCACGGCCACGTGCCTGGTGCGGCGATCGCCGCTCTTGCCCGACAACTCCGCCCGGTAGATTCCCGAGATCGGCGCCTTCGCAAAGCGGGCGAGGAACGAGCCGTCGTCCTGAAGGACGCCTTCGCTGGTCGCCGGCTTGAGATCGTGGCCGGTTGGAGGCAGCCATCGAACCTGGGGACTGAAGGCTGCGGCGTCGAAGTCGATTTCGAGGTCGTCGCCCACCAGTTTCGACTCGGTCGTTTCGCCGGCACGCCCCAGATACGCCAGAAGCTCCAGCACCGTTACCACGTAACTCGGATTGCCGCGAGCCCAGTTGTTCCACTCCGGGCCGGCCGTCGTCAGAAAGGCGACGACGCGGCCTTTGCCGAATGGCCGTTCGACGACCAGCGGAGCCCCGTTGCGGAGTCTGGCAATCACCCCCACGCTGGAGGCGATCGATTCCGGAAGCGGGTCGACCGTGGCGAAATAACGACTGACCGAGACCGTCGACAAAAAGCTGTTGCGCTGACCGGCAAAAACGCGAAAGATCGGATGGTCGGTGACTTCGAGATCCGGCGCCTTCTCGAGACGATCGACAAACAACGTCTCCTGCCCAACGAGCGGAACCGGGAAGAACCCCTCGCCTCCGCGATAGAGATTCTCATTGAAAAACGAACTCGAGCATCGCGGGCCGAGGAACACACCCAGCCCGCCGCCGCCGGCAACGTACTCTTCCAGGGTCTTGATCGCCGAATCTTCCAGACGTTCCACGTCTAGCAGGAAGATCACCGGAAAGGAATGGAGTGGATTCTGGCTCAGGTAACGGACCTTTTCGATCTGTGGGGCCAGGCCCGTGGCAACCGTGCCGCCGGGGCGCAGGGCGGAACTCAAGTAGGTTGCATCGACCGCATCCATGTCGCCGTCGATCAGCAAGACGGGCAGGTCTCCCGGCACATCGATCACGGCCCGGCGACGATTGTCGACGGCCACGGCGTCGGAATCGAGTTCCGCCTTCACCACGTATTCTCCGGACGAGCCGAACTGCAGGGAGACCCGATCCCTGACCGTTTGCCGGGCGGGGACTCGCGGGATTCGCAGGGCCGGCCGCGCGTGGCCGTCGGCTTCGATCTGGACCACGACGTCGTCCAGCGGCGAGTCGGAGTGATTGCTGACCGCCACGTCCAGGAAGAACGGGACCCCGGCCGCACGAATACTCTTGCCCACTTCCAGCGAGGAGATTGCCGCGTTCGGCTGGTAACGATCGACACACTGCACCAGTCGCAGGGCGGTCCGCGACCGGGTGAGCCGCTCCAGGACGGGCAGCAGGTCCGCGGGTTCGTTCCAATGGCGCGTGCGGAAGTCGGTGAGCAGATAGACGATCCGCTGCTCGCCCGGATTGTCACCCAACCAGCCGTCGACGGCTTCGAGGGCCGGGAGCGGACCAGCCGCCGTTTCGGAGGCGGACAGATCCTTCAGCCGGTCGGAAAGACGTTTGGAGAAATCGCCGGCAACCGTCTCGTCGAGCAGGTCCGCCTTTCCACGGGCCGTGTCCGTCGCTTCGGAGAACCGAATCAACGTGAAGGACTGCGTCCGCGGCGAGTTCGAAGCCTCCAGGCCGATGCGTTGGGCGGCCGCCTTGGCCCGTTCGAAGGCCGATACGCCGCCGTGGCGGTCGGTCATCGAGTAGCTGTCGTCCAACAAGATGATATGGTGGACGCGCCGGCTGTCCAGATAGCGTCCCCATTGCGTCGGGAGCCTGGGCTGGGCCAGCATCAACACCACGGCCGCCACCGCGACCATTCGCATCAACAGCAGAAGGAGTTGTTTGAGAAGCACCCAGGTCCGATTTCGCCTCTGGCTGACCAGCAGGAACTCCATCGCCGCCCAGGCCACGCGGCGGTGCCGGAACATGTTGATCAGGTGGATCAACACGGGCACGCCGGCGATCAGCAGGCCCCACAGCAGGGCTGGATGGGTGAAGGTGGGCATCGTCAGTTCCGGTGGTGCATTCCCAGACGGTTGCTCAAGTAGGCGGCCAGTGCTGCGTCGAGGGGACGGCTCGTGCGCAGGAGCGCGTAGTCGGTGCCGAGACGCACGCAACCGCGCCGCACCTCTTCCAGGTATTCACCCAACGCGGCCAGATAACCGCGGCGCAGCGCACGCGGGTTGCAGCTCAACTCGCCGTCGCCTTCCAGCCCCTCGAATCGCGTGACGCCCTCGAAGGGAAAGTCGAGTTCGTCGTCGTCCATGACGTGGAAGATCATGATGTCGTGGCCGCGATTCCGCAGCAGTTGCAATCCCCGAAACAGCGGCTCGCGCGGCACGAGCAGGTCGGAAACGAGCACCATCATTCCGCGAGCCGGGTAGGTCTCTGCCACCTTGTGCAGGATCGGGTACACATCCGTCTTGCCCTTGGGGGCCGAGACGTCGAGCGATCGGAGGATCGAATCGAGGTGGTTCCGCCGCGTGCGCTGGGGCACGACGCTCCTGGCCCGGTCGTCGAAGGCAACGCAGCCGACGGCGTCCTGCTGGCGGAGGATCAGGTAGGCCAGCGAAGCGGCGAGGGTCGCACCGTACTCGAACTTGCTTAACGGGCCGGTCCCGTAGCGCATGCTGGCCGACACGTCGACCAGCATCGTGCACCGCAGATTCGTGTCTTCCTCGAACTGCTTGACATAGAGCCGATCCTGCTTGGCCCAGACCTTCCAATCCACGTAGCGTGGATCGTCGCCGGCGGCATACTCGCGGTGCTGGAGGAACTCGACGGATTGGCCGAAATAGGGGCTGCGGTGCATCCCGGCCAGGAACCCTTCCACGATCTGCCGAGCCCGAACGTCCAGCCGCGAGATCCGCTTGATCGCGTCAGGATGCAAAAATCGTTTGGAATCGGGCATCATTGATCAATTCGTCGTGGTTGGTCGGTGTGGTTTCGAGAATCTGATCGATCACTGAATCGGCCGTCACGCCCTCGCTCTCGGCAGTGAAGGTCAAGACGAGCCGGTGCCGCAGAACGGGCTTGGCAAGGGCCTGCAGGTCGCGCTGGCTCACGTGGGTGCGCCCGTCGAGCAACGCCCGGGCCTTCGCCCCGATGATCAGGAACTGCACGGCCCGGGGGCCCGCCCCCCAGGCGATCGCTTCCTTGGCGAAGTCGGGGACTCCCGGCTGGTCGACCCGCGTTTGCCGAATCAGGGCCAGGGCGTAACGGATCAGTTCGTCGGCGACGGGCACCTCGCGGACGGTCTGCTGCAATTGCACGATTTCTTCACCCGACAGAACCGGCTCCACGGCGACGTCCGAAAGAGACGTGGTACGCCGCGCCACCTCAAATTCCTCGTCGAAGGAGGGGTAACGAACGAACACCTTGAACATGAACCGGTCTTGCTGGGCCTCCGGCAGCGGGTAGGTCCCTTCCTGCTCGATCGGATTCTGGGTCGCCAGGACGAAGAACGGGTCGGCCAGGCGGTGGCGGACTCGTCCCACCGTGACCTGGCGTTCCTGCATGGCCTCCAGCAGGGCCGCCTGCGTCTTCGGCGGCGTTCGATTGATCTCGTCCGCCAGCACCACGTTGGAAAAGAGGGGACCTTCCAGGAAGCGATAGTCTCGCGACCCCGTTGCACGGTTCTCTTCGATGATGTCGGTGCCGGTGATGTCGGCCGGCATCAGATCGGGCGTGAACTGAATGCGGCTGAACGAAAGATTGAGCGTCTGGGCCAAGGTGCTGATCATCAACGTTTTGGCCAATCCCGGCACACCTTCGAGCAGGCAATGGCCGCGGCTGAACAGCGAGATCAGCAACTCGTCGACGACCTGCTGCTGCCCCACAATCACCCGCGAAAGCTGCTCCGTGATCTTGCGCCGAGCCTGGCCAAGGCGCTCAACGGCCCACGAGCCGTCGTCTCGTGAGGAACTGTTGCTGCCAGAAGGGGTATGCTCGCTCATTCGCTATGCCTCGTTGTGTCCTCGATTGGAATGTTTCTTCTGCGCGGCCCGCCCTATCGCTGATAGATCGGCAGGGCGGCACTCTCCAGTTGGAGGATGGTCAGGTTGATGGCCGTCGTGTAGACGGGGCCGATGTATCCTTGGGTCCACGAACCGTCGGGGCTTGCCTCGCCGACGATTCGGGGATAGATACGGTTGCGATACTCTTCCCAGGCTTTGCCCCCCTCTCGATACTCGACCTGGGCGAAGTAGTAGTGGGCGTAATGCCAGTGGCCGAACCCACGATTGGAGATATTCGACAGATTCGTCCGGCAGTACTCAAGAAGTTTGGGAACGTACTGGCTGTCGTATTCGCCGGCATTGAACAAGCAGGCGATGGCCGCGGCACTGATGGCCGGGCGTCCGCCGCCTCCGCGGGAATTGTATTGCACGCCGCCGGCGCCGTTGTCCAGGGAACACTTCTGGATGTATCCGATCGCCTTGTCGACGATTTCGTTGGGCACCGGAATTCCGGCGTTGCGGCAGCCTCGCAATCCCTGGACCTGAGTAATCGTGGTCGAACCTTCGTCGAAGCCCTGACCGTCCTTGGCGCTCACATATCCCCAGCCTCCCGGATCGGTCTGAGCCCTTCCTGTAAACTCCACGGCACGGGTCAGCACGTCAACCAGTTGAGCGCGGCGGATGGAGTCCTCCTCCTCGCCCAACACTTGCGACAGGAAGAGCATCGAGAACCCGTGGCCGTAGGTGTAGCGATCGTCGCGATCGGGATCGCCGATCAGCCCGTTGGTTCGGCTGCGGGCAACGAGGTAGTCGACGGCCCGCCGGAGGTTACCGGCGTACTTGCCCTGCATGGTCGTCGACCCCTCGCAGAGGAGGGCAATTCCAGCCATCGCCGTCATGGCGGTGGGATAGCGGTCGTTGTTGGCCGACCAATGACCGAGCCTCGATTGCTGCGAGGCCAACCACTCGAGCCCCTGGTCGATGGTGCGTCGCACCTCGGGATCGCCCGCGGACCCTCGTGACACCAACAGCGCAAGACAGACCACGAACGCCCGAAGCCCTGTTTCGAGAAGGCGGGAGTCGTCCATGCTGTCAGTCCTCGGTCAGGTGATTAACGGATTTCCATAATTGTACATTGCCTCCTGCGCGAAAAGCCGAATCGGCGCTGCCGCTTCCCAGGCTACAGGAGATTCCGGGACCGCAGGGACATCGAGCCGCCAAGGAATGATTCCGTTCCGCTTGCCTCACCGCGACGGTACCTCTTGGGCCGGTGGAATCACGTCGCGCAGGGCCGGCTCCAACGGAGGAGGCGGTATCGCCTGGCGAGCACTTCCGCCGATCTTCCTCAAGGCCTCGGCCTGGTCGGTCTTCGGCGATTGCGCCGGTTCCTTCACGTGCTTCGGAGGCAACGGATCGGCTTGGGCAGGAACCGGGTCTGGGCGAGTCTTGCGAGGGTAATACTTCCCCTCCGGAACCGTGGTTCCGTCGATCACGGCTCGCCAGATCGCCTCGAGCGGATTGGAGGGAGCGCCGGTCGCGTCCAATACCTGATCAGGGTAGCCTTCTTCGGGCACCGGCTCGTCGGTGAATTGCAGTGCCAAGGTCTCTTGCTGCATGCGGATTTCGACTCTTGCCTTCTCCGGGATGGCGGCCACTTCGAAGGCATGGCTGGCATGGGCGAATTGCCGGCGAGCGACGATGTTGCCGCTCCGCGTGTCGACGCACAGGATGTCGACCTTGGCCTGACGTGGCCGGCCGTCGGCCGCCTCGTAGACCATGCAGGCGAATGTCAGGCAGGGCACGCCCGGAAGCTGGGTCAGCGGCAGGCAATGGTTCTCGACGACGGTTGCTTTTTCCCAGAGTGCCGCACCATTGCCGTCAAAGGCGAAGATGCGAGCCGTACCGATGCGGCGGGCCCTGAGCCCCGCCATGGGCTGGACTTGCCGTTTCGGGTCCCGGGAACTCAGACTGTTGTTGGCGACCACGATATAGTTGCCCTCCTGGCGGAAGACGAGCACGTCCGTAACCGGCATCTCCGATTGGAACTCCGTGTCGATAATTGCCGTGCCGTCGTCCATCCGGATCAACCGGAACTTCCCTTCGGGAGAATACACTGCGATCAGCTTGTCGTCGACGATCTCGGCCCTCGAGTTGAGAGGGAAACGCTGCGGTCCCCACACGACCTCTTCCTGCTCCGGACCCACGGGATCGACCATCTTGAGAATACCATCCCCCGGTTCCCAGCACACAATCCGGCGACCAATGGCAGCCAGGCGTTGCTCCTCGGGCGGGATGACGCGAGATTCCAGCTCCGCGCCGTCACTAGCCCGCAAAACCCTTGCCGTCGTCGATTGGCGAGGCACGATCAACACGTAGTGTTCGTCGCCGAAGACGGCGCTTTGTGTCGGGATCCCGTCTCGCTCCCAGAGCGTTTGGCCGGTCGCCGGATCGAGCGCGGCACAGGTGCGCGAGCGTTTCACACAGACCAGGCTCTCGCCCAAGAGGCTGGCCGTTCCGGGGGAATGGCCCATCGAGTCCGCCAGCATCGAGTTGCCGCCCGCAAATTGAAACACATTCCGCATGAACACGGCCGGATTGACTCCCTCGGTCGATTCGCTCCAGGCGACCTTGGGCGATCCGTCCTCGTTGGTGGCAAGCGTGTCGAGCGCAACGACCCGGTCGCCCAACGAGACGATCAGGATGTGCCCGCAAGCGGCGGCGCGCACCAGTCCTCGGTTGGCCGCCAGTTGATTGAGATCGTCGATCCGGTCGAGTGGGAACTGCCACTGAACCTGTCCCAAGCCGTTTTTCGCAACCAGGAACTGCTGCTGATGTTCGATGGCCAGATCGCGGCAGAACACTCCCTTCTCGTTCTGAAACGGGACGAATCCCCGGCTGTAGGTGGGGAAGACGTTGCCTGACTCGGACTCCGCCACAGAACTCTTGACGTGTCCGCGAGGCCACTGGACCGGCACACGCGATTTGCCGATCGCCTCGTGCTGGGCGGCGAACTCAGCGGCCCATTGCCGCCCCGTCTTCCCGCCGTCAAAGGACACATCGGGCCAACGGGTCTCTATCTCTTTCAGCAGCGAAGCGGCATCGGCCGGGCGATCTGCAGCGGCAAGCATTGTCGTCCACCGCGCCAGACGTTCGCCCAACTCGGTCCGATCGGCCCTTCGAACCTCCTCCATCAGCGCAAGTTCCGCCTCCGCCAGTCGCCCCGCGCCCGCCAGACGCCGGATCCATTCATCCGTCGCCTCCCGAGTCCCCGGGAGCCCGCCGAAGTATTGCAGCGCACGTCCGATCCGGTCGGGCCCTTGTGCGAGTTGTGCCGACTGCAGCGTGTCGCCGACCCAGTCCACCAACTCGGCACGAACCGTGTCGGGAGCCGTTTCGGCAAGGTGGAGCAGGCGGTTCCAAATCCACCGATCCTGGCGCACCGAGTAGCCGTCGTCGACCTCCACAAAACCGTCCTGCTCCAGATCAATCGCAACCAGAGTGCGATACTCCGCCAGCGCTCGATCGTACCGGCCGGCAGTCTCCCACCCGGCGGCGTTCAAGCGGTGAAACCTGGCCCGATCGTCGACCGTGTCCAAAAGCGTTTCAATCTCATCGCCGCAGGCCTGATAGCGCGCGAATTCCCTCTCGAGGCCGTCGAACATCACGTCGCGCAGAAGCGAGCGTGCCCGGAACGAATCGCTCAACTGAATCGACTTTCGCAGACACTCGACCGCCTCGTCGAGATGACCCGCGTCCCAAAGGACTTCGCCGCGAAGCGCCAGGGCCTCGGCGTCATCGGGTTGGGCGGCCAGACGCTCGTTCACCGACTTCTGCAAGGCTTCGAACTGATCGTAGGCCTCGACCCCGCCGGCATGCTGAGAGATGATCCTGCTGCCGTGGCAGACGAGATTTCCCAACTCGCAACCGCGGCGCGACCTGTAAACCTGTTCGACCTTGCCGTCGGACAGACGGACGGTCATCAACTTGCCGCCCGTCAGCGGCAGATAGTAGAGATTCCCGTCGCTGAATCCCCGCCCGCTCGGCTCGGAATCGGCGGGGCAGGCAGCCAGGCGATTGTCCCAGGCGGGTTCCCCATTTTGCAGGCTGAGAGCGGTGAGCCCCTTCCGCCCGGCAATCACCACCTTGCCGTCGTCGACGGCAGCCACGTAGAGCCGGTCGCCTCGGGGAACTCGCCACAGCAGCCGGCCGTCGTCGAGACTGAGGCAATGGAGCTGCTCCGAGTCGATCGGCGTGGCCAACACTCGCCCGTCTGCAACGATCAGGGTCGAGTCGGTCCAGCGGTCTGCCGGATTGGCGAGTTGGTGCCGCGCCGAACCAAACAGGTTCGCCCCCCGCTCGTTTGCGCCTTCCGTGTCGGCGTAGCTGTATCCCCACAGCAGCGACCGGGTCGTCAGTTCGAGGGCGACGATCGAGTGGTGCGACGTGGGGCATACGAGGATGCCGTCGGCATAGGAGGGCGACACGCCCGACACGCGGCGCAACGTGTTGAGGTAAACGCTCTCGGCAACCACGGCCAACTGCTGCTGCCAGAGCACGTCGCCGGTCTCGGCATTCAAGGCGAGCACGCGGACTTCGCCCTCGATCTCGGCCAACACGTACAGATCGCCGAGCAACGGCAGCGGCGGACCGAGGAAGAACGCTCCCGCCAACGGCAACGGCGTTTCGGAATGGGGCCCCCCCAGTTCCCACTGCAGCTTCCCTTCGGAACGGATGTCGAACGCTGCGAGGCGATTGGTGGTCAGCGACGTTTCCTGAGACCTGCCCCGGATTCCCGGAATCAGCGGAAGCCTCGCGTAGACGGCCGGCATGGGCAGGTGCAGGTCTTCGACGGCAAACACTCGCCGCCCGTCGCTGGAAAGCGTGCCGAACGCAGCGTCGCCCCAGAGCCTGAGAAGCAAGCCGGTGTCAAGATTCGATTGCAGCCTATTGGGAAGGTTGGGCAACGGATCCACGGCCGCCTCAAACGGTTCCTCGGCAGGTACCTCCCAGAGGCGTTTGCCTGTCTCAAGATCGACGGCCAGCAGGTTCGTTGCGGTCCGCATCAGTACTGCGTTGCCGATTACCAGCGGATGCAGCCCCGGCAGCAGGGCGGCCTCCCTCTCCTCCTGCTGCTGCTGGATTTGATCGATCATTGCTTCCACGGCCGGATAGTCCGTTGCCGGAATGTGCCAGCGAGCGTTCATCAACGGGCGGCTCCCACGGCTGACCGCAAGTCGTTGCGGAGAGCCGCCGTGAATCGTCCAGTCGTCGGGTTCAGCCGCCAGGCTTGCGTTCTCCGGTCCCAGCGAGGCCAGCAGCCAATCCAGGGCGTCGTCGTCCGCTCCGAACAGGGCCGCTTCGCGACCTTCGATCGTCACCGGGCGACCTCGGTAGGCGTCGCGCAACGCATCCAGCGTCTGGCGGGCTTGCTCCGGCATCCCTGCTGCCAGCCAGCAGCGAGCCATGACGAGGCTCAGCGAGGGCTCAAAACGATCGGTCTGATGCGATTCGTCCCGGAGACGCCTCAGCGTCAAGGCGGCGACCAGCGGTCGCCCGTGGTCCATGTGGTGCAGCCCGAGGAGATAACTTGCCTCGTACCCGGCCTCGGTGTGGAAGAACCGCCGGGCCACCTCGGCAATCATTGGAACGCTGCCGGTTTCCACCCCCTCATCGAGCATCGAGCGAGCATAGGCCCCAAACTGCAACTCGTACGACTTCCGCCCGCTGGGAGGAAGGGAACCGAGCAATCCCCTCGCCTCCGACTTGATGCTGCGGTGAACCGACGTATTGGCGTCGGGTCGGAAGAAGTAGTCCTCGTTCCCGCTCAGAATCCTGTCGAGGCATTGAACGGCTTCCGCGTATCGATCCTCCTGGAGCAACAACCGGGTCCGGTCCAGTAGCAGAATCACGCTGCGCTCCGCCGGGGCAAACACCGCATCGGCTTGTGCGAGATCGGCTGACGGAGAATCGGCAGGTTGCGCGCCGCCGGGGAGTTGGCCCAGACACTCGCGTTCGCCGAGAGCGACCACCGCGGCAACCAGCCACACCGCAGCGGCCAGAAGACGACCAACAGGCGCGGGGCGAGTAATGCCGCGGAAGACGGGCCTGGTGCTCTGCTGCTCCGCTCGTTTGTCTGTCGTCAAGTAACCGTCTCCGGGAATCGTCGCAACGCCCCTTGCCGGACCGCCGAGAATCTTCGTAAATGTTTACTATTAAAAATCTTAGATGATTTCTCCAGGATTGGCAAGCAGAAACGAAGTGATCGCTTCCTGGGCGTGTCGAGTACCCGCGGGCCGCTCGGTTCCCGAAGCAGTGCGTGAACGCTCCTATGCCGCTCGCCGGAGCATTCTTCGAGCCTCGTTATAGCGTTGGGAGAATCGGGAAAATGCAACTATTAAATACAACAAATTCACACAGAACACCTCTCAAAGGTGGCCTGTTGCGTCTTCTCGTCGCCCTTGGAATCACAGGGTTAAACGGCACTTCGCCCCGTGAGCAGTGCCCAAAACCCTGGAAATCACGGGAAACAAGCGGGGTCGGAGTCAATTTTTGCCGATTTTTTCAGGGTTTTGCTCGTTTTCGTCTTGTAATTTCGAAAAAACGGGGTCTAATCATCCCGTCGACTGCATAGGACGGGCGACACTGGTAGTTTCACGAACCTTGCAAGGAGGGTTTCGATCATGCCGAAGGCTGTCAAAAAGCCACCCACCAAGACTCAGATCATTGCCACCATCGCGGAGGCAACCGGGCTGAACAAGAAAGACGTCGGTGCCGTCTTTGACGCGCTGGACGCGGAAATCAAGAAGAATCTTGGCAGCCGCGGACCGGGAGCGTTCACGCTCCCCGGACTTGTGAAAATCGTCAAGATAAGAAAGCCCGCTCAAGCGGCCAAGAAGGGCGTGCCCAACCCGTTCAAGCCGGGCGAATTGATGGATGTTCCCGCCAAGCCGGCCAAGAACGTCGTCAAGGCTCGACCTCTGAAGAACCTCAAGGAGATGGTGGTCTGATCGGGCCGTCACTCCCGTAAGTCTGGAAACAGCGCGGCAGGCCATTCGGACGATCTCTCATCCGTCGACATCGACGGAAAGAGTAGTCCGATTGGCCTGTGGCGTTTCTTGACTGGAGGCGAAGACCTCGCGTCGCGGCGTCTCGCTTGAGTGCGTCACTTGGCGAAGGCGGGCTGACGAAAAAGGGGACAGGCACCGCACCTGATGGCGTGCGGGCTGCTGCGAGGACAGGGCGAGCCCCTTGCGGGCTCACGGTCGAGCCTGGGAGGTCCTACCTCGGGGCGGGGGGCCGTTTCAGTTTTCAAAGATCGATGAAGAGGCTGAACCGTTCTTTCGAGTCTTTGTTCGGGACTCCTGCGCATGGTGAGCGCACGTTTGAGAAGGTTGGGTTGCGGGCTTGCCCGGCTCTGGGGTTACCGGCTACCAGAAGTTGTTACGGATTGGTTGCGGGCCCGGCTGGAGGTTGTTCCACTTATCGGTCGATTGCTCCATCGAACAACGATCGTTATCGTGTTGTTTCGTAATGGTTTACGGCGTCGTCGGATGCGCAGAATCACTTTGACTACCATGCAAAAGAGGGGATTGGCGAAGTTGGAAGTATCTTATCTAAGTTGAATTCCTGCAAGGAGTTTGGTGAACGGCGGGGGTGGTTCGAGGAGAGGAATAGGAGAAACAACGTCGAAGACAGTAGAAACCCTGCGGGTGGAAGTTGGTCAACGGGGAGCGGATTCTGCCAATATCTTGGGGTTTCAGGGGAGCACTCACGGATGTGGTGAATACGGCGGGCGCTGCGCGGTCTGCATTGTTTGCATTGTTGACATTGATGCGCGGAGTTTTTTTGGGGTACTTTTGGCTCACTTGGGGGGGGGCGAGTTGTGGGAATCGGGCAGAATCGCATGGTCGGCCGGGTCGGGCAAGACGCTGCGGGGTCTTTCTTGTATCTATACTGACGTACACAGATACGATGTTATCAAGTGGCGAGGAAATGTCAAGCGGTTTTTTGAACACCCCCGGATGAGTGAGAGGATGAGAGCGAAGGCGGGGATTCGGTCGCGGCGGACGAGTTGACAGGGACGGGGGACTCGGAACTGGCGATGCTGGACTATTGCACGGACGAGGAGGGGGGGAACGCTGACCTTCCCTTTCCTCCCAAGTGGCGAGTCTGGGAGTTGCACCCGATCGGCGAGGCGTATGAGACCTCACTGAGCACTGGCCCACCCGCGATGAGGGCGAAACCAACGCAAAAAGGCCACGCAGGGATGCGGCCCCGCATGGCCTTGGCGTTGGTCTGGTTTCACGCCCGGTGATCAGCCGGGTGTGTCGCCCGGTTCAATTGGTTCCATCGCGTTGTAGCGGCGAGATGCGCATAGGAGAAGGATTCATCTGGTTTGTGAGGCGAGCCCGGCGATTGAGTTCGAGTACTGGACACGCACTCCCCGGTAGGGAGTGGCTGTCAGACGGGGCCGGTTATGTTAAGAATCGCTTGCGTCACGGCTTCTCGGGGATTTGTTTTCCGAGATGGTGGTTTCGGACTGCGACTCATGGGAAACGTGGCAAATTGCTGAGCAGCAGAGAGATATGGCGAAAACCGAACCATTTGTGATACGCCCATCCCGCGAAGAGCGCCGACTGAATGAAGCCCGTTGTAGCATGACCCCGTTTTTCCGATATTGAGACACAGCGGTAGGGCGAGTACAACCTATCTGTGGTATGGCAACCAGACTTGCCGCATGATACCGACTGCAAACACGCTAGGTTGATGCGCGTGGATGATCCGATACGGACGAGAATCCGAGAACTCGTGCTTCAGCGAGTTGCGGAGCGATGGACTTCAGTCAACTCACCGGACGGGTGCTTTGGATCCCTTGTATTTACGTTGTTTCACCGTCGGAGGATCGACGGCATCTTCGCTGTTGAATATGATGCTGCCGATCGGAAGCGGTTGCACTGCCAGGGCGATGCAATCCGGGCTTGGCGCTACGATCGTGACGGGCTGCTGAGCATCGACCTCGACGACTGTGATCCTGGACCGGCACTTGACAAAGGGCTGTGGCTCTGGCCGATCTGGCGATTCCATATTACCTCTGACAACCGCGAAGTGATTATCAACGAGTTGGAGGGGCCTCACTATGCATTTCTCTGGAGATTTTGGACTGACGGGGACAATGCTGACGTGCGTTTGTGTTGCACGAAGCAGGTGTGGCAGCGTGGAATAAGCACGAGCTAGGAGCCCGGACCTTGGGCAAGCTGGTTCGAGAGGAGACGCATCGATGTGGAAATGCCCTCAGTGCGACGGGTCTGTTCGAGATTCATTCGAGGTGTGCTGGAATTGCGGGACATCCAAGGAGGGCGTCCGCGATCCGGACTTTGCATCCTTGAAAGAGCAGGCGAGCGAACCGGAGCCGAGCCAGACAGGTTCAGCGTCTTATTCCGATCCTGTCGATCTGCACAAACTCAACAAGAATCCAGCCCTAAACTCCGCAGCGGTCTTGGTCGACGGCATCCTCCTGGGCGGTTGGCTTGGCGGACTGCTCGCGGCGCTCGGACTCGCATGGATATTTCGTCCTTTCACCAAACGGCGGTCCGAACCACGCGACACAAAGGGCTCGCGTGACAGTCAATCGTGATTGACAATCACTAGCCGCGAGCCATTGATCGTGGACGTTGCGGCGTGATCTATTTGATCTACTCACGCCATTTGTGACGCGCCCCCAGAAAACCACCGAATTACGGGGCACGTGGTGGCGTGACAAGGCGCCTCTGTAGTGAGGATGTGAAAGAGGATTTATGGCGAAAAGATGGCGCGGTTGTCGACTGATCACGGTGAATGGTCGGCGGTTCCGCTGGAAGTGTGACTTCAACGAGCCCTTAGACAAATCCTCGGTGGCCTATGCAAGAAATGGTCACGAATGGGCTCCCGATCGCCTCATCGTACTTCTTGAAGAGAGCCCCAACCATGTCTTGACCGTCACTTGGCCAGCCTGCGACGCCCCAGTGATTCGGCCTCGGGATATCCGCGCGGTCATCCAAGCGGCAATGGATCGCAAATGGCTTGAGTCGGAACATTCACTCAATATCTGGGCGCGGGATATCTGGAGAACGATCGGCAGTCGTATCGTCAAACGGCCAGCCCCCAAGGCCGAGCGACCGGCTACGAAGAGGGACGCGAAGCTTGTACACCTGCAAGTGTTCTACAACGCTTGGCATTTTTCGGCCGGAGACATCACCCCCCAGCCCACCGCGGCGGCACTGTGAAGGCGTAGGCGATGTACGCGACAAGCAGGAAGGACATCACATTCGTATGAACAGCCGCCAACTGCTGTACGGACGACGACCGTGGCTAACGGTGAGGGACGTGCGAGCTTGACACGTTGAAAATGCTCGATGCTCGGGGGCAACGCCGGACTTCGGACAGAATGCTGGGCGGCTTCCGTATTCTGTTCTTTCCGGAATCTCCAGCGCAGCAACCGCGAATAATTCGCGGTGCGGCCAATCCCTCCACGCTCGGGACAGCCAAGGGAATAGGCCATCCTTTCGAGAGGGCCTTTCAAACCACGCCGGCAGAAACCACCCTCCTCCAACTGCTACACCCACGCTTTAACCCTCGCAGAAATCCTGTGCCCCCTCACTTCCACAAATTCCGATCCAACAACCGATAATTGATCGCCTCGTTCAGGTGCTCAAGCTGAATCCCCGGGCAGCCGTCCAGGTCGGCAATGGTGCGCGCGACGCGGAGAACCTTGTCGTGGGCTCGGGCGGAGAGGCCTAGTTCTGTCACCGACGCCCGCAGCAGATCGTCGGCCTCAGAACTGAGCCGGCAGTGGCGGCGCGTCTCGCGGTGACTCATGTCGGCGTTGCACCGCGTCCGGCTGCCGTTGAAGCGTTCCGCCTGCACCTGACGGGCGGCAGAGACCTGGCCGCGGATCTCGTCGCTCGAGGTGCCCGGCGTGTCGCTCTGCAACTCGCGATAAGGGACGGCCGGCACCTCGATGTGGATGTCGATCCGGTCCAGCAGCGGCCCAGACATCTTGCTCATGTACCGCTCGATCTGCGGCACCGTGCAGTGGCAGTCGCGCCGCGGGTCGTTGCGGTAGCCGCACGGGCACGGGTTCAAGGCGGCGATCAGCATGAAGTTGGCCGGGAACGTGTTGGCCGAAAGGGCCCGCGAGATGGTCACCACGCCGTCCTCCAGCGGCTGGCGGAGCACTTCCAACGTCTGGCGGTTGAACTCCGGCAGTTCATCGAGAAAGAGCACGCCGTTGTGGGCCAGCGAGATCTCGCCCGGCGACGGCGTGGAACCTCCGCCCACCAGCCCGGCGTTGCTGATCGTATGATGGGGCGACCGGAAGGGCCGGACGGCCAGCAGCGGCTGCCCCGGCTTGAGCCGCCCCACGGCGCTGTAGATCCGCGTCGTCTCGATCGATTCCTCCGGGGTCAGGTCCGGCAGAATGGTCGGCATCCGCTTGGCAAGCATCGTCTTTCCCGACCCCGGCGGTCCCACCATCAGCAGATTATGCCCGCCGCCCGCCGCCACCGTCAGCGCCCGCTTGGCCATCTCCTGGCCTCGAACGTCGGAGAAGTCGTCGTTGTACTGCGAGAAGCGGCGGAACAGATCGTCGAGATTCGAGGGCGTGGGGTCGATCTCGATCTCGCCGCCGAGGAAAGCCACGGCCTGGGCAAGGCTGGCCACGGCGATGACGTCGATATTCTCGACGACCGCAGCCTCGGCCGCGCTCGCACTGGGCACCAGCAGCCCGCGAACGCCGGCTTCCTTCGCGGCCGCCATCGCCATCGACAGGGCCCCCTTCGTAGGCCGTGTCGTCCCGTCCAGGGCCAGCTCCCCCACCACCGCGTAGCCGGTCAAACGATCGGAGTCAAACTGTCCGCTGCCGGCCAGGATTCCCAGGCTGATCGGCAGATCGAACGAGGCCGCCTGTTTCGGAAGCTCGGCCGGGGCCAGGTTGATCACGATCCGATGATCCGGATGGATGTAACCCGAATTGACGATCGCCCGGTCGACCCGGTGGGTGCTCTCCTTGACGGCCGCCTCGGGCAGGCCCACCAGAATGCTCTTCGGCAGCCCACTGGGGGAGACGTCGACTTCGACCTCAATAGGCACCGCATCGATGCCGACCAACGCGAATGTCCGCAGTTTTGCCAACATGGGAGACCAACCCGTCCCGGAATCGGTGCCAACTCAAAATGCCGGGCGTCACCGCGCTCCCCGCCGCAGGCCGGCAAGAGCGACACCCGGTCTTCTTGCGGGGGGCATTCTCCCATATCTTTTGCATGTGAACAAGTGGTCATATAGGGCCCAGATATGGATTTCGGGATGGAAGTAGACCGAGGGTGCATTTTGTGGGGTGATCCAGTTCTCGACGCTCACCACGACTACGATCGGGCATTGAGGCCGCCAGAGGCCCTGGTCAATCGAGTATCCCTGTTCGACTTTCCTATTGACAAAATACTGTAAATATGTATACTGATAACATCGGCCCGGCCGATAGGCAACCCAAGCCACCTGCCCCAATCAAACACCCCCCACCTACGAGCCAGAAGTACATGGAAAAATCTCGCAAATCAATGACAACAATGAAAACTATGGAGCAGGAAAGCTGGGAAAACTTACCCCCACTACAGGCCACACCCCAGCCGGAGATATTGGCAAAGCAGCCCACTCGTTGACCAACTCCCCATCACACAAGATCAGCGTTTATTGGCGGTAATGAGTGTTCCACCTTCCTTCGCCGGATCTCCAGTGGCCCGGTCAGATTTCCATAATTTCTCACCACCTCACCACTGACCGTCCTGCACGTCGACCCAACTCCCAACACCAAAACCACTTAGCAAAACAACCACCACGCCCCGACTCCCCTCTTTTGCATGGTAGTCAAAGTGATTCTGCGCACCCGACGACGCCGTAAACCACTATGCGACAACACGATAACCATCCCTGTTCGATGGAGCAATCGATCGATAAGTGCACCAACCGCCAACCTCGTCCGCAACCAATTTCCAACATCTTTTTCATAGCCGGTTGCACGCAACCTCGGGCCGGCAGGCCACGACGCTACGTGTGTTCCCTCAATGGAGATGGGGAAGTAACCTGTACGGACGGAGGAATTGCGATGTTAAGTGCCCCTGTCAGAAACCTCGGATACCCTCGTCACGCAGTGGTTCTCTTGGCTGTCGTGACAGCCCTTGCCGGAGGACATCTTGCGGCCGAAAAGGCATGCACGGACGAGGCCTCGGACGTTAAACCGCAGATTGATGCGTTGGTGGAGGCCGACTGGCTGGACAGCGACCGGCGGTTCCTTGTGGATCATGCGGACGCTGCTCAGAACGCGAAGGTCAACGGTCTGGGCGTCACGACGGCCCAGGACGCCTCGGGGGCGGTTGACGGAATCAAGTATGGCCGGTTCGGTTTCCATGTGGCCGTGGGCCAGCAGGATCCGTGGTGGCAGGTCGACCTGGGCCGCGACACGCGACTCGACCGCGTGGTCATCTTCAACCGAACCGACGGCGGCCATGCAGCCCGTACTCGCCACATCGCCGTGGAAGTCGCTCGCGACCAGCAAACCGACCGGTTCCAGCCGGTCTACCAGCACGACGGCACCGTTTTCTACGGCGTCAAGGAGAACAAGCCGCTGATTGTGAACCTTCGCGATAAGGACGTCACCGCGCGGATCGTGCGGCTATCGGTGGCCGGCACCTGTCACCTGGCCCTGGACGAAGTCGAGGTCTACGGGGCCGACGATCCGCAGCGGAATATCGCCTTGGGGCGGCCGGCCGATCAGAAGAGCGTCAGCCGGCACTCGGTTCCCGGCACGGCAGGTGAGGCATCTGCTGCCCCACCGGCCGACGGCGGCTTTCTGCTCGCTCACACTTGCGAGATCATCGAGCGCGGCCGGCAACTTGCCGCAAGGCTGCGACCCCAGGCTGACACGGCGCGGCTCGATCCGCTAGTTGAGCGATTGAAGCAGGCGGATGCACGGCTCGCCGAACTGGAGCAGGCCGGGCTGGTGTCGAAAGACGAGCGCAGGGCGATCTACTTTCAGACGCGCCGGCTGGTCCGCGAAATCGCATTTGCCAATCCGCTTCTGGATTTCGACAAGATCCTGTTCATCAAGAGGCGGCATCCTCGCTATCACCATATCTGCGACCAGTACTACGGTTTCACATCCATCGCAGGCGGCGGGCTGTATGTCCTGGAGGATCCGTTGGGCGAGCGCCCGAAGCTGATCGATCTGCTGGCCGACTCCCAGGTCCAGAACGGACGTCTTCAGGGCCGGAAACTGGTCCCGGGCTCGTTTCTTTCCCCGGAACTCTCGTTTGACGGCAAGACGGTCCTCTTCGCCTACACCGAAAACGCCGACCCCGAGACCTCGTCGGCACAAGCCGAAAAGGATCGCGTCTGGACGACGACCAATTGCTACCACGTGTTCAAGGTGGGGGCCGACGGCTCGGAATTGGTTCAATTGACCGATGGGCCTTGGGACGATTTCGATCCCTGCTTTCTGCCCAATGGGCGAATCGTCTTCGTTTCCGAGCGCCGCGGCGGGTATGTGCGCTGCGGCACCCGGGCCTGCCGGAGCTACAACCTTTGCTCGATGGCGGCCGACGGCAGCGACATCATCCCGCTGAGCCGTCACGACACGAATGAGTGGCATCCCAGCGTCGACAACAACGGGATGCTCGTCTACACGCGGTGGGACTACATCGATCGCGACACCCAGGCCGCCCACCACATCTGGACCTGCTACCCCGACGGCCGCAATCCCCGGGCGCCGCACGGCAACTACCCGCAGCGGCTGGCCGATCGTCCTTGGGCCGAGTTGGATATTCGCGCCATCCCGGGCTCGTCGAAGTACCTGGCGGTGGCCGCCCCGCACCACAGTCACGCCTTCGGCTCGCTGATTCGACTCGATCTGCGGATCGAGGACGACGCCGCCAACTTGCAGGTCGAACGTCTGACGCCCGAGGTGCCGTTCCCGGAAGGTGAGACTTCGGCACGCGGGGCACTGGTCTACGGCACCCCGTGGCCGCTGGGCGAGGACGACTATCTGTGCGCATACGATCGCGGCGGCAAGAACCACGGCATCTACTGGGTCGATCGTTTCGGAAACCGCGAGTTAATCTACCGCGACCCGGAGATTCCCTGCTTCAGCCCGATCCCGTTGCGCCCGCGTCCGATTCCGCCCGTCATTCCCGAAGGCACCGCGCAAACGGCCGGAGCCAGGCAGGCTGTGCCGACCACAGGCCGTGCGACGGTCGCCGTCATGAACCTCTACGACAGCGACTTCGCCTGGCCGGAAGACGTCAAGATTGCCGCCTTGCGCGTGCTGCAAATCCTGCCCAAGAGCAGTCCGCGGCGCAACGTGCCCAAGATCGGAGTGGCCGAGCAGAGCAACGCCAGGGCGGTGCTGGGAACCGTGCCCGTCGAATCCGACGGAAGCGCCTTCTTCGAGGCGCCAATCGACGAGCTGATCTACTTCCAGGCGCTGGACGAACGAGGAATGGCGGTCCAGTCGATGCGGACGGCGACGTACGTTCATGCGGGCGAGCAGATGACGTGCCAGGGGTGCCACGAACCGCGGCTCTCCGCTCCAAGCAGTCCGAGTGAGCCGCCGCTGGCGTTGCGGCGTGCGCCGTCAAAGGTCGTTCCCGAAGTGGAGGGCACCAATCCGTTCAACTACGTTCGGCTCGTGCAACCGGTCCTGGACCGCCACTGCGTGGAGTGCCACCGCCAGAAAAACGCCTCGGACTTGAGCGGAAAGATCGAATTGGTCCGCGATCGCGACGGGCGCGAATGGCCCTACACGCGTTCCTATCTGAGTCTGGCGGAACGCTACGGCTTTTGGTACCAGACGCTCATCTCGAGCCTCGACCTGCCCGGTCACCACGGCGGCAGCCGGGTCGTACCCGGCAGATTCGGCGCCCGGGCCGCCGAGTTGCTCAACTACTTGGACCAGCGGCACTACGGCGTGAAGCTCTCGGAAGAAGAACTCCACCGCCTGGTCCTCTGGCTGGACTGTAATTCCGAATTCCTCGGCGCCTACGAAAACGCCGACGTCCAGGCCCGAGGGGAGCCCGTCGCGCCGCTACTGAACTGAAGTCCGCAGCAGGCCGACGATCCGTCGGTTTGCCGGAAACAGCTACCGGATGACTTTGCGGCTGAAGGCCACGATAAACAGGCCCCAAAGGAGAGTGCCGAGCAGCGCCTCGACTCCAAGCGGAAACAACAACCACCCTTCGGCGGAATTGAGGTGTTCGCCGGTGAAACCGGCGGTGAACACGGAGATGCTGGTCATCACCGCAAATAGGGCGCGGTTGGCCAGGCTCACTGGCTGCTCGGCCAGCAAAGGTGATTCGCCGACAAACCGCTGGATGCCGGCCATGTAAATCAAGGCGAACAGGAAGATCATCACCAGTGCGCTCCGCACGGCCCGGAAGGGATTCGTGCCGTACCCACAACCCAGGTCGAGGAAGACCCAGTCGGCCAGCCGCATCAGGGGTCGCAAGGGTCGCAGCAGGGAGACAGGCCGGCTCCGACGCTGGTTCACCTTGAAACGATAGAAGGCCCAGTCGTCGTCCTCATAGCGGTTGAGCGTTTCGAAGTTCCGTTTCAGCAGGCCAAACTCCTGCATGGCGGCGGCGTGGTTCTTCTCGTTTTCGCTTCTGATGCGACCCTCGAGTTGTTCGGGGCGGACGAGGATCCGGTCGGCGACGGCGTTGGCAAAGGCAAACTGCTGTTCGTCGCCCTGTTCGATCCGCTCCAGATACACGAAATCGTGTAGTTTGGCCTTCGACAGATCCACGAGCCCTTCAAACCGCGAATCGCCAAAGTCCAGTTTCTTTGAGACGGTCGAGCCCCGGAACAGCATGTCGCCCGCGAAGCGGCACTTGCTGAAGGCGAGTCCCTCCTCGGCGTGGAAGTTGCGGAAATCGGCATGAGTCGCGAACTCGCACGCGAGAAACTCGGCCCAACCCTCGAATCGGGCATCCCAGAATCGCACCGTCCCCTCGAAACGGCACTTCTCAACGCGAAGTTGGCCTGCAAATCGAACGTTGTCGCATCGCAATGAATCGCAGCAGGTTACGTTCCTGAAGGTGCCATGCCTGACGGTTGAGCCGCGTAGGTTCAGCCCCCGCTTGAAGACCGTCCCATTTCCGATCGTTGGCCGAATCAGGGAGCAGCGAAGGAATCCGACCGGCCCGAGAAATGTGGCTTGGGTGAAACGCGGCCGAACGAGCGTGACGTTCTCCATCTTGATCTCGCCGGTGAATTCGCTGCGAAACGTCAGGCCGACGATTCGCACATTGGAAACCGGCTTGCCCTCCTTGATCCGCTGGAGAGCCTCGGCGCCCGACAACTCCACCACCGGTCTCGTGCCGTCGTCGCCGCTGTCGAGGGAATCTGCGTTTGGATTGGTTTGGTTTGCGTCGTCGGGTCTGGTCATGGTTGGTTCTCGAGACTGGGCAAATCGGCACAGACGTTGGGAAAAATGGCTGCCGCTTCGTCCACCAGTTGGTGATAGCGTCCCGCATAGCGCACGGCGAAGTGGATCAGAATCAGTTCCTCGGCCTCGGCCTGCTTGGCGAACTGGGCTGCGCGAGTTGCGGTCATGTGGTGGTGCTTCTCGGCCTGGTTGGCTTGGGCTTCGGCATAGAAAGAGTCGCAATACAGCCGCTGGGCCCGACCGGCAATTCGAAGCAGCCCCGGTCTGGCCTGGTCACTCCAGGCGGTATCGGTCACGTAGGCGACCCGCGCCCCGCGAGACTTCCTGAAGTACTGTTGGGCGAGGGGGCCCAGCCGAAACTGTCCCCCTTGGATTTCCAGCACCTCATTCGAAGGTGCGCCGGCCTTGAGACGTGACAGAACCTGGGAAATCCACTCGCCGGGTCGCAGCAA
This sequence comes from Planctomycetaceae bacterium, assembly GCA_012719125.1. Taxonomy (GTDB): domain Bacteria; phylum Planctomycetota; class Planctomycetia; order Pirellulales; family Thermoguttaceae; genus JAAYAY01. The sequence continues at coordinate 37,573 of JAAYAY010000194.1, read as the reverse complement.
CCCGTCGTGGAGCTTCTGCATGTTGAGCTGATATCCCGGCTTCTCCAGCAGGGCATAGGCAATACAGGGAACCGTGTGGTCGACGTGAACCGCTTCCACATCGACCTCGTCGTTGCTGAAGACACTCCCACCGTCCCAGGCGACCTCGTGAACTTGCGGTTCCGGAAAACGTCGGCGGCATTCCAGCAGCGCCCAGCGAATCCGGTCGGGCAGGATCTCGTGGACGCGAACGACGATCTTCATGAACGGGAAGTACTGGTACTCATAACTCTTGATCCGATCGTACACCTTCTGGATCGTCCCCGCGGGGCCGAAAATCGACAGGGTTTTGTCCGAGTCGATATTGGCCCTTACGATCCGGTCCAGACCGATGAAGTGATCCACGTGGTGATGGGTGATGAATACGGCTTCCAGATCGGCCAGCCTTGCCACATCGAGCGCGGAGTTATCGCCCGCGTCGAACAGCAAGGCGTTGTTCCGGTCGGGATAGTCGATGTACAGAACCGGGTCACCGATGGAGCGGTTCACCAGTCGGATTTCGGAATAGACGCGTTCCGTTGGCATGGCGGTTCCCGCGGCACTCACCGGAGTCGGACAGGATGAGAGACCTTGTTAGCTGGACGCAAGGTTACCGAGATAGGTTCGTAGCGGCCCCATTGTGGCTCAAGTCGAAGCGATTCGCAAGGGACGCAGAAGGAGAAAGACTCCCCCACCAGCAGGTGTCTTCACCTGGTCGATCGGTCCTGCCTTTTAGTGTCTTAGTTCGGAACTTGTGCGCATGGTGCGCGGGTGTTTTTGTGAAGGTTGGGTTGTAGGCTTGGCCCACATTGGGATGAACTGGGTGCACGTTGACACCGGATCACGTAGAATGGGCCCGGTTGCGATCCCACCCCCTGGCTGCGCGGAGAACCCCTATGCGATACCTCATTGTCTTCTTGATTCTCACGATTGCCTCCATCGCCGCGGCAGGTGAGCCGCGGCTTTCGTTTCAACTCGAAGGCGACGGCATCTATACCTTCAATACCGGCACGCTCAGCGGACGGTTGCGGCTGGATGGTACGAACCAGGGGATCAACGAGTTGATCTACATCCCCTCGGGTCAGGAAGTCACTTATGGCGGCAGGAAACTGCCGGTCTTGAGCCACTATCGGTTGTTCACCACGGGAACCCGCTACGGCAATGCCGCCCGCGATTGGCCGACCGTCTGCACGCTGCTGCCCGACGGAGCAGTCCAGGCCGTGTTCCAGCCGCAGGAAGACTATCCCTTTTCGATGACGGCCGTGTTTCGTCTCGGCGCCCAAGACGCGGTTGACGTCGAGACGATCGTGACGGCCAAGGAAGATCTGCCGCGGTTTGAAGTCTTCCTGTCGAACTACTTTGGCGATGGTTACGAGGCGTCGGTTTACGTTGTTCACTCTCTGCGTGCGCCGGGTCAACCCTACTTCGTTCGCGCCGACCATAATCCGCTCGTGGCCGAAAACTACTTGCTCTTTCCCCGCGATCGCCAGTCGGTGTTGACCGTATTCGACGGTCGTTGGGCGGTGCCGCCAAGCCCGGTGGAATGGTGCATCACCCGCTATCTGGCGGCCCCGATCGGCGTCCGCCGCCACAAGGAGACTGGCCTGACGGCCCTGGTGATGGCTCCGCCCGACGATTGCTTTGCCGTGGCAACCCCCTACAATCAAGATCCGCCCGACGGCGTGGCGAACCATCGATCCATGTACCTCTCGCTGTTCGGCGGCGATGTGGCAAAAGGCGACACCGTGCGAGCGCGGAGCCGCCTGCAAATGCTCCCCAATCCGACCGACGACGCCCTGCGAGCATGTTACGAGACCTACCTTGGCACCCTTGCCAAGGACTCGCCGTCTAAGTGAGGAGCGACAAGAACCACTCGCCGACGGCGGCGACGACCCTGCCAATCAATACCACCTCGAACCCACTCTGGTGAAATGCACAAGCTGTTCCGAACTTTCCACGTAACCGTCTGCAGTCTATTCATCTTCGGGCCCGCCTACGGAAACGAAGCACCAAAACCCTGGACCCTGGCCGAATCGGTCGACGTGGCGCCCGTCTGGGCCGGCCATCCGGTGAGTTTCTGTCTGCTGACCGACGGAGACCGGCAGTTCGTCGCCTACTACGATGCCGAACGGCAATTGACGGTGGCGTCTCGCCGGCTCGACTCGTCGGACTGGACGACCAAGGTTCTGCCGACCCGCGTCGGCTGGGACAGCCACAACTGCGTGACGATGGCCTTCGACGCCGACGGGCAGCTTCACGTGAGCGGCAATATGCACTGTGTGCCGCTGGTCTACTTCCGTACGCAGCGGCCCCGCGACGTAACCAGTCTCGAACCGGTTTCGTCGATGACGGGAAAGAACGAAGATCGCTGCACCTATCCGCGGTTTTTGACGGGCGCCCGGGGCGAGTTAATCTTCACCTATCGCGACGGATCGAGCGGCAACGGCAGCCAGATCTGGAACGTCTACGACCTGGCCTCGCAGACGTGGGATCGGCTTCTCGATACCCCGTTATTCGACGGAGAGGGCGAACGGAACGCCTACTTCGTGGGCCCCGTGCAGGACAAGGAAGGCACCTTCCATATCTGCTGGGTTTGGCGAGAAACCCCCGATTGCGCCACGAACCATGATCTCTGCTACGCACGCAGCCGCGATCTCGTGCACTGGGAAATGAGCGACGGCAAACCTCTCGAACTACCCATTACGTTGGCGACAGCCGAAATCGTCGACCCCGTGCCGGAAGGCGGGGGACTGATCAACGGAAATACGAAGATCGGATTCGACGCCGACGGCCGGGTCATCCTCAGTTACCATAAGCACGACGCCGACGGACACACGCAGATCTACAACGCCCGGCACGAGGCCGGCGGTTGGACGATCGTCCAGGCGAGTGACTGGGACTATCACTGGGATTTTCAGGGCGGGGGAACGATCCAGTTCGAGATCCACGTCGGCCCGGTCTCGATCACCGACGCCGGCCTGCTCGTACAGTCCAATTCTCACGCCAAGCAACGCGGCGGCCGTTGGCAACTCGATCCGGTGACCCTCAAACCGGTCGGCCCCGCACCCCAAGAGCCGGGCTACCCAACAGGACTTAGTGTGATCGAATCAGGCTTCCCGGGAATGCAGATTCGCCGAGCGTCCGACCTGGGTGAAGCTGCCGACGCGGAAGTCCGCTACATCCTGCAGTGGGAGACTCGCCCCGCCAACCGCGATCGGCCCTATCCGGGAGCCCCACCCCCGCCGAGCATGCTTCGAGTCCACAAACTCGTACGCCAGTAACAACTACTCATGAAGTCCCCTACAGATAGTCCTGAAACAGCACCTCTGCTCCACATAACTAATCCACGCGAGACAGCGGTACCCGTCAAAGGATATCAGAGAATTTCCGACTTTCTTTCGCACCGTCCAGACGAGCACCGTGCGCGGTCACCCACTTGTCTCCTGCAGATGCTGCGGCAAGCACAAATACTTTCGGCAGAACATAGGGTGAAGCGGGTTCTTGGGAAGACTCGCCTTCCACTTTGGGCGACCTAACGCCGTTGCCACGGGAACCTACCATTATGATTTCACAAATAGCATATTAGCACTCGGATGTTGAAGTGATTGATGCGATTGAGAATACGACGACCTTGGATCGAGAGCCGAAGGTTTGATGGGACTCTCCCTTGGGACCGCTTCACCCAGGTGCTTGACTCCACTTGCGCTGCCACCCTATCCTATCGTCATCAGAGGTCGCACGATGCATTTGGTAGGATGGCAGCAGATATGGTCCAGTTTGTGTTTCAGTTTATCGGTGTCCTTCCGGCAAGCGTGCATGAATCGTTTTGAGGGTTTTGGTATCGTTAACGGCCGACGGCCAATTTCCGAAAGTGCAGCTCATGTCCAACCCCCGCAATATTCCCTTGTCCCCATTCCCTTGCCAAAACTCTTAGCAGCTCAAAGCTCATAGCTCAAAGCCCCATGTCCGCCACCCAAGACCTCATCCGCCCCATTCCTCCACCCACCGCACAAACTCCTCCGCCTCGGCCTGCTGATACGTGCCGATTGGCCAGAGCCACAGGCCGGCGGGGGTCAGATGCGGGGCTACTTGGCGGAATTCGTCGAGGCCCGAGTAGCCGACGATCTGGAGGGACTTGCCGGCGTTTTGGATCTTGCGGTAGACGTCGATCCAGCGGGAGGCCGGGCCGGCGCCGGCGCCGTAGACCCATTGGATGGCGTCGAGATCGTCGAGTTCGAGGAGGGCGTCGAGGTGTTTCAGTGCGCCGGGCCCGTCGAGGTGGAAGAGGTTGTATTTCATGTGCTCCATTTCGCGGCGGATCGAGGGGAGGATTGCCTCGCGGAAGGTGAGCGGCGAGATCATGCAGATGAAGTCGCAGGAGATGGTGTACCAGGGAGCCATGGCCAGGGCCGGGGTCCAGGTGGTGCAGGGCTGGCCGGCCGCGGCGATCCGATCGTAGAGGTCGTCGAAGACGGCCGCGAACCAGTCGGTCACGTGCTCGCATGCCAGCCGGACGCCTTCGCGATCGTCGGCGCAGTCGAGGCACAATTGCTGCGGGTCGCGCAGGGCGGCCAGCAGGTCGCCGTTGGTGTGCAGGTCGGTCACGCCGGTGATCCATCGGCTGCGGCCCCGCTCGAGCGACAGGTCGGTCAACTGGCGGATCTTCTCCCAGTACTGGCCGGAGAAGTCGGGCGTCATGCCAAGGATGTCGCGGACGCTGCGGGCGACGGGGACCGAGTAGCTGGTTTCTTCGTTCTTGAACTTGAGTTCCGCGCCGAACAGGGTCGCGCAGACCTCGGGCCCGAGAAAGGGCATGTAGGTGGGGAACGTCTCCGCCAGGAAGACGCCGCTCTCGATGCGGGCTTCGACGCAGTCGAGCACGTAGTCGGCGTCCATCCAGCGCTGGCGGAGGCTGCCGTGCCGCTTGTCGGGCAGCTTGGGCGGGCGGGCAGGTTCCACGTCGATCGTCACCAGGGAGCGATCGAGCGGGCGGCACTCCCACCAGGCCTCAAACCGGGCCAGCACCTCCGCCAGGTCGGGTTTGGCTGCGAGTTTCATCGACACGCTCTCCTTGCCGGTGCGACGGCCGTCGGGCTACTGGTCGGCCGATGCCGCTTCCAGGGAGCACTCGTCGTAGATCGCGGCTCCCTCTTTCCAAATACACGCAATCTTGCTCAAGAGGGTGAAACGGACCTTGACCGTCTTGGGGCTGGTGGTCCAGGTGCAGGTCACACGTTCGAATGCGGACGTTGCCTTGCTGATGCCGGCGTTTCTTGGGCCGGCGACCTCGCGGCCTTGCTCGTCGAACTCCTGGATCTGGATGCCGGCGAAATCGTCGGCCCCGGCGCCGAAGCCCTGCCCCTGGCCGGCCACGTCGAGCCCCTGGACCCAGGCCGAGGCGGTGAGCGGCACGCTGGCATCGACCACGACGTCCTGGGAGAGCCGCAACTCGCCGCCGCCGTCGGTCACGTGGCTGATTGCCTCCTTGCCCTCGAAGATGCGCGGCTTTCGCCAGGTGTAGATCGACTCCGGGTAGATGTAGCAGGCCGGGCCGGGCGAGAAGGAGAACTTCCACGCCCCGCGGTCTCCCGCCCGTCCGTGTTCCATGCTGCGGGCAGCGGGAAAGCCTTGTTCGAAGTCGCCGTTGGAGAGGAGGTTCTTGCCGGGCCGGGCGGGGAGGGCGAAGTCGATGTGGTTCTCGCCGGCCGCGAGTACGCTGTTCTTCGTCTGGCCGTAGTAGCCCTGTTTCTCGACCCGCAGGGCGGCCGCCGTCTGGTCGCTCAAGCCGGTGAGTTCGTACTCTCCTTCGGCATCCGTACGCACGGACTGCTCGCCCGCACTCACCAGGGCGCCGGCCAGCGGGCGGTTCTTCTCGTCGGCGACCCGTCCGCTCACGGTTGCGGGAGCCGGAGGACCGTCCAACTGGCACTGATCGCAGGTCACCGAGACTCCGGGCTCATCGCCTGCCAGGGTCGTATCGAGCACGAAGCGGAGTCGGCCGGTTATGGCGGTGGTGGTGATTTCACGGGAGACGTAACAGAAGGTCGCCGGCTCGTTCGCAGTCGCCTTGGGGTGGGTGGCGAGCAGGTTGCCGGCCTCGTCGAGCTCTTCGAGGACCAGTCCGGCCGAGGTTTCCGCAGTCTGTGCGTTCTGGCAGCGGGCGAGTGTCCATACCGAGCCGCGGTAGGTGCTTTTCGGGCGGACGGCCACTTCCTGAACCAGCCGGCTCCGGCCCTTGCCGGAGATGCGGAGGGCGGTTTTCGATTCCGGTTCACGTTCGATCCGCATGCTGCCGCCGGGCTGGGGCGTGAACCGCCAGACGCCGATGCGCGGCGCCGGCTCGCTGCCGGTCTTGGGCAGCCCGTCTTCGAAACCTGCGTTGCGGAGGAGGTTGCGGCCGAGAACGCACACCGGCGTGGCACTTTCGCCGCCGACTTCGGGGCCCACTTCAATGGCCTGGACGAACGCCTCGCCGAGGACGCCGAGGTCCGGGTCGCCGCCGGTGAAGCGAAGATCGATCACGCCGTTACGGGGAGCGATCCCAGGAAAGACGAGATCCGCGGCACGGTTCGGACCGCCAGCGGTCGCGGCGACATCCATCTTGCGAACGACCTCGCGGCCGTTGACGGCGACGGTGACGCAACTGGCGCCCGTGTCCAGCCCGCGTGTTGCGGCGAACTTGAGCCGCACGCCGTAGGTGCCGGGGCCCACGGTCACGTTCACGCAGAACTCGCGGCCGTGGATGCCGTAGCGGTAGAGATCGGCGTCTTTCGTACCCAGGATCGGTTGCTCGACGGGTGTCGTCCACCAACTTTCGGCCACGCTGTCTTTCTTCGACCCGAGGCGGATGACGAACTCGGTGCCGGGGCGCCAGAGATTTCCCCCGGAGTCCTTGAGATCCTCGCGCCCGGGGTAGCCGAAGACCATCCGTTGCGTGCCGGTCGGCCCGCCTCCGGCGCCATACTCCTGGCCGGCGGCGGCCGCCGAGTAGAAGACCGGCCCCGCCTTCACCTTGGTGCCCCGGGAATAGGGATTCCCCTTGCCCAGGGCGACGATCTTGAGCGTGTGGTCTTCGTTCGAGAGGCCGTTGCGATAGTAGACCACCTGGGCGGTGCGGGGCTTGGGGTTCCAGTAGTCGATGCCGACGAGCTGTCGGGTGCCGTCCAGGAAGACCTCGGCCTGTCCGCCGTCCGGTCCGACGTCGCCGGTCACGCGAACCTGGTTGCCGGTGAAGCGGACGGTCATCGAAGCGCCGTTCTGCACGGTCGTGAAAGTGGCACCATGGGCAGGTGTCGGGTCGTAGGACAGGATTGCATCCTGTCCGGACAGGTTACAAACCTGTCCCACGAGAGTTGTTGGTTCACCGGCTGCAGCGTCGGCCGACCATGGGCCGTCCAAGGTGAACGCGTCTTGTCGCGGTGTCAGCCGTACGGCCGGGTCCTTGCTGCCTCCCTCCACGCGGATCTGCCGGATGCCATCGTGGCGGATGGTCACAAGATAGTCGCCTGCGGGCAGCGGCTTCAAGAGGTAGCCGTTCTGGTTCAGGTCGCCGCGCGAGGGGAGCGGAGAGCCGCCGGCGTCGGAGACCGTGTCGGGCTCGAAGGCCAGGCGGAGGACGGTGGTCGTGCGAGGCGGGGCGTCGAAGGTGGAGAAGTCGATGCGGCCGGCCCCGTAGGTGACCGAGTTCACGACGGCCGTGCTCTGGATGATGTGATTCTCCCTGGCCGGGGCGAAGCATTCCGGCATCCAGGCGATGGTTGCCAGCAGGTGTTTGAGGGCCATGGGATGGGCGATCTTGAACCAGTTGTCGTTGACGACGAACCCGCCGTCGATGTTGTCTTCAGAAACGCCCGTCTCGTGCCCGTCGTAGGTCGCGAGGATCTGCATTCGGCGGGCCAGCTCCGTCGCCCACGGGTCCCGGGCCTCGACGCCGAGTTGGGCCAGCGGCACTGCCAGTTCCATGGGACCGTACCACAGCGATCGGCCGCAGCATCCGCACGACTCGGGATAGGCCCACGCCCCGCTGTAGACTTCGCCTGCCGATTTTGGGCACACGCTGGTGTGGTTCAGAAACAGGGAGAGGATATTGCGGGCGTCGTTTCTCCAATTCGGGAAGCACTCCTTGTTGTCGATCATGTAGCGGGCGGCGAACTCGGTGACGTTTTCCGCCTGGACCGGGTCGGCCCAGTCCCAGTAGTTGCGTCCCCAGACGTCGTTAACGGTCCAGTGGGGCAACAACTGGTCGCGGAACCACGCTCGGCCGGCGTCGCGAGCCGCGACGATTTCGTCACCCTCGCCACGGTATCCCAGGCGGATCAGTTCGTCGAAGAAATAGAGCAGGAAGACCACGCCGCCCGTCTGCTTGTCGTCTTTCCACTTTGCCGATTCCGGGTTGGCGTAGCGTCCCCAGGGGGCCTCGCCGGGGCGGCGGTTTCGTTTGGCGGCCAGCAGATCGCCCCAATGCCGGCAGGCCTCGAACCATCTGGCGTCGCCCGTCACCTGGTAGGCCCGCAGGAGTCCCAGCCCCACCTCGGCCACGATATCGAGTTGGATCATTCCCGAGGGGTTGGAGACGCCGTAGGGTTTGCCCTCGGTGGGCACGCTGACGAGAAACCGCGGCCAGGGGTGATCGTCGGGCGTGAGGCCGTAGTCGAGAAGGGCGTCGGCCTGCCAGGTGAGGTGTGCGACGGCCGCGGGATCGCCGCTGTAGCGATAGTAGTCGACAAATCCCGACAGCACATAGGCGGCCCGTTGGCCCAGGTCGCCGTTAGCCCAGTTCTGGATGGGGACCGGGGTGATCGTGCCGTCGGCGGCGATCTTCCAATGGCCGTTGAAGATGTAGTGGGGAGCGGCGCAGACGGCGTCCGGCGGAGCCACCCATGGATAGCGTTTGAGGGTCTCGGCCGCGACACGGACGCGGAAATCGCAGACGCCGTTCTGCCCCTGGTACCAGGGCGCGATGACTCCGTGTGGGTCATGCACCGCGGGGTGAGCGTAGTATCGCTCTTGGACGGTGGCTGCCGTAGCGGCGGCAGGGGTGATCCAACAGGCAACGACAGCCAGGCCCAGGCAACGCAGCAACCACGATTTCATGGCAGTATCCCCCTTGAGTTGCGCGAAAGTGGAATACGATTATCCACTCGACAACAGCGTCGTCTTGTGGGGTGTCTCACCAAGCCGCGAATCAGGATACCCCAGACGATGCCCGGAGAACAAGCCGCAAGGCGGAATTGTCTTCTTCCGGCTCAGAAGATCTGTGCGCAAACGGAAGCGGCGTCCTGCCCGGTTGGGGGACGCCGCTTTGACCGTTGTTCACAGGGAGGCCCGATTGACTCAGCTTTCCATCTTCGGCACCGCGTATCCGTCGCGATACTCCCGCTTCAGGAAGCCGTTGGCAAGCTCTGCGCCTTCGCCGACGAACTGTTCCGACTTGGGATCGATTTCGAGCATCGGGCTGAGCCGGATCGCGTCGCTTTCCATGACCAGGCCGTGCGCCTTGAGCAGGCCGCTCATGCTCTCGAGCACGCCTTCCCACATTTCGGCCCCGTTGCGGACCTGTTTGGCGTCGGTCAAGCGGAAGGGCTTGCCGGCCCGGAAGGCGATGTTTGCCAGGTTGCACCAGCCGGTGGAATCGTTGCCGAGGCTTACATCGGTATTGAGAATCGACGAGTCGCGCGAGCGGACGGCGTCGAGGAAGTTCTGCTGATGCAAGACGCCGCCGCTGTTGCCCTTGAATTCCTTGACGACCTTGCCGTCGTTGTCGAAGGCCGCCGCTTTGCCGCGTTGGCCTTCGAAGCGGCCGCCTTCGCAATAGGCGACATAGCCGCTGCCGGGCCCCGGGCGATCGGGGCTCTTCTTCAAATCGGGTCCGGCCGTCAGGTTCGTCAGCGCGATCACGACGGGCACGATGCCCGTGTCGAAGTAGGCGAAATGGAGGTTGGGCGTTTCGCCCGCATCGTCCCACACGACCCGCCCGCCGCCGCCGAGGATCCGCTTGGGTAAAGCCACCTTGTCGAGGATGACGTTATTGCGCAAGTCGTCGAGGACGTGGACGCCCCAGTTGCCCATTTCACCGTTGCCGGTGTTCCAATCCCAGTGCCAATCGTATTGGAGCTTGTCGCGGAAGATCGGCTTGTCCTGGGCCGGGCCGAGCCAGAGATCGTAATTGAGGCCTTCGGGCATCGGCAGCGGGGTGGAACGCTTGCCGATGGGCGCCCGCACGCCGTAACGATTGACGCGAGCCATCTTGATCTCGCCCAGGGCCTTCTCGCGGTGAAGGAAATCCTTGATCTCCGCCTGCATGGGGTCGGAGCGCTGCTGGGTGCCGACCTGGCAGATCTTGCCGTACTTTCTGGCGGCCGCGACGGTCTGTCGGCCTTCCCACTGATTGTGCGAGAGGGGTTTCTCGACGTACACGTCCTTTCCCGCCTGCATGGCCCAAATGGCGGCCAGGCAGTGCCAGTGATTGCAGGTGGTGATCACCACGGCGTCGATCCCGTCGTCGTCGAGCAAATGCCGCAGGTCGGCCCAGGTCTTGGCTTCGGGGAACCGCTTGGCTGCGCTGCCGAGCCGCTCGGGATCGGGATCGCAGAGTCCGGCGGTCCGGTTGCCTTCCAACTTGCTGAAGGCGTTCATTTGCTCGCCGCCGCGTCCGCCGCAACTGATGTAGCCGAGGTTGATGCGATCGGCGGCGCCGGCCCCGAGGGCCGAGTAGGCGGGCAGGGCCAAGGCCGACCCGACGGCAAGGCTGGTTCGCAGGAAGTGGCGGCGATTGAGGCGTGGCATGGGACAGACTCCGGAATGAGGATGGATGGCGGCGCGAGGCCGAGTTGTCATCGTGCGGGGGTATGGGTGAGGCCGGGGGAAACGACCGTTTCCAGGACGGCGACCGCACAGGTCAAGCCGGCATTTCATGATACCCGTGCGTGGCCGGCTCTGCATGCCTTGTGCCCAGAAGGGGGGGGCAGGGCTCCGCCAGACGCGGTCCGGACGCCGACGCTGCTTCGTGTGGACGCCTCGTTGACACGGAAGCTGGTCACCCCGCTCAACGGCGTCAATGCCGGACCGGGCCACCTGCCCGGCGGAATGCCCGGCGATCTTACCAGCCAGTATCAGGAGATGGGCAGCAGCGGCAAGCCTGAACGAATTCGCGAGTGGATCCGGTCGAGGGATGGGTTGCACGTCTACTCCGCGCGAAGGAAAGCGAACTCCGCACACGACGTGTGAGACAGGTTGAACTCCTTTCGGAAGAGCAGGTAGCCCTGCTCACGAAGCAGGCCGAGAATCTGCACAAAAGAACTCCAGTGCTCGTCATCCCAGAAATGGAACTCCACCAGCAGTTGCTCAACCGACAGTTTCTCAAGCGTCCGCGACGAGAGCATCTCCATCAAAGCTGCCATTTCTCCCCCCTCAATATCGATCTTCAGGATGTCTACACGGTCGTGTCCCAGCTCGGCAGCAAGCTCACTGAGGCGCTTGACCGGACATTTGTGGTCTTCGATGATCAGTTCGTCGGCACTGGCGGGATCGGTCGAAATCGGTCCCAAGCCGACCGGGTGATACCAGAACTTCCCTTTGCCGACCGGCTGCCCGGGATGGTAATCGGAGAAAGACCGCTCGACGGACGGGGCCGGATCAAAGGCATGAACCTCGCAGCCGAAGAGCCCCGCCATCTCCACGTCGAATGAGATGTCCGTGCCGACGCCGACCGAGTAGATCACCGCTCCCGGCCTCAAGTTCTGGGGATCGCTCACCCATTTGCCGCCGTCCCCCGATCTGCCGACGCGCACCAGGTTCTTTCCATCAACGACCGCATCAAAGAGCCAGGTTCGCCAGATTCCGTTGTATTCGTGGAGAAAACCTGCCGGGTCCTCTTCGTAGGCTTCCAGGACCTTCGCCTGCTCGGCCAGACGCATTTCCTGGAGGTCCTGCGGGGGCAGGTTGCGGTAGTAGGCGTCCTTCTCAAGGAGGTATTCGTTCTGGTCGATGAACCAGTCTTCGAAGAGGGGGCGAGCGTCTGGCTGTTGTTCGCCAATGAGAGCTGGCAGCCTTGGATGCAACTGCGCCAAGACACGATCCATCACCAGTTGCCACTGCATGGCCCTGACGAACACGCCTAGTCCCACCGTGACGGCAACGCTGAGCCCACAGCATAGAACAAGCTGGCGAAGTGTGAATCTCTTCATGCACAAGTTCCCCTACAGGTGAAGTAGCTGTTCGATGTGGACTCCAAGCCGGTCTGAGCCTGACGGCGCTGCAATCAGCTTGACTTGGCGGCCCAGGGAAGTCAAACCGATGGGGCCTCTCTCAGTGACTGCGTGCCATCCGTCAAATCGCCTTTGCCCAACACCGTTCTTGCTGGTGTCTCCGTGGGGCGCGCGGCAGTCTACCCGGTACCGAAAAGATGTCCTCTGCAGCCGACGCCACAGCGCCCCTGACGCTCTGCGCCTGGGGCAGGAATCCCCCCCGATTCCTAGAGAAAACTACCACAATCCCCCTCGACAGGCTGGATTTTGGAATTCTCGAAAGAGCTCGTGTCAGGAATGGGGGAGCGGCGGACTATAGAGCTTTAACGGAGGGAAGTAGGCTTTACTACTTTAGTAGTACGCATTGAAGAAGGAGGTGCCGAATGAAGGCAACACTGAGAGCGGCGGTTTGCGGGTCGGCTCTGGTGGGCCTGCTCCTTGTTGGACACGCAAAGGGAGCAATAACGATTGACGGAGGGCCCGTGTATCCTGCTCCCGGCGGTAACGGTTGGAGCGGGTACGGAGACCCCGCAACGTCCGGTGGGCTCCATTGGACTTACACCAGCTTCGACCTGAGCCAGACAGCCGAACTCTACTTTGGGCTCGACAATACGCAAACGGCCGGCCTTTCGATGAACAACCCGGCAGGATCATCACCAGCCAGTCAAATTACCGGCTTAGAGAACTTCGCCTACAGTTACTTCAGTGGCAACACGGCTTACTGGACTGGCCAAACCAGCATTTGGCACAACAGCGGCGGCTATTACTATTCGAAAACGGTCGACACGCTGATGCTCGTCAACATGGGTGGGTTGGGGTCTTGGATCTCTGACGCCACGACTTCGGGCTTGGCACTCACTTCCGATGTAGGTGCACTTTGGCATGTTCAGGGCGACTTCACAATGAACGTCTACCTGTACGCCAGGGACGCTGGCACGGGCAGCTGCTACAATGCTGACTACTACTTTGACACGCTTCACAACACTCCCCCGAACTACGCCAATGCCTATAACTTCGCCACGGGATTCTATTACCAAAACGTCCCCGAGCCCACCACCCTCGCCATCTGGAGCGCCCTCGGCGGCCTCGGCCTCATCGCAGCCCGACGGCGACGCAAGAGTATCTGTCCATTTTGCTTTGAAAACGGGCCAAAATGGCCGGATCAAGCCCAGTTTTTGTTTACCTGGTTTGCGTAGCAAACCGAGCGTGACACCAGAGTTGATCTTGACTCGTTAGTCTGGGTAAAATTCCACCTCAAAATAGACAGATACACGCAAGACTGCGTAGCTCCGAGAGCCACAACTAACTTCTACCAGAGCCCGTGTCGAGAGATGCGGGCTTTTTTGTGCGCCTTCTGCCGCACGATCTCAAGTACTGTTGCCGAAGCTGTCGACTGCCGACACAACCTGCTGTAATCCGCAGATCGAACGGGTTTTGTCGATGGTGGTGGCTCCACGGCGGCTGGCTGCTGGTGTGGCATTGGCATGTCGACGGTGCCACGTTGCTGAGCGCGTAGCGGACGAATGGGTCCCGGCTGATACACAGGTGGACTCCGTCGGGTGTCAGGAACGCGTGCGGGGACTGACGCGGTTGCTACCCCGGCTGCCCGTCGGCTCATTTCTGACAGGATCTTCCGACGAAAATGCGATGTTGTCCAGCCGCCGTCCCGTTCAGGCAAACTCGCGCCAGCCCTCCGCCAGGCAGGGAGCCTATGCGAGCCGTCGTCCTGGCGGGTCCCTGCATGGGGACTGCCGGGTACCGAAACGAGGGCCTCCGCAGCCAGCACTACAGCGTTCCTGACGTTCAGCACCTGAAGCACCCCCCCGATTACCAGAGAAAAGCACCTTAGTCCCCCTCGACAGTATGGATTTTGGGATTCGCGAAGGAACTCGTGTCAGGAATGAGGGAGCGGCGGCCTATAGGCGCATAGAAAAGCAGATCAACTGGAAGCGAACACCTGTTTCAGGCTGGGTGAAGTATGTTCAGATTTGGGATTCCGTTTCTGATCTTAACAATGGGCGGTCCCTTCATCGTTGAGGGCGCGATTTTCTCGGACAATTTCAACACAGAAAATGGTGGCGTTGGGGTCCTCAACTACATCGGTTTTGCCAACTGGACCGTCGCAGATGGGACCGTCGACTTAATCGGAAACGGGTATTTTGACTATCAGCCGGGCTATGGACTGTATGTGGACATGGATGGTAGTACTAATAATGCTGGCAAAATGATATCGTCAGTCACTATTAACTTGGTCCCCGGTGTCTACACGTTGTCGTTTGACCTTGCTGGTAATCAGCGCAACACCAGCGGCGATCAGGTTGTCGCTCAGGTCAACATGGGAGTTCTGCTTGATAAGACGTACTCGCTGTCCAAGACTGCACCTTTCCAGACATTCACCGAGATGATCACCGTCAGTGCTGCATCATCGGTTCAGATCACTTTCGAGGGCATCGGCAGTGACAATATGGGCATGCTTCTGGATAACGTCAAACTCGAAAACGCAGTCCCCGAGCCCACCACCCTCGCCATCTGGAGCGCCCTCGGCGGCCTCGGCCTCATCGCAGCCCGCCGCCGTCGCAAGACTGCGTAGGCCCGAGAGCCACAATCCCAACCTCTACCAGAGCCTGTGTCGAAAGATGCGGGCTTTTTGATGCGCCTTCTGCCGGACGATCTGAGGCGCTGTTGCCGAGGCTATCAACTGCTGGCTCAACCTGCTGTAACCCGCAGATCGAACGGGTTCTGTCGATACCGCTCCCCCCGAGTACCGGCCCAGGTCTGCCACGTGGGCACTTCCGCCGGTCGTGAAGCTGCGATTTCATATTCCGCGTCCGCCCGCTCACGCCTCCGCACTCTTCGACCTGCCCAATTCGGGCACCGTTCCGGATGTCCTTCTTCTTCCTGACACCGCATCAAAAATGATTGACAGCCACCCCCCCGCATCGATAATGCGCTTTCGTCCGGCTGTTTCATACCTTCCCTGTTTTTCGGAGCAATCCCATGAGCCACGGAGTGAACCGTCGCCAGTTCATCGAATGTGCGGCCGTGATCGGCGGCGCCGCGGGCCTGAGCCGTGCTTGGGCCGCTGAACCGGCCGCCGCAGAGCCGGAGCCGCTCAAGCCGATCGGCCGGGCAAAGGGAATTCACCCGGGACGCGTCGTCTGGGTCCACGATCCGCAGGTGACCGACTGGCAAGGGCCGGGCGACGGGCATTGGTACGACGAGGGCCGCACCAGCCAGCAGCGAGTCGACGCCATGATGGAGCAGGCCGTCTGTAACCTGACTGGTGAAGCTACGGTCGCCAAGGCCTGGGACAAGCTGTTCCGGCACTTGAACGAGCAGCGAGGCAAAGGCGACGTGGGATACCGACGGGGCGAGCAGATCCTCGTCAAACCGAACTGGGTCGGTATGATCTGGCGCGAAGGGGCCGTCGATCCGCAGGCCTACATGCTCATCAAGCGGCACGACTACATGAACACCGCTCCCCAGATGATCATCGCCCTGCTGCGCCAACTTGTTAAAGGCGCCGGGGTGGCGGAGGAAAACATCGTCGTCTGCGACACCCTGGCCTACCTGGTCCACGAATACTACGGCATCCTGCACGGCCAGTTCCCTCGCGTGCGGTATGAAGACTACGCGGGCAAGTTCGGACGCAAAAAGGTCGAGTCTTCGTCCCTACCGCTCTTCTGGAGTTGCCGTCCCAAAGACGTCGCAACCGACTATCTGCCGGCCTCCTTCGCCGAGGCGGACTATCTCGTCAATTTCGCCAATCTCAAGGCCCACGGCGGCACCGGCGTGACGCTCTGCGGCAAGAACCACTTCGGCTCCCTGGTCCGCTGGCCGGCCCAGGAAGGCTACTACAACATGCACCTGGCGTCGTTCTCCAAGGCAACCGAGGTCTACCGGGAGCAAGTCGACCTGATGGGCCATGCACACCTGGGCGGCAAGACGGTTTTGTACCTGATCGACGGGCTGTTCTCCGGGAAACACCCCATGGACCCGACGCCCCGGCGATGGTCCTCGCCGCCTTTCGACGGCGGGTGGACGTCGAGCCTGCTGGCGTCGCAGGACCCCGTGGCCATCGACTCGGTCGGCCTCGATTTCCTGCGGGCGGAATACGACGACTTTCCGCGACGCAGCGGCGCCGACGACTACCTGCACGAGGCCGCCTTGGCCGACGCTCCGCCCTCAGGCACCTTCTACGATCCGAATCATGGGTCGGCGCTGGAGCGGCTGGCGAGTCTCGGTGTTCACGAGCACTGGAACAGTCCCCAGGAAAAGCAGTACTCTCGCAATCTGGGAACCGGCGAGGGCATTGAACTGGTTTCGGTCAGATCGGCTTAGAAGCACGATTACGGGAGATCAACGATGCAACTGCTGCAACCCGAGGAAGAAATCCACAAGCTGTTGGCGTTTGTAACCACAAACGAAGCTTCCGATCTCCATCTTAAGGTCGGCTATCCGCCAACCGTGCGCATCGGCGGGCACTTGCGGCGCATCGATTCGCCCAAGATTCCCGATTCCGAATACGTCGAGAAGATGATCGAGGCGGTCATGCCGCCCGGCAAACGCGAGCTATACGACCAACGCGGAAGTGTGGATTTCGCAGCACGCTCGGCGGGAGGGGACCGGTTTCGCATCAATGCATTTCGCTCGGAAGGCCAGATGCACGCCGCGTTGCGACGCGTTCAGAGTCGAATCCCCGATTTCGAGAGCCTTCATCTTCCGCCGATCTACGAGAAGGTCATCATGCACAGCCAGGAGGGCTTGATCCTGGTCAGCGGAGTGACCGGGAGCGGCAAGAGTTCCACCCTGGCTGCCATGCTCAAGTTTATCAACGCCAATCGCAGCATGCACGTGATCACGATTGAGGATCCCATCGAGTACGCGTTCAAGCCGGACAAATGCATCATTTCGCAGCGCGAGATCGGAATCGACGTGGCCGATTTTCCGGATGCCCTTCGCTTCGTTGTCCGTCAGGACCCCGACTGCATCATGATCGGTGAACTGCGGGACAGGGAGACGATGCTTGCCGCCATCCAGGCCGCCGAGACCGGGCACCTCGTGCTGGGCTCGATCCACTGCAACAACGCCGAGCAGACGTTCTCACGGATTCTGGAGTTCTTCGAGCGGCAGGACCACACCTTCATTCGCTCGTCGCTGGCCAACAGCCTGAGAGCGATCATGGTGCAGCGACTTCTTCCCGGCGTGAAGGAGGGCTCGCGATTTCCTGCGACGGAGGTCCTGGTGAACAATTCAATTGTCAGGGACAAGATCATCCGCGAAGAGGACGAAGACATACCGGCGGTCTTGCACGCCTGCCGCGACGAAGGCATGCGCGACTTCACGCAGTCTATTTTCGAACTGGCCGAGAAGGCCTGGATAACCCATGACGTAGCCCTCGACTATGCACCGAATCGTGAGGCTCTTCAGTCGCGGATGAAAGGAATTGATACGGCCGGTCAAGGTCTGATCAGCCGCGTACGCAAATGAGCCGCCGACCGGGAGGTTTCTTCCCACTCCGCCGACGGACCACCGTGATGCGCTTCTCAGAACTGACCATGAAATCTGCCGTTGTCCTGCTGCTCTTCGTCACGTTGATCGTGCAAGTCCCTGGGGAGTGTCCGGCCCAGGAAGCTGAGAATCGCCCCAACGTGCTGTTCATCGCCGTCGACGACCTTCGGCCGGAACTCGGCTGCTACGGCACCGAGTCGATCCTCACGCCCAATATCGATCGGCTGGCCCGAAATGCAGTCACCTTCACGCGGGCCTACTGCCAACAGGCGGCCTGCAATCCGTCCCGGGCCAGCCTGATGACCGGCCTCAGGCCCGACACGCTTCGCGTTTGGGACCTTTGCACCGACTTCCGCACGACGGTGCCCGGCGCGGTCACCATTCCCCAGCACTTCATGCGGCACGGTTACTTCGCCACGGCCATCGGCAAGATCTACCACAACAACATCCCCGACCCGCCGTCGTGGAGCGAGGAGAAACTGCACATCGACGGTTATCCCTTCGATCCGGACGCGGTCTATCGGGACGATGAGAACGTGGCCTGGCTAGAGAACCGAAAGGCGGAACTGATTGCCGCCGGGACACAGCAGCAGCGTATCGATCGCTACGGCAAATGGTACCTGAAGGCGGCCGCCACGGAGGCGCCTGATTGCGCCGACAACGCCTACTACGACGGGGCCCAGACCGACGTGGCCGTTGAGAAGCTCGCGGAACTCAAAAACCGCAAGGAGCCGTTCTTCTTCGCCGTCGGCTACTATCGGCCGCACCTGCCGTTCAACTCGCCGAAGAAGTACTGGGACCTCTACGATTGCGACCGGATCCCGCTGGCGGCAAATCCGTCGTTGCCGCGAGGCGCACCGCCCATGGCGATCAACACGATGCGTGAACTGATCGCCAGCTACTGGGATTTTCACGACGCCCCGCGGCCTGATCAAGGTTCGCTGACGGAAGCCCAGGCCCGGCTTCTCAAGCACGGGTACTACGCAAGCGTCAGTTATGTGGACGCCCAGATCGGGCGGCTCCTGGATGCACTTGAGCGTCTCGATCTGTGGGAGAACACGATCATCGTCCTCTGGGGCGACCACGGCTGGAAACTCGGGGAGCACAACAGTTGGTGCAAGATGACGAACTTCGAGATCGACGCCCGAGTCCCGCTCATCTTCCGCGCACCGGGCGCCCGCGAGAATGGCAAAACGTGCGATCGCCTGGTCGAATTCGTCGACATCTATCCGAGCCTCTGCCAGGCGGCCGGATTGCCGGTTCCGGAGGGGCTGGAAGGTCTCGGTTTCGCCCCGCTCCTCGATCGCTGCGATCAGCCCTGGAAATCGGCGGCATTCACCCAGTTCCTGCGCAGCGGCAAGTGGGTCGCTCCGGACGGCATTGCCTACATGGGCCGCAGTCTCCGCACCGATCACTATCGCTACGTCCGCTGGTACAACTGGGAAACGGGCGCCCCGGCGGCGGAAGAACTGTACGACCATCGGGCGGACCCGCTGGAAACCGTCAATGTGGCCGGGGAGCCGGGGATGGAACCGACGGTGCAGGAACTCCGCCGGCAACTCCAGTCCGGGTGGACCGGGGCGGTACCTGACGGCCTGAATTGAGCAGCGCCCCGTTGCCGCAGGTTCTTGACTCGTTTCCGCGGAACACGGCCTGTTGCACAGTCCTCGCCACCGTGGGCGAGCTTCGGCGCCCCGGGCTGCCGGTCCCGCGGCTTCCATCGGGCGGCGAACTGTACTACGATACATTCGAGCACTACGATGAAGGTTCCCGGATCATCTCACCCATTCAGGCGATTTCTGCATTGTGACCGACGCCGGCTTCAAGGACGAGATTCTCCAAGGTCTCAATCCGCAGCAGCGCGAAGCCGCCTGCCACGGTGAGGGGCCCCTGCTGATCGTCGCGGGGGCGGGAACCGGCAAGACGGCCACGCTGGTCCATCGCGTGGCCTACCTGATCGCCGGCGGCATCGATCCCCGGCGGATTCTGCTGCTCACCTTCACCCGCCGGGCGGCCGCCGAGATGCTGCGCCGCGTCGAGGGTTTACTGCTCCAACTGGAGGGCACCGCCCAATCGAAGTCGGGGGGCAACCGCGTTTGGGGCGGGACGTTTCACGCCATCTCCACGCGGCTCCTGCGGCAGTACGGCAAGTCGATCGGGCTTCCGCCCGAGTTCACCATCCACGACCGCACCGACTCCGAAGACCTGCTCAACGTGGTCCGCACCGAACTCGGGCTCGCCAAGACCGACAAGCGATTCCCCCGCAAGGGCACCTGCATGAGCATCTACAGCCGCTGCGTGAATGCACGCCAGCGGCTCGCCCCCGTGCTCAAACAGTTCTTCCCCTGGTGCCAGGAATGGGAAGACGAACTGAAACGTCTGTTCGACGCCTACGTCGACCGCAAGGAGGCGGGAGCCGTGCTCGACTACGACGACCTCCTCCTTTATTGGGACGCCCTGCTTCGCGACGAAGAGGCCGGACCGCGAGTCCGCCAGCGTTTCGATTGCGTGCTGGTCGACGAATACCAGGACACCAACTCTCTACAGGCGTCGATCCTCACGAATCTCTCGCCCGGCGGAAAAGGCGTCACCGTCGTGGGCGACGACGCCCAGTCGATCTACGGATTTCGAGCGGCCACGGTCCGGAACATTTTCGATTTCCCTAAGCAGTTTCCCAACGCCACGATCATCCGGCTCGAACAGAACTACCGCAGTACCCAGCCGATCCTGGCCGCCACGAACGCGGTGATCGGCCTGGCGAAGGAACGCTACGAAAAGGACCTGTGGTCGGATCGCGACCAGGGAGAGAAGCCTTCCCTGGTGACCTGCGAGAGCGAAGAGGATCAGACCGAGTACGTCATTCGCACGATCCTCGAGCATCGCGAGGCGGGGATCGACCTGCGCCGGCAGGCCGTCCTGTTTCGCGCCTCCCACCACAGCATCATGCTCGAAGCCGAACTGGCGCGGCGCAACATCCCCTTCCACAAGTACGGCGGCCTCAAGTTCGTCGAGACGGCACACGTCAAAGACCTGATGGCCTTCCTGCGTCTGGCTGAGAACCCGCGCGACATCGTCTCGGGGAGCCGGCTGCTCGTGCTCCTGCCCGGCGTCGGCCCCTCTCGGGCGCGAGAACTGATGGAGATGCTCCTCGGTTCCGGCGGGAGCCTGAGGCCGTGGCGCGAGTGGAAAGCACCCGGAGCGGCCGCCGGCTACTGGCCCAAGCTGCTGGAGTTGCTCGACCGGCTGCGCAGCAGCGATCTCGATCTGCCGGCCCAAGTCAACCTGGTGCGCCGGTTCTACGCTCCCATCCTGCTGGAGAAGTACGACAACCCGGTGCCGCGAAATCGCGACCTGGAACAGATCGAACAGATCGCCTCCCGATATCGCGATCGGCAGACGATGCTGGCGGAGTTGACCCTCGACCCGCCCAGCTCGACCCAGGACCTCGCCGGCCCGCCGCTCCTGGACGACGACTACCTCGTCCTCAGCACGATCCACTCGGCCAAGGGCCTGGAATGGGAGGCCGTCTACGTGATCCACGCCGCCGACGGCAACATCCCCTCCGACATGGCGACCGGCACGCCGGAAGAGATCGAGGAAGAGCGGCGGCTCCTCTATGTGGCCCTCACCCGGGCGAAGAACTGGCTCTACGTCACCTGCCCGCTCCGCTACTACTACTCGCCGGGAAGAACGAGCGACGCCTACGGTTTCGCCCAGGTGACGCGGTTCTTGCCGCAGGCCGTCCGCTGCCATTTTCGCGAGACCGTCTCGTCGCCGAGCGGCGAGGACGAACTGCTCTCGGATCAAGTGGAAACCAATCTCTCCAGCGAGTCCATCCGCCGCCGCACCAAGGATTTGTGGTCGTGACCGGGCAGTGCTCGTCAGACCGTGATGCTGGGGACTGTCCCGATTTTTGTGGCAGGACGCCACAGAAATGGGACTGTCCCCTTCCTGGCACGATCACGAGCACAGAATTCGGTACAGGCCCCGCTCCTGGGCCTTTTGGCCAGCAGGCCGGCACCATTCACTTCGGCTCGGCGATCGTGAATCTCGCTTCAGCTCGCCTGCCGCTGATGACGTCGCAGACCGCCACTCGCCAGGCTCCGGGTTGGTCGTTGGCCGCCGTGGGAATGTTCCCCTGCCACCGGCCGCCCACCGCCAGCACGTTGTCGGTGTACGCCCGGCTCAGGCAACCGGATGGATCATAGACCTCCACGCGCAGCACGTGGTCGCCCAGTCTGCCCTCGCTGCCCGTCACCGAGGCGTCGACCGCGACTTCGCCGCCGGACCCGGTGCGCTCCGGCCGGACGCGCAGCTCAACCCCCCGAATCTCGTAGGGCACGAGGGCCAAGACGGCCGCCGCCTTTTCGCTCAGGTCGAACTGGGCCGTATCGGTCAGACCCAAGTACTTGCCGCCGCGTACATCATACAGATGCCCGCGCTCGGCAACTTGAACCTGGGTGGGGTGATCCTCGTTGCGGAGCCGCAGAATGCCGAGCACGCGGATACCGCCACGCGAGAAGGCCGCCGACTCGTATCCCATGTGTTCCTGGCCGCCGCTGGTGATGCGAGCAGGGCTCGGCACTCCGGCCGATCCCAGCAGGTCCCGCATCCACTTGCGCGATGGGAGGTTGTAGCCCAGGAAGCCGTTCAGGTAGACGGCCCGGCCGCGTCCCAACTCGCTGACGACGATCGCCGGGAGACCTGCCTCGCCTGCCGACTGGGGCGCGGCGAGCGTATCGCCTCCTGCCAATCGCATCCCTTCGGGCATCGGGATCTTGCCGTCCGCTGCCGTCATGACTGCGCGGGGTTCAACCTTGCGGCACACGGCCGTACGGGTGATCCCGAACAGATCTCGGACGAGGCGGCGGTCGTCGAGCGGCTTGCCGTGGACGTCGGCCGCACCGGCGCCGATGTCGGCAATGACCAGGCCTCCGCCTTCGGCAAACCGGCGAATCTGGTCGAGCGTCTCATCGGAAAGGCAGAGCGAGCAGGGCAGAAACAGCGCCCGATACTGGCGGAGCCCGCCCGAGTCGATCTGCGAAGAGTCCACAAATCGATACGATAGGCCCTGCTCGCGAAGCAGGCGAGTGACGTTCACTCGCGACTTGTAGTACCACGCGTACAGACTGTCGGTCTTGGGGTTGAACGCACTCTCGACGTCCGACCAAGCCCATGCCAGGTGCATGCTGGGCTGGGAGTAGAGCACGGCCACCGCGGCCGGCGCCTTGTCGTAATCGACGAAGATCTTCCCGACGCCTCGGTTCAAGTCGCCAAGGCTGTCGGCCAGCCACCGCGAACTCTGCGTGTGGGCCAGCAGCGGATGAATGAACGCCCAAAAGCTCATTCGCGTCGCGCCTGATTGCACTCCAAGCGAATCGGGGCCCCAAGGCGTGCAGCCCCGCGCGCCGATGAAGGCCATCCACCACGGCTTCAGTTCGGCGCCCTGGCGGCTGCGATCGTACCAGATCCAACCGGGAGAGGGGCAAGCGTCGTCCATGAACGATCTGCGGATGTCGAGCTTTTGCCGGATCGCGATGTCCATCGGCAGGTTGTCGGCCTCGAAGGCGTCGTCGTTCTTCGGCGGCATGAGATGATCGATGATCGTCGGATACTCGATCGTCATGTCGACGTGGCGGGAAAGCGTGGCGAAATCCCAGCCCGAAAACGGCATCTGGCCGAACGAATTGGAGAAACCCATCCGCACCTCCGGATAGTGTTTCTTGACGCCCTGACGCGTGAGCAGCAGGGCGTCGAGCCACACGTGCTCCATAAAGGTTCGCCAGTCGACCCAGGGGGCCGGGTTCGCCCGCCGGCGAGCTTCCTCGAACGTCATCGGCTCGATCTGGCCGAACGATCCGTACGTGCTGTCCCATTCGCGGTTCAGGGCATCGATCGTCTTGTAGTGCCCTTCGAGCCACTCGCGGTAGCGCCGCGTGCAGAACTCGCTGGTGCAGACCTCGAGATTCGAGAACCGGGCGCCGCTGAGTTCGCTTTCATCCTCCAGCGACGCAATCGCCATCGGGCCATACGGTTTCAACTCCTCGCCTAGTTTCTCATAGGCCGCAGAGACCTTCGTACGCGTCTCCGGGTCGCTCAGGCAGGGCTTGCGAGCGGTCGAGTTTTCCTCGCCATGGAAATTGTAGCCGAAGGCCCGCACGTCGGCCGCACCCCAGTACATGATCGGGGCCGCCTGCTGGAGCACTTCGGTCGTGTAGCCGAGCGGGACGACCATCCCCTCGATCCCGATGTCGCGAGCGACGGTGCTGAAGTAGGGACGCAAATAGCGATTGCGATTGCTGAACTGCGAAGTGGAGACCAGGTAGTCGTCCCAGGCTGGGCTGGATTCTGGCAGATAGACGTAGGCCTCGGCCTGGCCGAGCAGGCCCTTGGCGTCGGAGACCCGCAGCCGGGCCCGGTTGAGCGTCGTCAGCGAGCCGGCGGTGGGCAACACGAGTTTCTGCCCGCTCTTGCCGGCCGCGATGACAACCCTCTCGGCCTGTGACGCCACGAGCCGCCCGTACATATCGAAGAGTTCTGCCTCGAATCCCACCTCGCGGGCCGCCGATTGGTTGTCGAAGGCTGCCAGCATGACTGCCTGGTCGCCGCGGCGATAGAACGTTTTTTCCGAACCCCACGACTCGATCGCCAACGGCGAGGCAACTTCGTAGCTGGCCGACGCGAATCCCAGCGACCGGCCCTGAGCGTCGCGAATGACGAAGTCGACCGTATGGGGCCGGCCGGAACTCCGGTCGACCAGCGGGAACGTCAGCTCGATCGGCTTTGTCTTTTCGAGCGAGACACGTTGTTCCTGCTCCTCCACGGGCCGGTAGTGGTCGAGCCCGCGATAGGTGGCCGTGATTGTGGCCCCGGTGGCCGAGCCGCTTTGCAGCCGCAGGGCCACGCCGGCCGACTCGGGCACCGGCGAGGGCGCCGACTGATCGCCAGGGGCGTTGCCGTCGGCCGTGAGAAACTCCAGCGAGCCGAGCACGAGAGACGAGCCGTCGCCGTGCGTGGAGAAACAGAGCGTCAACGACGTCGGGCCCCGAAGTCCCTCGAGGCCTTGCACCTCCCGCAAGTCGAATCGCTTTGCGCCCGTCTCCGCGGTTTCTTCCTGAAGCGTGGCCACGGCACGCTCGAAGTGCGGATCGGGTACGAACAGGCTCCAGCGGCTGGCCTGGTCGACAGTGACTTCCACGATCGGAGTGCGGCCGAGATCGACGTCGAACGTGCCGGCGGCAAAGCCCTCCTGCCCACGCAGATTCGACTCGGTGATCTTGAGCTTCCCGTCTTGGTGTGCGACGGTGACGCCGTAGCCTCGCCAGGTGTCGAGGGCCCACTTCGTCTCAGTCGATTCGACTCGCCATGTCCCCGTGGTCCGGTCGAGGCAGGGCCGCCGAGTCGTGATCAACTCCTCGATAAGCCATGGATCGGCCGGTTGCCGCTGGGCCGTGGCGCTGGGCCAGACCGACAGGATCTCGACGCCCGACTCCCGCCCGGCAGCCCACAGCACGGTCCGGCACAGCAACTGGTAGTACGTTTCCCAATCGCGGTAGTCGACTTCTCTGGAGTCGACCACCGGCGTGAAGCAAGTCACTCCGCCCGGATAGACCAACTGAACGCAACGTCCCCGGCCTTTCCGGCCCAGAGTCACCTTGGGCCTGGCCCGTTCGGGCAGCAAATGCAGCGGGAGGGCGGTCTCCAGCATCGCGCCGTCATCCGAGACATTCAAGATCTCGCCCGTCTTCAGCGTGGCGGTCGAATGGACGTTCAGCAGCCCGGCCCCCTCGCGCACCTTGGCAACCAGCAGTTCCTGGGTCTCCTGGGGCAACGTGGCCAAGGGCACCTTGCTGAGGAGAATCGCATCGAAAGGCTCGCCGGCCAGGTGCTCGTGGAATCCCTTGGCCATGTCGGCGTCCATGATGGGATCGGGGAAGGCGACCAGTTCGTAGTCCATATCCAGCCGCTGGGCAAGCTCGATCACGTCGCGCTGCGTGGGAATGGGGACGAAGCAGAGGACCCGCAGCGGGCCGCCCGGCAGCGGCTTGGCCCACTTCACATGGGGCGTCTCGATCGGCGTGGAGGCGATCTTGAAACGTTCCGGCACTTCGCCGCACACCGCGCTCACCAAGGCGCCGAGCAGCAGACCGATCGCGTAGGGATACACTCTTCGTTGCGGCACCATCGTTACTTCCTCCTGTCGCCGTATGCGTACGCGATGATGTTGTGAACCAGGTCGAAAGCCAGGCCGTCATCCGATCGGAACACCGTCGGCAGTTGGCTGAAGAGCACTGCGCCCTTCCCCAGGACGCCTTCCTGCAGAATCAACGTCGCCTGGCCCGGCTTGGCCTGATCGCGGGCCAGCACAACCTGGTCCGGCGACCACTTCTCCCACCAGCCGTAATGCCCGACACCTTTTCCGCCGACCGCTACTGGCTGGGAAACAATCGCGTGGCTTCCGGCCTCCGCAAGCCGGCTCGACCCGTAACCCGTCTGGAAAACGCCGGGCGATTCGACACCCACCGACTTGAGGAACTTGTCGGTCTCCGGGTGGAATCGGCCTTGGGGCGTGCCCGTGTTGTAGTCGAAGACCAGGATGCCCCCCTGCTTCAGGTGCTCCCGAACGGCCTCGCCAATCGCGGGATCGCGAAACAGGGGCAACTCATCACAGTACTGGCCCACGTAGAGCATCCGCGACCGCGTGAGGTTCCCGGGCAGCGAAACGTCGAGGCTGGAGGACGTGTAGAAGTCCTCGACCAGCCCGAACCGTTCGGAGAGGCGAAACAGGGGATAGACGTTCGGACTGGGCGGCACGCGCCCGTTGTTGTTGAACACGACCACGTGCTCCATCGGCAGAAGCTCCTCGGCCGCGGCCCCGGAGCACGCGACTGCAACGGGGAGAAACAGAGATGCGAGCTTGAGCATGGTCGCCTCCTTGGTATTCCTGGACGTGGTCATGTCGGCCTGGTTGCACCCCCCGCTATTCTGGCGAGTGCGGCGGTCGCATGTAAGACCCGGCCAATCCGCTTGAAATGCCGAAGAGACGGGTTGCCTTGGCAAGCCGGTGCGGTATCCTCAGTGACAACGGGGCCGGCCTTGGGCCGTTTGGAGGAAAACGAACCCGGGCAGCACCGGCAACTTCGGAACACAGAATATGAAGCGACGTGTCTCCAATGGTTTGGCGATTGCCGTCTTGTGCCTGGCAAGTTGCCAGAAGCAGACGGAACCACTGCCGCAAGAGGACTGGCCCAAGACATTGGAGGAGGCAACCGCCAGACTGATTGCCGACATGAGTGATGACGACAAGCAGACGGTGCGTTCGACGAAGAAAGAAGACTTGATTGAGTTCCATTTTGGATGGGGAACGGGCATCAGGAATTCCTTTGGGCTCTGGCAAGGCAATGACGCCTTGCTCAAGTCCTGTGACAAGAAGCACCCGGACGATGCCTCCATGGTCATCATCGAGAGCGTGTGGAAGAGACTGAACGAACAAGCCGGTTCCGAGGAGACTCCCAGCACCGCCCAGCCAGTCTTGACGCCGTGAGCTCGCCGAGGCGAGAATGGCATCACTTCGTGCGTCTCCCCGCGAACCAGAGGCGCCCGAGATGAACACAACCGAGAATTGGGGCCTGTACAGCCCGCAGGCCGAGTCGCACTGCCAGAACGTTCTGGGTCTGCAGACGCTCAACGCGGTGCGCGGCCTCGACTTTTTGCTGCGTCTGCCGGAGGTCGACCCGCAGCGCATCGCCGTGACCGGCGCGAGCGGCGGCGGCACGCAGACCATGCTGCGGGCGACGTGCAATGGGAACTCCAACACGAGCAGGATTGTGGCGACTGGTACGAAAGGCGCGGCGTCCAGACGCCTGCCTTCGCGGGAATGACGAAGGGCTGCTTCTGCCTCAATTGCCGTCTGAGAACGGCACTAGCGGGTGACTTCCGTCGGTTCCGGCGTTCGATCGTTCGCGGCCGTGAGGACTTCGTCTCGATCGCCGGCCGCCAGGGAATCTGCCGTCGGCGGTGTGCCGCCGTGGGACATCAGATCTCGCAGGAGGTATTGGACGACGTCGGCGGCGGTGTACGAGAGGCTTCCGTTCATCAAGAGCCGGGCAACGTCGGCAACCTCGTCGCCGGACGTGACCAAGGCGCCTTCGGGCCGGCCGTCTTTCTGCACCTGGCCGAGGCTGATGTTCGCCATCAAGGCGTTACAGATGCATTTTCGACCCTTGGTGTCTTCGAGGTCGCCGCCCTTGCGAAGGTAGTCTTCCTCGGGCTCCGCCGGGCAGCGCCAGCCGATCGTGCCGTCTTCCTTCTCGTAGGCGTGGCGGAGATAGCCGAGATCGCAAACTCGTTTCCTGTCCCGATAGTTCGATTCGTGCGAAAGACTCTCGTCCAATTGCACGACCTTGAAGGGAAAACCGGCGGGAGAGGCGACAGGATCGGTGAAGACCCTCGCGGTTCCTGCGCGACTTGCCAGGAGGACGCTCTTCTTGAGTTGGGGGTCGAGATCCGATTCCTCACAATAGGCGAAGGCGGTTCCCACTTGGACGCCCGTGGCGCCGCGGCGAACGGCATCGGCCACCAATTCCGGGCGGGCACACGATCCGGCCAGCCAGAAAGGCAAGCCCAACGAACGGATCGCTTCAATATCGGGAATGTCCCTCTCGCCGTAAATCGGTTGTCCGTCTGCGGTGAGCTGCATCTTGCCGCGCGGCGGGGCGTTGTGTCCGCCGGCCGAGAACCCTTCGACCACGAAGCCGTTCACCTTGCCGGTCGATTTTTTCGTCAGCATGGTGGCCAGAGTGGCCGACGACACGATGGCGGCGAAATTCGGCCGCGAGATTTCCAGTTCCTGTGCGCCGGTATACGCTACGGGGTCGAATTGACTCACCACGTCGTCGCGGCGTCCCGTACCGAGAACGTTGACTTCCAGTTCGGCCGGCTCACCGGCCGCGAACCGATCGAGTATGCCGGGGATCGTTCGCGGGATACCCGCTCCCATGAGGATCCAAGAGACTCCCGCCAGCATGGCGCCGAAGATCGACGGCAATGTGGGGAGTTGAATCTTCTCCAGATAGTTGATGCCGACCGGGTTGTCGTGCCCTTCCCTGGCCAGGAAGACCTCGACGAAGTTGCTGGCGACGAGGAGATCCTGCAGAAGGCGGCTAGGCCGCAACATCGGATTCGGATTAGCTCGATAGGGCTTCGCTTCCGGCTTCCCTCCCGGGATGAAGTAACGGTCGAGGATCCGTTCAGCCACCCCCGGAATGGGGAAGTGAGCTAAGGCGCGACGGACGTTTCCGTCCGGGTCGCCGACCTGAAGCCGCCGGGCAAGCACGCTGTCGAGTGCCGTGCCGGAGACGACTCCGAGTTGTCCCGTTCGCGATACGGCCCGGGCAAGACGCCATCCCGAGACCGCGATTCCCATTCCGCCCTGAATAACCGTTGGCAGTGATTCGTAGCTCATGCAGATCCCAAGTCAACTTATCGTTTGCGGCAACGAACACACGGCATCGGCCTCATGCCATGCGACAGTCTCAGCCTAGCATTTTGTTGTCCCATTCACAGCGGTACCCGGTAGGCGAAATGACTGAGCGACCGCACCCTCCCCCCCACTCGCCGTACGAATGGAACGATTGTGGAGACTTGGAGGGGGCCCTGAACTCTCGTTTTACACGGACGCCCGCGTGGACTGCTAGACCGAGTAGGGCCCGTTTTTCCGTGGAACGGACCGATGTGCGACGGCCGAAGCGGGAAAGCGGAAGGCGTTTGACCCCGCGCGGCGGTGCACGGCACATTCACGCAAGAATTACGCAAGTTTTACGTTCGGGAACCCCGCTTTGCGAGTGTCCGGGATTCTGCTAGACTAGTACCGATGTTTGGTAGAGGCTATGTTTTGCACCCCTAGCTCAATTGGAGAGAAGACGACAACCTCTCCAACCTCTTCTCAATCAATGAGTTAGGTTCTCTCGGGGCCTATGCGAAGTTGCTCCTGATTGCCCCTGATTTCCCCCGTTTTCGGCTGATTTATTGCCAAATTTATTGCCACGCCACACGAACGTGTACGTGCTGGGGATGATGGCGTGCTAATCCAACGCTATTTGGCCCATGGTCTCCCACAATATTCACGAGGTTTTTGTTGGCATCACGCCGCCATTAGAATCAGCCAGATCGCCGCGGCCCGACCTCGATTCCGACCACTCGCACAAGGCCGAGCGAGCCGACGTCTACTCCGCGGCGCCGAAGTCCCATCCTGATTTACCAGCCGACGAATCGATCGTTTCGGACAGTTGGACAGTCTTCCTCACGGCCTCGTCAAGCGGCGGTCGGGCATCCGGTCGTAGATCACTCGACAGTTCTCTGGCAGATCGGCCAGCCGTACGAGATACCGCAGAACCGACGCCAGTTCGGCGTCGGTCGGGCCGAAGTGATGGACAACCATCCGATCCTCAACGGCCTCAAGTGTTCTGCGGCTCCTGCTATTGACGATTGGCAGATTGGAATCAAAGAGGAGCTTTCCCCTAAAGATGAACCGGTCGCTGTGCTCGCCCTTGACTCTTGATCGAGTGACGAGCCGGTACGGCTGCCCAGTCTTCGGATCTGTGGTATCCTCCAACATGGCGAGAAAGTACTGCTGCGAGGCTGCTTCTGTAAGCAATCCGGGATCACATTTGGCACCGAATACTTCTCGGGCATCATACTGAAGTACGAGTAGATTACCTTCTCCACCAAATTAGGTCAAGTTTTGATCTATCTGTAAGATCACGGACAGGGAAGCAGATAGGCTCGGACCTACGAAATGATGCTCTGCTCGGTGGTGCAGGCGTACACCTAGTACTACTGCGCAAGATGGCAAGCTAGGCAATACCGCCACATTTCCTTGCCGATTCTTCTGCTGCTCGCTCTCGTCAGAGTCACTGACGGGGAAGAGTCCGCTCCACGTCGCGTTCGAGTGGTCTATCTGGTCTCGCAGGACCGCGAGGAGAATGTCGAGTACACTGCGGCCATCGAGCATGCCATCAAGAACCTTCAGAATTGGTATGGACAGCAGCTAGGCGGGCCAACGTTTCGGCTGAACGACCCGGTTGTCGAGGTTGTCAAGAGCGACCGGCCTGCGGACTGGTTCTACGGAAACCCGAACGGAGACCATCAAGACAACTGGGGCTTTAACAACACTCTGGATGAAGCAAGGCGGCTATGCGGAGCGAAACACAATGATCCGAAGTTCGTGTGGGTGATCTATTCGGACGGCCCCGGCAACAAAGGGCGAGGTGGTAGCGGAGTCACCTGTCTTCCCGAAGACGATCTGCTGGGTCTCATTGGCAAACACCCGACGCAGAAGGACAAACCTCGCTGGATCGCCGGACTAGGCCACGAACTCGGCCACGCCTTTGGGCTACCTCATCCCAGCGATACCAAGAAGGACGCCGATGCCATCATGTGGGCGGGGATCTACGGCAAATTCCCCGACAAGACGTACCTCACCGACGAAGACAAACAAATCCTGATGCGAAGCCCGTTCTTCTATCACAAGGACGGCACGCCGGTCTTCGAGAAGGGAAAGGTCGTCGTCCGCTACCCGTATCTTGGAGGCGCCTTTGAGCAGCACGCCGGGAAAGACCCGATCTACTGGACGGAAACCAAAGCCGACAGTGATGTGACCTTCAGCTTCGAAGAGTCCCGGCGCGACACCGAGTACATCTTCCTGACCGACAGGAGCCGCGGATTCACCATCCGCCTGCCCGTCGCCGGAGGCTGGTCATTTCTCTCGACCGACGGCGAAAAGACTTGGCGACCTTTGTACGAGATCTCAAAGCCGTCCTCCGCCCTGACGGGAGGCACTCTCTGAAAGAGGTGAGGCGCCGATCAGCGGCTAGCACCGCTAGTAACGATGTTGTGATCCAGCAAGGACGACCATCGCCTTGTCGCATCTGCTGTTGTCGTCAGTTTCATGCCGCTGGTAGAGTCTGACTCGTCCACCTCCGTTGGGAACACCGCCCCGAGGCCGCAACATGTCGACATCCACCCGCCGCCGAAGACGGATCAGGCCATACCAGCCGATCCTCAAGCTGCCGCCACTCTCCGAGGACGATTTCGCCGCCCTCCGATCCAACATCGCGATCAACGGCGTAAAAGTGCCGATCCGATTCTGGTTTGGGCGACGACCAGTCCCTTGGGCGAGACCGGCCAAGCAAGTACAATTGTTCAATTAGGTGCCCGGCGGAGTGCCGGGCGGAGGTCGACTGGGAAATACCGACCAATTGCGCAGTCCCGTCCGACATAGAGTCGGCAAGTTACGATCCGGCTTGATTGGGGTACGAGTGTGTTCGATCTTCCGCTTTTCGCTGTCTGGCGACGTTCATGGGAGAAGTCAGAGACGCTCCACAAGGTAGGGCGCGATGCTGATGCATTGGCTCAGCAGAGGAACCTCGGTCGCGAGGAATGTGCGCCGGTCGTACTAGACCCGGAGATAACGCGCGTCCTTGCGGTCTTCCATGGGATGTGTCGAGACTTAGTTGAGCCAACGCGCGGGAAGGAGTTCTACTTTTACCACGCCTTCGGTCGTTCGCTCCTCCATCTTCAGCCGATTGTAAACACACTTCGTTGGGTCCGATGGCTACACCTTGAGCGTGCATTGGCCGTTGCCTCAACGACTGGGGATCTACTGCCTGCTGCGCTCATCTTACGCACACAGATCGAGGAACTATCGGTTCTCTGCAAACTTCAGACTCGTGAACGGGAAACGCCACACTCGTGGGAAGATCTGGACAAAGTAAAATGCCCCAGCAAGAAACAGTGCCAATTGATCAGGTCCTATGCGATCTTGTTGCGAGATCGTGTCTTGCCGAGAATTTCACTGCCATCGCAAGACGCATTACGTCGGCGGACGAACCTGCCAAAGAAGCCGCAGAGCTTAGACAAGCACTTCTTACTCCTAAACGATTACGTACATCCTAACTACGGAAGTCACGTGGTCATACTCAGGCCGGAACAATCATCCATTGGCGAAGTGGTCTTGAAAGCGTTCGTCGCCATATATCAAGAGTTTTTTGCCCTCGATTGGGCTTCAGAAACTCCAGCCAAATCGCAATCAAGATTCGAGGCTCGCAGATGTGCGAATGTTGCGACCGTGGAAATCGCGACATTCGTCGAGACGACGGTTCCAGATCTTGAAGCGAAACTGAAGCAGTTCGGTTTTGATGAAGCTCTGCGGGAGAAGCCGTCGCGGGTCTTTCGGGAGCGACTGGAAAGAGAGGCGCAAGATACGGCGAGCATGAGCGGTGTCCTTCTACGGGAATCAGACAGCGGTGGCCCTCTCGACGACGCGCGAAAGTCCCTCATAGCTTGGTTAGGCCCGTTATGCCAATCGCTGGATCAGCAAGGAGAGGTTGTGACCGCAGAGCAGTTGTTTGACGGCATCCGACGATACTCTGGGCTTGGGTTGGCACCTTCTTTTTGCGACAACTTGCTCTTAGCGTCCTTGAGGGGACAAACTGATCGGCTAGAGGCTTTCTGTAGGCAACTGAACCCCGCAGAGGCGTTTCCATCGCAGCCCCCGTACGACGAATGGATCGATTTCATGCTTGGGTGTGGTGGTGCGATCATCAACATTACAGCAATCAAGATGAAATTGCTCGGATTTACCGCGATTCGGATGCTCAATGCCAGAAATCCGCTGGGCGCCGTTCTCTGCGCACGGGCACTCTTGGAGCATTACGCTTGTGCTCAGTCGATCTCGGATCGTGTCCATCAATCGGTTAAGGACGCTGAAGCGGGATCATGCGGCGGACTCGATCCCCGGCAAGCTCTCGACAAACTTGAAGCAGCATTTGCCGTCTTTCTTTCTGGAACGAAGCACACGGACGAGTTGTCGACCATTTGGAAAACTCGATTCGAGGCGACGCGACAGGCGGACTTTATCGACCTCAAAGCAATAACAGAAGAGGTTTTTCCAAAGGACAGTTTCATGGGCTACTTGTATGCCCTCTTCTGTCGTGCGATTCACGGTGAGATGTTTACGGGAAGTGATCTGCACGCAGACATTGGGGCTTCAAATGCCGACAGGCTTCTGTGTCGTGTACTGATGGTGATAACCGAGTACGAAACCATCGGTTACTTGGCTTCGATCGTTGGGCAGATGTGGGAAGCCATGTGGAAGCTATTCAGAAGAGGTGGGCCTAGGGATGCTGAAAACCTGAGCGACCTGATAGGCCATTTGAATAGAGGTATGCTACACGGTAATGTCCTTGACCCTCAGCGAGATGTTTTCGGTTCAGGAACAATCGAGGACCCTTTCAGGTTTCGCCCAGAATTGGACTACCACTCTTGCGTGCACAAATACCTCAGGGATGCTGGTCTGGAATTTGCACTAGCTACGGTACATAAGCTAGACAACGACGGTCTAGTTGAACGTGTGGACACAGTCGACGGTCAAGCATTCTACTTCTTCAAGGAGTTTATCGGGCTGGATTAGGCTGTGTCAATTCGTGCTCCGAATGCGACTTGGGGCCACTTGGCGTTTCAGCCACTAGTCAGCCAGCGATTTCGTGTGACCGGTGACAGAGTAGGAAACCAGTCATCGCTGAGTGGGTGACCTAGCCCTTGCTCTGGGGGGCCTTCTGAAGTGGGCTTCGTCTGTCTCTTTCGCGACGAGGATTGGCATCAGATGGAAGATGAGAGCCGATCAGCGGCGAATGCCGCCTACCGCGCCCCACCGGCCATGCGGCCAAACCCTTCTGCTATGTCGGCCACGGCTGGCATGTTTCGAAGATCTGGTCGTCGAGGTCGGAAATCCCGTCGATTTTGCCGTCCCACAAAAAATGGGACACAGAATATAGATCCAGTATTCCCTCTTGCTCTGTATTTACGGAGGGAAGGCCAAACTTCCCTGCCATGGCCGGGCCGATCCCGTAGGCCCGAGCCCTTCCTTTCGGAGCTTTGCCACCATGAACCAGTGGGCAGTAGTAGTCTGCCCGAACGTAGATCCACTCCCACTCGGTCAATAGTCTAAGAAACTTTGCCTGCTTGACGTGATTGCCCAGTTTCAAGTTGAAACCAGACAAGATAACGGGCAGCGCGTTCCGAGGAATCTCCCTGTCACAACAACGAACGTACCGCAGGAAGTAGGCAACCGCGCTTATTACCTCGTCCTGCTTCTCCTTCTTGTTGGCCTGCTTATTACCCACCAGCACCGGAGCGAGTTCTTTAATAACCAGACTTCGCTCGTCCTCGTTGAACTCGATCTCGTCACAATCAACAACAACTTCCAAAGCCTTCTTGCCTATCGTCCATGTGGATTTGTCCGAAACAAGGAACCCAACCTTGCCCCAATGATCAACGACTGCCTGCCACTTCTGCCCTGACACATTATTACCCGCCGCTTCAAGCCACACCCGGTCCGCGGCGCGGTTAATATCCCGAACGACGGCAGGGAGGTCGCCCAGCCGAGAACTTATTTCCTCGTTGGGCAGTGCCTCGACGTAGCCAGTGAGAAGTTCGACCGCCCGTTCCTTCTCGACACCTTCAGCCCGCAGCGCTCGCAGCGTTATCAGGATTGCGGCGTTCAGGTGTCGGAAATGACCGATTTCGCCGTGGAGCCAGAAACTTACAATCGCCCAGCGCGTCTTGTTCTTTAAGAAAATCGGCTGGTCGGTCGTCGGGGTTGTCGAAGTTACATTTGTCGGACCCGCCATAGAACTTACAACTGCCTGCGGCCCGTCCGGCAAATCTGATTTTCTGGTCGAAAGTGAGGACCACGAAGTCACATTGAGCCGCTCGACGACGTACCGGTACACGTCGTCCTTGGCCATGTAGGTCCGCTTCGGGTCGTTCAGCCAGTTCAAATAACTTACAACATCCTGCACCTTCCGGCCCCGGTATTCCACCAGTTCCAACGGCTTGTCGAGCAGCATGGTTCGCTCGCGGGCGAGGGGCAGGCGATGCGGATTTGTGGGGCTCGGGAAGATCTCGATGTTCAACTTCCGATTTTCGGGTCGAAAAAAGTTACAATGCGGGTGGGCCAGTTGTAACTTTTCCAAAAGACTTATAACCCACTTCCGCCGCGTAGAAAGCGGTGAGGGTCTGCCGAAGAACAGTATAAGGTGGACACCACCAGAATTTGTGTTCGAAACCTGAAAGTGGCATCCATACTTTCCATGCAAGGCGTCCAGTAGGACGGACAACCGCCGTAGAAAGAGGGTCAACGGTGAGCCATGTAAGTCGAGATCTATCAGGAGGTAGGACGAGCTTTCGGCCCCAAAAACGCCAACGATCTCCTTCCCCCGCACATGATCGACGACAAGCTGCTTCGGCAGCCACCGGGTATAAGTCCGCCAGCCCCAGTCGTCGAGGGTGTCGTCCCAGTACCGGAGGCCGTCCTCTTCTGTGACCCATGCGCCCTTCGTCCAGCGGATATAACGTTGGCGGTCAGCCCTCTGTGCAAAAGCGCGGAAATAATCGTGGCGGGCGAGGTTGAGAGGAGTCTTCTTAACGGGCCGTGTCTGGGAAATGTGGTACAGGCCGTAGTGACTCACGGCCTCGTATTTGGTTCCGGTGCTTTCCAGCCTTCGCAACCGTCGAACTTCGACCGTTGCCGAAAGCCCTTCCCCATTTTCAACTCGCCGGAACGCGGCCTGCCAGCCGGATTTCGTTTTGTAGTTCCGGGGCTCCCAGCCATCGAAAATCAGTTCGGACTTTGTGGTTGAAACCGTGCCCGCAGCGCTGCAGTGCCTCTTTCCTTCACACATCTTCGCCGCAGTGATTCGGTTTCGGTTTGCACGTCTTGAACATCGCGTTCGGTTACCGTATAATGCGACAACATCACGGCAGGCCACCTGTTATTCTGCTTCTGCCGTGACGACCTGAAACGCCATTGGGTAGCTGTCTCCTACAGTCCCGGATCGACGAAGGCAGGTGGCCATATCGAGATTTCGGTCTCGACGATCCGCCGCACAAGGCTAAAGGGACAACTTAGACAGTTCCCCCCGATAAACCCCGGCAACGGGGAGGGAGGAACTGTCGTGTCTATTCTTAGTCGAGCCCCTTCCGAATCGGACGGTCTTTCGGCGCAGTCGCCTTGTGACTTTCAACTTGCTGAAGCCCTCATTGCTAACGATCCGGGTCTTCAAGCAATTGCCGCCGAGGTCCAGTCGGAGCGACTGCCGGGTGACAAGGGTATTCACCGCGCCGTCCTTCTCGTTACGCAGTATTTCATCACGAAGTACGGACATCCAGACGAACATGAGCAACCGACCTTTGTCGCGGTCGCACGCCAACTGATGCTCACCGCCGCGGCGCTGACTGACCTTGCAGAACAGAGTCAGCCTGTGCCGCCACCGAGGGCCGTCTATCGCGATCCAGCTTCCGGTGTCTTTTTCGTCCGCGGAAAGCCAAAGAGACGGCTAGGTAAAGCCCAAGCGAAGGTCCTAGCGGTTCTTTACGAAGCGGGCGAGGACGGGCTCAGCAAAGACAAGGTGGAAATCAAAAGCGGTCACTCCGATTGGCGAGGCATACTCAAACGCCTCAGGGATAGCGACCCCGACTGGGCCTCGGTGATCCACTTCCCCGGGAAAGCTCATGGTAGATACCGCATCGGCTAGCCGACCCACACTCGTCTGCACAAAGTCTCCACTCTTCTCCCACGCCGTGTGCGTTGCGAAGACCTAAAGTGGTATCCATGAACGGGACACGGTCCGTGCAGTTGACTCCCAGCTCGACGGGTGGGTTGAAAGCCGAGTCGGTCCAGTACTTGCTCCATGGTGATTTCAGTGCGTAGGATGTTGAAGTCGACTCCCGGCATGGTG
>JAAYAY010000193.1 GCA_012719125.1 Planctomycetaceae bacterium | reverse complement strand
GTCCGTAAAGTAGCAGGCACGCTCCGTCGTGCCGTCCGTAAAGTAGCAGGCACGCTCCGTCGTGCCGTCCGTAAAGTAGCAGGCACGCTCCGCCGTGCCGTCCGTAAAGTAGCAGGCACGCTCCGCCGTGCCGTCCGCAAAGTAGCAGGCACGCTCCGCCGTGCCGTCCGCAAAGTAGCAGGCACGCTCCGTCGTGCCGTCCGCAGAACCGCCCGAAATCCCGATCTCCCGCCAGCGGCGCTCGGCGAGTGCCTGCTACTTTTGTTGCCACAAGAGGACTTTGCAGTTCTCCTGGCGCCCCCTCCCCACGCCAGAGCGTTCCAAGCGACATGATCTCCCCTCACCAACTCACCGAAGCACTGCGGAACGAGGCCCGGCGCCTCGGATTCTGCCATGTCGGCGCGTGCGAGGCCGTCGACTCGCCCGGATTCAATCGCCTTCAGCAGTGGCTTCAGGCGGGCTACGCGGGCCAGATGGATTACCTGGCCAATCGCCTGGACGCCTACCGCCATCCAGGCCGCGTGCTTGACGGGGCCAAGAGCTTGCTGGTTCTCGCAACCGACTACCGCAACGTAGAACGGGACGCGGACGACGACGGGCGGGGACTCGTCTCACGCTATGCGTGGGGATTCGACTACCACGATGTGCTCCGCCGCCGACTGAATCTCCTGGCGGATTTCCATGCCATGCTCGCGCCCGGCGCCCGGGCTCGCGGTGTCGTCGACACGGCGCCGCTCATGGAACGCGAGTTCGCCGTTCTCGCTGGTCTCGGCTGGATCGGTAAGAACACGCTGCTTCTCACCCGCGATCGGGGAAGTTGGCTGTTCTTGTCGGTACTTCTGACGACCGCGGAACTTGAGTACGATGCACCCTTCAAAACCGACCATTGCGGCACCTGCCGGGCCTGCATCGACGCCTGCCCCACCGGCGCCCTGGTCCGGCCCTATGTCCTGGATGCCCGCCGCTGTATCAGCTACCTGACCATCGAACTGCGGGACATGCCGCCGCCCGAACTTCGCCAGGCTTCGGGGAAGTGGCTGTTTGGGTGCGATGTCTGCCAGGAAGTCTGCCCGTGGAATCGCCGTGCAAATCGGCGGCCGGTCGATGTCGAGGCCGGTCGCGAGTTTCTGCCGATCGGCGGAGAAACCGCCCTCGGGCTGGCACAGCTATTCTCGCTGGACGACGAGGCGTTCCGCTTGCGATTCCGCAAGACGCCCCTCTGGCGAACAAAACGTCGCGGACTGCTTCGCAACGCGGCCCTGATTCTTGCCGGCCTCCCTTCTGCAGAAGCGGTAGGCGCTTTATCCCACGGCCTCAGCGACAGAGAATCCCTCGTGCGGGTCGCCAGTGCCTGGGCCCTTGGGCAGATAGGCAGTCGCGACGCCCGAACTCACTTGTGGCAGCGGCTCGCAGCCGAAGACGACTCCCGTGTGAGGGAAGCCATCTGCGAAGCACTCGGAGTGGGATAGAAGCCGCGTATGCCCGCTGGCTTTCGGAAGAACGCTCGTCACGAAGATAGTTCCGCGCGCTTGCCCCGCGCTCCGTTCGACACCCGGTACTCCCGTACCAGCCCGCTCAACGTCATATTCTCCGCGATCGCATCGTGCGGAATCAGCACGTAGTGCCACGCCTTGCCGCCGCTGGCCAGTGCGTGTTTCGTGGCGTGCCCACACCATTCGATGGCCGCGTCGCTTTTTGCCGACACTTCCTGATCGGTTATTTCCCGACGCGCCTTGGGTTCGAGCAAATAAACCGCATCATCCGTCTCCGCGACAAAGTCCGGCTGGTATTCCCTCTGGTCCGGCCCCCACTTGTAGTAAATCTGAAACTGACCCAATGCCGGCTTGAACCACTTCGCCGAATCCCGCTCAAGAATGATCGCCAACTTCCGCT
Organism: Planctomycetaceae bacterium; assembly: GCA_012719125.1. GTDB lineage: Bacteria > Planctomycetota > Planctomycetia > Pirellulales > Thermoguttaceae > JAAYAY01. Next base: position 10,830 of record JAAYAY010000193.1, on the reverse strand, counting down.
CGGGGTCCGACTGGAACTTCTGGGCCGTGTAGAGACAGCGCTGGAAGCCGCCGAACACATACTGCCCGATCCGCGACTTGTCGGTCACCGTTTCGCGAAAGTCGCGAATCGGGTTTTCCGCCGTTGCCGTGTAAGCGCATGGCTTCAACTGGCTGAAGCCTCTGCGCACTTCCACGTCGTAGCCCGCAGACTTCTCCCAATGGTGGTCGAGCATCTGGGCGTGAATGAACTCTCCCAACGGACGGTGATAATACTGGAGCACGTTCCGCACCTGGTCGTCGTCCTCCAGATAGCTTAGCAGATGACCGACCATCTGGCCCGCCAGATCGTAGAGCAGATCGGCGTGGTCGTCGTAGCAGATATCGTCATAGTCGATCAGCGTCCGCACCAGATAGTCCTCCAGTCGCTTCTCGTCCAGCCCTCCCCCGCTCACGCTCAGTACTTCCTGCGATTGCGTCCGCAGATACTGGATCAGGATGTCCCGTTCGACCGGTTGGTAGTGAATCGTCTCCGCCTCCAGCGCGAAGGGGTCGAACCCCGTCGTAACCTCTCCCCTGGGCACAACCAGGATCCGCGGAATATCGATCGTCTGCTCAACCACCAGCGAAGTCGTCTGCTCCACGATGCTGGCAATATCCACCGTCTCGGCCATGCCCGGCAGTTCCATTTGTTTCGGGGCGAGTGCGGCTTCCACCTCTCGCACAATCTCCGCCTTCACATCGTCCCGCAGCAGATGCAATGAACTCGGCAGGTCTTCGTGTTTCTTGATGACGTCGTACGTCACCTGCGCCACCTTCTGTTCCAACGGCGTACTGAAAAGCGGTGCCGCCGCCGGGGCCGTCACGTTTGACGCGCCCGCCCCCATAATCAGCGACTTGCCCCCAAGTTTGTCGAGAATCGACGCCCCAGCCACCACGCCCACCGTCTTCTGCAGATCGGTCGCTGGATCCAACAAAATTTGCTGCAATCGGATCGTCGACGAAGGCTTGTTGGCTTCGTCGATGATCTCCTGGAAGCGATCGTGGGCAATGATGTTGAGCCGGTCCACCGACGACACGCCCGTCCGCTTTCCATAGGGCAGCCGCAACCCCCGCCCGATCGACTGCTCGATGAGAATGCGTGCGTTGGCCGCGCGTAATGGAACGATGGTGTAGAGATTGGTGACGTCCCAGCCTTCCTTGAGCATGTTCACGTGAATCACGATTTCTGTCGGCTCATCCTCGGATTCGACTGCGAGGAGACGCCGAATCATTTCATCCTCTTCCGACCCCGTCTTGCTCGAGTCGACCTGGATTACCTTTTCCTTGTAACGACCCTCGAAAAACTGATCGGACTGGATCAGTTGCAGGAGCTGTGACGCATGAGTCGTGTCGCGTGCGATCACCAGCAAGAAAGGCTTCACAATCCGCTCGCCGGTCTGCCGCCCGTACGTCTCAAGCTCCACTTTGACATTCTCGTGCAACCGCACCCCGTCTTCCAGCTTGATCTTCTCCAACTCCTCCGGCTTAAACTGGCTCGGATCGAAGTCCTTCTGCGTCACCACCGCCGGTTCCTTCACGAATCCGTCCGCCATCGCCCTGGCCAGCGGATAATCGTAGATCACGTTCTTGAACGCGATCGCCCCTTTGCTCGTTTCGATAAAAGGCGTCGCAGTCAGTTCCAGCCCCAGCACCGGCTTCAGCTCGTTGATCGCCCGAATCCCGGCCGACGCTCGGTAGCGGTGCGACTCGTCCATGATCAGCACCAGGTCGTCGAGCTTCGAAAGGTACTCAAAATAGCTCTCGCCGATGTACTCGGAAAGCCGCTTGATTCGCGGCGACTTGCCCCCCCGCACTTCCGAGTTGATCTTCGATATGTTGAAGATATTGATGTGGATGGCCACGTCGAAAAGTCGGCCCGTACGCACCCCTCGCCCCGACTCGTAGTTGTCCCCCGTGATGATCGCCGGCGGATCGATCGCCAGTTCCGAAATCCCCTGAAACACGTATTTCGGGTTGCTCCGCTCGCTGAAGTCGGCTTGCAGCTTGTTGTAGATCGTCAGATTGGGCGCCAGCACGAAGAAATCGCTGAACCCGTGCGCCAGGTGCAGATAGCTGATAAACGCACCCATCAGCCGCGTCTTCCCCACGCCGGTCGCCAGGGCGAAGCACAACGAGGGAAACTCCCGCTCGAAGTCCGTCACCGAAGGATACTCGCTGCCAATCGCGCCCAGCGCCTCCGCCGCGTCGAGGTCCTTCCGCGGACGCGCGATTCCCATGATCCTGTCCAGGATTTCCAGCGACTGGCGCTGCGGTCGGCGCAGGCTCAAACGCCCGGCGATCGAATTGACGTGGGGATTCATAGCTTCCTTTCCACTTTTCGGGCTCGTGTGCGCCGGCCTGGTCGCCACGACTCGGCACACACCGTGTAGCCAATTGGCAGTCCAGCACCAGATTTCCGACCGGCCGTCTCGGATTGTGCCTTGGGCAATTCTTTACGCAGTGCGTAAAGTATCTCCGAGTCAACCAGTTGGGGGAACTCCACGTAGAATCGCTTGAATAGCCAAAGATTCAACGGTGAGTAGCCGCGGCCAAAGTCCGCCGTCAATCGCCCAGACAATTCTTTGACCAACTCCTCCCCATACCCGGCCCGCTTGAGCCCTCGTTGTTCCTCCTCCACAATCTCCCGCCCAATCAGCCAGTTGGCTACCACCTGCGTCGTGTTCACCGATCTGGCCACGCCCGCCCGCGCCGATTCCAGAATGTCCCGAATCCGCTCGTAGATCGCTGCGGGCTTGCCAACCCTCGCCTTGCGAGCCTTCTTCATCACGCCGTCTCCTCCATCTCCTCAAACAAAAAGCTCCTGGGCTTCTTCGGCGGCTTCGGCAGATTTTCGATCTGCAGGCTGTAGTCGTCGTGCCCCCACTCGCAGCGGGCCAGCACCGCCTTCGGGATCTTCTTGATCGTCAAGTTCGCATACCGGTCGGCCTTGCCCCGGAAGGCCGAGCACATCACCAGCAGCGTCCGGCTTTCGCCCACCTCTTCGCTCAGTTTCTGCAACAGTTCATGGTTCAGGTTCTGGGTGGTCACGAAAATGAAATCCCGCTCGGTCGACTGCCCATGCTGCCAATAGTGCGTCTCGCTCGGCGCATAACGAAACCCGGCCAGCTTGCAGACCGCCTCGGCCAGCATGGCCGCGTTGTACTGCTTGTTGATGATCCAGTTCCCCCACTTGTCCTTTTCCAGCAGCGATGGCGCCAGCCGGTAGTAGCGAAATCCGCCACCGCCTTTCCACTCCACCGCCTTGCTGATACCCCCCTGGTCCTCTCCGTCGATCACCTTCTTCAGCCGCGGAATAATGTGCGTGTGGCAATGCTCGCCAAGCTCGACCATAATCCAACGGCGGCCCATTTTCTGGGCGACGGCGCCGGTGGTGCCGGAACCGGCAAACGAGTCAAGTACCAACTCGCCTTCGTTAGTCGAAATATGCAAGATGCGTTCAAGCAGTTTCTCTGGCTTCGGAGTCGCAAAGGCATCTGAAGGATTGAATGCCCGCGCTTCACGCTTTGCGTCTTGATTATCGCCGACATCGGAACGAAGCCAGAGTGTGTCCGGCACGATGTCAGTACCTACATCCTTAAGATAAGTCTTTAGCCGTGGCTTGTCCTTCTTGCCATCGTGTCCCCACCAAATCCTCCCCTCTGCTTCGTGCTTTCGATAGCGTTCTTGATCGTACCCCCACACACGACTTTCCGACGGGTAAATCTCAATTCCCGTATTTGGCTGAGTAATTGGGTAATACAGATTTGGACGCTCTTGTCGGCTCTTGGCACATGTATACACAACAGACTGCCAAGGACCGTTAGGATCGCTATCTGGATTCAAGTATCCCTTCATCTGCTCCGGCGTTTTTGGAACATGATTTGGTCGCCAGACCGACTTGTTCTTCGCATAAATGAAGACGTGGTCGTGACTCGTGCTAAGCCATGATGCATCATTTTGCTTGGCGTATTTCTTTTGCCATATCACGTTGGCCACGAAATTGACGCGCCCAAATACCTCATCGCAGACAATCTTCAAATAATGCGCCTCGGTGTCATCGAGAGTGATCCACAATGAGCCGTCGCCGGAAAGTAACCGATAGATGATCTCAAGCCGATCTCGCATGAGTGACAGCCAAATCGAATGCTCGACACCATCATCGTAATGCGTGAACGCGGCGCCGGTGTTATACGGCGGATCGATGAATACGCACTTGATCCTCTCGGCGAATTCCTGCTCCAAGGCCTTGAGCGCAAGCAGGTTGTCCCCGAAGATGAGACGGTTGTCGAACGAGTCCTTTTCCGTCACGCGGTGCGCCGCATGATACGACTTCTCGGAATCCTCCAGAAGAATCCGCGGTTCCAGCTTCGGCCGGTTCTCCTTGCCGATCCACGTCAGTTCGAGCTTCTGTTTCCTGTTGTTACTCACGACGTACTTCCTTCACGCGTTGGCGGCGACGCGTCCTGCACCCCGACTCGATCACGTTCGGCCAGTCTCGCCAGGACACGATCGGCGAGCGGTTGCGAATCCGTCAGATTCCGGAACACTGCAAGATACCCCTTCAGTCCGTGAAAAGCAGCCGATTCGACGTAAATCAGTTCGCCCAGCTCATTGACCCGTCGCGAAAGCCGCAGTTTTTCGTCCTCGTTCAGTTGCTGGCGCGGCTGATTGAGGATGTCGGTAGATTGTTGCGCGACGAAGGCCATGATGAAGTATCGACCATGCCGGAAGAACATCCGGCGCGCATACTCCGTCTCCGAGGCCTCGGTGGCGGCAAGGATGGAGTCGATGAACCGAAACATCCGTACGAGACGGCACATGCGCACTCCCGACAAATCCGGTCTGAAAAGGCGATGATATGCCTCCGCCTTCTGATCCCAGAGTCGACTGACTTCCTTCTTGGCGAATACGACGAAGTCAACTGCATTCCAGATATACTGCCCGCGGTGTTCGGCGCCATGTACCTCAGCACTCGAAAGAACTCGTTCCGACAGGCAGGCGATGGCAATGGCAGCCTCTTCCAAGGTGAACGCATCCTCTCGCCGCATCCTGGCTTCAGCCGACGGGCGATAGTGGTAGGTGATCCCAATGACCGCCAACTCTTGCCGCAGCCGCTCCTGGGTCGCATCGAGAGCCGCAAAGTCGACGTTGCGGACAACGTTCTGATGGTTTCTCGCTTTTGTGATCCGCATGCCGATATCGTCCGATCCCGCGCCGATTTCGATAATCGTGGCCAGCACCTTGGCATCGGGTGAGATATCGCCCGCGATGGCTGCGTTGGCGATCGCTCCGGCGGTCTGGGCCCCGTTAACGATCGAGACATTTGTCAGCGAGAAAACACATCGCTCGGGTGTGCCTGCGGCCGACGTAATTCTCTCGGCAACTGCCGTGAGGCCGTTGTTGAGATAGAAGAAGTCTCCGGGCCTGCGCCGCACGGTTTCCTCGATAGCATTGTTCACTCCTACGGAGCCAAGATAGTGGCGGATGTTTCGCTGGAACAGATCCTTTCCTTTCTCCTGCACGAGTTGCGCGAGCGACGCCGCGCTGATCTGGCCATACACGGCCTTTCTCGGGCTGGTAATCAGCGACCAGTTCTCCAGCGTGAACAATGCGGAAACCGCAGAAGGCGTCTGTTCGGCAACCAGCCATGCGTAAACGGCTGAAAGGCCGTGTGCAGACCACGTCATCACCTCACTGAGACGGTTCATCTCGCCCTGTAAAGCGTTCAGGTCATTGGAGACATGTGGCCCGAGGTTGTTTCCCAGGTAGACCCAAGTCACTTCGATGGCGACGCCAGGTGTGTCCAACGCTTCTTCGATCTCGTCCAGACGGCTATGGAAATGAGTATTGAACTCATTGAAGCGACGGTTCAACAGCGACTTGACCCCGTTGATGGTCTTGAGGATCTCGTCTTGAGCCGGCGCTGTACCGGAGCGCCTGAATTTCGATTGCGCGAGGATCAGTCGGTGCTGTTCGCGGTCGTAATAGACTGCGTCAATTCCTCCGTCGTTCTTGCCGTCTGTTACTGCCCTCGCTGCTGTTACGTCGTCAATCTCGGCAAGTCCTACCAGTGCGTATGCGGCAAGCGACCGCGATAGCCGATCGGTGTCGTGTTGCTCCTCCGTCCAGCCCTTTCGCTCCGCACAGTCGACCCGCGCGACCAACGGGAAGAACCGCTGCCGAAGAGCAGCCTCTACTTGCGCAACTTCTTCTTGGGTCGTCGGCATATTCCTATTTCCAAACCGGATGGGTGATCCAAGTGGAATCCATACCCATCTTTGCCAGTGCCTGCGGTGCGCTCGGATGCTTCGTCAGCAGTTGCAGCACACCGTACCGCCATTGGACCGCGAACCCGCCAACGGCCTCGCATCGGTTCAAGGGATGCTCCACCGCCAAGGCCGCTGAAGCGCAACGAAAAAACCCGGCCTTGATGCACGTCACCCCAGTGAAGGGGGAGCGGTGCGCCGGGTGTGATGCTTGTAGTATATGGTCGGGGTGATGGTTCAGCAAGGAAGAGGTCATTTGCGGAGCCCCTTGGGGTTGCGGCCGCTCGGCTTCGCAGAATCATCACGTGGTAGCGCCGCGTTTTGCTCGGCGAGTTCATAGAATTCGTGAAGTTTCGCTTGCAGGAGTTTCTTGTCCGGCAGTCGCGTCTGGTATTCAGCGACAAGAGCCGGAGAAACCGTACGGCTCAATGCGTATTCAACGACTTTATGATCTTTGGTGGCACAGAGCAACACGCCGATCGATGGTTGTTCGTGCTGCTTCTTCACATCCCGGTCGAGCGCCTCAAGATAGAATTCCAGCTTGCCCAGATGTTCCGGCTGAAACTCTTCAATCTTCAGTTCGATGGCAACCAGGCAGTTCAACGCCCGGTTGAAGAACAACAAGTCGATCGAAAAGTCGCGCTTACCGACCTGGACCGGGTACTCATTGCCCACAAAGCAGAAATCCCTGCCCAATTCAATCAGGAACTGCTTCAACTTGGCGACCAGCGCGCGTTGCAGGTCGGCTTCCGAGTGTTCGGAAGGAAGTTCCAGGAACTCAACGAGATAGCTGTCTTTGAAGATCGCACCGGCCTCAGGGTGAGTATCTAGCATCGCCCTGGCGAGTTTTGGCGGTGACAGCACGACGCGTTCAAAAAGTGCACCGTTGAGCTGGCGTTGGAGTTCACGGAACGACCATCGCTCTTGGATGGCTGTTCGGAGATAGAACTCTCGCTCGTCGTCCCGCCTGCAACGGCTCAGAATCGCCAAGTTGTGGCTCCACGACAATTCTCGCAACAGTGTTGCGAGTTTTGGCTGATCGCGGTACGCCCCGAAAAACTGCATCATCCGCCAGAGATTGCTGGCTGAAAAACCCGTGGCGCCGGGCTGCTTTCGCTGAATGTGCGCCGCCAGGGTCTCGACCGTTGCTTTTCCCCAGCCTTCGTCGGCAATCTTTCGAGTGATGATCGCACCGACGCTCCAATACAGGTCGATGAGCGCAGTGTTGGCCGCCGCTACAGCCCGCGAGCGCGCCGCCGTGATCAGCTTGACGACTTCATCAAAGTCGGCTCGCACGCGCTTCGGTGAAGACGGCGCCTTGGCCAGCCTTCGAGCCTTGCTCTTCTTCGGTGCCTTGCTCATACAAGCCTCCAGCGAACCGCAAACAGCACCTTCTCCGTCACCCGCTGCTGCAGCTTGCCCTCGATCTCCTCGATCAATGCCGTCCGCCGCCGGTCGATCTCGTCCTGGGCATCGAACAGCGATCGCCGTTTGTTGTTGCGGTGCTGCTCCAAATTCTTGATCTGCTTCTGGCCCGCCAGTTTCTCCTCCAGCGTCAACGCCGCCGTCGCCGAACGCCGCGCCTCCTTGATCTGGCGGTCGATCTCCTTGATTTCCCGCTCCAGGCCAACTTTCAGGTCGTCGGCCCAACCGTCGAGCTTTTCCGCCTCGGCCTCGAAAAATCTCGCGTTCCGCTGCGAAATGGCCTGCTGGATCGCTTCCTTGCGTTTCCCCGCCAACTCGACCGACCGCATGTCCTCATTGCCTTCGCCAAGCTCGACCACCTCTCGCGCCGGCAGCGAGAGCAGACGCCGGGCAACCTCCTCCTCCAGCCCCTCGCCGGCGTCGGTCACTGCAGCAACGATCAGATACTCCTCGGCCACGTCGAGCGCTTCGACGGTCAATTGAACCGCCCTCAGCATCCCGCCTTCCCCGACATACGGCTCCAGGCTGCTCACCCGCCCCTGGTGTCCTGTCAGGTCAAACACGATCTCGGCGAACGGCAGTTCCCGCCCCTTGGCCCGTTCCACAATCCGCTGCGCCAGCGGATGGCCCAGCCGGTACAGATGGGCTTCACCCGAGCGCCGAGGCAGCTCGTAGCGTCCCAACGGGACTTCGCCGTTGAAGGGACTGCTGCGCAGCGTGAACGCCGAATCGCCGTCGAACTCGGCATAATCCGCCAGTTCGTACCGAGTCAGCCTCATCAGCAACTGCTCGTAGCGATTCAAACACGACCGCGAGCGTTCGTCGTGGATCCGCAGCTTCTCGCGCACTTCGTCGTCGAAATGCTCAAGCAACTGCTGCCGCGTCCGCATCATAGCCGCGTTGATCTGCACGCTCAGTTCAACCTGCAATTGATCGAAGGCCTCGTTGATCTCCTCCGCTCGCCTGCACCGCTGGTAAATGCCCGCAATCCGCTTCTCCAGGTCGACGCCCGACTCGATGGCGCCGAGCACCTCGTCGCTCGCGCCGAACACGCCCTCAAACAACTGAAACTTCTCCGACAGCAACTGAAACACCCGCCGGTCCGCCTCGTTCTTCTGATTCAGGAAGTTCACCACCACCACGTCGTGCTGCTGCCCGTACCGATGGCAACGGCCGATCCGCTGCTCGATCCGTTGCGGGTTCCAGGGCAGGTCGTAGTTCACCACCAGCGAGCAGAATTGTAGATTGATGCCCTCCGCCCCCGCCTCCGTGGCAATCAGGATCTCCCCCTCCTCGCGAAAGTAATCCACCAGGGCCGATCGCATGTCGGCCGAGCGCGACCCGCTCACCCGATCGGTGCCGGCGTGCCGTTCCATCCACGCGGCATAGATCTCGCGCGACTTCACATCGCTGTTCGAGCCGTTGAACAGCACGATCTTGTCCCTGTGCGGTCCGTCGGCCAACACTCGCACCAAATAGTCCTGAGTCCGCCGCGATTCGGTGAAAATGACCGCCTTTCGACGCGCCCCCAGTCGTTCCGCTTCCGAAAACGCCCGTTCGAGCGCAACCGAGAGCGCCTTGCCCTTGGCATTGTGGGTGATCGAAACCGCCAACTCGCGAAACCGCTCCAGATCGGCGATTTCCGCCGCCACGGCCGCGCGGTCCTCCTCCGTCAGCCCCTCTTCCGCTTCATCCCCCGGCCACTCCTCGGCCGTTTCGTCGAGCCCTTCATAATCGCTGTCCAACTCCTCTTCCAGCGCCCGCCCCGGTTCGCCTTCTCCGAGTCGTTCCACGAGTCTCGCCCGCAGCGAGTCCAGAGCGCCCGCAATGGCAAACGTCGAGGAGGCCAGCAGCTTGCGCAGCACCAGCGTCATCAGCGAACGCTGGCTTGGCGGAAGCGCCTGCAAATTCTCGCGCCGCAGATATTCCGACACCAAATGGTACAGCCGATCTTCGCTCTCTTCCGGCGAGAACGGCTGAACGATCGGCAGCCGGTTCGTGTAACGAACGTAGCCGACCACCTGCCGCCGGAGCGTGCGGTGGCACACCGGCTCCAGCCGTGCCTTGAGCGTTGCGAAGACCCCCTCGTCGTTAAGATAGGCAAACTGCTCCCTGAAGCTCTTCAAATCCCCAAATGCATGCTCGTCGACAAAGCTCACCAGTCCAAACAGTTCGAGCAGCGAGTTCTGAAGCGGAGTGGCCGTTAGTAACAGCTTGGGACTGGGCTGTAGCGCCTGTTTGAGCGTGTTGGCGATCACATTCGACGGCTTGTAGACGTTTCGCAGCCGATGGGCCTCGTCGATCACCACCAGATCCCAGGGCGTCGCATGCACGTCCGCCGCCTTGTTCCTGGCGAACTGATACGAGCAGATCACGATCGAATCCGACACGAACGGCCGGGAATCACCCCCTTTGATCGCCGCGTTATACGACTTCGATTCAAGAATTCGGCACGGAAGCGAGAACTTATCCCTCAATTCCTGGTGCCACTGTTTCCGCAGATTCGACGGGGTAATCACCAGCATCCGCCGCCGCCGCTCCGCCCAGTTCTGCGCCACCACCAGGCCGGCCTCGATCGTCTTGCCCAAACCGACCTCGTCGGCCAGAATCACCCCCTTCGAGAAGGGAGAGCGAAACGCAAACAGCGCCGCCTCGATCTGATGCGGATTCAAATCCACCTGCGCATCGACCAACGCCCCCGCCAGCCTCTCAACGCTGTCCGACGGACAGCGCCGCGTAAGCTCGTGGGCGAAGTACTTCGCATGGTAGGCAGTCAGCGTCATCTCTGACCAAACGCGTGCTCTGACCGGGAATCAACGTCGAGATCATACCCCCCCGCCCCAATTCACACAACCCTTTACATCCTACGCGCTCCGCGTCCCAATCCCGCAACTGCTCGAACCAATTCGCTTGAACACCTCACCACCCCCCATCAGTCGGTGTTCAAAAAACTGCTTGAACTCCCGGCCGAAATCTGCATAATAGCATAATGTACGAATGTCCACACGCACTATGCCCTAGCCACAGCACCCCCCAAGAAAACCCGACGCGTAAGCGAGCCTCCGCCAGAAACCCGACGCGTAAGCGAGGCTCCCCCAGAAACCCGACGCGTAAGCGAG
>JAAYAY010000192.1 GCA_012719125.1 Planctomycetaceae bacterium | reverse complement strand
GGTTGTCTGGCGTGTGTGATACGCTTGGATTTTCGGCTGATGTGGCCGAAGTTCCAATCTTCCTTACTGAAAGGGTATCACGATGTCAGAACTCAGAAACCGTATGATCCAGGATTTGAGACTCGCCGGGTTGAAGCACGGCACCGCCGACGTCTATCTTCGGGCCGTTCGCCAGTTGGCCGCCTATTACATGACTGCGCCGGACCGGATCAGCGAACGGCAGGTCCAGGACTATCTCCTCTACGTCCGCGACGACCTGGGCGTGGCCAAGGGCACCTTCGAGCCGATGCTCGCCGGGCTCAAGTTCTTCTATGTCAACACACTCGGCTACGAATGGCCCTTGTTAACTAAAAAAAAGTCCGCAAGCCGCTTCAGAAGCGTCTCCCGGACGCTCGCAGCGATGCCGATTGCCGCCGCCTGATCGCCAAGCTCCAAAAACCCGTCTATCGCGGATGCTTCGCTCTCATCTACGCCTACGGTTTGCGGATCGGCGAGGCGGTCGCCCTGCCCGTCACGGCGGTCGACTCGAAGCAGATGGTCCTCCGCGTGATCGGCAAGCGAAACAAGCAGCGGGCGCTTCCGCTGACCGAATCGATCCTCGATATGCTTCGCGCGGTCTGGAAGCTTCACCGCAGCCGAAAGTGGCTCTTCCCCAGTCGCCGCATCGTCACGCACTTGCCCGACGCCACCGCGCGGGCCGCCTTCAACCAGGCGCGAAACGAGTGCGGCTTCGATAACCAGTTCCGGCCGCACTCGCTCCGGCACAGCTTTGCCACGCACCTGCTCGAACAAGGCGTGGACATTCGCCTGATTCAGATACTTCTGGGGCATTCTAGCATACGCTCCACGGAGATCTATACCCACCTCACCGAACCGTTGCGCGAGAATCTTCGGCAACTGCTCCGTCAGACCACCGACGGCCTCTTCGAGGGAAGGGGACCCGGAAATGGTTGATGTAAGCGTCCCTTCAACGAAAACGGACGTCGAACTGGCGGACGTCGTCCGCCGGTTCGGTCCCAAATATGCCGCACAATACGGCCACCTGATGATGCCCTCGCAGAGTAGGGCCCTTTCGGACATCGCGGCCTGCTGCACCAAGGAACTCGGCGGACGGTTCTATCGATGTGACGACTGCGAGCAGTCGTTCTGGCGTTTCCACTGCTGCCGCAACCGAGCTTGCCCCAAGTGCCACGGCCCCCAGACGCGCCGGTGGCTCGAAAAACGCCAAACGGAACTCTTGCCGTGCGATTATTTTCATGGCGTGGCAACCGTACCGTCCGAACTCCACGACGCCTTCCGGCGCGACCAGAAGTTCCTCTACGGCCTCTTGATGCGGGTTGCGGCCGAGGCCGTCCAGGAACTCTGCGCCGAAAAACGCCATTTGGGAGCGATGCCCGGCCTGTTGTCGGTACTGCATACTTGGAACGGCCAATTGGGGTATCATCCCCATGTCCACATGCTGATTACCGGTGGAGGAGTCACGGCCGATGGAAAACACTGGCAGCCCGCTCGGGGGGAGTTTCTCGTGCCGGTCGCGGTACTCTCCCGAAAGATCGCCACCAAGTTCCGCGATGCCCTGAGAAAGCAGAAGCCGGAATTATTCGCACGTATCCCGGCCGGCGTCTGGAAACGCGAGTGGGTTTCGTTCTTGAAGCACTACGGCCACGGCAACGACGCCGTGCTCAACTACCTCTCGCGCTACGTGTTCCGCACGGCCCTCGGCAATGCGCGTATTCTGGCCGTGGACGAAACCCACGTCACCTTCCGTTACCAGAACCGTGGCGCCGGCATCTGGCGAACGATGCGACTGGAGGGCGTGGTGTTCCTGCAGCGATTCTTGCAGCACGTCCTGCCGCGCGGTTTTCACAAGGTCCGGTATTATGGACTTTGGCATCCCTCGAAACGTGATCTGGCAAGTCGGGCGTGGCTCCTGCTGATTCTTCAGAATCCGGCCCATACGGCCGGCCCGGCGAAGATCGCGGAGCTAATCGACGCGTTGGACGAACTTGCCGAACTCGGCGAACCACCGCTCGACGATGGCCATGCGGACACGCCGTGTTGTCCCCATTGCGGCAGCCCTCGCACAACGCTTCTCGCCAAGTGGCCCAAATTCGGCGTGCCGTAGCCGTTCCGGCAAGTGACCTCAAACGCTGATCGTCCACCCATCTAACCGCGTTGTCAAACAAACGGGGACGCGGTTTCTTAGAACGCTGCGCGCCTTCAGATAAATCGCCTCCTCAAGTTGCCCCACCATTCCCACCAGCCAACCCCAACTCCCTCATCCTTCCAACTCGCCCCCGGACGCTCCCCCCTCTCGCGGCGAAGCACTTCGTCCAAGAGACTTTTCCCATCGGCTTCGCGATGAGAAAAGTCTTGTCTCTTT
>JAAYAY010000191.1 GCA_012719125.1 Planctomycetaceae bacterium | reverse complement strand
TTCACTGGCGGTGAACTCCTGTTTTCCATTGTTCCCATTGGGGACACTTTTTCTTACACTGGAAAGCATCGAGTTTCACCGCCTTTTGTCAAGATCACATCAATGGATTTGTGCAACTGACGGGTGAAGAAACGCCAGATCGCCCGTCCGCCCATCTGCTCCTGGCCGTCAGCCGCCGTCACATCGGTTATGCGGAAGAGATGTTCGAGCGTCTCAAAATCCAGCCCGATATCCTGCAATCCGAGTATCTCGCCCTTTACAATTACCTGGGCTTCGAACTGGACACCGAGGCACAAAACGGCGGCGGACGGCCGAAAGCAACCGTGCTGCTCGATATGGGGGCATGCGGCGCGAATCTGGTCATCCACTCGCCTCGATACCTTTGGGCCAAGTATCTCGGCGTGGGCGGGCATACTTTCAGCCGCGCACTCGTCCGCGAATTCCATCTGACTCTGGAACAGGCCGAACAGTGGAAACGCAGCCCTTCCGGCGTGGATCGTTGGAGTCGTTGGGAATCGACGCTCGGTACCGTGTTCGAGACCTTCTCCAAGGAGTTCAACTCGGCCTTGGGGGCTTTTTCGCGGGATCATCCGGGAGAGAAGATCGAACGCATCCTGGTCGTAGGCGGCGGCGTGCAGACGCAGGGCCTGCTGCGTTATCTTCGCACGGGACGGTAGTCGGCCGTCGGACGCAGGTCAACGCATAGCAGGTCGCGGTCGTTGCGCAGGTAGAGCAACCCGTTATGCAGCGCCGGATAGGCGAGAATGGGTCCGCGGAGAATCGGTCGAGCGGTCATCGCGATTTCTTCGACGCCGTGGGACGCCATATCCAGTGCAGCCAAACGGCCGTTTTCGCCGAGGACGAGATAGTGCCCGTCGACGGAAATCATCGAACCGTTTGTGATCTTCGATCGCCATTGCCATTTCATCGCGCCGGTCTCAAGATCCAGGCAGCGCAGACTCTTGCGAGTCGCCGAGAAACCACAGACATGACCGTCGACGTGCAGCAGGTTCTTGTATTGGCAATCCAGCAGGTCTCGCCTGTCTCGCCAGAGCTCTGAATAACTTCCGTCCGGCAAAATCCGCAAGCAGAGGTTGCCGATCTGATAGCCGGAAACGAACACGAGATCGTCCACAATCAACGGTGAGGTTCCGTGGGCGGCCTCGTAGTTCTTGGCAGCAAATGGAATCCGCCAGTAAACCTGGCCGTCTTCCGGATTGAGCGAAACGAGAGCATCCGCCGTCCAGACGAACAGAAAGCGATTCGCGTGGATGGTCGCCGCGACGGGGGTCGAGCAACTCATTCCGTCCTCGGTCGCGGTCCACGCGGTTCCGCCCGAGTGTTTGTCGAAGGCGACGATCCCGGCATTTGTTCGTCGACCGCCGACATTGACGATCAACAGATCTCCCTCGACGACCGGACTGGCAGACACGGGCCAGACCTCCAACTGCACCTGAAACTCCCGATGCACGTCGCGGTGCCAGATCTCCGAACCGTCTTCGAGGTCGAGGCACGCAAGGTGTCCGTTTGCGCCGATCGTGTAGACTTGCCCCGCTTCCAAAACCGGTGCGCTGTAAGGGCCGCTGCTGTGATTGAACGGGCACTCGTACGTCGCCGCCCACGCCTGCGACCAGACCCCGTCCCCGGTCTCCGCGTCGAGACAGTCGACGACTTCGCGGTTCTCGACACGGTGAAAGAGCACCAAACGGTTCCCAAGAACCACGGGACTTGCATATCCGTTCCCCGCCGGAATCCGCCATTTCTCCAGCGGCCCCGACTGATTCCAGCTCCAATCGAGTCCGCGTTCCGGCGAGACGCAGTTGCCGGTCGGCCCCAACAGCGACGGCCAGCCCACCCCAACTTGCTCTGGCCGGATCGTGCTTCGTTCCGCGGAGACGGCCAGCGTCATCGGTTCGCCGACAGCTTCGCCATCGTTTGATTCGGGCAGGTGGTCGGGTCGCCGACCAGTTTCTGCCCGCCTCTGCAACTCCGCCTCAAGGAGTGGGAAACCAAGCATGACGGCCAGCACCGGGATCAGAACAACGCTTCCAGAAAGGCCCCACGCCACGGTTTTCGCCATGCGAGACTTCTTTTCGGAATTGCCCACGGATTCACCATCTTCCCAAATGAACAGCAATGTCTTTTGTGTTACGGAATTCCGGCCTCGCCTCTGTTTCCAGTAGAAACCGCATTATTGTGGGGTATCATGAGGACTTCGTGTGCCGGCGATGAGTCTTCGATGAACTGGGCAATATGCTCGGGGCTTCGGAAACCACGAAATCCGCCTTACACGGCAGGACCTTGCCGCGACACGATCCTGGCGATCTGCCGTCTCCCCGGTTCGTTCCAGATTTGCCTTCCGCCGCCCTTGCCTCTATAAATGATTGGTCCCAACGTGGTCTTTCCCCGTTCTCCCTCTGTGGAACTACGCGATGTTCAGCAAGCCGCTCGCGGTCGTCGTCCTGGTCCTGGTCGCCGTTGCGGCGTTATGTCCTCCAGTCCTCGCCTGCAACACGCCCGTCTACCGCTACGCCATGTACAACTGGCAGACGGCCCCCTACATCGTCTTCTATTTTCACGAAGGGGAAGTGGCCGAGGAGGAAAAAGCGGTCCACGAGACGATCGCGAAGTTGTCGGAGGAGTGGCCGCCGCAGGCCAACGTGCGGATCGAGCCGATCGACGTCGCCGACGAAGAGAAGATGAAGACCCTGCCGGAATTCGTCATCGAAGCCTGGAAGCAGTATGAAGACGGCAAGACGCCCGCCTATTTGGTCTTCTCGCCGTTCCGCGCCCATGTCTATTCGGGCTCGCTCGATGCGGGTTCGGTCGAGAGGCTGCTCGACTCACCGGCCCGGCAGAAGCTCGGCCAACTGCTCGAACAGGGCAATGCGGCCGTCATGATCCTGCTCACCTGTCCGAACGAAGAACAGAACAAGAAGGCCGACGAGGCCCTGGCCGCACTGTGCAAGATGGCGGACGCGGGTGAGATCCCCGTCGAACTGCAATTACCGCCCATGGGGTTGCCCGGTCAACCCGAGGGCGAGGAGAGCGAAGCGGACGATGCTCCCAATCCGAACAAGCTCGGGATCGCCGTTCTCAAGGTGGATCGCAACGATCCGGCGGAAGAGTTCTTCGTTCGCATGCTCATGGGAATCGAGGACGACCTGAACGACTTCGCCGATCAGCCGATGATTTTTGCCGGCTACGGCCGGGGCCGGGCCATGGAGCCCTACATCGGCAAAGGCATCACGCCGGAGAACCTGGTCGACGTGGTCGCGTTCCTGGCCGGCGCTTGCTCGTGCCTGGTGAAGGAGCAGAACCCCGGCGCCGACCTGCTGGTCAAGTGGAACTGGGAAGCGACGGCCGACAAGATGGCCGAGAACGATCCCTCGCTCGACTACGGTCCCTACGGAGCTCAAGGCTACGGCGAGTTTCCCGTCGAGCCAGGCACGGCGGAGGCCGGCGGCTCCGAAACCTTAGCGGGCGATGTTGCCGCCGATGGGGCGTCTGGAGCAGTCGCGGAGACGGAGGCACCCAGCCCGGTCGCCGAGCAGGAGGTGGCCATGACCGCGGCGGAAACCGCCTCTGTGACGAAGCCCGCTGAACCGGCCGGTGTGTCGGACGTTTCCCAAACTGCGGTTGCAGAAGCCGATTCCCACTCGGTGGCAAGCGAATCGGCCACCGATGGCGGCTCGGCGGGGCCTTCGTTTGCCCGCCGCCGCATGCTGATCTACGGGCTCGGGTTCGGTGCCGTCGCGGCCGGCGTGCTTCTGGCAGG
The DNA here is from genome assembly GCA_012719125.1 of Planctomycetaceae bacterium. Lineage (GTDB taxonomy): Bacteria > Planctomycetota > Planctomycetia > Pirellulales > Thermoguttaceae > JAAYAY01. Next base: position 5,707 of record JAAYAY010000191.1, on the reverse strand, counting down.
GCTTGCCCTGTTGACGCGGCGATCGTGAACGGCGATTCCGACGATCGTTTCCGGCTCACATCTCGCTCAGCAACTGCTCGGCGATCTCCACGGCGTCGCGGACCAGACTGGCGCAGATCGTGCCGTGGGTATCTCTCGCCTGGGCTTGCTCCCGGCCTTCTTCGGTGCTGAGGTCGCAGCCGATCAACTCCCGGCAATCGAGCGACCGGTGGCGTTCTCGAAACACCTCTGCGAACCGGTTGACGAGCCGATAGGTTTCATCCTTGGCTTCCGCTTCAACCCCGCCCGTCTTCAGTCCGAATGCCATGAAGGCGCCGGTGACCGCCCCGCAGGTCGCGCCCATACGCCCCATTCCGCCGCCAAAAGCCGAAGCGACCTTCAATGCCGTCTGGTAATCCAATCCCATGGACTCGGCCAGCGCTGTGAAGACCGCCTGAGAACAAGAATGGCCGTTCTGGAACCGCTCGACCGCTGTTTCCGCTGCAGTCATGGCCGCCTTTCACTCCGCTCGGGAGGTCGCCTTCAACGGCTTGGCAGATTGTGCTGCTCCAAGTTCCCTTTGCGGAACGCGGCCGCCATGGCCATGGGCACTTCCGCCTCGGAAAGAACCACCTGAGCCCGATTCTTGGCCACCTCCGCCTTCATCTCCTGTTCCCTGGCCATGGCCAGCGCGCGCCTTTCTTCGGCCTTCGCTCGGGCCACCCGGGTATCCGCCTCGGCCTGGTCGGCTTGCAACCGGGCGCCGATGTTCTGCCCCACGTCGATGTCGGCGATATCGATCGACACGATCTGAAATGCCGTCTGCGCGTCGAGACCGCGCTCCAGCACTGCCCGCGAGATGCTGTCGGGGTTCTCCATCACGTACAGGTGCTTCTCGGCCGAACCGATCGCAGTGATGATCCCTTCTCCCACGCGGGCAATAATCGTGTCCTCGGTCGCCCCGCCGATCAGACGCTCCAGATTGGTGCGGACGGTCACCCGGGCACGGACCTTCAGTTCCACCCCGTTCTTGGCGATCGCGCTGAGCGTTGCCTTGCCCCCCTTGCTCGTATCGGGGCAATCGATCACCCGCGGGTTCACGCTCGTCTGCACGGCCTCGAGCACGTCGCGGCCGGCCAGGTCGATTGCCGAGGCCTGATCGAAATCCAGCGGAATACCCGCCCGGTGGGCCGCGATGATCGCCCGAATCACTTTAGGCACGCTCCCGCCTGCCAGATAGTGGGCCTCGAGTCGCCGCGTGGTGATCCCGGTCTCGCGTTCGCTTCCGATACCCGCCTGCATGGCCATGATCTTGCCCTGCACGATCACACGGGCATCCACCTGCCGGAAACTCATCGCGATCAGGCTGAGAAGCCGAACGTTGGCGTTCGACATGTAGGCCTGAAACCACGTCGCCCCGTACTTGAAAATGACGAACGCGGACAGCATCACCAGCAAGCCGATGATAACCGCCCCCGCGACAAACATACCGTAGTCCTGGTTGCCCTCTTGGGCCACGAGAATCGGCAAATCTGCAAATAGGATCATGGTTGCCTCCAACATGCCTGCATACACGGCCCTCCGCCGAAAGCTCGGCGGGCGGGGTCCCTCGCGACTAGGATAACGGCTAACTCGGTTAAGGGAATAGTACCGGCAGCAGAAAACTCTGCTCACCCCCTGCCTTGGCGGGGTATTGGCTCGGGCCGCCGAAAGCCGGGGCCCCTTGGGAGTAGTTCGCCGTTTCGATCCGGCTCTTGGACCAACTGCGGCAAGGGTGTCTGCCCTGAACTGCGAAAACTCGTTGGCAGACAACGAGGTGCGTCTTCTCCGGAGTCGGTGGGAATCTGCTATACTTTTGAAGCAAAGGCCCGAACCAGTTGAAGACCGGACGAAAGAATGCACTCAGAAGTCGCCCATCTGGAGTTGCTGGCTGAGATCGACACGCTCACCCGTGCGCTCCAGCGCTGGTCCGGTGCGGCCCCGTCCTGGCAGCAGGCCCAGGTGTGCGGCGCCCTGATCCGCCAACTCCTGGAACGGGCCGGCACAGTGCGAGTGCGACTCGAGGCCCCGCTCATCGTGGCCACCTTGGGGGGAACCGGCACGGGCAAGAGTGCCCTCATCAACGCCCTGGTCGGACGAGAACTCGTTGCATCCGGTCGTCAGCGACCGACGACCCATCGTCCCACCCTGATCTGCCGCGAGAATCTCACCCCCGATTTGCTGGGCATCGACCCGGCCGGCGTCGACCTCGTCCACGGCGATTCGCCCGCCCTCTCCGATCTGGTGTTGATCGATTGCCCCGACCCCGACACGAGCGAGACGGCCGAGGACGCTGAGACCAACCTCGCCCGGTTGCGGCGGATCCTGCCCCATTGCGACGTGCTGATCATCACAGCCACCCAGCAGAAGTACCGGTCGGCTCGCGTGGCGGAGGAATTGGCCGCTGCTGCCCCCGGCGCGCGGCTCGTCTTCGTCCAGACCCATGCCGACACCGACGACGACATCCGCAACGACTGGCAGGCCGTGTTGGGCGATCAGTACGAACCGGGCCACCTCTATCGCATTGACTCCCTTGCCGCCCTGGCCGACTCCCAGCGCGGAATTGTTCCCCGCGGCGAGTTCGGCCGGCTCGTCGACCTGCTCACCGGCGAACTGGCCGGCACCGCCGCCAACCGCATCCGCAGGGCGAATTTCCTCGATCTGATCGACGACACCTTGGCCCGGTGCCAGGAGCGGCTCGACGGCTCGTTGCCGGCAATCCAGCGTCTGGCACAGGCCGTGTCCGAACAACGGACTCGGCTTGGGGCCAGGTTGGCCGACCGGGTCGAAGAGGAACTGCTGGCGGCTCGCCGTGGTTGGGAGATGCGGCTGGTCGGCCGGGTGGCGTCGCGTTGGGGCTTCAGCCCGTTTTCTCTGGTGTTGCGTCTCTTCCAGGGTCTCGGCGGGCTGGTTTCCAGCGCCCTCCTGTTTCGAGTTCGATCGACCGCCCAACTGGCTCTGTGGGGCGTCTTCGAAGGGGCCCGGAATCTCCAGCAATTTCGTGCGCGGCGCCACGCCGACCATACCGCCCAGCGGGCCCTGGGCGACTGCTGGACGGAGGATGAACTGCGAGAATCGGCCCTGGTGCTCAACGGCTACGTGATCGAGGCCGGCGTCGATCGCCAACCCGCCGACGCATCGGCGCTGGCGTCTGAGGCGGCGGAAGCAGGGCACCGATTCGCCGAACAGGCCACAACCGACCTGGACGCACTGGTCGAACGGGTCGCCGACCGCCATGCCGGATGGTTCACTCGCTGGACCTACGAGATCCTGCTGGTCGCCATGGTCGCGTTCGTGCTCTTTCGACCGGCAAAGAACTTCTTCTACGACTCCTGGATCGCCTCCGAATCCGCACCGGTCCTGGGGCTCGACTTCTACCTCGTCTCCGCCTTCTGGCTGCTCCTATGGTGCACGCTCTTGCTGTGGCGATTCACGGGCCGGCTGCGGCGCGGGCTGAAGCGCGAGATTCGCCGCCTGGTCGGCACCTGGCGCGGCGCCGCCCCGGCCGTCGGCCTGTTCGAGTCGCTGCAAGCCGAGTGCGACCGGGCGATGCAGTTCCACAGCGATCTGGCCGGGCTGCGCGAGCAGGTCAACCGTCTCCGCGTCCAACTCGACCTGCCGAATCTGGGCCGCCGGCGGTAATTCAAGCCACCATCGGCGAGATAAGACCACATCACCTGGCGGACGATTTTGGTTCACCAAAATCGCGAGAAGGCCAGCTTTTCGCGTCGTTTGCCGGGAAAGGGGCACGAGGGCGATCACTGCCCTGGGGGGGTTCTGCAATATTCGCGTGACACATCCGGCGAGGGTCGGCCTGATTGAGAAGAGGGCCGGGCTGCCATCGGCTTGGCGACTTCCCTCAATAGGAGTATTGACACTCGTAGTATGACACGGCAAAATACCGATTAGGGCGTGCCGGTGGATACTGAGGGAACATTTGTTGAAGAGGAGAGCCGAGATGCGACTTTTTACAGCGGCGGCCGAAATGTGGGCAGGTGGGCAAGCGAAGCGGGGATCGAGGGGTCGCCGAGTGCGGTTCGAGCCGCTCGAGGTGCGGGCACTTCTGTCGGTATCGCCGGGCGGCGGGCTGGACGAGTTGGGCCCCGACCCGGCCGTTTCCGTCCTGGCGGCGCCTTCGATGAGCGGGCAGTCCACGTCCTGGATTGATACACTCACGGCCGAGCAGGCCGAGGTCCGCGACGAACTGCACGCCCTGTTGTCTCGCGGGGGAACGATCGTCGAGTTGGAGGATTTCCAACCAGTGCTCATGCCGGAAGCTTTCCTGGACGAATTGTACAACACCTATGGCGTGACGCGGACCTGGGAATCCCTCGGGAGCAGGATGGATGATATTTTTGGCAGCGATGTCGCTTTGCTTCGAGACGACACGCCGGTGTTTTTTGGGCCGACGCAATTCTTCTACTTGGCACCGTGGATGGAATCGCTCACGCCTGAGCAGGCTCAGCTACGAGGAGACCTGCATGCCCTGTTGTTTCGCGGCGGCAAGATTGAAGAGTTGCAGGACGTTCAGCCGGTGCTGATGCCGGAGGCTTTCTTGGATGAGTTGTACGACACGTATGGCGTGACGAAGATCTGGGATTGCGTCGGTGCCGAAATGCTGTTCGAACTCTTTGGCTCGGACGTGTTGATCAACCGTCCAGACACACCGGTTGTGGCGTTTCCGGCACCGCTCGAGTTCGCGCTCAGCGCCGAGCAGGCACAAGTTCGCGGACAGCTCTTGACAATGCTCGATGGCGGCGGAAATATCAACGAACTGGAGGACTTCCAGCCGGTGCTGATGCCCGAAGCGTTCCTGGATGAACTGTACGATGTGTACGGCAAAGAACGGATTTGGGATTCGCTGGGAGGGCAAACGCTTGTAGCTTTGTTCGGGGGCGATACGCTTATCGCGCGTGCCGACACACTCTACCAGCTTGATGCTTTCAAGGCTTCCTACGAATTACTCACCGACGAGCAGATTCAGGTCCGCGACCAACTCCACGCTCTCTTGTCTCGCGGCGGCACGATCGACGAACTCGAAACGTTTGAGGCAGTTCCGATGCCGGAACCGTTCCTGGATGAACTGTACGATGTGTACGGCAAAGAACGGATTTGGGATTCGCTGGGAGGGCAAACGCTTGTAGCTTTGTTCGGGGGCGATACGCTTATCGCACGCCCTGACACTCTCTATCAGCTTGATGCTTTCAAGGCTTCCTACGAATTACTCACCGACGAGCAGATTCAGGTCCGCGAGCAACTCCACTCTCTCTTGTCTCGCGGCGGCATGATCGACGAACTCGAAACGTTTGAGGCAGTTCCGATGCCAGACGCATTTCTCGATGAGTTGTACGACACGTACGGAGTCGACGCAGTCTGGGATTCGCTGGGCCCCGGCATGATGGGAGCCTTGTTCAGCGACGATATTCTTCTCTCCCGGCGCGATACGCGGTACTATACTTCTCCGACCCTTACGGAGGAACAAGCGAAGGTTCGAGAAGACCTGCACGCCTTGTTGGCTCGCGGCGGAAATATCAACGAACTGGAGGACTTCCAGCCGGTGCCGATGCCAGAGGCATTTCTTGACGAGCTTTACGATACCTATGGTGACGAATTGGTCTGGGATTCGCTCGGGCCGGTCACGATGGGCGAACTGTTCGGCGACATACTGATCTCGCGGAGTGAAACTCGC
>JAAYAY010000190.1 GCA_012719125.1 Planctomycetaceae bacterium | reverse complement strand
CTTTCATAGCCGGTCGCACCCAACCCCCAACCCTCCTGCCCTGCTTTGGTTGCGGCTGCGCCGCGCCGGGACTCCATCTCCACCAAACGGAAGACGATTCATCGTCTCGGACTCCTTTGCACCAAGGCAATTGTGACGGTGGCGGCGGAAGCCCTAACAGGCCCGAAGGACGGACGCGGCAACGATCGCTGCAAGATAGGCCTGCAAACCTACCTTCTTACGGCCGGATAACCCGCCTGCGCCGCCACGGGCGTGGGAGCGGGTGCCAGCGTCTGGATCGACACGTCGTCGATGTAGGCCGTTCCCATTCCCGTCATGGCGAAGGTCAGGCGGAGGGGGCCCGATTGTGGGTAGACACGATAGAGGACGAATTCCTGCCACTCGTCGTTGGCTTGAATTCGCTCGGCAAGTGCTGGGCCTGTGAGGGAGTCGATCACCAGCAACCCGTCGGCGCTTCCTTGGATCGGTTCGGGAATCCGTACCCATCCGCGGATGGCCACGAGCGTTCTCGCGTCGAGGTTGACGGGCGCCGAGGCAATCCAGACCGGAGCCGACTCGACGAGTTGGGGGACTTGCTCGGAGTCGGTTGCCGTGACGGCAAGGCGCAGGCCAAGCGTGCCGCTGCGGGCGGCTTCAGGAACCAGGTCGGCGCGAGGGGTCACCCCCGTCACGGGATGCTGGATGTGCTCCCAGCCCGAACCGAGCCAGGCCTGCAGGTTCTCGAAATCGCCGGCGGGAAGGAGGTTGGTTCCGGGCGGGCTTTGGGAGACGGCTCGCAGCAGCGCCCAGTGGCCGGGCAAGGTGGCAAACGTTGCCAGCATCGGGCTCGACGCCGAACCGGTCACGCTCTGAGAGGCGGCCTGCCAGTGCTCGCGCTCGAGCAGTTGCATCGGACGCATCGCCTCGGCCGCATGCACGCAGGCGCCCGCATAGTCGCGACTTGCCAGTGCCTGGCCACACCTTGCCAGCGATTCCTGGGCGGTTCGGCGGAGGGTAGGGATTTCTGCTTCCAGTGCTTTGAGCTGTCGGGTGCCCGGGACGCCAAGGGTGACAGGAACGATCAGGCGTTCGAATTGCTCGGTCTTCAGTTCCGCCAGGCGCCGCTGCAATTCGGCCGCTCGGGGGCCGATGGTCTGGGTCCGGCGATTGCAGCTCGTGAAGGCCAACTGATCCTGGGTGAGAAGGACGAAGGTCGTCAGGGCAAAGCTGTCGATGACGACTTCCGTTCCGCCGGCAATACGTTTGTAGCGAGCCCGGCGAGGTCGTCCCGGCGTCAATTCGTGGACGTTGTCGGCTTCAGGAACGCCGGGCACCACCACGGAGATCGATCGTTGGGCTCCTGGAGCGGGCACCTGTCCCGCCCCCGGTCCGGCCCAGATGGGAATTGCCAATTGGGCCCGATCCGTGCGGAAGACCGGCGCCAGAATCTCAGGATTGGCCTTCGAATAGGCCATGGCGGTCACGTTTCCGCCGGCAAGCCAGGGCTCCGCGAGCGTCAGTTCCAGATTGAAGAGTTCCAGGGAGACTCGTCGGACTTCGGCCCACGGCTCCGTGGAGTCGATGGGAGTGTAGGATTCGAAGAGCAGCCCCCGGGCACCGCTCGCGCACGACAGGTAAGTGATCAATCGAAGCTGTTCCGAGGAGAATCCGGCCGCCGCAAGCTCGCCTGGCGACATGGTCTGCCATTGCGCCAGCAGAGCCGGTTCCGGACCGGTCGGCACCACGACCCAGATCGGGGTCCCGGGGCGAGCCAACTGGGGCCGGAGTCGAAGCCACTGGGCGTACTCCGACAGTTCCAGGCTCGAACCGAGGGCGGGACGCCCGATGACGAGGATGTCGGCGATGCGGCTGTACGCCCGGAGATTGCTCTCCGGGCGTGCGATCAACGGGCGGCGAAACCGAGTATCGGCCGTGCGGATTCGCTCTGCCCAGAGCCGGACTGAATCGACTTCTTCCTGCCGGTCTTCCAGGCCTTCGCCCAGGTCCCACGCCAGAACCGACCGATACTCGGGTCCGAAAATAGGTGGGGCAGATGGCGCGTTACCGGCGGGAGGCAACTGGGGCAGCGGCGGCGGACTGATGAGCCACATGCCGGTTCGCTCGGCCTCGGCCAATAGTTCCGCGGACGGGAACCGGTCCAACCAGACCGTGTTGAATCCCAAGCTACGCAGTGCGGTGAGCGGCTCGCCTCGCCAGCGAACGGCGCGGACGAAGAAAGGCGAGTCGTCGACCAACAGAACGGATCGATCGAGATGAACTCGCCGTTGCGTGTTGTCGTCAACAGGCGGAGAGCCTGCGCCCTGCCATGGACTGGTCGGAGCAGGGGGGGGTGAGGGGGGGATGGCCGCGGGCGCGACCGGCTGATTGGGCGACGCTTCCACATAGCCGGAGACATCGAGATCGTCGATCCAAACGTTCGTTACCCCGGGGCCTGCATATACGTTCAATACGATTCGCGAGATGTAGGCTTCGCGGGGATCGACAGACGGCCCGAATTCCGCCCGGAGAATGCGGGTTTGCCTGGTCAGCAAAAGTGGCAGGTCGTCGATCCGCAACTGCTGCCATTTGCCCACGTTCGTGTAGCTTGTTCCGCGAACGAGCGTTGTCAGGGGCTGGCCAGTCTGAGGATGGGAGCTTCGTGGCAGAGTCAACTCGGCCAGCAACTGAATTCCGGGCCGATCGGCTTGTACCTGGATCGTCGGGGTGAGTTCTGCGATCACTCGCGGTCTTCCCACCTCGTGGGCCATGTAGACATAGGTTCCCCCTTCGCCGGCGACGGAGATCCACTCGGAGCGCTCGCCGGTATTGCGAATCTGGGGGGTTCGCTGATGTCCGCGGAGGACATAGGGGCCATCCGCATCGAGGAACTCCCAAGAGGGGGCCATCTGTTCGAAGCCCTCATACCAGGCTGACTGGGCCATGGCCCGCTGGGGTGCGGCCCAGGGCAGCGCAAGGATGGCGGCAACCAGAAGGATGGGGGAGGACGGGCTACGACTCATTACCTCTCGGGGAACTTCAGGGGAGCGGGAAGCGTCTCAAAACTGAAGTCTTCTTTTTTTCTACGGGACAGAACGACGCTGTGGCTGCGGACATCCATCAAGGGGCCGAACGATCGTTGGGGGGTCAGGTTCCGCCCCCCCGGACCCGCAGCTAGGTGGATTCTCCAGCTCGGCGGCATCGTCGCGAGACGAAGGCCGAATCCGGCTAATCCTCAACCGCGATCGTCTGTCGTGCGACCGTGTCAGACCACGCGGCATCATGAGGTGTTCCCGCAACGCGGCGAGGTGTGTGTTTCGTTGACGTAAGACGAGCTTTTAACAGGATTTGCGACATCGGACCAGACCAAACGTTGCCAAAAGTCATCCTGGACATTCGGCACGGACAGTTTGCGGAAAGATGTAAAGTGTTGATTTGCATTAGGTTATGGAGACTGCCTGGTTTGTGTCTGTCTTTCGGCGCGCCGGATGCTCCTGGCTAGAACCGTCCAAACCGCGAAGGAGACAACCATGACGCAGCGGCAGCAAAAAGAGCACGAAGAGAAACAAGAAGTCCCCAGCGAGCTGGCGGATCTGGTGGAAGCGATCCAGGGGTTGCCGGCCCCTGCCCGCGATCAGGTCGAAGCAGCCCTCGAACGGGTGGTTGACAGCACTCGCCGCAGGCGGCGCATCCTCTCGCTGGTTCAGGACGCCCTGAGCCAACTGCGTCTGGACATGAAGTACCTGATGTTCGATCTCGAGGCGACGCGGCGAGAACGAGACGATTACCGCCGCCAACTGGAAGAGGCCTCTTAACGGGCTGGTTGACTCCTTTTCCCCAAATACCCCCTCCCTCCGACTGCCCCGCTACGGCGATTTGCCATAGCGGGGCATTTTTGTTGCGATTACCAAGCTCTGTCCGGCCAAGGGGGCATTTGGATTGCGGGCGGGAAGCGGGCTGAATAGGATAGGGGGTTGGAGAAGCAGCGCCGCCAGCCGACCACGGCTTTTCCTGCCCGTCTTGGGCGGGGGACCAGATGCGAATTCTGGTTCGGTTCCCATTCTTGAACCGGCCGAGAAGGGGGTGGCCGGAGAGCCGTTGAGTCGTCTTCTTTTCCCCAGTTGCCTTGTGCGGGAGCGAGATCGCATGGCCCAAATCAAAGCGGAGCAGATGGCCGACCGGGCCCTCGATTTGAAACTGGTCACCGACCAGCAACTGCAAGGAATCTGGGCGGAGTTGGGCAGCCGGAACATTCCGACCGACGACTTCTTTCGGGCCTGTGTCCGCCGTGGGATCTTGACGAATTATCAGGTCGAGTTGCTGCTGGCCAACAAGCGGTCCGACTTCTTCCACGGAGACTACAAGATTCTCTACATGGTGGGAGCCGGGACCTTCGCTCGGGTCTTCCGAGCCTCGCACCGCCAGACGAACGACATCATGGCGGTCAAGGTCCTGCGCCGGCGGCATCTCGACAAGAAGTACGCCGGCCAGTCGGCCGTAGACCAATTCACGCGCGAGGGAGAACTCGGGCTCAATCTTCGCCATCCCAACGTCGTGGCGGTTCACCAGGTGTCGTCGAAGGATCGCCTTCACTTCCTGGTGATGGACTTCGTGGAAGGATGGAATCTCAAGGAGTTCGTCAGGATTCGCCGCCGTATCGATCCGGTCGAAGCCACGCGTATCATGGCCGACATTGCCCGCGGCCTGACGTACGCCCACGAGCAAGGACTCTCGCATCGCGACATGAAGATGACCAACGTGCTGATTTCGAGCCGGGGGCAGGCGAAGCTGGCCGATTTCGGGCTGGCTTCGATCAGCGACGAGTTGAGCACCGAGATGATCGCCGACATGGACCTTCCCAACACGCGAACCATCGAGTATGCGGCCCTGGAGAGAGCGACCGGGGTGCGAGGCGACCACACCCGCAGCGACCTTTTCTTCCTCGGCTGCATCTATTACCACATGCTGACGGGCAAATCGCCTCTCCAGGAACCTCGCGATAAGATGCATCGCTTGAGCCGAACGCGATTTGAGGATATCGAACCGATTCAGCAGGTGCTCCGCGAGTTACCGCAGAACGTGGCGATGGTCGTGAACCGGGCGATGCTGCTCGATCCCGATCGGCGCTACCAGACGCCCGACAGGATGCTTGCCGACCTGGAGACGTTGCACGCCCGCCTGTCGGGCAAGGCGACGACAGAGCCGGGTGCGGAGGGCGAGGCGGCTCCGGCCCCGGAGGCCTACGTCGCCGAAAAACCGCTGAAGAACCTGATACTCGTCGAAGGCGACCCGATGCGGCAGGAACAACTGCGCAGCGCCTTGGGCAAAGTGGGATACTCCGCGAGCGCAACGACCGATCCCTTCCTGGCCGTCGGCAAGTTCTTCGAGAATCCGCAGACGGCGGAAGGCTTGCTCATCAATGCCCAGGACATCGGCATGCCGGCCTTGAACGCCTTCAATCGTCTGGCCGATAACGCCAAGACGCAGAACGTCGCCATCGTGCTGCTGCTCGACGAGCCCCAACGCACCTGGGAGGAGAACGCCAAGACGTCGGACAGTCGGGTCGTTCTCCACATGCCCCTCAAGATGAAAGCCCTTCGAGAAGTGCTCGACCGGATCGTTCCCGAGCCACCTCGCACGTGAGGCAGCCCGGGCATTTCGCGTCGGGGTTCCGGGCGTCGGGGCCCCGTTCCGTTTGGCTGGAAGGAAGCAGCTCGACAGGTCCGGCGTTCGCCGTCAGACGTCCCAGGGCGCCCGAACATGCCGGACAACCCGAGTCCGTCGCATTTTCGGCTTGCTGTCTTGCTCCGACGGCGAGGGTTTCGGGTTGTCGAACGGCGTAGCGTCCCGCAGAGTTTTGTTGAGCCCGCGAATGGGCGGGTGTTTTCGATTCGATTTGGATACTGAGCAATCATGAACAAAGCCCCTCAATTTGTCTTGACCCCCGTCGAGCAGCGCGCCGTCGAAGAGTCGCCGCTCGACCCGATCTACCTCCCCGACGAGAAGATTCCGGTGATTACCGTGGGCAACTTTCCGGCCCTGGGCCGGCTGATTGCCATGCGGTTCGTCGAATGGGTTCAAGACAACCCGGGCGGGGTCGTGTCGTTGCCTACGGGCAAGACGCCCGAGCATTTCATCAAGTGGGTGCAGCGGCTGCTGTCGACCTGGGACGCGCCGGAAACGCGTGCGCTGCTCGAACAGGCGGGCGTCGATCCGGGAAGGCGTCCGGACATGAGAAGCCTGCACTTCGTGCAGATCGACGAGTTCTATCCGATCCAGCCGTCGCAGAAGAACAGCTTCCACTACTACGTCAACAAGTACTATTTGCGGGGTTTCGGTCTCGATCCGCAGAAGGCGCTGCTGATGAACTGCGCCGAAATCGGCGTGCGAGAAGGAGAGACGCTCCGCTCGATCTGGCCCGATTCGACGGTCGATCTGTCGCTGCGCACCCGCAGCCCGGCAAGCGACCTGGAGCGGATCCAGGCAGACGTGCTCACCCGGATCGACGACTGGTGCCAGCAGCACGAGGAGAGGATTCAGGCCCTGGGCGGAATCGGCTTCTTCTTGGGGGGAATCGGTCCCGACGGCCACGTGGGATTCAACATCCGCGGCTCGGACCACCGGTCCACCACCCGGTTGATGGCCACCAACTACGAAACCCAGGCGGCCGCCGCCGGCGACCTGGGCGGAATCGAAGTCTCCCGGCGCCGGTTGGTGATCACCATCGGGCTGGGAACGATTGCACGCAATCCGAACTGCACGGCCATTATCATTGCGGCCGGGGAAGCCAAGGCGGGCGTCGTGGCCGACGCCGTCCAGGCCCAGACCGGCGTACGAATCCCGGCCAGTGCGTTGCGCTGTCTCCCCAACGCCCGGTTCTACATCACCATGGGCGCGGCTCGCCGTCTCGGCCGGCGCCAGGTGGCCCTGACGGTCAAGGAAGGGAACTTCACCAACGAGCAACTCGAACGTGCAGTCATCGACCTGGCCCTGGCTAGGCGGAAGACGGTGCTGGAACTCACCGAGGCGGAAGCCGGCCAGGATCCCATGCTGCGCGAGGTTCTGGCGGGCAGACAGCAATCGCTGGGCGACGCCGCACGCTTCGTGCACGAGCAACTGGTCGAGAAGGTCAATCGGGGCAGCCAGGCTTGCGCGAATACCTGTTTCCTTCACACGGAGCCCCACCACGACGATCTGATGCTGGGCATCATGCCCCATATCGTCCGCAACATGCGGAATCCGAACAACCAGCACTATTTCGTCACCCTCACCAGTGGATTCACGGCCGTCACCAATCACTACATGCTGGCCCAATTGCAGGGGCTCAACCGCTGGCTCGACTCGGGCGTGTTTCGCGATCTTTACCGGGAAGGTTATTTCGAGTTGGAGAACGAAGAGGGGCGCAACCGAGACGTGTGGCAGTACCTTGACGGGATTGCCGCCCGGAACGAGGACATGCGAGCCGAAGGCGCCGCCCGCCGCATGCTCCGCAACTTGATGGAGCTCTACGACGAGAGCAGCCTCAGCGCGGTTCGCGACCGGATGACGGAACTCGACCATTACTTCCACAGCGTCTACCCCGGCCGCAAAGACCCCGATATGGTCCAGAAGCTCAAGGGGATGTGCCGCGAATGGGAAGCGGAGACGCTCTGGGGCTATTTCGGCTGGCAGTGCTCCAACATCCGCCATCTCCGGCTGGGATTCTACACGGGCGACATCTTCGTCCCCGAGCCGACCGTCGAGCGCGACGCCAAGCCGGTTCTCGATCTTCTCGAAGAGGTCCGCCCCAACGTCGTCTCCTGCGCCCTGGACCCCGAAGCCAGCGGTCCCGACACGCACTACAAGGTGCTGCAGGCCATCAGCGAGGCGGCCAATCAGTACATCGACAGGAACGAGGGCGCCGATCTCCGCATCTGGGGCTATCGCAACGTCTGGTTCCGGTTCCATCCGAGCGAGGCCAACGTCTACGTGCCCGTCTCGCTCAACATGCTCTCGGTGATGGAGAGCGCCTTCCTCAACACGTTCGTTTCCCAGAAGGAGGCGTCCTTCCCCAGTTTCGACCACGACGGGCCCTTCTGCGAGCTGGCCCAGGCGATCCAGGTGGACCAGTACCAGATGCTCAAAACCTGCCTGGGCCGGGCCTGGTTCGCCGAACACACCAGCCCGCTGATCCGCGGCGCCCGGGGGTTCGTCTATCTCCGCGAGATGGACATGAAGGAGTTCCGCCAGACGGCCCGGAGTCTGAGGAGGGCTGCGGAAGACTTTTAGTAGCTGAAGTGCAGGGTGAACTGTAGGGTGGGCCAAAACGACCCAACGCCAACCGGCGTTCACCATGCGGCGATTGGCCAAGGCCGTTTCCGTATGAATTGCCGGTCCGCGAGTGACGGCCCACCGTGGGGCGGATCCCATCTCATACAACGTGCATCCAATCGCGCATCGTCTTTCGATCGCTCCGAATCCGTTCCGGCACGATGCGGCCGTCTCCCAATAGAACGCGTACCATGGTGGGCCGCGTTCGCGTTTCGGTTGTCCATTACGGTCCACAATTGCTGCGACGATCGATACGCGAACGATTGCCGTTATGGCCCACTTGGCCCACCCTACGGGCTGAGCATTACCTTGCTCGCGTTTGCTTTTTCGCCTTCTTCGCCTGCTCGGCGGGCGGCGGCCGGAACTCCTGGACGGGAAAACGGGCGAGGAGTTGGGCACTGAGGGAGGCAATGAGCTGGCGGTTCTCGGGCCGGTCGGCCAGGTTGACGTCGTTTTGCGGATCGCCGATGGAATCGTACAGTTCATAGACGGGCGGCACGCCGGCCTTGGTCCAGCGGACGAAGCGCCACATGCCGGTGCGCATGGCGACGCCCAGGTAGCCGCTCTTCGGATACCAACTGAAGGCGCCTTCGTTGACCGTGGCCGCGGGATCGTCGAGCACCGGTTTCAGGCTGCGGCCCTGGAAACCGGCGCTGGCCGGCAGGCCGCAGAGTTCGGTGAGGGTGGGGGCCAGATCGACGGACTGGGCGAGGGCGTCGGTGGTCCGGCCGGCCGTTTTCTGGTCCGGCGTGGCGATGATCAGGGCGTTGCGGGTGGCGCCTTCGTAGTTGTTGTGCTTGGCGCCCCACCAGGTGTGTTCGCCCATGTAGTAGCCGTGGTCGGTCCAGAAGACGACGACCGTGTTCTTGGCCAGGCCCGTTTCGTCGAGCGTAGCGATCAGGCGGCCCACCTGGGCGTCGACGTAGCTGATCGCGGCCAGATAGCCTTGGAGGCACTGGCGTTTGTACGGCTCGGGCAGGTCGCCTTCCGGCACGCCCGCATACCAGCGGAAATCCTGGCCCGAGGTGGCCGCGAAGACGGGCGCGCCTTTCGGCAGGAACTCGTTCTTGGCGAGGCGCAACGTCGCGGGATCGTAGAGATCGAAGTACTTCTTCGGCGCGATCCACGGGACGTGCGGATTCGCGAAACCGACGGCCAGAAAGAAGGGCTGGTCTGGGTTCTTCGCGTACTCGTGGAGTTGGGCGACGGCGTTCTTGGCCGTATCGCCGTCGAGGAGGTGATCGTCGTCGCAGTCCACGGCCTCGAAGGGGGGAACTGCAGCCATGCGCGAGCCCTTGCCCTTGGTGGGGAGGGTGACGCCCTTGGCCTTGGCGTCGGCGATATACTTGGCGACGGCCGCTTGAGTGGCAGCGCTGTGGCGAGGCTGTTTGCTGTGCCAGGCGGGAATAGTCCACGAGGCGTCGTCGTCGATGCCCACGTGATAGATCTTGCCGAGGCTGCGGGTGTGGTAGCCGTGGTTCTTGAAATGTTGCGGCAGGGTGGTGATGTCGGGCATGGTGGTCCGCAAGGTGCGGCCGATTTCGAAGATGCCCGTGGTCGCGGGGTAGCGTCCGCTGAGCATGGAAATGCGCGAGGGGGAGCAAAGCGCCTGCTGGACGTAGCTCTGTTTGAAAACCATGCCGCGTTTGGCGAGCGCATCGATGTGCGGCGACTTGACCACGGGATCGCCGTAGCAGCCGAGTTGCGGACGCATGTCGTCGGAGGCGATGAAGAGGACGTTGGGTTTCTCGGCGGCGGAGACCGTGACGGCCAGCGCGGTGACGGCGATGATCGCGAGTGTTCTTGTCATGGACTGACCTCGGTGGTATTTGGAGTTTGTGTCAACTGGATCTTTGACCTCTCCCCCTCGTTTGCTGCTCTCACTGGGGAGGGAGGAGTCTGATGGTGACCTTCTCGATTTCACCTTTGAAGGTTTGCGGGCCTTGGTAGGGTCCGACTGGGTCGCCGCCGTCGCGGCCGATGGTGAGGCCGTCGACGGGTGTGGTAATCGGGCCCGGCGTTTGGGTCCGGGCGACTTCCTTACCGTCGGCGGTGAGCACCATGCTGCCGGAGAGTGTCAAGCTTGCTCCCAGTGTGCAGGGGCTGGCGGGAAGAGGGGCGCCGCCCGTGATCGTGACCATCTGGCCGCGGAACCGAACGCTGAAGACCGGCTTGCCGTCTTTCACGTAGAGAGTGTAACCGTGGGTCACGCCGCCCTGGGCGACGACGACGCCGTCGCCGGTTGAAGCGAGTCGGGCCTCGATCGAGAAGGACCGGCCGCTGGTCTGAGGCGCGTCTTCCTTGGCAAGCTCGTCGCTGCTGTTCAGCTCGAAGCTTTTCTTCTTGTTGGCCGGTTTCTTGGCAGCCTGCTTTTCCATACCCCAGGGCCACGGTTTGGCCTTGGTGTGGAGGGCAAGGGCTTCCCAGGCGTCGGCCATGGCCTTGACGCGGTCGGGCATCTCGGCGGCCAGGTCGTGGAGTTCCGTGCGGTCGGCCTCCATGTCGTAGAGTTCCCAGGGAGTGGTTTCGCCGGTGCCCATGGTGCCCTTGCGAACGATCTTCCATTTGCCGTCGCGGAGCGCGCAGTTGGCCTCGTGTTCCCAGAAGATGGGAGTCTTGCGATCAAGATCGCCTCCCGCGAAGGCCGGGCGAAGGCTGACGCCTTCGAGCGGGGTGATCGGATTACCTGCATACTCGGCCGGATAGTCGACGCCGCCCAGGTCGACACAGGTGGCCATGACGTCGATGAGGTGGCCCGGTTGGTGTTCGAGCTTGCCCCGGCGGCCGGCCGCGATGCCTTTGGGCCAGTGGACGATGAGCGGCGTGGAGATGCCGCCTTCGTGGACCCAATGTTTGTATTCACGGAAGGGCGTATTGGAGGCGTTGGCCCAGGAGAGGCCGTAGCCGAGGTAGGTGTCGGCCGGGCCGGGCATGACGCCGCGTCCCTGGCGGACAGGCTTGCCGTCGCGGGTTCGTTGGGGAATCATGTCGTACTGGAGTTCGCCCGGTTGCATGGGCACGATCGTCTCGGGATCGTCGACCCGGTAGGTGACCTGGTCGCCGCGGCCCATGCCCTCGGCGCAGCCGCCGTTGTCCTGAAGGAAGAAGATCACCGTGTTGTCGAAGCCGTCTGTTTCCTTCAGTGCCCCGACGATCCGGCCGATGCCTTGATCCATGCAATCGATCATGGCCGCGTAGACCTGCATGAGGGCGATTTCCCACTGTTTGTCCGTCGCGTCTTCCCAGGCGGGCGACTTGGCGTCGCGCGGCGTCATCTCCCAGGACGGATCGACCAGCCCGAGCCTCTTGACCCTGTCGTAGCGGGCCGCACGGACGGCGTCCCAGCCGCTGTTGTAGACGCCGTCGTATTTCTCGATGTTGTGCGGCCGGGCATGCATGGGCCAGTGGGCGGCCGTGAAGGCTACGTACATGAAGAAGGGCTTGTCGCCCTGATCTTTGGAGTGGTCGCGAACAAACTGGGCGGCATTCGTGCTGATGGCGTCGGTGTAGAAGAACTCGGGAGAATCGGGCGCAATCAGTTCGTTGTCGCGGGTGAGCGAATTGGGATCGTAGAAGCTGCCGGCGCCGTGGATGGTGCCGAAGTAACGGTCGAACCCGCGTTGCAGCGGCCAGTTGAACTTCTCGTGTTCCCCGCTGGGCTTGGTCTCCTTGGTCACGTGCCATTTGCCGGTTGCGTAGGTACGGTAGCCGCCGAGCCGCATGGCTTCGCCGATGGTGAGGCAGTTGCGATTGAGCCCGGTCGTATAACCGGGGAGGCCTTTGTCGCCCAGCATGTGTCCGACGCCGGCCTGATGGGGATACAGTCCGGTAAGGAGCGACGCTCGCGTCGGGCAGCATCTGCCCGTGTTGTAGAACTGGGAGAAGCGGAGACCTCCTTCGGCCAGTCCGTCGAGGACGGGGGTTTGGATCTCGCCGCCATAGCAACCGATGTCGGAGAAGCCCATGTCGTCGGACATGATGAGGATGATATTGGGGCGATCCTGGGCGGTGGCAACTGTGACGGA
The DNA here is from genome assembly GCA_012719125.1 of Planctomycetaceae bacterium. GTDB lineage: Bacteria > Planctomycetota > Planctomycetia > Pirellulales > Thermoguttaceae > JAAYAY01. The sequence continues at coordinate 32,097 of JAAYAY010000190.1, read as the reverse complement.
GAGTGTCGCAACGGCCGCGGCAAACAAAGCAATGACACGAGTCATGGTCGATACTCCGGACGCAAGTCAGAATCGGATAGCCGGGCGGACTTGCCCGCGGCTCGTTCCAGGTCATTGACCGGCGAGCGGCGGGCGAGGAAGTCGGCACGGTTCTATGGTAGAGCGCCGGAGGGACGGTTGCCAGCAAGGGCGTAGCCGAGTCTCTCCGAGACTCGGAACACCACGAGGAAGGCGGGATCTCAGTCTCGGAGAGACTGAGCTACGCGGCAATCCCGCGTGCGCGCATGGTTTCGCCCACATCGAGAATCCGCACGTGACGGCCGTTCTTCTGATGGAAGACGACCACGTCGCGGTGCGGGAGCCAGACGGCGGTGTGGTGGGGGGTGCCGAACTCCACCGCAATTGTGCGCCCCGACTGTCCGTAAACCGGCTTGCGCACCGGTTCTTCCGCACAGTCACCCATACGGGTGAGCGTCTCTTTCACGATGGATTCGACAAACGCTTCCACAAGCATGTCCAGACCCCTTTCAAGGTCTATTCGCACAAGAGGGTGAGAGATTGGGGTTGGCAGTTCCACGGGGGGCAAGGATTGTACCGACTTCCATGAAGACGCCAAGGCCGGAAAAATGTTCGATCTCTCTCAGAGATTTAACAACGGTTCTCCCGAAGAGTTTCGCTGCCCCCCGCAAACAGGTGGACGACCCGGGGCAACGACGATATTCACACTGCACGGTTTCGCAAGCTGGGCAAACAGCGTTAATTGGACGCCGCTTGCGGGGGATGTGCGGAAGTACCGGTGAATCAATCACTTACTTCGTCATCTGCAAGCGTCAGAATGGCCGCGAGACTCTGTTGCACATCCGCTTCCGTGGTTGCCCACGACGACACACTGATGCGCATCGCCCTGTGTCCTTGCCAAACGGTCTCACCACACCAGAGGGTGCCGCTCTGCTGAATTCGCCGGATCACTTCGCGAGTCCGTTCGGCATCACCGAAAGTGACGAGGACCTGGTTGAGGACGACGTCGTTGAGAACCGTGTGCCCTGCGGACCTGAGTCCGTGGGCAAACGAGCGTGCATGTCGGCAGGTGCAATGGATGAGATCGGCCAGGCCCGAGCGACTGAGGCAGCGGAGGGCCTCGAAAAACCTCAACAACTGATGGAGAACGACATGATCACGAAAGACCGTTGGGTAGAAATCATGCGAGCCGCCGGCCTGAGCGACGACGACATGCACAACTGGCACCGCCAGTTCGAACGCCTCGAACCGGATGCCCACCAGGAGTTCCTCGAATCGCTCGGCATCGACGCCGGCGAGATCCGGCAGATCCGTGAGCGGTGCAGGTCCTGATCTGCGCTTCGACGTAGTGGCGAGTCACGAACCGGTGCGTGGCTCGCCGCTCACGCCTCTTTCTTCTCCGCCTGCACCCCGCGCAAAATCATGATCTTCTGCCAAATCTTTCGCGCCAGGCTCGTGCACAACGTCTCCAGATCGTTCGCGGCATCCGTTGCGTCCGTGTCGTGAAAATCGGCCACGTACAGATATCCGAGCTTGCTCGTCAGCGAAAGCATCTCCGTGCAGTAGTCGAGGTACCGGCCCAGTTCGAAGGCGTTCAACCGCCGCTTGGGACTGTTGGCCGTCGGCCGGCTCACTTGGGCCAGGCCGTCCGGGTCCTTGGTCAACTGCTTCATGTCGATCACGTGGGCGATCTCGCGCAACCGGTTGAGATTCTTGATCACCCGTCCCCGCCGCACCCGCCGCTCCCACGACCACAAAAAGATCACCGCCAGCCCGATCAGAATCAGCAGATTGCCGCCGGACTCCAGCGTCCCGATCATCGAGTAGACCGACAGCTTTTCGTCCACCGGGTGGCCGAGCAGCAGAAACACGATCGCCCCAATGAAGGCCAGAATGAGCGTCGCGGCGACTAAGCGAACGCCGAAGAGCGGCCGGGCGATCGCCGCCACAATCTTCTCCGTGTCCTTGGAAAGACTGTACAGCTCGCCGCACACGTCGAAGATCCCGGAACTCGGAAACCGATCGTGGATCCGCAGCGTCAACTGGTAAATCGTGTCGCGAACCTTCGATGCTTCCAGACGCATGGTTTGGCACTCCCTGAGTTGACTGAACGGCCGGTATTCTAAAGGAACCAGCGCCGTCCTGGAAAGCCGCGAAGCATCAAATCCAAAGCACGAAATCCGAAACAAATGCGAATCTCGAAACCCCAATGCCCGAAAGGCTTGCCTCGATGCCGCCGGCAAGGTCAAAATGGGCTGGATCCCCCCTTCCACCCGCCCATCCCCCCGGAGCCCACTCCTGTGCATCTCACCCTCCGCCTGTTCTTCGCCGCGCCGATCCTTTTCTTGGGCCTGACCATCCAGGTTGACGCCGCCGAATCGTGGTCGCCCCTCGCCTGCCCCGAAGTGCCCCAGGCCCTCGCCAATCAATATGACGTCGTCACAGTCCTCTCCGATTTCGAAGGGGGGGCCAGCTCCTGGAAATCGATCCTTGGCAGTCAGCAGGCCCCATCCAAGTCGGCGGCCGAACCCGGTTCGGGCAAGGAGGGCAGCGGCGCCCTCCGCGTCGACTACGAATTCGTCGGCAAGGAAGACTACGAATACGCGGCCTTCGGCTCCGGCGCCGCCATCGACCAGCCCGGCAGTTCACTTGGGTTCTGGTATCGCTTCGCGGGCAGACCGCTCACACTCCGGTTGCGGATCACCGATCGAAGCGGCGAAACCCACCAGTTCGACCTGCCCCGCCCCGCAGGCGAAGGCTGGAATTTCACGGCCGTCGACCTCAAACCCCAAGACTCCCATTGGGCAGGCGACAACAATGGCCAGCTCGACTACCCCGTCCGGCTCGATTCGATCGTCGGCGATCGGCCCGAACGCGGATACGTCGGCAAAGGCTCGCTCTGGATCGACGACGTGGCCCTCGTCCGGCCCGTCAAGCAAACGCACAAGCTGGCCCTGCACGTTGAAAACGCCCGGCTCGGAAACGTCTACCTCCCCGGCGAAACGGTTCGCCTTCGCGCCGAAGGCGACGGCGACGAGATCCGCTGGACCGTGGCCGATTACTTCGGGCAAACCGTAGCCGACGGCAAATCGGCCGGCAAGCAGGCCGCGATCGCGTTCCCGCTCAATTCGCTGGGCTACCACGAGTGCCGCATCGACCTGGTTCGCCAGGGCCGCAATGCCGATTCCCGTCTCTTCTCCTGTGCCGCCTTATCTGCTCCGACAGAGACGAAGAACGCATTTGTTGGCATGGGCTGTCATTTTCGCGGCAATGCCTATCCGCCGGAGTGCATGGACCTGCTCGTTCGCTACGGACTGAGCGAATTTCGCGACGAGATTTCCTGGTCCGCCGTGGAACGCGAGAAGGGCCGCTACGAGATCCCGGCCTACGGCGCCGAGTACGTCGCCCGGGCGAAACAGCTCGGCCTCAACCCGCTGTTGATCTTCGACTACAGCAACAACCTCTACGACAACGGCGGCTTCCCCAGTTCCGACGAAGCCGTCGCCGCCTACGCCCGCTACTGCGAGTTCCTCACCCGCCAGCTTCGCGGCAAGGTCGGCGATTTCGAGATCTGGAACGAGTGGTCCGTCGCCTGCGGCATGCGCGGCAAGCCCGGCAATACGCCCGAGGCCTACGCCCGGCTGATCCGGCCGGCCTTTGCCGCCGTCAAGGCAGCCAATCCCGAAGCCAAGGTGGTCGGCCTCGGCGGCGAACACAGCGCCCATCACTTCGAACAAATCCGCGGCATGTTCAAGTCGGGAGCGGCCGGCGCAATGGACGTCTTCTCCGTCCACAGCTACCGCTACCCCACCTCGCCCGAAAAGAGCGATCTGGTGGGCGAAATCCGGAAGGTCGCCGAGATGTCCGTCGCCAACGGCGGTCCCGGCAAGCTCTGGATCACCGAGATCGGCTGGCCCACCCACGCCGACGCCCGCGGCGTCGACGAACGGACCCAAGCCCGCTTCTTCGTCCGCACCATGGCCCTGATGCGTGCCCTGGAGTGCGTCGAAAAGGTGCACTGGTACGACTTCAAGGACGACGGCCTCGACCGCAACTACAACGAGCACAACTTCGGCCTCATCCGCCACCAGACCTACGGCCTGGCCCCGAAACCGGGCGCCGTGGCCGCCTCGGTCTTCACCCGCATGACCGCCGGAGCCAAGTCCATCCGCCTCTGGCAGCGTGACGGGGCCCATGCGGCCGTCCTTCAATGCCCCGACGGCGAGCAACTGGCGATCGCCTGGCACTCCGAGGGAGAATCGCAGATCGCGTTGCCGAACAACTCGCAAATCCACGACATGATGGGAAACCCCATCGAGACATCCTCACTCAAATTGACCGCCGACCCCGTCTACGTGAAATCGCCCACACTGGCTAATTTCGGCACAGACTGACCCAAACGACCGATCGCCCCACACACAAAACGCCCCTAGCCGCTCGGGCTTGTCCAGCGCTCCGCACGATCACTGCCCCCGAATCCTCCTTCTATGCCGAAGGCATTGAACACCAAAGCCCAGGGTCAGCCCCGCGACGCCGTCGCGATGGCGCCACCCTGGGTAGGTGTTGCCGTGAATATGAACGCCGAAGGTGTTCCACAAGTCGGTTGACCCAAGTTCTTGAACAGGAGGAAGCAGAGTCATCAGAGGGCTAGTGATGTCAAATACATCTAACGATTGAGCGGGGGGGCGTGCAAACTCATCCAACGACGAATCGCCGCTCGCCAATCCTGATCCCCCTTCTTCCTCTGATAACTCCGATTCCTCCTGTTCAAAAACCCCGGGAAGTTGCCGCGCAAACCGTCTGCATGGTAAGCTGCCGGGATCGCCGCCCCTCAACCTGTTGCCCAGATCCCGTGGACACAAATCCCTACCAGTCGCCGCAGACGGACTGCTACGCTTGTGAAAACAGGCGAGAGCTGTCACCGGGAGTCGACGGGAAGTATCTGGTTGTTTCCGCCAGCACAGTGCTCCCGCCGATCTGCGTCAAAACGAACCAACCCGTCTCGCAGACAGATATGATCCGGGGAACGTTCTATTGGTGTTCGCCGTGGGTGGCGATTCTGGTTCTGGGCGGCCCCCTGGTGATCCCCGCTATCTTCCTGCTCAAGAAGCGAGTCTCGATTACCTACGGGTTGGTACCGGAGTTGCGACGGGAGTGGCGAGTCTGGAGGATCGCAAAGATATCGATCGCAATCGCTTTTGCGACTCCAACTCTCGCGTTGGCTGGAATGCTGGTCATTCTCCCGCTCGCCCCGTTGGCCACGTCCGTCGAGTCGATCTTGACAATTGGCGTTCTGATAATCGTTGCGTTTGTCGTGAGCTTACCCGCCCTCTTCATCGGAAACCCTCCGCTGACCGTGGTGAAACACCGCCGCGGACTGTTCTGGGTGAAGGGATGCAGCGCCGCGTATCTTGCGCGATTGGAGGCAGAAGGCGCATTCGGACTGAAAGCAGAAACAGAGCCAAGGAACGAACAATCGCCCTAGCCGCTCGGGCTTGCCCCGCGCTCCGCACGATCACTGCCCCCGAATCCTCCTTGTATGCCGAAGGCATTAAACACCAAAGCCCAGGGTTAGCCCCGCGACGCCGTCGCGCGGGCGCCACCCTGGGTAGGTGTTGCCGTGAACATGAACGCCGAAGGTGTTCCACAAGTCGGTTGACCTGGGTTCTTGAACAGGAGGAAGCAGAGTCATCAGAGGGATATTGATGTCGAATACATCTAACGATTGAACGGGAGGGGCGTACAAACTTATCCAACGCCGAATCGCCGCTCACCAATCCTGATTCATATTCTTCCTCTGATAACTCCCATTCCTCCTGTTCAAATACCCCGAGACGGTCATCCCCCTCCCAGAGGTGTTCATTTTTCCTCTTGACAAAGAAGTGTAAATCTGTATACTATCCAGCACGGCCACAGATGCCGATGAAGATCAACCAACGTCGCCCCCCCTTTCTAGCCAAAAGTACAAAAAACCGCGCAAACAATGCAAACAACGCAAACAATGGCACCGGCAAATTGGCGAAACTACGCTCCCCCGGCTATAGTGCTCCCATGGTGAGTCAGTCGCCTGCCTGCCTGATCTGTTGAAAAAGGGGGACTGGCTCCGCAACGTCTTGCAGCCTCGCGACGCCGGACATATTACCGGTTGCGGTGCCTGTCCCCCTTTTTCAACATGCCTGATCCCCCCACCCCGCCACAGGAATCCTGCCATGCCTCGAACTCTCCTGCTCTGCCTCTGCCTGTCTCTCTTAGCGGCCGCCCCTGCCCTCGCCGCCGAACAGCCCGGCCTGCTCGGTCACTGGAAGTTCGACGACGCCCAGGGCGACCTGGCCCTCGATAGCTCCGGAAACGGAAACGACGCCGAAGTCTGGGACGCCGACTGGGTCCAGGGCCCGTTCGGCACCGCCCTGGCCTTCGACGGCACCGGAGCCCATGTCCGCGTTCCCCAGATCGCCGGGCTCGACGGCTCCGACGAGATGACCGTCGAGGCCTGGGTCTATTGGGAAGGAACCGGACGCTACCCCAATATCGTCTCCGGCGGAACCTGGAGCCCGGGCGGATTCCTGCTCTTCGTCCAGGACGGCAACTGCTCCTTCCGCATGGGCCGCCCCGGCCACTCGGCCGCACAGAAGGGCGAGTGGCGCGAAGTAAGCGCTCCCCTGCTGACGCCCTTCGAGCAAGGAAAGTGGTATCACCTGGCCGCCACCTTCCAACGCCCCGAGATCAAGACCTACGTCGATGGCCGGCAGGTCGGCTCGGCCAAATGGGATTACCCCGTCGGCTATCAAGGCGACCTCGTGATCGGCCAGTGGAGCGGGGCCGTCAGCCACAAGGGACTCATCGACAACGTCCGCCTCTACAACCGCGCACTCTCGGCCGACGAGGTGGCGAGCAGCTTCAGCAAAAACGTCTCCAGCCGCTCCGTGCCCAAAGACATTCCACTCTACCAAGAAATCCCAAAAACGTCGCAGTTGGCCGCGGCTGTGGCAACTTTCGAAACCAAATATGCCACCCTCGCCGTCGGCCCCACCGGTCGCTGCACCGCCCTGATCGACAAACGAACCGGTCAGGACCGCATCCTCCGAACCACGCCGCTCGTAACCGTCAAGAGAGACGGCACGCTCGACCGCCGCGCCGCCTGCTCCCTCAAAGACGGCAAGCTCGTGTTCCAGTTCCCCAGAAGCGGCGCAAGCGTTGTACTCGACGTCACGGCGAGTCGAAACGGCAAGTACTTCCTCTTCCGCCTCGATTCCGTCGAGGGCGTAGAAGTCGAGGAAGTCTCCTTCGTCCAGTTGAACCTCAAGCCCTGCGAAAATGTGAGTTCCATGTCGGGCTTGGCGGCCGACGCCGAATTCGGCGTCTGCCTGCGAGCCCTGAACCTCCAGACCCGGGTCGACGTGGGGCGCAATCCGCCGGTGATGACGGCCACTGCCTTTGCCGAGTTCGGACTCGACGGCGCCGCCGCCGCACTGGTCGCCTGCCCCACCCCCCAACTGCGGCCGGTACTCCAGGAGATGCTCCGCACCGAAGGAGTCCCCCATTCCGAACTCGGCGGCCCCTTCGCCCTCGACGCGCCCGGCTGCCGCGGCTCCTACGTCTTCGCCTCCGTTTCCGAGAAGAACGTCGACCAGTGGATCGAGCTCGCCCGGCGCGGCGGAATCGACTGCATCCACATGAGCGGCTGGGAAACCAGCCTGGGCCATTATGAACCGCGAGAGAGCCTGTTCCCCGGCGGCCTCGATGGCCTCAAGCAGGTCGTCCGCAAGATCCACGACGCCGGACTCAAGGCCGGGATCCACACCCTCACCGGTTGCATCGATCCAAACGATCCATGGGTCCGCCCCGTGCCCGATCCGCGCCTGGCCACCGACGGCACATTCACCCTCGCCGCCGACCTGAGCGAAACCGGCGCCGACGTTTCCACGGCCGAGCCGCCCGGCGACTACCCTACCATCTGGGCCTACGGCAGCCGCGGCAACTGCATCCGCATCGGCGACGAATTGATCCAGTACTCCGCCCTCTCCAACGAACCCGGCTGCGGCTTCTTCAAGTGCCGGCGCGGCGCCTTCGGCACCAAACCGGCAGCGCATGAGAAGGGCTCGCCCGTCCATCACATGCTCGTCCGTTACGGCTGCTTCCAGCCCGACGAAAAGTCGACCCTCGTCGACGACCTGGCCGACCGCATCGCGGGTGTGTTCAACACCTGCCAGCTCGACCAGATCTACATGGACGGCGCCGAGGCCATGCGCGGCTGGTACGGCGTCGCCCGCATGCGTCAGGCCATCTACACCCGCCTCAAACGCCCCGCCATCGTCGAGGCAAGCTGTTGGGACCACCACTCCTGGGCCTTCCACTCGCGTGTGGGCGCCTGGGATCATCCCAAGTGGGGCCTCAAACGGTTCGCCGACGACCACTTCGCCGATATCAGCGTCTATCGCGAAGCCAGCCTCCTCGAAGCCCAACTCGGTTGGTGGGTTATTCTGGGCCCCGACCGCGACTGGGACATGGAACGGCCCGACGAGATCGAGTACCTGTGCGCCAAGGCCCTGGCCCACGACGCGCCGCTCTCCTTCCAAAGCGTTTCCGTCACGGGCACTCCGCCCAACGCACGGCAGGACGAGTACTTCGCCCTGATCGGCAACTACGAGCGCCTCCGGCTGGCCAACTACTTCTCCGAGGCCGTCAAAGAAAAGGTCCGCCAGGAGCGGCAGGAATTCCACCTCGAACATGCCGACGACGGCGCCTGGCAACTCGTCCCCACCGACTACCTCGAGCACAAAGTGACCGGCCTGGACGACGGCGCCAGCACCTGGACCGTCAACAACCGCTACGATGCCCAACCCCTCAGGCTCCGCATCCAGGCCCTCTACTCCGCCTATCCCTATGACGACCCAAAGAGCCTCGCCCTCGCCGATCTCGCCGACGCCCACCAGTTCACCCCCGCCGGCACCGCCCCCCGAGTCCAACTCACCACCACCCCTAGCCGCGTGGGCTTGCCCCGCGCTCCCTCCCAAGCCGAACCAAACCTCACCTTCACCGCCGCCAACCAGGGCGACACGCCCGTCGGCGCCTGGGCTCGGGCTGTCAAGAAGTTCGACCCGGTCATCGATCTCACGCCCTACGACGCCGTCGGACTCTGGGTCCATGGCGACGGCAAGGGCCAACTGCTCAACCTGCAGCTCACCAACCTGCCGGAGTATTTCCACACCTTCGACGATCATCACGTGAAGATCGACTTCGAAGGCTGGCGCTACTTCGAGCTCCTGCTGCGCGAACGCGACGCGGCCGCCTACCACGACTACCAGTGGCCCTACGGCGCCCACTGCGTCCTCCATCGCTCGCCCCTCGTCCGCCAGGCCGTCAGTCAAATGACCGTCTACCTGAACAACCTGCCGCCCGGCGAGGAGGCCGCCTGTTCGATCGGCCCGATCCGAGCACTACGAACGCAAAAGGTCGTCTTGCACAACCCGGCCGTCGAGGTCGCCGGCCGGCGGCTGGTCTTCCCCGTCGACCTGGAAAGCGGAATGACCATCGAGTTCGACTCTCTCGACGACTGCCGCCTCTACGACGAGCGCGGTAACCTCCTCCAGCGCCTCCAGCCGCAAGGCGACGTGCCCGCCTTGGAGCCCCAGGCCAATCAGGTCGCCTTCCACTGCCAGGGCACCGATGGATTCTCCTCCCGTGCCGAGGTGACCATCGTCGCTCGCGGCACGCCACTTCGCGAGCGGATGCCCGACGAGCAGATCGACTGGTCGCTCCTCGACCGTGAATATGAACCGGCCCGGCAGATCAGCGCCCTCGACGGTCGCCAGAACCGCTGGGAAGTCTTCTGCCCGCCCCAGGTCAAGTCGGCCGACGTGCATCTCGAATTGACCGTTGCCCAGGTCGGAAGCGAGCTGACCGCCTACGAGTCCGCCGGCGCCGTGCCCTGCGCCAGTTTCGAGCAGGCCACCGAAGCAACCGATCCCGCCTACCCGTACAACGAGCAACTCAGCCCGGGCGGCTGCCATCAGGGCGTAACCCAGCGGTTGACCCGTTCGACCGACCTGGCCAAATACGGCAGCACAAGCATCTGCTACACGGCCCAAAGCACCCGCGACGACAACGCCGGCTGGTCGCACAAGCCCGGCCCGCTGGCCCAGTCCGTCGACCTGTCGCCCTTCAAGTCGATCGGTTTCTGGGTCCACGGCGACGGCGGAGGACCGTCGCTCAAGCTGCAACTTCGCGACGCCGCCGGCGGCTGGCAGGATATCTACCGCCGCATCGACTTCACCGGCTGGCGATATTGCCAGTTCGATCTCGGTGCCCCCACCCTCAAGGATCCCACCAGGATCAACGCAATGGGGCTCTACTACAACGGCATCCCGGCCGGCAAAACGGTCACCTGCTACGTCGACGAAATCCGCCTGCTCCGTCAGGTCGAGCCGCTCGCCAATCCCGAACTGACCATTGCCGACAACCGCATCCGCTTCCCCGCCGCCCTGCACGCCGGCGACCGCCTGGTCTTCAAAGGCATGAACGATTGTCACGTCTATCGCGCTTCCGGCGAGATTGCCCCCGTCACCCCTGAAGGCGCCTCTCCGCGTCTCCGACCAGGCCGAAACCCGATCCTGTTCGCGTTGCCCCCGGACGGTCCAAACGAGTTTCGAGTGAGCGTGCTCCTGGAGAAACGATACTCGCAGCAGGGATCGCCGAGGAAATGACTGTCGCCTTTCGCTCCGCGAGAGTAGCGCTGCCCAACTCGGCTGCCCCACAGTTCGTCCTCTGATCCCTTCGCGACCTCCTGTTCAAACCCAACTCTTGTAGACCTCGTCACAATACGAATTGGCCACGTCATTCCCGCGCAGCGCAAAAACCATAAGAAACATACGGTTTCGCAACCGCCCTTGCCGGATACTCCTTCCAGAATCACCCTTCCACCTCCACAAACAGCGTCCGCCACGGCTATGGCAGGGCCTGACAAGTGATTGACCATACCTCAACAGCAGGATATCCTGGCAGTCTGTTTCGCCTCTGCGTTCCCATCCTGCCCCGCAGTTCAGACAGAGCCTCATCGCCATGGAACTCAAACTGATCACCATCGCACTCGTGTTCTTCGTTTCTCTTGTCGTTTTCGCAAGCGGCGTTCGTGCCGCCAATTTCGGCGAAGACGCCTCCTTTCTGAAGGAGCACACCGAACTCATCGTGCTCAGCGACGCGAGCGGCCAAGGCAAAGTGGCCGTCTCCCCCGCCTGGCAAGGCCGCGTCATGACCAGCACGGCAGGCGGCGACACCGGCCTGAGTTTCGGCTGGATCAACCGCGAATTGATTGCCTCGGGCAAGATCCTGGAACACATGAACGCCTTCGGCGGCGAAGATCGCTTCTGGATGGGCCCCGAAGGAGGGCAGTTCTCGATCTTCTTCGCCAAGGGGGCGAAATTCGAGTTCGCCGACTGGCAGACTCCCGCGATCCTCGACACGTTGCCCTTCGACGTGGCCAGCAAGTCGCGCGACCGGGCGGCCTTTGCCGCCAAGTTCTCGCTGACGAACTACTCGGGCACGAAGTTTGAAGTGGCCGTGAACCGCGAAGTCCGGTTGCTCGACGCCGCGACCACTTGGAAGAAGCTGGGGGTGCCGCCGGCCAAGAACGTCAGCCTCGTCGCCTACGAATCCGACAACCGCATCACCAACGCCGGCCAGAATGCCTGGCAGAAAGACACTGGGCTGCTGTCGGTTTGGATTCTCGGCATGTTCAATCCATCGCCGTCGACCACCATCGTCGTGCCCATCCATGCCGGTCCGGAATCGGAACTCGGCGTCAAGGTGACCTCGGACTACTTCGGCAGCATTCCTCCGGAACGCCTGGTCGTGAAAGACGACATCATCTACTTCGCTGCCGACGGCGAGTATCGCAGCAAGATTGGCATCAACCCCAAACGCAGCAAGGCGGTGCTCGGAAGTTACGACGCCCAGAACAAGGTGCTGACGGTCGTCCAGTTCAATCAGCCCGAAGGCGTGACCGACTACGTGAACTCGCTCTGGAAACTCCAGGACAATCCGTTCAGCGGCGACGCGGCCAATGCCTACAACGACGGCCCCCCGTCCCCCGGCGCCAAGCCGATGGGCCCGTTCTACGAATTGGAGTCCTCCTCCCCGGCCGCGGCCCTCGCCCCGGGAGAAAGCCTGACGCACATCCACCGCACCGTTCACCTGGCCGGCGCCGAAGCCGATCTGGACGCCGTGTCGCGGGCCACGCTGGGGGTTTCGTTGGTTGAGATTCAGAATGCGTTGAAGAAGCCGTAATCCCAGCATGCCCTGGATACAGCGGTCCACCACAAATCAGGCAGGATCGAAGATAGCACTTGTCTATCGACTTCCCCTTCACAAGATGTGAAACGAGTACCCTATGAGCGAACCAAAAGAGAGAGTCCTTCCGTCGGGCGCGAGGTGGCCCTTTGTGTTGCTGGCTAGCTGTTTCTTGTGGTGGGCTATCGCCAACAATCTGACCGATCCCCTGGTCAAAGTGTTCCAGCAGACTTTCGTGATGAGCACCTTTATGGCATCGCTCATTCAGTTCGCTTTCTATGGCGGCTATTTCTGCTTGGCTCTGCCCGGTGCGATGATCGCCCGGAAATTCACGTATAAGACCGGCGTGTTGCTGGGCTTGGGTGCGTATGCATTGGGATGTTTCTTGCTCTATCCGGCCAAGATGGCGGAGGAATTCTCCCTGTTCTGCTTAGCCTATTTTGTGCTCGCCGGCGGACTCAGCATCCTGGAAACGAATGCCAATCCCTATGTGTTGGCCTTGGGATCGGAAAAGACGGCCACCCGGCGTCTAAACTTCGCCCAGTCTTTCAATCCCATCGGTGCCGTCATCGGAATCATGCTGTGCCGGTCACTCGTCATGGCACGATTGCCAAAGGATGGGCAGGGGAATCTGTCGATCGGGCCGGAGCAGATCTCCGACTCGCTCCATACAGTTGTCTTTCCGTACCTGGTGATCGCGATCATTCTGGGCGTCGTGTGGCTGCTTATTCTGTTGGCCAAAATGCCGTACGCCGCCGAACACGACAAACACCTGCATTTCTTCAGCACAACGGGCCGACTGCTTCGCAATCGAAACTACGTCTTTTCCGTGTTCGCCCAGTTCTGCTACGTGGGCACCCAGATCACCGTGTGGACCTACACGAACTACTACATTCCAGAACAACTTGGGGTCACGCAAGAGGTGGCGCTGGTTTACCATACGATGGCGCTTGTCCTCTTTGGCTGTATGCGCTGGGTATTTACCGGGCTGATGACCTTTTTCCGGGGATCGACGCTGCTCGTCGCTGCGGCTTTGCTGGGATTCCTTTCTATTCTGTGCGTGGTGTTTGTGGGCGGCATGCCAGGCGTAATAGCCCTTGTTTGCGTATCCGGCTTCATGTCTCTCATGTTCCCGACCATCTTCGGACTCGGCTGTTCCGATTTGGGCGAGGACACCAAGCTAGCCGCGTCGGGCCAGATCATGGCCATCGTGGGTGGGGCGATCATTACCCCCATCCAAGGTTTCCTGGTCGACCAGTGGGGCGTTAGCCTATCCTACTTGCTGCCCGGCCTCTGTTTCGTCATCATCGCACTCTACGGACTTTCCAGCCGGTCCCGGGAAGCCACGTTCCACGCGGGGACGACGGGAGTGCAATTAGACGCTGGATGATCTGTCTGGCTGCGGTGGAGACAACGTCGCGTCGTTTTTATGTCGGTGTAAAATAGTGGTTGCGAATACGGGGGTTTTGCGGTACTCTCACCACCATGAGAGACTCGCCGCCACCCCCGCTGCCCGTCCACCGCCGGCGATTCGGCCGCCGCATGGCCTACCAGAACGGCGCCGTCTGGGCCGTGGGCAACGGGCTGGCCAGCAGCACCCTGGTCATCTACCTGGCACTGGAACTGGGAGCCCCCGGCGCCGGGCTGGCCGTCAGCTTGATCCTGGCCGCACCCCAGATCGCCGGCCTCCTGCGTCTGGCCGCCCCGCGTTTGATCCGCTGGTTCGGCAGCCGCAAACGATTCTGCCTGGCTTCTTATGCCCTGAGCCTGGCCGTTCTTGCCCTGCTTCCAGCCTGTGTCGCCACCCGATCGCTGGGTACGCCAACCGTGGGGCTGATCGTCCTCGTGGTCGCCTGGTGCGTCTATCACCTCTTGGAGTATCTCGGCACCGTCGCTCTCTGGGCCTGGCTCGGCGACCTGGTCCCCCTGCGAATCCGGGGCCGGTTTCTGGGACGCCGAGAACGCTGGATGGTCGCCGGGCAAGCGATCGGTATGCTCGCGGCCGCCTTGTTCACTATGGCACTCCGTGATACCTGGCCCGAGGTACCCAACTGGCTCGTCTACGTAATCGCGGCCGAGGTGGGCGTGGCCTGCATGGCCCACTCGCTGCTGCCGCTGGCCGTGATGCCGGATCCACTCGCGAAAAGGGGTCAGGACTCACTTGCCGAACGGCCCGGAGGGTGCGACGCACAGAAGAGGCCTGACCCCCTTTCGCTGGTGGCCCCGCTGGCCGACAAACAGTTCCGCCGGCTGATCTACTTCGGCTGCTGGTTCTCGTTCTTCAATGGCGTCACTCAATCCGTCCAATACCTCTACCCGGCACGGGGCCTGGCCATCTCGCTCGGCTTCATGCTCGTGCTGAAGACCGGCATGCGCCTCGGCCAACTGGCGATCAGCCCCACCATGGGCCGCTTCGCCGACCGCCTCGGCAATCGCCCCGTGATGCTGCTCAGCCTCCCAATCGTCGCTTCGGGACCGCTTTTCTATTTCTTCTCCACGCCCGAGGAGTGGTATTGGATGATCGGCGCATGGATCGTCTGGATCGCCTACGCCGGGCTGAACGTCTGCCTCCCCAACCTGATGCTCAAGCTGGCACCCAGTGCGGACAAAGCGGCCTACATCGCCTCGTTCTACGCGATCAGCGGACTATGCATCGCCGCCAGCACCGTGCTGGGTGGCATGCTCTTCGACTGGTTTCAGGACGCCCGATTTGAACTCATGGGCCGGCAGTTCGATTTCCATCAATACAGTTTCCTGTTCGGCTGGATCACGCGGACGATGGGCGTGCTGCTGCTGTGGTTGATTCTCGAACCGTCAGTATCGCGTAGTCGAGCCAATCGCACAGGGTGTTGAGTCACGCGTGACAGTGGCCGCACCACTCGCACGCGACTTTCGAAACGCAGTTGCCGTCCGCATCGAGAAGAGTGTGCCTACGCCCGCTGCCGTGCCGCGCGGCGGCGATCGGTTTCTTTCAGGATGAGTTTACGGAGACGAAGCTGCGTGGGCGTGACCTCCACGAGTTCGTCTTCAGCGATGTATTCGAGGGCGGCCTCCAGCGAGAGAATGCGGGGGGGCTTGAGCAGGATGTTGCGGTCGCTGCCGGAGGCTCGCATGTTGGTGAGCTTCTTCTCTTTCGTCGGATTGACCGGCATGTCTTCGGAGCGGCTGTTTTCGCCGACAATCATCCCCTCGTAGACCACGTCGCCGGGGGCGACGAACAACTCGGCCCGCTCCTGCAAACCGTCCAAACCGAAGGCCACCGCCCTGCCGGAGGTCACCGAGACCAGCACGCCGCTGGTCCGGCCGGGAATCTCGCCCTCGGCCGGCGCATAGCGCTCGAAGCGGTGATGCATGATCGCCGTGCCCTGCGTCGCATTGAGCAACCGGGTTCGCAAACCGATCAGCCCCCGAGCCGGGATGGAGAACACCACGTAGGTGTAGTCGTCGTGGTTCGTCATCTCGACGGGCTGGCCCCGCCGCGCACCGACCAACTCCATCACGGGCCCCAACTTGTCCGGCGGGACCTCCACCACCAGGCTTTCAAACGGCTCTTCGAGAATTCCGTTGTTCCTGTGATAGATCACCCGCGGCTTGCCGATCGACATCTCAAAGCCTTCCCGCCGCATCGTTTCGATGAGTACGGAGAGATGGAGAATGCCGCGCCCGGAAACCTGGAACGTGTCGCCCCCTTCCAGCGGCTCCATCCGCAAGGCCACGTTCCGCTCCAACTCTCTTTCGAGCCGGTCGCGAAGCTGCCGTGTGGTCACGTACTTACCCTCCTTGCCGGCCAGCGGCGAGGTGTTGATGCCGAACACCATCTGAATCGTCGGCTCGTCGACCTCCACGCGCGGCAGTGCCCGGGGCGTCTCCAGATCGCTGATCGTGTCGCCGATCGTCACCTCGTCGAGCCCGACCACGGCAGCCACGTCGCCGGCCGTCGCCTCGTCGACTTGCACGCGGCCGAGCTTGTCGAACAGGTGAACTTCCGACACCTTCGCCCGGACGATCTGGCCCCCGGCCTGCATCAGGGCAATCTGCTGCCCTTGCCGAATCGTGCCCGACTGGATGCGGCCGATCGCGATGCGGCCCACGTAGGGAGACCAGTCAAGCGTGTTCACCAACATCTGGAGAGGCGCATCGAGATCGACCTCCGGGCCGGGCACCGCCTGGAGAATCAACTCCAACAGCGGTTTCATCGAATCGCCGCGGGCGCCCGGCGACGCCGTGGCATAGCCTTCCTTGCTCGTGGCGAAAAGATAGGGGAAGTCGTGAAGGACGTCCTCGGCCCCTAGATCGAGAAGCAACTCGAAAGTCTCGTTCAATACCTCCTCCGCCCGGGAGTCGGGCCGATCGATCTTGTTGATCACAACGACCGGCTGCAGGCCGCACTCGAGCGCTTTGGAAAGCACAAAACGGGTTTGCGGCATGGGCCCCTCGGCGGCGTCAACCAGAACCAGGGCCCCGTTGGCCATCCGCAGCACTCGTTCCACCTCACCACCAAAGTCGGCGTGGCCGGGCGTGTCGATCAGGTTGATCTTCACCCCGCGGTAGTGGATGGCGATGTTTTTGGCCAGGATGGTGATCCCCCGTTCTCGCTCCAGGTCGCTGGAATCGAGAATTCTCTCCCCCACAAGCTGGGTGTCGCGAAACTCACCGCTCTGGCGGAGCAGGCAATCGACAAGGGTCGTCTTGCCGTGGTCGACGTGGGCGATGATGGCGATATTACGGATGTCGTCTCGACGCATGGAAGGCACAACCGGCGGGTATCGGAGGTATGCGAAACCTCTCAGTATACCACGGTCGTGCTAGGCGAATATGAGGGGGCCGGGTCCCGGCAGTTCTTTCGGGTGGAATTCGCTTGACCCGTCTGGCTTCACGATGCAGTCGTCGAAGCCGGTTCCACCGAATCGGGGCCGCCCGCCAACACGTCTGAAGGCGCCTCGTCCTCAGAAGGCAAGGTAAGAAACAGCGTCATGACCGCACTGATCAGGTAGAGCACCGCATAGATCCACATGACGCCGCCGACGCCTACCACAGGCAGGAACAACGCCACAATTGCCGGGCCGACCCAGTTGCTTGCCCCCGCCCCGAGATTCAACAGCGACATGGCCGCCCCCTTGTTCTGGGGCGCCAGCGAGGGCATCAGGGCCGACAGGGGAACGTAGCCCGCCAACGTCGCCCCATAGAGCACTGCGGCGACAATGGCCAGGGGGTAGTTTGTCTCGATCTCAGTTCTGAAATGGTCAAGGAGGTATGCCGAGAGGTTCTCGGGAAGGCAATCAAGCAGAAAAGTCGTGACCTTCGTTCCAAGCTGGTTGGGGGAGTAGTACAGCAGCAGCGTTGTGATTGCCGATCCCACGCCGCCGCACCAGGCGACTGTTCGCTGCCATCCCAGGCGATCGCCGATGAATCCGAACAGGAGGTTCCAGATGATGTTGCTCATGAACATGAAGCTGAGCAGGTGAAGCCACTGCTCCAGCTTGAAACCGATCGTTTCGGTGAAGTAGATCGGCAGGAAGACAATGAACCCGTTCTGCGGGGCCGTGTTGATGATTCGGACGACACACCCGATCGCGGTCTTCGGTTTTCGCCAGGCGATCGAGACGCTGGAAAGCAGGGTCAGCAGCGGATGCTCGCCTTCCGGCGCCAACCGCTTTTTGCCGACCGGCTCCCGGATACCGACCAGTCCGACCAGTCCGCCGGCAATGACCAACGCCAGTGAGCACCACAGCGTGTGGTAGGGGCCAATCCGTGGAATCATCACGCTGGCAAACAACGGTCCCAGCGTCATCAGGCCGCCGGTCAGGGCAAACCAGAACCAGCCGACCGCCGTTCCCAGGCGGCGTTGCGGCGTGGCCACCGAGATCCACACCAAGAATCCGTAAGCGAAAAGCGGGTAGCCGAAACCTCGCAAGGCGTACATGGCGACGACCATGACATAGTTGCCCGGTGCTATGCCCAGCAGCAGGAATCCTGCATGGAAGAGGACCCAGATCGACATCCCGAGCCTCATCACCTTCCACGGTCCCCATAAGTCGGACAAAGCGCCCGACAGCCAAGCGGAAATCGCCACCGTGACTCCATAGGCGGTGAAGACGATGGCCACGGCCTCCTTGCTGGCGATCCCCTGATCGACCAGGTACTTCGACAGATAACCCGCCTCGACGCCGTCGCCGATCATGAACAGCAGCAGGCCCACGTAGCCCCAGAGGAGCGGCGGGAAGATGCCGATCTGATCGAGGAACGTGCCCCTCGGTCCGTCTGTCTGTTCGCTACGCAGCATCGTCATGCTCCTCTGAAAAGCGCCGAATCAGTTGGAATCGGCGTTGGTTGAGTTTCCCGAAACATGGTGGTTGGCCCGCTTTTCCGCCCCGATCGTGAACGCGGTCAGGATGATGGTCACGACGCACGCGGCGAGGATGAGCAGAAAGGCCGCATCCCAGTGGAATTTGTCGGCAACGAAACCGATCACGACGCTGGCGGCAAGCGAGCCGCCCACGTAGCCGAACAGTCCGGTGAATCCGGCCGAAGTGCCGGCCGCCTTCTTGGGCACGAGATCGAGGGCAAAGACGCCGATCAGCATGACGGGGCCATAGATCAGAAAGCCGATGGCAATCAACATGGCGATGTCGAGCCGAGGATTGCCGGGCGGATTCAGCCAGTAGACCACCAGGCACACGGCGGTGGCTGCCATGAAGAGGATCACGGTGGGGGCACGGCGGCCTTGAAAAAACTTGTCCGAAATGTACCCACAGGCAATCGTTCCCGGGATTCCCGCCCACTCGTACAGGGCGTAGGCCCAACTCGACTCGGAGAACTGAAACCCTTTCACTTCGCTGAGGTAGGTGGGGGCCCAGTCGAGCACACCGTATCGCACGAAGTAGATGAAGGCGTTGGCCACCGCAATGGCCCAGAGCAGCTTGTTGTTCAGAACATAGTCGAAGAAGATCTCCTTGGTGGAGAATTCCTTCTCGTGGCGATCGCTGTATTCAAACGACTTGGCGTAGTCCTGCCGGTACTCTTCGATCGGCGGCAAACCGAGGGACTGGGGCGTGTCGCGGACCAGAAGCAGGATGAGAAGTGCCGCCGCCAAGGCGAGGAAGCCGTGCAGGTAGAGAACCGAATGCCAGTCGCCGAAGATCCACATGGCGAGAATGGCCACGGGGCCCACCAGTCCGCCCCCGACATTGTGCGCCACGTTCCAGAACGACATCATGATCCCTCGCTCTCCCGGCGAGAACCAGTGGACCATCACACGTCCGCAAGGCGGCCAACCCATTCCCTGAAACCATCCGTTGAGCAGCAACAGAACGAACATGATGGCGATCGAGGCCGTGCCGATCGGCGTCGCACCCATGAAGATCATCACCCCCGCGCTGGCGGCCAGTCCCAGGGCCATGAAGGTTCGGGCATTGCTCCGATCCGACACGCTCCCCATGAGGAATTTCGACAGTCCGTAGGCGATCGACACGCCCGAGAGGGCGAAACCGAGCTGGGTCTTCGAAAACCCGGCCTCAACCAGGTCGGGGATGACGAGGGTGAAGTTCTTTCGAACCAGGTAGTAGGCGGCGTATCCGAGAAAGATGCCGGTGAACACCTGGATTCTCAACCAGCGATAGGCAGACGGAACATCCCGCTCGTCCAGGGGCTCACGGTGAGCCGGCGGCTTCAGAAATCCGATCATCGGTGGTATGCTCCCGGTTGCTCGTTATCGCGTGGCGTGACGATAGCGCTCGAGCTCGGCCTGGCGCGTCGCATCGTCCCATCCGAGCAGGTCCTTCATCCACGTCGCGGCCTGCTCCGCAACCGACGCGGCATCCTTGTCGTAGTAATGCCAACTCGACCTTCGCACCATCACGTCGTCGAGATGGACCGCCCATTCCTGCTTGCAGTAATGCTCGACCGCTTCCCGCGTCACCGGAGACGGCAGCACTCCGCTGAAGGCGGCGGCAGCCGGTTCGAGAAGCGGCTCTTTGCCCGTTCGGCAGGCGGGCAGTTTCGTCTTCAGATGCCGTCCGACGAGATCGACCGTCTGCTCGGCCATGAGCCGATAAGTCGTCAGCTTGCCCCCCGCCACGTCGATCCAGCCCGGCTCGGGCATGCGGATCTGGTGATTCCGCGACGTGTTCGACGGGCTCCCTTCCTTCTCCCTTCCCGAAGCGATCAGCGGGCGGACCCCCGCCCAGTGAGCGATCACGTCGCTTGGCTGAAGCTTCGCCGGCGGAAACATCTCGTTGGTCACGCCGAGCACGTAGGCAATGTCTTCCTCGTCGGTCGGTACGTCCTCGAGCGAGCCGTCGTAGTCCGTGTCGGTCGTGCCCAGAATCACCCGCTGCCCCCACGGAATCACAAACAGAATCCGTTTCCCCTCGGCCATGACGACCGCCTCGTTCGCCGGAAACCGCTGCTGATCCACGACCAAGTGAATTCCCTTGGTCAGCCGCAGCCTGACGCGGCTGTGAGGCATCTGATCGGCCCAGCAGCCGGTCGAATTGACGACCGCCCGGGCGCGGACCTCGACCTGGCGCTGACTCTGCTCGTCGCGGACCCGGCAGATCCAACCGGACGAGCTTGGGTCGGCGCCGACGAGCGAGGTGTAGTTGCGGATCCAAGCGCCCTGCCGCACGGCCGATCGCAGGGTGTCGAGCGCCAGCCGCGAGTCGCTGGTGAGCCCGTCGTAGTAGCGCACTCCGCCGGTGAGCCGCCGGCGGTTGATGTCGGGCAGTTTTTCGGCCATCCGGGAGGCCGACAGCGTGCTGCTCGGCCCGAGATTCCGCCGCCCGCACAGCAGATCGTAGATCTTCACGCCGATCGACAATTGCCAGCGTATCCACGGAGTGCCGCGATAGGTGGGAAACAGGAACGGAAGCGGGGCGGCCAGGTGTGGCGCAATACGGTGCAGCGTCAGCTTCTCGACACTCGCTTCGTGGACCAGCCCGACGCGCCCCTGGGCCAGATAGCGAAGCCCGCCGTGGAGGAGACGGGAAGATCGGCTGCTCGTTCCGAAGGCAAAATCGTGACGATCGACCAGTGCCACACGGAGCCCGCGCATCGCGGCATCGCGGGCGACTCCCGACCCGACGATGCCGCCGCCAACGATCAGAACATCCCACTGACCTTCTGCCAGACGATCAAGGTCGCTGGCAGAGGAACCGCTTTCCTGGCTCATCATGACGCCCCTTTCTTACAGTCGTTTCCAATAGTCTCGAATGGTTCAAAGCACGTGTGAAGCGATGGGCGAGGACGGGATGGATACGCTTCCGTCCTCGCTTGCGCTCTTTGAAGTTGCGCTATTTCGTGACCAAGCTCTCAACAGCCGCGTCTTCCGGCGGTTCTTGTGGTCGGCTCTGGAGAGCCAACCTACGTCTTTTCACGCAATTCTGCGGTAGCGCAACGTCAAAACTGTCGCTTCGGGTTAGTGTGGGGGACCGTTTGCAGCTTGCGAGGCCAGCAATTGGCCGAGTTCTCCCACGTCTTGGATCACCAGATCGGGCGGCGGATCGAATGCGGCGGCCTCCTCGGCCGTGGCCTCGCCCGTCAGCAGGCACGCTCACCGCACCGGCCCGCTGAGCCATGGCCATATCCGTATACAAACGATCGCCGACGACCGCCAGTTGTTCGGGTCGCAGACCGTGCCGATGACAAACGCCGTCGAGCATACGAGGGTCCGGCTTGCCAAGAACGATCGGCGACCGTCCTGTTGCCGTGGTGAGGCAGGCGGAAAACGACCCGCAGTCGACCAGCAACATCGGCTGATCGGTGGGGCAGACGCGATCGGGGTGGCTGGCAATGAACGGGAGCCCCCGGCTGATCCACCAGGCCGTGCGGCACAGGCTCTCGTAGGTCAGCCCCGTGTCGTAGCCGACGACAACCGCTTGGGGGTCGCTGCCGTTGCCGACGACGAACCCGGCTTCTTCCAGGTGCCGTGCCATGCTCGGCGTGCCCATCAGCCAGAGCTTCCGCACTTCAGGCAGATGAGCCCGCAGATACTCGATCACGGCGTCGGTTGAAGTGTAGATCTGGTCTCGCGAGGCGGGGATACCCAGTCGGTGCAATTTGTCGACGTAGTCCTGGATCCCCCGCGACGAATTATTGGTAATGAAGGTATAGCCGAGTCCCAGTTTTTCGAGACGATCGAGGAACGGCAGCGTACAGTCGAACAGCGTCGACCCGCTGTAGATCGTCCCGTCCATGTCGAGGACCAGGTGCCGGACTTGTGTCAGATGGAAGGACATCGGTTACAGGAAATCGAAAGTTAAGTGAGCCAATCAGGAACTGTGTTTGTAGCCGTGGGCGAGGGCGGGCCAGCACAAGGCGAACAGCAAGATGCCCATGGCCGCGGCCCCGGCGAGCATCATGAACCCGGCGTCCCAGCCGTACCTCTGCACGACGATGCCCATTCCCACCCCGGAGACCGTGGTGCTGGCGTATCCGAAGATGCCGGTCAGACCGGCCGCCGACGCGGCGGCCCGCTTGGTGGCCATGTTGGCGGCGGCGATTCCGATCAGGCACTGGGGGCCGTAGATGAAGAACCCCGCCGTGCACAAGAGCACGCTGTTGACGAGAATCGACGTCGAACCGAGTTGCCAGAAGATGACCAGCGCCACAAAACACAGGGTCATGTAAACCAGACAGGTCCTGGTCCCCCGCCCGCCGAACAGCTTGTCGGTCACCCATCCGCTGGCGAGCATTCCGATGATCCCAGTGACCTCAAAGGCGGCCACCATCGAGCTGCTATGGGCGATGTCGACGTGCTTGGCCTGCGTGAGGAAGGTGGGGCCCCAGTCGACGATGCCGTAGCGGACCACGTAGACGAAGAAGTTCGCCAGCGAGATCAGCCAGATATAGGGATTCGAGAAGACGAGTTCGATCAGCGTCTTGAAGAAGGCCGGCGGCGAGCCCTCCAGGTCGGCGGCGGTCGTCTCGGTGCCTTCGACCTCAGGCAGCCCCAGCGATTCGGGCGTATCGCGAAGCATCACGGCCAGGAACACCGCCCCGCACAAGGCGAGTGCCGCGGGCACGAAGAAGCAGGAGCGCCAACCGAAACCCCATTGAATCAGATGGCCGCAAAGCACCAAGACGAGCGCCGCACCGATCGAATGGGAACTGTTCCAGATCGACATCTTGGTCGCCAGGATCCTGGGCGGAAACCAGTGCGTCATCAGGCGGCAACAGGGCGGAAAACCCATCCCCTGAACCCATCCGTTGAGCATCCAGAACAGGCCGAACGCAATCACCGCCGAACTGAGCCCGAAGAAGACGTTGATGACGGCCGAACAAATCAGTCCCAATGCCATGAACCAGCGGGCGTTGGCGTGGTCGCAGAGCATGCCATTGACAAATCGCGCCAGGCCGTAGAGCAGGCCGTGCAAAGTGAGAAACCATCCCAGGTCCGTCTTGCTGATGCCGAGCGACGCCTCCATCGCCGGCATGGCCACGCTCAGGTTCTTGCGCACGAAATAGAACAGCGCGTAGCCGATGATCGTCGAGATCAGGATGCGGTTCTGCCAGTAGCGGTACTGCGAGCGCACTTCCTCCGGGTCGGTGATCGTGACGGGCAAGGCCGGCGCCGGCTTCAGCAGGTTGAAGGGGAAGATCATCCGGTGTGGCTCCCGTCGGAAGAGTCGATCGGCCAGCGGCCATGAGGACTGAAGATCTCTTCGAGCGCCGGCTCGAAAAGTTGGGTGCGAGCGGCCAAATCGAGGATGGTAAACCGCCGCCGAATGCAATACGCCTGGCGGTAGCTCTCGCGCAACCGGGCCGGCGAGATCCCAATCTGCTCCGGCCGGACGGGACAGCCTGCCGCCGTCAGACAATCGGTCAGCTCGTCAAACGAAACCAGATGCGCTTGCAGACGCTCCCGCAGCGCGGGCCACACGGCCCGCACCTGCAAGAGCTGCTCGCGGATCGCGTCGCGATCGACATACTTCGCTTCAGTCTCCTCCAACGCCTTGGCCGTCAGTTCCGGCAGATCGAATCGGGCTCGGATGTCGGCCTCGATCGAGTCAAGCTCCGGCCACCTGGCCGCAAGGGAATCGGCGTCCAACTCGTCCAGTGCTTGCGTGAAGAGCCGTTCGTAGAGTGCCGAAGAGGCGAGTGTGCCGATTCCGACCTTGAATCCGTGCGAAGGAGCCCGGCCGTTGTGAACATGGTTCTGCATGTCCCACAGATGACTGAACTGATGGTCGGCTCCGGAAGCTACGCGACTGGTTCTCGTCCATTGCATGGCCAGACCGCTCACCAGAAGTCCGAGAATCAGGCAATGAACCGCCTCAGAATCGCCGTGCCGAATGCCGTCCGGATTGCCGACCCAGGTGCGGAGCCGGCTGTGCATCATTTCCCAGGCCGTCGCATCGACGGGTTCGACCTTGAGCGCCTCGGCCACCAACCAGTCGGCGCCGGCAACGATCTTGGCCAACAGGTCCGCGTATCCGGAGGCGTTCATCCCCTCGGGCGCCGCTTCGATCACCTCCAGATCGGCGACCACGCCCTTGGGCGCCGGGCAATTGAAGGTCTGCTTCGATCCTTCCCGGGTAATCGAGGCGCCAAAGGCCGTGTAGCCGTCCATCGAGGCGGCGGTGGCAACGCACAGATAGGGACGTCCGAGATGGTGCGAAGCGAGCTTCGTCATGTCGTTGATCGTGCCCGAGCCCACCGCAACCGGGATCGCATCCGCAGAAGCCAGAAACCGCTCGACGGTTTCCACGTGCGGATACTCGGCGTGCAGGTCGGGAAGGTCAAAGACGTAGGGCTCCAGGCACGCATGTCCGGCCTGGCGGAAACTGTCGACGACGTCCCGCCCGGCTGCTGCAAACGTATTGCCGTCTGCCACAATCACTGCGGGACTCCGGCCAAATAGCTCCTCGAATGCCGAAACCGCCTCGTGCCGCAGTCCCCGGCCGACGCGAACCAGTCGCGTCTGATCCGCGGCCTTCACGGCGCCTTCGAGCAACCGTTCGTCTTCCGACAGTTTGTCCTGGGCCATGGCAAAGCCTATTGCTTTCTCGCGTAGTATTGGCGGATCGCTTCCATGGTCACATCCGGGTAGTCGGTGGCAAAACTGGCGACGCCGAGGTCCATCAATTGCCAGTAGACCTGAGCGTCGGATCGACCCCAGGGAAGGGACTGGAACAGGATCCCGTGCTGGCGCAACTCGCGTCCCGCGGCCAGGAGGAACGCCTCGGATGGGCTGATGACCTTTCCTTGCTCGGTCTCCTTTGTGCGCACATGGATCTGAAGTTGGGTGACGGCGGCGAACTTCGTTTCGCGCAGCTTCCGAAAGCGCTCGGCCAATTCCTCCTCGGTGCCGCCCATCCAGTGAAGCGTCCCGGCCGCCGGCGCGACGTCCTTCCATCGGCGAATCAACTCGTAGTCCGTGCTGGCCAGAATCACCTGTGATTCAACTCCCGCCGTTCGGACGGCCTTGGCAAGACGAGCGAGGTCGATGTTCTTGATGTCCAGATACAGGCGCCGCTTGGGCTGCCCGGCCAACAGTCCGAGAATCTGGTCGAGACACGGAACGCGGCAGCCGGCGAATTCCTGCCCCATCCACGACCCGACGTCCAGGTGTTGGACGTCGGCCCAATCGAGGTCCTCAATACCCTTCGATTTCAGTTCGGGACCGGCGTCCTTCACCAGCCGCTTGAAGTTGGTGTCGTGAAACGCCACGATCACGTCGTCTTTGGTCGTCCGCAGATCGGCTTCCGGCACGGTGCCGAGCTTCCACGCGAGTTGGAAGGCCTCGACCGTGTTCTCCGGGGCCAGCTTTCCCGCCCCGCGGTGGCTCTGCACCGTGATCTCGTCCAGCGGGATGTGGTCGCGGACGTTCCAGTCGCTCTTCGGCACCGCGGGACGGTCTGCGGCCGGATCGGCGCCAAGGCAGGCGGTGGGAATCGCTATCGCGACGCACGCCGTCAGCAGAACGGACAAGCTGCTTCTCAAGTGGTATTTCATGGCATCGTTCTCGCGATTGGTTGCTAATTGGCTTCGAGCAGGGCGACCGCTCCCGCCCGATCGATCACCAGCGACTTGATCAATCCGCCTCGCAGCGCTCCGAGGATGGCCTCCGTACGATCGCTCCCCGAAACCACGGCAATCGATTCCTCGGCGTGCCGGAGATCGTCGAATTCGATGCTGATGACACGTTCGCGGTAGGGTGTCTGACACTCGTCGCCGTTGCGGTTGTAGAACCGTCCGCAAATCTCACCGACGGCTCCCGCCTTGGTCAGTCGCTCCGTATCCTTGTCCGTGAGGACGCCGCGCTCCATGAAGACCGAATTGTGCAGCGTTCCGACCCCCACGAGTGCGGCCTCGGCGCCGTGCAATCGCTCCACGACGGAACAGACCGATTCCAGTCCGAGCAAGGTCCGGCGCGTTTTCGCATCAGGCAGAAGGGCGGGTGTGTTGAGAATAAAGAACCGGCCACACCAACGTTTGGCCAGAACGCGTCCCAACTCAAGCGCGTCGTAGGGGCCGACGCTGGCGTCGATGTTGCCCATCGCCTGCACCACGGTCATCCCTTCGGCGCCCGGCGGGGCGGTCATGTTGTGAATGAGCCACTGCATCGTCCGGCCGCCGGCAATGGCCACCGTACCGTGAGGCGGAAGCCAGCGGGCGACCCACGGGGCCGCAAAGTGCGTCAGGCTCTGCCGCAGCTCCACTGCATTAAGCCCCTTGGCCGTCTTCACGACCACAGCCTGCCGAAGCCCCAGACGGCTCTCCAACTCGATTTCGAGTTCGTGGTCCCGCGGGTTGTACTCGGCCACGGTGATCCGCACAATGCCTCGCTCGCGAGCCTTGGCCAACAGTCGCGAGACCTTGGCCTGCGACACATTGGCCAGTCGTGCCACGTTCGTCTGCGGCAACCCGTCCACGTAGTAAAGCCGCGCGATTTGGAGGAGCATCTCGTCCGAATACTGGTCTTCCGCCATGGCAGGCCTCAGAACGAACCGGCGACGGGCGTGAATAGATATTCACGATCCCAATTCAACTCCCCTTAGGCTAGTTCCCCTCGAATCCCATGTCAAGAGTTGAGAGACTCGTGGCCGGGGAACACCTAAATGGCCTTGCGTGATTCCCGGAAGGATTCCCGCGGTCCTTCACCCGTCATTCCCGCGAAGGCGGAAATCCAGACACTCGGCAAACGTCACTGGATTCCCGCCTTCGCGGGAATGACGTACGAGCCGCATGTGTCGTTGATGGATAATCCGGGGTAGCAGGATTGCAGGCGTCGCTTCTGCTCGGCTCTGGAGAGCCAAGCTACGGCTTTTCAGAACATGCTGTTGATCATGTTCAGCGTTTCTTCTACCAGCACCTGGCCCCCTTCGGGTCCGACCGTGTTGCTCTGGATCACGGCGCCGTAGCCGCCGCCCTTGACGGCCCGCTCGGAGGGGAGGTAGGTTCCGCCGCCGTTGGCCAACTGGACGACGAAGGTCAGATTCGCCTTGCTCCGCGCCTTCATCTGGATCCCGAAATCGGTGTAGAGCTCAAAAGCGTTGGTGCAGATCACCGCGTCGCCGATCCGCAAGACGTTCACCTGCGTCGCGAACATGGGGTGCGGATTCTCGGCCAGCTTCTCGTAGCGGGCGGCAATCCGGGCGTTCCAATTCCCCTTTCCCCGAGCGCCCCGGTCGCCGGTCTCCGCCGCCTGCTTCAACAGCTTCTCCGCCTCGGCCTTGCACGATTCGTACTCCGCCTTGGTGACGATCCGCTCGGGGAGTTCCAGAACCTTGGACTGCTGCTTCAGAACCACGTCGGCCGCCTTGTGGTCTTTCACAACTTCGAAGGCCTCGTCGACGCCCCGGACGACGCGGCGGGCGATCTCCTCGTTCCGGCTCAGTTTGCGCAACTCCCTCATCCGGTCGTCGGCGGCCTGCCGGTAGCGCAAGTGGGGCGACATATCGCCGCCGGCGCCGCAGAGCCCGACAACGACCACCTCTTCTCCATAGGCCTTGTGCAGGCCCTTGCGGACCTCGCCCCAGTAGTCCGCGTCGACCGTATCGCTGTGCTCCACCTCCTGCGACGGGCAGGAGACGTTGACGAGCATCGCCACGAGCTTGTCATCCATGTCGCAGAAGAACATGCTGTTGACGTCGTGGTCTTCCATCCCTTCAATGGCGCGGAAGTTGGGGTCGTTCGTCTTGCCGTACATTACGGCCGTGCCGTCGGCGTAGACAGCCCGGCGATTGTAGGCGACCACCGCGTGCCCGAGACCGTAGGAGAACTTCGCCGGCCGGCGGTTCTTCCAGGTCTCGGCGGCGGCCGCCGCCATCTTCTCGGCGGCAAAGGCGTTGTACTTCGACGGCTGCATGACGTTGGGATCATCGGACTCGTATTGGCCGTCGGTCTGACAGGGCGCGGAGTGGGTGTGCGTCGCGGCGAGGATCACTTTGTTGAAATCGACCTCGGGGAGGGCCTTGGCCATCGCCTCCTTGAAAACCGCCGAGAAGGGTTCGCGAATGACGACGGTGTCCATGCTGATCACGATCGCCTGCTCAAGAGACTTGTCGCCGTCGCGGGATTCCAGGATGAGAATGTTGGCCGTGATGGGGCAGGACACGCCCTTGGACACGCGGGCGTAGAATTGCCCGGAGAGGAACACGGGCTGATCGGGGGTGATGTCGCAGCTTGCGGCGCCGACGTAGAGTGTTGCGGCGCCCGCTTGGGGTGCGGCAGAAACGACGGCGACCAGCAGAAGTGAGAGGGTGACGCGGTAGACGGCGTTCATGGGAAACCTTTCTTGTGGAAATCGAAGTGGAACGTATCTCTTCCACGCTCATTCAGCGTGATACAACAGGCCGATCCACTTTCAGAACATCGCATTGATCATCTCGAGCGTTTTCTCCACCAGCACCTGGCCCCCTTCGGGGCCGACCACGTTGCTCTGGATCACGGCGCCGTAGCCGCCCCCCTTGGCGGCCCGCTCCGAGGGGAGGTAGGTTCCGCCGGAGGCGTAATGCCAGTCGTTCTTGTCGTCTTCCGACGCATCGTCCGGCGGCTGGGGTTGGGCGGCCCCGTTGGCCAACTGCACGACGAAGGTTTGGACGGCCTTCGACCGGGCTTTGATCTGGATCGCAAAATCGGTATACAACTCGAACTGGTTGGTGCAGAGGACCGTGTCGCCGATGCGGAGAACGTTGACGGGCGTTGGGAGCACCGGATGGGGATCGCTCTTGAGCTTCTCGTACCGGGCGACAACCCGGGCGTTCCAGTTGCCCCGCCCGTCGCCGGGACTCGCCTTCAGACGTTCGGCCTCGGCCTTGCAGGCGGCGTACTCCGCCTCGGTGACGATGCGCTGCGGAAGGTCGAGGACCGCGTGCTGGTGTTTCAGAACCACGTTCTCCTCTTTGGCGTTCTGAACGACGTCGTACACCTCGTCGACTCCGCGGACGATCCGCCGGGCGATCTCCTGCAGCCGGTCCAGCTTCCGCAGATTGGTCATACGGTCGTCGGCGGCCTGGCGATAGCGGAGGTGGGGCGACTGATCGCCCGCAGCGCCGCACAATCCCACGACGACCAGGTGCTGACCGTACTTCTTTCGGAGTTGGTCTCGGGTCGGTCCCCAATAGTCGGATGAGAGCAAGCGATTGCTCTCCACCTCCTGCGACGGGCAGGAGACGTTGACGAGCATTACCAGCAGCTTGTCGTTCATGTCCCAGAAGAACATGGAGTTGACGTCGTGGTCTTCCATCCCCTCGATGGCCCGGAAGCTCGGATCGTTGGTCTTCCCATACATCACGGCGCTGCCGTCGGCGTAAACGGCCCGGCGATTGTAGGCGACGACGGCGTGTCCCAAGCCGTAGGAGAACCGGGCCGGTCTTCGTTCGTCCTAGGCCTGCTTGGCAGCGGGGCCGATGCGGGAGGCGGCAAACTTCACGTAGTCCGACGGCACCTGAACCCCTTCCTGCTGTTTGAAATGGCCGTCCTTGCTCGGAGGGGCGGAATGAGTGTGGGTGGCGGCGATGATCAACTTGCCGGCGTCGAAATCCGGCAAGTGCTGCAGAATCCCTTCCCGCACCGGCAGCAGAAAACTGGCCCGGACCACAGCGACGTCGACGTTGATGATCAGTGCCGAATCGAGCGACCGGTCGCCCTCCCGCGACTCCAGCGCCACGATATTGGCAGTCAAGGGGTATTCAACTCCTTTTGATACGCGGGCCGCGAACTGGCCGGCAAGGAACGACGGCATCTCGGGGGTGATGTCGCAACTCGCCGCACCGACGTAGAGCGTTGCGGCGAGTGCCTGGGGTGCGGCAGAAACGGCGGCGACCAGCAGAAGCGAGAGGGTGACGCGGTAGACGGCGTTCATGGCAAGGCTCTTCTTTCTTGGGAGATTGTCGCTGTCCTCACAGGCCGGATGCAGCGACAGCGCTTCGGCCTAGTGTGCGGCGTCTCACGGGGCGGAGTTGGCCAGACGGATCGCCTGGCCGTCCAAAAATTCGAGGCATTGTTTTACGTCCTGCGAGGGGTTGTCCGGATTGGAGACGTATTCGATGCTCATGAGCACCGGTCCCTGCTTGACCTTGGCCACCGTTTCCAGCATCTTTGCCATCTTGCCGACGCCGGTTCCCAGTGGAACATCGTGCCCCGAAGGGTCGAAAGCATGCAGGTCGTGGAGCTCGAAACCGACGATCCGGTCCTTCAGGATCTCGACCCCCTCGGAGGGTTCCAGTTCCGACCGGAGCCAATGGCCGGTATCGCTGAAGGCGCCAATGGCCGCCGAGAAAGGTTGGCACTGTTTGACCACCAGTTCCGGGTGCCAGGTATTGGGAGAACTTTTCTTGTCGTGGCCGTGCAGCCCGACGATCATTCCGTATTCCTGGGCCAGTTTGTCGAGCATCGGCAATAGCTCGGGTTTGGGCTCGCTGACGAAGTACTTGACGCCGAGTTCCTTGCTCCTTTGGAAGACGGTTCGGCATTGTGCCTCGTCGGCGGGGAAGCTCCCGTAGTAGAGTGCGATCATGGTCACGCCCGACTGCCGCAGCTTGTCTCGCACCTTCTCCATGTCATCGTCCGACATCGTGAGCGGATTGAGTTTGCCCGGGATGTCGCCGCTGATCTTCTGGAAGTTGAACCCTTCGATCAGGTTGACTCCCAGGTCGGCGACCTTGTCGACCGTTTCGAAGAAGGTGAACTGGCGGAAGGAGTAGGCCGCCACGGCGATCTGCCAGTCGAGTTTCTCCGCCGCCGCCCGCCCGGCTTGCCGGGCCTGGAAAGCGGGCTTGGTGTCCTGGGCGGCACAGGTCGCCAGGTTGATCGCAGCCAGCAACGTCGCCAGAAGAATTCGATGAGTCATGGTGTTACTCGGTTTGAATGTTAGTTGAGTTGTGTTCCGGTTCAGCGTCAGGCACTACGGGATCTGTGCTGTGGTTCATGTTGACGCTCGCCCCTTCGAGCCTAATGCGGCGACGGGCCGGTCTCAAGGGCCGGCGGCAGATTTGTCGGGTTTGTCTGCATGGAGCGATGAACGAAGAGATCGTCGGCAACCTCATGAGCCGGCCAGCGTCTGAAATCCGGCGCCTCGGCCGCTTGTTCAAGTGCCCACACGTCTCCTGTCGAAGCTTGCCGATTCAATGAACGAGGGCCGACGACGGAAGCCCGTATTCTTGGGACCATCGCTCAATCGGGGGTGTTCAAACAAACGGGTATTCCGGGTTTTTAGTGGGTAGAGCTGGATGATTGTCGCTGGTGTGAAGAGGTTTTTTTGAGGAATGGCAGGGCAAATAAATGGGTGGGAGAAGAAGGCGGCCCTGGGGTTGGACGCCGCCAGGGCCGCGCGGGCCATTTACCCGCCCT
>JAAYAY010000189.1 GCA_012719125.1 Planctomycetaceae bacterium | reverse complement strand
GCCTTACCCCCGGCGGAAACTCAAATCCCGCAACACGGCCCCTCTTTCCACCCGCCGGGCAACCCGCTAACCGGTACCACCACCGCTGACAAACTGGTACCGATTCTGCCTGCCGCCGACATGCGGTTCCTCGATCCAAGTGGAAGATGCGTAGCGCTCACGAGTGTCTGGCCGGAACTCCCGCAGCTAGTGATCGATCGCTTCAACGCGATCTGGGAGGGAGATGAGTCATGCAAAGACAGAGCGAGGCGTCGCTGGGAAGCCTTCCGGTCGCGGACCGAGCCAAGTTTACCTGAGTCACCACATTACGGCTGGGAAAACGAAGTCTTTGAATTCTGCTTTCAATCTGTGTTGAGCGAATTGGTGTCGGAGCTTTCTGCGCCCCAATGGGTATTGGCCGACATACAGGAGAGCATTGGAAGCCTGGCTATTCCCGATGTCCGCATGGATATTGCACTCGAGTTGAGCCGAACCCCTCGTCCTACAATTGCCTTGCCTCGCACTCTCTGTGACTCAATCAGTGAGCCTGAAACGATTCTTGGAGATGAGGAATTCGAGGGATGGTACCGGATAGGATACTATGAGGAGGACATGACCACTGAGGAATTCCGATCTGGCGCAACCGTATCGTACACCGATGCCAGCAGTGGTTTAGTGGCGATTGATGACGACCAGGAAGTTGCAGGTGTGCGAATCCCCTTCGCCCAGAGCGGTGCGCTGCCAGTGTGGGCCGACGTCGACGAGGAACGTGGCTCACACTTGCCTTGGTTGAGTAACGGCCTGGTATGCGGTTTCTTTCACAACGGGTTCACTGCACGAGGCATGTACCTGGCGGCGCACCCTATCGTTGTTGCCGGATTAGACTTTCATCTAGCACCGTGGCCGGACTACCTTCACTTTCAGGACAAACACGGCAAACGCGCTCTTGTGTTACGAACCTGGAAAGCCAATGCGATTGATGCTTCCGTGAACGGAAATGTGTACCGCTTCTCAGGATGCGACCTGATGTTGCGGGCTGATTGCTTTACATCTCTTAAAGACCAGATCGAATCTAGGATTGTAATGGTTACCCGAGTAGATCGACGTCAACATGACTCTTGGCCGCAAGGAGACCAATAGCGTTCTGGCCCCCGCTCAGAACCCACCAAGTACGAAGTGCCTGTCCTGGGGGATGGTACGTACGAACTGCAGCGATTGCGCGACATATTCCGGCAATCTTGCCATTCCTGCCGGACTTGTCCCGCCAGCGTTTGATCTTCTCCCGCCCGCATGGTTCCTGTGTGTCTGTCCCCCGGGGACGCAACACGCACCGCCAACCACGGGAGAACGAAGATGGACCACGAACGAATGAGCGGGGCGGTTGACCAGGAGGCCTTCGAACGGGCGATTCGCGAGAACCTCTCGTCCGAGGGCGTCGCGACGATCATTGCCTTTCTTGCAGCCGGCGACGATGGCCAAGGCCCGGACCGAAGGGGCAACGCGGGCCTTGGGGAACTGGAATGGTTTGCCAACACGCTGATCGAGCTTCTCGGGGTTGCCGAGTACAACCGCCTGCTCGACGAATTGGGGTTGTAAGCCGAAACGCCCCATCGAGGGGCGTCGTCTGCGGGTGGTTCTGCGGAAGGTGAAGATGGCAGCCAACCATCGCCCCAATCAAAGGAGCCAAAGCATGGCAAGCGAGAAGAAGACCAGTACGAAGAACAGCCGCCGACTCCCTGAAATGCAAGGCCAAGGCTGGAGACCGGAGACAGTAGGCTGTAGGTTTGGATATAACGCGGGCCGATAAGGCAAACGCCACTGGATTCCCGCCTGCGCGGGAATGACGAATGAGAGAGTGGGAATGACGGCCAAAGGCCTTCGGCAAACGCCACTGGATTCCCGCCTGCGCGGGAATGACGGATGGGAGGGCGGGAATGACGGATGGGAGGGCGGGAATGACGGCCAAAGGCCTTCGGCAAACGCCACTGGATTCCCGCCTGCGCGGGAATGACGGATGGGAGGGCGGGAATGACGAATGGGAGGGGGGGAATGACGAATGGGAGGGGGGGAATGACGGATGGGACCGTTGTCTCGGAACCATGTTTCCCCGAATCACGCAAGGCTGTTTAGAAGCCGATCGAAGCCGTCGGTTGTCCAACGTCCGCATCGGCTACTCGGCGTCGTGGCCGGGGCCCATGCCCATTCCTCGGCCCATGCCCATGCCTCGTCCCATTCCGCGGCCCATTCCCATGCCGCGACCCATTCCTTGTCCGGGGCCGAAACCGGCACCTTCGGCTGCACAGGCTTCGCTTCCTTCCCCGCATTGCTGGGGATCTACCGCGTCGCATTCGCCTGTAGCAGAACAGGAGTTGCCGGCGGGCGACGGTTGCTGGTTGTCGAATTCACCTGCCGCGCCTCCGGCGAAACCGCCACGTCCGCGGCCCATGCCCATTCCCATACCGCGTCCTTGTCCTTGGCCTCCCGGTCCGGCGTGCACCTCGGGATGGTGCTTCCGGATGGCTGCAAAGACTTCGCTGGGGGCCACGCCCTTCTGCCGGGCGATTTCGCCGACGGTGCGTTGCAGATCATCGACGGCGAAGCCTTCGTTTGAGAGGGCCGACGTCATCTTCTCGACCGGCAGGTTGATCTGCTCGGCGAAGCGAACCAGCGTCAACTCATCGGAGTGGGCCACGGGAGCCTGGGCCATCCGGGTTTCCCAGGAGTCCTTGATTCGCGTGTTCAGATCGGCCAGTTCGTTGAAGGGCGGCCAGACCTGAATCGTGCCGACGAGCAGCAAGGCCGTCAGGGCCCCGGCTGCGAGCATTTCTCGTTTGAGATTGAGGCCGCCGGCGGCTTTCTTGTGAAGGTAGCCGAGGAACATCTTCCAGTTGAATGCCAGGTGCAGGACTGCCACCAGAAGCAACAAAGCGCAGGTGTTGATGTGCAACGCGCTCCATTCTTCCTTCCCCAGTCCGAGCATGCTCCAGTTGGTCCAATTGGCCGTACGACCGCGAGGGGTGAGGTAGAGGATCACGCCGGAGAAGGCCACGGCCGTGAATATCAGGGTCAGCAGCAGGGAGGTGAAACCCTTGAAATTGAAGGGGCGCCTGGTTGCCGGTTCGGCGGCAGTGGTTTCCGCGTTTGGTTGTACGTCGCTACTCATCGCATCTCTCCGAGTCTGGTTGGTTTGGTGTTTGCGTCAGCCTTCTTTCCGCACATCTCGGTTTGATTTTCTCGGAATTTCCCGGGTGGGGCAAGTCATTGGCCGTAGTGATTTGGTGCTAACCCAAGCAGGTTTAGGAGCCGGCGTTGGACGCGGGTCAGGTCGGT
>JAAYAY010000188.1 GCA_012719125.1 Planctomycetaceae bacterium | reverse complement strand
TTGCCAGGGGAAACATGGTTGTACTAATCCAATGTTTACCCTGAGGAGGCCGTTTCTTTCACTACCAATTCAACGCAACACCTTGTCGCAAAACCATTTCCTGCCCCGAGGGAGGCCGGTTACACCCAAACAAATTCAGAACATGAAATCCGAATGTTTCAAACCTGACGGACAGATTCACTTTGACGCGCACTCGCGGTATTGACTCGAGCCTTTGATATAGGGAATCAACGATGTTTTACACGATCGTCACTCGTTTCCTGATTTCACTCTTTGTGGTTGTTGCCGCGGAAGCTGTCTTGGCGGCCGACGACGCTTCGCCGCTCCTGAAGCAGCCCGGCATGATTTCGGCCGAGTTTGTCTATGACGACGTGTCGTTCCCCCAATGCCACGCATCAACGATTGCCGAGACGTCCGCCGGGCTGGTGGCCGCGTGGTTCGGCGGAACCCGCGAGAAACACGAGGACGTGGGCATCTGGGTTGCTCGGCAAGTGGACGGGAAATGGACGGCCCCGGTCGAAGTGGCCAACGGGGTGTGGGATGACGGGAAGCGTTATCCGTGCTGGAATCCCGTTCTGTTTCAGGTGGCGGACGGGCCGCTGCTGCTCTACTACAAAGTCGGGCCCGACCCGAGGACGTGGTGGGGGATGGTGACGATGTCGCGGGAACCGGACAAGAATTGGTCGGAACCGCGGAAACTGCCGGACGGGTTCGCAGGCCCGATCAAGAACAAGCCGGTCATGGTCGGCGACACGCTCCTCTGCCCTTCGAGCACCGAAGACAACGGCTGGCGGGTTCATATGGAACGCTTCAGCGATCGCGGGCAGAAACACGAGAAGACCGGGCCGCTGAACGACGGACAGACGATCGGAGCGATCCAACCGACGATCCTGACCCACGGCGACAACGTCGTGCAGATTCTCTGCCGCACCCGGCAGAAGAGAATCTCGGAGTGCTGGTCGAAGGACGGAGGAGTTACCTGGAACGAGATGAAGCTGACCGACCTGCCCAATCCCAACTCGGGAATCGACGCCGTGACGCTCGCCGACGGCCGGCACCTGCTGGTCTACAACCACACAGAACGAGGCCGGTCGCCGCTGAACGTGGCCGTTTCGGACGACGGGGAGAAGTGGCAGGCTGCCCTGGTTCTCGAGAACGAGCCGGGCGAATACTCCTATCCGGCCGTGATCCAGGCCGCCGACGGGTTGGTGCATATCACATACACCTGGAAACGCACGGAAGTCAAGCACGTGGTGGTGGATCCGGCGAAGTTGGAGTTGCGGGCGATTGATGACGGCAGGTGGCCCGAATAGTTGTTGTCTTTTCGGGCGGTCTATGAACGTGTAACAGCTAGAAGTCAACTTGCAGCGATTGGCTGCCTGTGCGTAAGGCCGCGAATCTGCGGGCTACAGGTGATAGGCACAGACTGTCTACAAGCGAGTTGGGCGGGCCAAGTCCTGGAGGGAGAGACGCACTCATGTTTGAGCTTGTGTTGTTCGACAATGGTCTTGAGGAAGCCGTGACCGCAATGGTCCGGTCCGGTTTCTACTCGGCGAATGAGATTGTCGAGTTCTTTCGCGAGATCGCGACGGATGATCCCGACGCGGGATTAGATCCGGACACAGTCGACGAGGACGTTCACCGCATAGTCGTTGCAGCAACGAGTTTACTCCTGGAAGCAAGCGCGAACTGGCCGGAGAAGACGGACAACGACAGGCTGGCGGAGGCATTCCAGCATCTCAATGAGTGCGGTATACGCGCGGTCCAGAATTACGGTTTCGAGGCGTCCGATTGTCTGGAGTTGTATCGCGAGATACGGGGCGATGCGGAATGGCGCGGGTACTGCTTCTACCACAATCAGGATTTGGCTCGCGCTGTCCTGGGTGGCGGCCTGGCTGTGCGATTCTCCGCAGCAGTAGACCGACCAACAGATGACGAGAACCGAGCCATTGGTGCGGCCATCGTAGACATCCTGCGTACCCACGGGTTACAACCCGAGTGGGACGGCGATCCTCGCAGGGTCATATCGCTTCCGTTTGAATGGCAGCGGCGTCCCGGAAAGAGCGGGTTTCATCCTCACAGTGCAGAATAGCAGGGCCCAACCACTGGGGGCAGCGGAACGCCGCCAAGCTGGCGTCCGCTGATCCGCAACGTCATGCGCCCGATGACCTTCTCCCGCTCCCGCGCCGAGTCGATGCGTTCCACAAGGCTACCGATCCCTTCCAGAATCGCCAGATTTGGTGGCTGTCACCTTTTCAGGCGGTAGCCTGAGGTTCGGAAGAGGAGAAGGAGACCGGCGAGGAAGGCGGCGGAGAGGAGGGTCCAGATGATCCAACTGCTGCCGATCTCGGTCAGGTCGGGTGCAGTTCTGCCACTCGATGAGAAACTGGGGAGAGCGGGTAGAATTTCGATATTTTTTGGTTTAGTGGGCAGGTCGGTAGAAATTGGCCTCATGGAAAAGAGGCGTCCTATGCGAGAATACG
>JAAYAY010000187.1 GCA_012719125.1 Planctomycetaceae bacterium | reverse complement strand
TTGGCAAAGCCCGGCCGAACGCCTCAACCAACACCGTTACCATGAAAACTGGCTCCAAAACCTCCTGGTCTCCGCTTCTCTCGGTGGATACCAACATCACCCTCCCCAAAATCCGTGACGGTCAGAAAACCTTCAAAGGCGGTTGCCAGCCCGATGAACATTTGCTCGGCGAGCGTGCTTCTGTCAGCCAGTTCGTGAGCCGTGTTTCGCAATGTAGTAGACAGTCGCTCGAAATACTGTAGGAAATCACTGGCCTGAGATCGGAAGTCATCGACGACATCGTTGGGCTTGATTTTTCTCATAGTGAATTCCTCACGCCAACTTCTCAGGAACCAAGAACGTCACCGCCACGGGGAACATCCTCGCCTGCGGGTTGGCAAACCGAGCCCGGATAGCCGCCGTCTCCCGCTTGATTTCTTCTGGGATCTCCCGTGCCCTTGCCCGCATGGCATCCTTGTTCCGCTCGAATTGTTCCTTCTCTGGATCGCTAAACAATTCCAACTGCTTGTATTCGGGCTCGTCGAGTTCTGCCTCGATGGACTTCTTCAGTTCGGTCAGGATCGCCTCGATGTCGCTTGCTTCCTTGTCGGCCCGTTCCGCCAACCGCTTCTCCAAGCCACCGACCCGATCCTTGAGCCGCGCCTCCAAGGAAGCCGCCAGCGAAGAGATGAGTGATGGATAGAGTTCCAATAACTTCGTCTTCACTGCCGGTGACGGTTCTGCATCCTTTGCCGCGCCGAGGGCCGTGTCGGTCTGCCCGACGTTCAGACGGCTTCCCCACTTGCCTTCTTTGATGAGCCCACCAGCAGTAATGACCTCTTCGTGGAGCCGGTAGGCATCGCCCCCGATCACCACCAGTCGGGCATGAGCAATGATGGCTGGGGTGTCCAACACGTCGTTGGGAATCACGCGGGCCGTTACTCGCTGGAGCTTCGATCTTCCTTTCTCGGCCCAGACCTCGGCGCGCAGGAGTCGCAGGCACATCTGCGGCAGTCGGTGGTTCAAGTGAACGAGAACCACATCGTCGTGCCCCTTGGCTACCGATTCGTCGAACGTGATCGGACGGATCTCCTTGGTATGGGGATGCTCCAACCCTTCAGCACATGCCGCCCAACTGCCCCGCAGCGGTGGCAGGTGGAAGCAACGTCGGCCATCTTCGGTCTTGGTGGGAATCAACGCCGGTTGGCCTGCCAGTGCCAAAGCTACTTCCACAACCTTCTGGACGTTATCCGGCGACAGCCGCAATTCTCGGCGAGTCTCCCGGTACTGTTCCATGAGAGCCTGCACCTGCTTGTGCAGGTCACGTT
This sequence comes from Planctomycetaceae bacterium, assembly GCA_012719125.1. Classification (GTDB taxonomy): domain Bacteria; phylum Planctomycetota; class Planctomycetia; order Pirellulales; family Thermoguttaceae; genus JAAYAY01. Next base: position 5,540 of record JAAYAY010000187.1, on the reverse strand, counting down.
CGAACTTGAGCATCTTGCGGATCGGCTGGGCTTCTCGCTCGGCATCTTCGGTCTGCAACGTTCGGCGCCGACCGAGCATGGCCTCCTCAACCTGCTCCGCAATCACCGGCCCTACCTTGCCGAGGTCTTCCCGAATGGTCTCGATCTTCAGCGCCACACGCATCAGGAACTCAAGGTCGGCCTCCATGTCGCCGACGTGACCACTGAATTGGCGGTTGGCTCGCTCCCGATAGCCCTGACCCACAAAGTGGTAGATCAATACCTTGTCGGCTTTCTGGCCGTGCCGATCCACACGCCCATTCCTCTGCTCCATCCGGTTGGGATTCCACGGGATTTCGTAATGGATCAAGCGGGAGCAGAAGTTCTGAAAATCAAGTCCCTCGGAGGCCGCGTCGGTGGCGAGCAGGATGCGAACCGGGCTGACATCGGGCGAAGTCTGGAATGCCGCTTTGACCTCTTCACGCTTCTCCGAGTCCATACCGCCGTACATGGTCAGCAGGCGGTCGCCACCGGAGAATCCTTCACTAGCCAACACCTCCTGTAACCAGTTCTGTGTGGCCCGGTACTCGGTGAAAATGATGACCCGCTCTTTCGACCATTTGCCACCGGGCTTGATGTTCTGCTTGAGCCAAGCAATCAACTGGTTGGCCTTCGAGTCCCGTTGACCACGGGCCCGCTCAGCCCATTTCTTCATCTGCTTGAGTAGTGCCTTTTCCTCATCGGTCGATTCGGCGAACAGTCGGGTCGCCGAATCCAGCGCATCTGCCGTGGCTTCGTCGTATTCGTAGTCGTCGGCATATTCTTCCTGCATACGGTCGAACTCCCGTTGCAGGACGCTCATCGACGGCTTGGCAACGGCCTTTTTGCGGGCCGTCTGGAGCGACTTTTCATGCTGTTCCAAAGTGGCAAGAAAAGCAGCCGGGCAGGAGAACATCCGTTTCTTGAGGGTCTTCAGCACGAATTCGGTGGCAAACTTCTCAGTGTGGTCGGAAGCCCGAGCGCCGCGGAGCTTCGTGTATTCCTTAAGCGCGGCGTGGATCTCTCGCTCCTCAGCGGAATACGGAACCTCAATGGGCTCCAGAACACGAGGTGGGAAGCGAAGCGAGCCGTCCCATTTCTTGGCAAAGGTCGGATCGGTTTTGAGGCGGCGAACCATCACCGCTTCGAGCTGCTTTCGGTCTGGATCTGTCCCCCGTGAGAATCGCTGGTTGTCGAGCAGTTCCAGCAGCGCGCTAAAACTTTCTCGGTAGCCATTGTGCGGTGTGGCGGTGAGGAACAACTTGTGTTCGAAGTGCGGGGCCAGTTCCCGAAGGGCTTGGGTCCGCAGGGAGTCGGTTGCGTATTTGCCCCGGCCAGATGGGGCGCAGTTGTGGGCTTCGTCGCAGACCAACAGGTCATATCTGCGTGGGTAAACGGGCTCACCGGGTGCGGGCAGCGTCTCGCGGAACAACCGCAGGGGACGTTCCCGTTTGAGGAAATCGATGCTGGTGATCAGCCGGGGGAAGTGGCTCCATGGATTGACGTGGATACCTCGCCGCCGCCGTAGCTCCCGCATGAGGGTGGAGTCCACGATTCGGAATTCCAATCCGAACTTGTCCCGCATCTGGTCGCGCCATTGGATCTGCAAAGCGGACGGGCAGACGATGAGAATCTTTCTGGCCCGATGCCGGATCATCAGTTCTGACTCGACCATGCCCGCCTCGATGGTTTTTCCCAAACCCACGTCGTCGGCGATCAGCAGATTGACCCGTGGCATCTGGATGGCACGGACCACCGGATCAAGCTGGTAGTCCTCGATCTCAATGCCGCTGCGGAAGGGTGACTGAATGTTCTTGAGATCGGCGGTAGAGGCAGCACCCCAACGAACGGCGTCGAGGAAGGCATCGAGCTTATCGGGCGCATCGAAGCCCGTTGGATCGGGCAGGGCCACCTTCTCGATGATTCGGGCGGCGGGTTCGACCTCCCAGATGACCTGCAATTCCTCGCCCAGCCCGTCGTCTTCAACGGATGAGAGGGTCAGCAGGTGTTGGGGACCGTCGAAGGTGGGCTTGAGGGCGGGCGTCGGAAGCGTGCTGGGCTTTACATGGTTGACGACCCATTGCCGCGACCGAACCTGTACGAGTTGCCCCTGTTCTGGAAGGCTGGCCGCTACGGTAGCCATTCCCGCTCCCTCCTCTACACGATTGTGTTGTCTCGGCTGGAAACCACGGAATCCGGTATCCCGTCCCCCACTTTGGCATCAATTGGCCGGGCGTTCCGGTTGCCCGGCTGACGTGGAATCCCACGAATTCCCACCAATGAGGGCAAGTTTAACCCGGCGATACTCCGCCAGCAAGCAGCAAGTGCTTTCCAGCAGAGAGGTTATTTCAGCGGGGGGATGGGTACTTCCCCTGAAAAGTTGCCGTGCTTGCCCGACCGGCAGAGCCTAGCTGGCGCAGCGGACACCGGCCAATCGGAGTCAACCACGAGAATGGTGCCGTTGGCACGCTCCGAACCAACACGGCACTCAGATTGGAATCGCCATGAGCACCGACCTTACAGATTCGGCGGCTGCCAACCGCCCAGCCGCGATTCGATGACACCGGCGACGGCCAGGCACTGCACCGCAAGTTTGTCGGGATCACCATACTCGGCTGCAAGTGCCGTCAGAACGGGTGGCTCGTTACGCCGAATGAACTCACCTCGTCTGACAATCGGATTATCGGGCTGGCTGGCCGGAATGACAACGATCTTGTAGAATATCTACCCTCTCCTGCGATCAATGTGGTTTTCCCCGTCTGCCCGTCTAGCCGTTGAGCTACGGGCCCGGGGTCCGGAATCTCGACCAGTCTGTCTCATGGCGCCGATGATGCCGTGTTGCTGGGCGAAGGACCGAAGCCATGGCTCATACACACGGCCGAAAACGCCTGCCTCCGGACTACGTACGGCTCTCGACGTTTATCTCTCTTGTCCTCCGTCATGAGCCGCATAGCGTAGGTCTCGTGCTGGACGGTGCTGGCTGGGCCAGCGTCGATGATCTCCTTCGGGTAACCAGGCCGCACCTGAAGGGTTGGCACCACGTCGACGTCGGTGATCTGGAGTTCCTCATTGCCAATTCGGAGATTCCTCGTCCTCGTCGTCGTCGATTCTCGTGAACGTCACGATGGGGATGCAGCAAGTCGTGCTGAGACGCTCATCCCACCACTCGTCGATAACGGCTCGCCTGGCCAATTCTTCATTGTCGGCAACAACATCGTGAAACCGGGTAATATCGCCTTCGTTTCCCTCATCATCACGCCATCTCAGTACCCCGCTGAATCTCATCAGACCACCCCTTCGTGTTCATTAACAAAAACGTAATACTCGCAGCCGTCACCAGGGAACTGGAATTCCCTCAGTATTCACTCGGGAGCAAAAGCGTGGTCGCTGAGCGATCTGCCTCGGTGATGATCCAGATCTTTGCACCCTTGAGTGTCTTGTATGACGACAGAATGCGGCCCTCGTTGATCAGTGCTTGCTCATTGAGTCGCTTGTCTTCCCGGCAGATCTCACCGTAATCCCCTCGCACGTGGCGACAGATGAAGTCGATTGGGCTTTGACCGCTTTCCTCAAGGGCTTTCAGAGCGGAGCCGGTGACGAGGAGTCGTCCCAAGGCGAACTTGGGGCCAATGGGGAGCATGATGGTTTCCTGTTTGCTTGTGCCTGTTGTTGTGGTGCCCCTCCCGGTGAATGAGTGTCGCTTACACCATGAAAGCGACATCACCGGGATGGCTGGTATTCGCAAAGTAGTTCGCATTTTCCTCAGTGAAGCTGCCTTTGCGGATTCGGATCTTCATCAATCGTCCTCCCGACAATAGAACTCGGTTGGCAACATGCCCTCTTCGGATAAGCCGCCACCACAATAGCGGCAAGGATACGGGGTCTTGCTTCCCTCTTGTCCATAAATCATCAGGTGATCGAGATCCAGCACCTGCCCTGATGGCCCATAATGCCGTTCATCTTCAGGATAGTCACCCAAATCGTCGTCATCGACACAGATCAGGTGGCCGTACCTTTCGTCGTCTGCGAGTTCTTCGATGGCGTCTTGCACGGTGTCGGCTTCGACGACGAGGAACAGCGGGGAATACGAACCACCGATCTCCAGCAGCCACGTTTTGCCGAACCAGTCTCCAGGGTTCAGAACAGGCACGTCGTTCAGTTCGTGATCGTGAAGTGTCGCTTTGGCAGTGATCTCGCACATCAGAGTCTCCATTGTCGGCATTTGCCCCCGTCCTGCCCGCTTGTAGCACGAGGGTGGTCGCCCCTCAATGCGGCAGAAGTCTTCCATCATTTCGGACTAACCCAAGCGACGCCTCTCCCTTGCCTCTTCTTTTGCGTTCTTGCGATCTGGGGCTTTGGGGCCGGGCTATCGCGTTCGGTGCCAGGGGAGCTAAAGAAAAGGGCCTCCCGGGGGCAGAGTACAATCCTGGTTGTCGTGTTCTCATCTACTCGCTTATGAGTGAGTAGGGCACGCCCATCTTCACCGTTCGCAACGGCCCAACTTCGGTATAATGAACGACTTACTTCTTCGACGACGACGGCCGACGTTTCCGACTTGCCGAAATCCGCAAGCACGAAAGCAAGAGCTGCGACTGCGGCACTCCCGTCGCTTCACTCGCGACCTTCAAGTCCCCAAGTAGCCGATCATCCAACGGCAGCTTGGCCGGGCGCACGTCGACATACGGCTTAATTCCCAGGCCGTGCAGTGCCTCAACTAGGTGGGACAACTCGTCATCCACAGCCACGCGGATGAACTCCTGCATGGTCTGCCCTTTCTTGTGGCGTCGCTCGTGGACCGCATCCCGCAAATCCTCGGGAAGATGGTAGACACGGTGACGGACCTCTTGCGTCTTCGGGTTACGACGATGTCTTGCCGGCATCAGAATCTCCTTTGCATGGGGTAGACCTATCATCCTCCGTCGAGCAGAACACGCCGCATCAAGTCCTGTCAACGCTTCCGCGAGCCAATCCCTCGTGTCGCCCGAACCATCTTGGCCCCCAGGAAATGCCGCCCGTAGATTCCGGCTGCGCGAGCGACTTGGATGAGCACTTCGTGCAGATCTTCCAATTCCCCACATCGGGCCTCATGGCCGAGGTTTGAGATCAGCGGCTGAACGTCTCTTGGCCTGCAGCGGCAGGCGAACGTCGTTGGCGGCAGTGGCAGCTCGTTGGCTAGCAACATGAACCAGACGATCGCGACCACGCTCAGCCGGTCCCCCGCTTCGCAGGCTTCCTGTAAGGGGAGCGAAAAGGCGTCCACGAAGTCGCAGCCCAGGTTGTAGGGAACCAGGAATTGCCGGTGATCAACCTGAAAGCCATCCAGATCCTCCCATTCGCTCTGTTGTACTACCGTCATGCTGTTGATTCCTCGGATATGAATCTGCTGGGCGTCTCGCGCACTCACGAACGTCACCCCCTCCCTATGCCCCTATAGCACGAGAAACAACGTTGTTCATATCCGGCCGGGAACCCGCCTGTCTGATGGTAATTGAGCAGACTGCTCCCTGGTGCTACGAACCCGC
>JAAYAY010000186.1 GCA_012719125.1 Planctomycetaceae bacterium | reverse complement strand
TTGGCAAAGCCCGGCCGAACGCCTCAACCAACACCGTTACCATGAAAACTGGCTCCAAAACCTCCTGGTCTCCGCTTCTCTCGGTGGATACCAACATCACCCTCCCCAAAATCCGTGACGGTCAGAAGATTTCTACTGGTTCTGGCGCAATATCGGTCGTAGCGGAAAGACCGGCGAGGATCTGGGCCGTTGGGGACTTGGCAAGACTGTCTACCGCGCTGCTAGCAGCGTTGGGTGCATGTTTGGGCTTACGGTTCGACGCTCCGATCGGAATCGGTTGCTGATGGGTCAAGCCGTTCTGCAAATCCATACGCTTGACGGTAAAGAGTATATGCCAGAGGGTTATTGGTGCGCGACACAGAATGCCGATGGGCTTCCCCTGCCCGTTGAGGACGAATCGAGACTCGACTCGTTTTGTCGCGAGTGGCATGTGACTCGCACGAACGAATCAGGCCTCTCGGTTGTCGTCCCCTTCGTGCATGAGGACCTCAAGGCGGAGCGGGTTCTACAGGCTGTTGCAGTGCATTTCTTTACACGGATTGTGCGAGGTGAACTGATTGTCGAGGTCTCTGGCGGCAATCTCGGCGCGGTGACGCTTGACCACGCGACGATTGAAGCCGCTTGTCAAAAGATGAACTGGGATGGGCCCAAACGAACGAAACGGCATGTTGCACCGCCAATCACGTTTGCGAAGTCGTGTGTCAAGACGCCACCTGCCGAGGAAACCAACGTACTTGGCGAGACACGGCTTCCCGACTTGGATGACACATCGTTCGATGAGGCAACCATTCATCGTCTGCGTGGCGACTTCGCCGCCGGGCACCTGGTAAGTGTAAGAGTGCGGATGTGGCTGCCTCGGCGCGTTGGGGCTGGCCAAGAGGGACAAGTTGATGTCTACCTCCGGCGTCTTGCAGACGGCACTCGTTGCGACACTTACTATGTTCGTGAAGGCATGACGATCACGAAACTCAACTCACGCGCCGCTCTCAGGGGAGTAGAAGCACTTGCGATCGTGGACAGTGGGCCGTTGGCAGAGTTGCTCGGCGACACGGAAGGGCCAGCCCACGAGGATTGGGACACTTCGGCAGAACGTCCGGACAGGACATGGAAAACCTGGAAAGGACGGGTGAAATTTGCACGCCGGGTCGTCGATGCGCTCGTAGAACTTCTTACTCCGGCGACAACGGAGCCAGATTTCGACCTCCTAAGTGATTATTTCTCGATCGAACGCACAAGAGGCGAACAACGCCAGCGCCAACCCGGCAAGGAGTCAGAATCGTCGATAGGCTTCGAGACTATCGTGCCGGTCCCAAAGTGGTTCCATATCAACGAGCGCGCGGGCGGATTCACGATTGGGCAGACTGGCGACGCGGCCATGCCGGAGAATCCGATGCTGAAAGTATCTGTTGCCTACGATATTCCTCGTGGCGATCCCCTGCGTAACTGGAGCCCGATCGACTTCACCCTAGACAACAAGAATGGGACCGTGCGAGTGAAGGGGCGGGGAGTAGAGGGATCGCTTCTGCACGGCAATGTTGTGGAGCTAAGAGTTACGGAACCTGTGTTCCAGTTTGTGGTCGATGGCTTCGATAGGCACAGAGATCTATTCGTCCGTGTTGACGATGTTTCTCGAACGACGGAGGCAGCCGAATGATCAAACGGGTCAATTTCACGGGACGTCGGAGAATACCGAGAAACCGCATTGACATCCAAGTTCATGACGGGCAGCCCCGAACGTTTGACGCTACGATCGACTTGCCTGCAAAGCAGTTCCCGGAAGAAGCCGCGATCTTCCTCGAAGCCATGTGCGCCGGATCGTCGGCAATCCAGAGATTCGCGTTTGGGAAAGTTGGCGCAGTACAGGCTCCACGCTCCCGCTCGCTGCACGAGATTGAAGGAGAGAACGTCTTTTTTACGCTGAAGGTTGTTGATCAGTCCGAGAGAATCGGCCGCATTCTTGGGATAGCTGAGAATATTCGACCCCTTAGGGCAGGCAGACAGACGGCGGCCGGCAGGCGTGGGATCTTGCCGATTGAGCAAGTCGACTTGAAGCATGAATTGTGGCGGCTCGATTTTCGCGAACACGACGTCTATCTACTGGTCGACAGAAGTGATCCGGACCTTGTCGAACGAATCCGATCGGACCCCGCGGTTTACGCGATGCTGTATCCGGAAATCGTGCGACGGATTCTGACGCAGGCGATTGATGAAAACGTGGACGTGGAGGAAGACGACGATCGGTGGTCAGTGCTTTGGCTGCGTTTTGGGCGCAGTTTGCATCCCGATCGTGAAACGCCACCGGGACTGGATGATTCGGAGGAGGAGCAAGCGGAATGGGTCGACGAAGTCATCCAAGCGTTCTGTGAGCGACACTCGCTCAGGCAAGCGTATCTGGCTGCAACACATGGCAGAAATGGAGGGGACTCGTGAATATCCGGCAGTTTCGCGACTCCGGGATCGAGGCGTTTCGATCATTCCTTGCTGAATGCCGTAGTACCCCGAACAAACCCGTTCCGGCCGAACTTCTGGAAGACGATGCGCACACACTTAGGATCGAGCCTCCGATTGCAGTTGGTTCAAAGCATTTTGTGGAAAGAGGTGATGCCGCAGAGTATCTCAGAGAGACGCTATCGCCGCTGCCGGATCATGAAGTGGCGGGCAACGCCGGTCTATGGACTTGGTTGACACTCTTCTTCTTCGATCAGGTATGTCCAGATTACGGTGCCGGCCGAATCGTCAAGAATGACTACCATTACATTTTTGAGCCGAAGAACCCGCGACATTTCTATCGGCATTTGCTCTATATCGCCTGGAAGGTGCGAGTGGCTTCACCCGTACACAACCGACTCTTTCTGCGAACTCCTTTGAGCAGCTTGGACAAGGTAACCACAGAGGTTACGAAGCGGCTATATCTCACGCGAATTCCGTGCATATACGAGGTACTGGACCGGCTGTATTGGGACGATAACCGTGGGCGACCGAAGGTTGGTATCGTAAGCCCCAAGACAGTCCCTGGAGACCTGGCTCGCCGATTACCAAGTCGCATTAGACAGTTGGAGAAGACTTACGACCTGTACAGCTTAAACGCCGATCAGATGATTGAGTTGCTTGGCGACGAGTTTCAGTCTGGCTAAAACGCTTGATGCCTAATCGTGACGCCATACGATGAACGAATCCACCCTCGAAACCGCCGCCCTCGAATGGCTTGAGGACCTGTGAGGTGGCTCCAGTTTGACAGACACTCCAAGTGCTTATTCCAGCCGTTATACTGGGGAGCAAAGGAGTGTGTCATGACAAGGAAATCGAGCCGGGGGAAGGGTCGTTCTGGGCGTCGTTTCTAC
>JAAYAY010000185.1 GCA_012719125.1 Planctomycetaceae bacterium | reverse complement strand
TTGGCAAAGCCCGGCCGAACGCCTCAACCAACACCGTTACCATGAAAACTGGCTCCAAAACCTCCTGGTCTCCGCTTCTCTCGGTGGATACCAACATCACCCTCCCCAAAATCCGTGACGGTCAGGGATTTTTTTGGGGGGCGGGGATGAGGTCGCAGAGGGAACGGAGAGGGGGATGCAGGCAGGGGAATGACGGCTGGCGCGAAGCGGTGGAAGGTCTGGGGGATCAAGTCGGGAGTGGGGGGCGTGGAGATGGTTGTGTCGCTGCTGGGCGGGGGGGAAAGAGAGAGTGCCGAGGGGTTTGTTCGTCGCGATGGCACGCGGCGATGGGGAAGAGAGGGGCGTCTGGAGCGGGTCGAGAGTGGTTCAGTGTGTCGGGGCGAAGGCAGGTTGTACTCTTCGTTTGCACGCTCAGGACGCGCCCTCCTGATCGCGTTAGGTTGCAGAAGGGGCGGACAACTCGGGCAGCCCATACGCCGCTTCAATTGGCATGCGCAGTCTTGTGATCGGATCGAAATGTCAATAGTACGGCCCAGCAGTGAACTCCGTACGAACAGGGACGAGTGGTGGTGCAAGAACCGTGAGAATCGGATAGGATAATGGAAGCAATTTGTCAGTCGAGGCGTTTGTGATTCGTTCCCCGCGCAAACAAAGCAGGATGCCGTCCGCTAATGCTCCTTGAAGACGCCGCCAAATGGCTGGGATGGCCAGCCCCGGACCAGATTCTCGATCCCGATGGAGAGGGGGCGAGGGCGTGTTTGCGTTTGGCCAAGCTGAAGATCGGGGGAGCACTGCAAAGACGGCACAACGTGACCGTCGAGACTGGGATTCTGATTCCCGACCCCAAAGGAGACATCACCGCGGCTCCGTTGGCCGTTGTTTGCCAGTTCTCCACAAGTGTCAATGACGAAGTCCTCGACGAGACGCATCGCCTTGCCTGGAACTTCTCGCGATCCGCAGTCCTGGTGACTCTCGAGCCGAACCGCATTCTGGCGTGGTCTTGCTTGCAGGATCCAAACCAAAGCAAATCAATGCGACGGGTCTGTGAGTTGTCTGAGGACGGTGATGCGGCTTCAAGCTCTGATCAGAAAAGAATCCGAGAACTCCTTCATTGGGTTAGTCTCGCCACCGGACATCTTCAAAAGCAGCTCCCGGACCATTTTCCAGGTGAAGGTCGGGCCGATGCTCTGTTACTGAAGAACCTCCGTTTCGTACGAAACGAACTGATCGGGCAAGGGCTTCCGCGGGATTTCTGCCATGACCTGCTCGCCAGAGTGATCTTCACTCAATTTCTTTTTCATCGCAAAGACAGCGGCGGGAAACCATTTTTCAGCGAAACGATGCTGAAGAAGAAATGCGATGGCCAACTTAAGCACGTCTATTCTGACTTGTCTTCAATACTGCGGGACAAAACAGACACGTACGCGCTATTTCGGTGGATGGACGCGAGATTCAACGGCGATCTCTTTCCGGGCAATTGGGAGCAGACAGACGAAGAAAGGGAAGCCGCCTGGCAGGCCGAGGAGGATGCTGTTAAAGCGCCTCACTTGGAATTGCTGGCCGACCTGGCTTCTGGAGAAATTGACACCGAAGACCGTCAGCTTCTTCTTTGGCCGCAGTACTCGTTCGATACGATCCCCCTCGAATTCATCAGCAGCGTTTATGAAGAGTTTCTCAACGAAGATCGCGACGCCAATAAGGCCTATTACACACCGCCTCAACTGGTTGACTACGTTTTGGACGCAGTTCTTCCCTGGGGCGGAACGGAATGGGACATCCGCGTTCTGGATCCAGCCTGCGGCTCAGGGATATTCCTCGTTAAGGCATTTCAGCGTTTGATTCATCGGTGGCGACGGGCACATGGCCGTGATCCTCTGGTCCGTGATCTGAAGCCAATTCTGGCGGGCAACCTGCATGGCGTTGACATCAATCCGGATGCAGTGCGCGTCGCATGCTTCAGCCTTTATCTGGCGATGGCGGACGCCATTGAACCAAAGCACTATGTAACGCGAGAAAAGGTCTTTCCGCCGTTGCGCGAGATTCGGTTGCTCCGCGCAGACTTCTTTCAGCCAGACGTCGAGAATCGGTTGACCGGTGACGGTCAATCCCCATTTGACCTCGTGATTGGAAACGCACCGTGGGGCGACAACAGTGCGAAAGAGACCTCCGAGAAAATTACCATTGAAATACCAGCAATCGGACGACGCAAGGCAAGAACGCTGAAACTGACCAACGCCGAGAACTGGGCTCGCATCCACAAATGGCCTATCACCAACAACGACATCGGACCACTTTTCGTCACTCGGGGGCTGAACATGCTGGCGAGTGATGGACGTTTGGCGATGCTCCAGCCAGCGCCCCCGTGGCTCTACCAACGCGGGCAACCTGCGTTGGATTTACGACAGAAATTCTTCCAGACGTATTCCGTCGATGAAATCACCAACCTGTCGGCGCTTCGGCGGGAAGTGTTTACCGACGTTATTGGCCCTTCCTGCGTCATTGTTGCATCGCCAGACGAGCCAAAGCCGGACCTGGATTTGTACTACTTCACTCCCAAACCGATCCGGTCAGTCGACGGGATTCCTCGATTCACAATCGAACCGCAGGATGTGAATCGCGTTTCTCATTACGAAGCGGCAAACGATCCCTTGGTTTGGCCGGTGCTTTCGCTCGGCGGAAGGCGAGACCTGCAACTGATTCGCCGTCTAAGCAAGTTGCCAACGCTGGCGAAGCTCAAGAAGACTGGAGAAGTCCAGACGCGACTGGGGGTGATACCCGGCGACAAGAAGAAGAGTCTGCCTGAATTGAGGAAGGTACCGTACTTTGAAGAAACAAACTTTCCGGACGATGTTTCTCTTGAGTTGGACGCTGCACGAGTGGACCCGTGGGGCGATCCACGCGTTGACGGGAAAGGTTCCACCGATTTCTCCGCCTTCCACAATCCGCAACTGCTGATCAAGCAGAGTTTTGTAAGTTCCATCGGGCGATTTCGCGCCGCGCTGATAAAGCCCGACGATCCCGAGTGGGGAGTCATTTGCAAGCAAACCTATTTGTCGGTCCACGAAACCGGTGGAAGAACCGACCACATCAACGCCGCTTGCATCACCTACAATAGCTTCTTGGCAACGTACTTCCTCTTCCTAACAAGTAGTCGGCTGGGCCACTACATCACTGAAGTGAAGTCAAATGAGCTGCTTACACTTCCGCTTCCGACGCTTCGGCAACCAGCCAGCAGTTTCAGTTCACCTGAAGAAGTTGACAAGGCTGTGCGAAAAGCGCTGTCGCTTACTGGAGCCGACAATGCGCTCATTGAAGACGTCCTGCGGATCCGCCTTCCCGACGCCCTGCGACAATCTCCTGGACCTGCGCGGGCACAAACGCGGAGAGTCGCGAAGTCGAAAGCCGAACCAGAATTGACTGGTTTTGCCGACACCTTCCTTCGAGTCATTCGCGGCACGTTTGGCGACGACAAACCGATAGCGGCTACGATCCTTCAGGAAGCGAGTACATCGACGTTCTTACCGATTCGTGCTGTGACGTTTCACATCGGTGACACTCGTGAATTGACGATTCAAGTAGAGACAATCGAAGTGGACGGTCTTCTCGATCAGCTCGGGGAGTTTCATCGTGATGTCTTAAGCAAGAAGGCGCGGACAGCAACGAACAATGGCCTTGGGTTTCAACGCGTTGCGTTTCTCTTTCACAAGGAGAGGGGAAAGCCAGGACAGAATCTAACCGTCATTAAGCCAGACGAATATCGCTATTGGACTCGGTCGCAGGCGATGCGGGATGCAGATGAACTTAGCAATGCGATTTTGAATGCTGCAAAGGGACGATGATGACACGGCGTCCCACTTTCAGTGAACTCGTTTGGCCTAGCGATCCAGGGGGAGGCAACCTGCCCTCGGAATGGGCATCCAGCCAATGTTTTATGATTCTGGATTGGACGTGGCGCGCATTCGATGCGTTGATGGCGAAACACGCTCCGGCTGTTGATTTCTCTCAACCACTGGAACAGTTGGAACGCGATCTCGTCCGCTGCCATTTCGTCGAAATTCAGCTTCTGTTTGCGAGCGAAACTGATGGCTACGCTACGGTCGTCCCGCAACACGAGTGGCCAGAATTGGAGTCACGAAAGTCCGCCGCCGCGAAACCACCAGCATACGACCTGGCGTTTATCTCAACGGCAAATCGCCGATGGGCGTGGCCGATCGAAGCGAAAGTTCTGCCCACGAGCGCCACTCTGGCGGAATATCTCAAAGACGTGAACGACAAGTTCGTTGCTGGTGTTGCAAGTCCATTGCATGGCGAAGGCGCAATGATCGCGTATCTGCTTCAAAAGGACAGTACAGAAGTTTTCTTCCAGAATCTCGCCGCCAAATTGGAGCAGTCGCTTCAGCGGGCGTCTGGATTCGCGGAACGGCCGCATCGAGTAACCGAACATGTTCGCACATCAAACCCGAATCTTCGCCTTCATCATCTTGCGATGGCTTGCGCCGAGCCGGACCGTTAAGTACTGTAGCTCGCACCGGTGAAAAGAACCAAAGCAGATACTCTCTTGAGAACCGAGTCGAGTCCATCTTTGCTTGCCACCGATTGTTTTCGCGAAGATCCGCCCCCCGGGGCGGCGGCAGGGCTCGCGGGGCTCGCCTTGCCTTTGCCCCGGGCTGATATGTTTGGGCCCCTTCGGGGCGGAGGATGGGAACCGCAGAATATCGAACAAGGAATGTCGAAGGGCGAGGTGGGTGGGCAGCCTCGCTTACGACAACGGGTTGCCGATCGCGTAGCCTGGCTCCTTCGACGGGAAGGTAACGCGCTGAATCAGGTTGAATCGCCCGTTCCGATAGCCGTAGGGGACATTGAGGCATTCGCTGGAAATCGGAACGTGGACACTCAAATCCCCGGCGATGCCCACCCCCCCACCAGAAACCCGATTTCCCCAAAACCTATACAAATGTTCAATTTTCGTATTGCATTGTTCCCGCAAATATGTATACTAATGTACCGTAGACGAAAGGCCCGAGAATGACGCCTCGCGGCCCCTCCAGGTATCGATCCAGGCCCGCACCCAATCCGCGAGTACTGGCGCGAGCCCGTCCAGGAACGACCGCCGTTCTTCGACGGGCTTTTTTTGTCCCGTCAGCCTCAGCGCAACATGGAGCCCAATCATGAACGCCGCCGACGCCCCCACCACCGACCCGGCCGCTCCCGGCCTCGTCGCTCAACAACGTTTGCGTGATTCTCGAGCGAATTCTCCCGTCAACCGTCACTGCCGCGCAGGCGACGATTCGGACGACCATCGAAAAGCGGCGACAAGTCGCACGCACTCCAAATACCCTGTCCGTCGCGAGGGCTTCTTCGCCGGTCTCTCGCGGTGTCCGCAAATACCCCGAGCCGGCCCCTTTCGACTTTTTGAACGCCCCCCTACAGAGGAAAGTCGGCTTACGTTCACGCCCCAAACCGGAAAACACATCCATGAACACACTTACACCATCACCCATCGCCCGAAATCGACCGAACGACAACCCCCAAACGCGTTCAGAAAGTCCCGCAAATTGAGCCGATTGTGACGCCCGCAGCAATCGTCATTCCCGCGCAGGCAGCAACCGTCACTGCCGCGCAGGCGGGAACCCAGGAGACAACCGAAAAGCGGCGACGAGTCGCACGCACTCCAAATGATGTGGTACGCCTTCGGCGTCCAGGTTGGCGGGGGATGGATACCCAGGGTGGCGCGAGCGCGGCGGGGCCGCGGGGCTGACCCTGGGCTACGGTGTTCAAACGCGGTGTGGTTGGAGGGACGGCGGAACGGGCGTCGACAGTGAAGCGGCGAGATCGCGAACGGTATTTGCCGTTCTGCGTCGGTCACGCCGACCTGAACGATCCTATTGCAGAGAGTTGGTGTTGTCGGCGTTGGGCTCTGCAGGGGCGCCCGCGGGAGATTCAACCGTTTCGCCGGGGCCTTTCATGAACTCGGCGTACTGGCGGTCGAGTTCCTCATAGGTCGTTCGGGCGAGTTGGCGGAGAGTCTTCACCGTGTCGCGTGCGCTGTAGACGGCATTGAGGTAAGCGACGGCGGCGTCGCGATAACGCCCGTTGTCGTAGTGCATGAGGAAGAAGAAAAGTCCGGCCGCCTGGGTGTAGCGTTTGGCGATGAGGTCCTGATCGCTTTGGATATCGGTGATATTCAGTTCGCAGAATTTGGCGAGGGGCTCGTAGAAGCGATACTTGGGTTCGAAGAGTCGGATGCGGGCGACTTCGACCCGCTCGGTATCGAATCCGCCGAGCACGTGGGAACCGTTTTCCTGCTTGAGCGTTTCGAAGTACATGGCCACGCCTTCGATGACCCAGAAGTTGCCGCCCTGGCCGACCATTGGAGAGACTTGCCGGGATTCGTGGAACAGTTGGTGGGTCGCTTCGTGATACAGCGTGGGGACGTCGGAGTCTTCTCCGGCGAAGAAGTACATGGCCGATTTCTTCGAGATCGGAGGGGGGCCGGGAGTGGGAACAGGGGTGGGACCGGAGATGTAGATTCCCAGCGAAATGCCGATGGAGGGATAGCCGGGGCTGAGCGCGGCGACGTATTCCTGCCGGTTGCGGAAATGGACGACGTTGTGTTGCGGCAATTGGAGTTTTGCCGCCCGCCCTTCGAAAAGTCCGGCGACCTGGGCCTCGGAGGCGTAGTAGCGGATGAACAACTGCTTCCAGACGCGGTAGAGCCCTTCGAGCTTGGCGCCCAGGGCGACGCCTTCTTCAATGCTGTGGTTGGTGAGGATGTTGTAGTGTTCCGTCTGAATCACCCATCCGTTGCGGATGTCGGCATGGAGCCGGGCGTCTTCTTCGGCGGTGATCCAGCCTTTGTCGGAGGGTCGCTTGCCTTCCTCGTACTGACCGACCAGGTTGCGCTTGATCCAACCGAACCGTTCGTGCCAGAGGTAACCTTCCTGGGCTCGCTTCATCTCGTAGTTGGTCAGCCACTGCCCTCGATACTGGCGGAAGCCGAGCATCTGACGGATCGACTTGTGATCGGGATCCTCGTGCAGGGCGGCCATAATCAGATCGAAGGCCAGCGAGGCATGTCGGGCCTTGACGGCCTTGCGGGCCAGGGCGTAGTAGTCGCCGGCCTGCTCGCTGCGCAACTCGTAGAACCGCTTGTGCCAGGCGGCGACGTCGGCCGACGCGCCCTCGGGGGGGGCGGGGGGCCCGATTTCGACGGGCAAGACGGAAACGAAAAGCCGAGTGGGGTCAGGGGGTTTGACCCAGCCGCGGGTCTGTGCGGCCTGTTCGGAGAGGCCACGCTGTTCGCACAAGGCGGCGAGCTGTTCCAGGTTGGCGCGGAAGTCTTCCGTGAGCTTCAGGGCTGCCGAAAGGTAATCCTCGGCGGCCGCGACGGGCCGGGGGCCGATCGAGAGCCAGAAGAGCGATGCGACCACCGCCACGAGGGCGCGGAAGGCGGCCGTCCTGCGGCGGCGCGATGCGGTGGTTGCGGTGCTGTTCAAGACGACTCTCCCAGCCAGGTTTTGCGGCAGACACTCCGTCTTTTCAGTGTACCTCCGGACGGCAGGAACGGGAAATTTTGGGCGAAACGAGCCGATATCGGTAACGGAGGGGCCGGTGCCGGTTATTCCGGTAATCCCGACAAAACCGCCTTCAGGCGATCAACGGCAAGAGTGTCCGGAGAATCGACTTGACGGAGTTCTTCGAGGGTCATTTCGATCTCTGTGAACCTGCCGGGCCGCCTCGCTCAATAGTCGCGCGAATCAGAATCGACCTTCACGAAGACGCCCGTGCTCGGATCGCGTTCGTAGGCGGTGCCCGGTGCAGCATGGAGGAAGGGAATGATGGATTGATCGTAGTTGCAGATGGTGTTGACGTCGTAGATGCCGTGATTGTCGGGATTGTCGAGATAGTCGGGAGACTCGTCTCCGGCAAGGAAACGCCAGCCGCTGTCGTCTGCCGTTTCGGGCGGGACGCGGCACATCCAGCCGACGTCCTTGCCATCGACGGTGATCTTGTCGGTGGCCGAGCAAGCGCCCAACTTCTGGATCAGGCGCCGGATCTTTTCGGGGGGGATTCTGAGTTTCTTTTCCATCGAGTCAAACGCTTTCCTGCTGTAGAAAAGCCCAGCGGGGTATGGGCCACTCGCTGGGCTTTCCATGGTATGCCTTGATCGGCAGGCGGGCAATTCGCTATGCCTTCTGGGTCTGTTCGGCCTTATCGAAGGCGGCGTCGAAGACGACGTTGCTGGCCGCGAAATCGACTTTCCGCACGAACTCGCACGACTCCTTGGCGCCGTGTTCGCGGTCCATGCCCATGTCTTCCCATTCCACGGAGAGCGGGCCCTGGTAACCAATGGCGTTCAAGGCGCGAATGATCTCGCCGAAGTTCACGCCGCCGTGGCCCAGGGAGCGGAAGTCCCAGCCGCGGCGAGGGTCGCCGAAGCGAAGATGGCTGGCCAGGATGCCGCTTCGGCCGTTGAGGGTCACCAGGCCGTCTTTCATGTGCACGTGATAGATCCGATCGGGGAAGGCGCGGATGAATTCGACCGGATCGACGCCTTGCCAGACCAGATGGCTCGGGTCGAAGTTGAAGCCGAACTCTTCGCGATAGTTCAACGCTTCCAGAGCCCGCTGGGCCGAATAGAGATCGAAGGCGATCTCCGTCGGATGGACCTCGAGAGCGAACTTCACGCCGCACTCGCCGAACACGTCGAGGATCGGATTGAAACGCTCGGCCAACAGCTTGAAGCCGTCGTCGATCATGCCGGGGGCGGCGGGCGGGAAGTCGTAGAACAGGTGCCAGATGCTCGAGCCGGTGAAGCCGTTCACGATGCTGATGCCGAATTTCTGTGCGGCCCGGGCAGCATTCTTCAACTCTTCGGCGGCACGCTGGTTGACCCCGGCCGGGTCGCCGTCGCCCCAAACATAGTCGGGTACGATCGCCTTGTGCCGCTGGTCGATCCTGTCGAGCACGGCCTGGCCCACAAGATGGGCACTGATGGCGTACACCTGCATGTTGTACTTGTCGAGCAGCTCTCGCTTCTTCGCACAGTAGCTGTCGTCGGCCAGCGCTTTTGGGATCTCGAAATGATCGCCCCAGCAAGCCAGCTCCATTCCGTCGTAGCCAAACCCCTGAAATTTCTGAGCCAGTGATTCCAAAGGCAGGTCGGCCCATTGGCCCGTGAACATCGTAACCGGTCGTCCCATCGTGCGCTCCTTTTTTTCAGGTTGAACGTCAGGAATGTAGCGGGGAGCATTTTCGCATATTCGAGCGGCCGCGCAAACTCCCCCGGGGGGGGCCGAATCGATCGCCGGTTTTCGCGATGGGAAGAGACGTCTGTGCGTCGATCCGACAACCCTCCGGTGCCCGGATGAGACCCGTCGGGCGTGCTATAATCCCGATAGATTGGCGGCCAGGACGGAACCGGTAATTTACGCGAAGAATGCGGATTCTGCGGGCACCCCTCTGGAGTTGGTTATGAACGCCACAACTCGGTACTTGTTCTCCCTGGCTCTTCTGAGCGGCGTGTGCCTCTCGGACCCCGTTCTGGCCGGTAGTCGCGTGGAATTGGAGCTCGCGGTGGAAGAGGGCGTGCCGATCACGGGCCGTCAGGAGTGGCTCCAGAGGCTTGCCGGGGCCGGAATCGAGGGATTCCGGATCCGCTCCAGTCGTCCGGGGGACCAACCCAAGATCGACCGTCGCGGCACCGCAGAGGCTCCCAGCTTTGCGGTGACCGGGATCATCACCGCCAACGACGAGGTGGTTGTGCCGGGGGCCCGGTTCCGGGCTTCGCAGATGGGCGAGCTTGCGGCCTGGCTGCGGGACCTGTCGGAGTTGGGGCCGCCCGATGAGAGGCCCACGAAGGTTGCTTTCGGTCTGGTCGCCGAAGACTTCGAGCGTTTGCAGGCCGATCTGGCGCCGCCGCTGGGCTTCAACACGCAAGGGCTGTCTCGCGCCGAGGTGATTCGTCAGGCGGCCAAGGTTCTGTCGACCCCGCTCTCGGCCGATTCTCGTCTGGCGGAGCCGTTGAGCAAGGACATCGTGGCGGAGGATCTCTCGGCCCTGTCGCGAGGTACGGCCCTGGCCTATGTGCTCCGGTCGCCCGGACTGTGCCTCGTACCCGGCGGGAAGTCGGGGAGCCCGTCGTTGTCGATCGTGGAAGCGAAACCCGACATGGAGATCTGGCCGATCGGCTGGGCCCCGGAGAAGCCCGAACGGGACATCAAGCCGGAGTTGTTCGAGCTGCGCGACGTGAACGTGAGCGGCGTGCCCGTCACCACGGTGCTGGAGGCCGTCGGCAAGCGTCTGGAGATGCCGGTCCTGCTCGACCACAACGCCACGGCACGCCACGGGCTGGAACCGGCCAAGGTCATCGCCAACCTTCAACCCTCGCGATCGTCGTACAGCATCATGCTTCGCAAGGTGTTGTTTCAGGCCAGGCTCAAGGGCGAGCTCCGGCTGGACGACGGCGATCGCCCGTTTCTGTGGGTGACTTCCCTGAAGCCGCTGTGAATGGTGTAGGAAGAGGAGAATTGTTTCTCCGGGACTACCAGTCGGCGTCGACGGAATCGTAGGGATTCTCTTGTTTGGCCTTGACGATGATCTGCTTCAAGCCGGCGTAGAACTGCCGCTGTTTTTCGTTGAGGCTCGTTGGATCGACTTTGCAGAGGACGTTCCAGGCCTGGGCCGGGCGGCGTTCCTTCTGGACGAGAATCTGGGCCAGTTTGAAGCGGATATTGGCGGAATCCTCGGGAGCGCTGCGCAGCAATTCGACCATGGCGGGGATCGAGGCGGCCCACTGGCCCGACTTGTGGAACGCGGCGATCATGTTGCGGAGGTCGGCCTCCGGAAGCCGCCAGTTGTCGAGCACGACGGCTTTCTTGCGATAGAATTCGTAGGCCTCTTGGGGACGGCCGGCGGCGACGAGCATGCGGATCTTGTTGACGGCTCCTCTCCGCAGTTCGTACTCTCGTTGCCGTTTCTCTTCCTGATAGGCCGGGTCCTTCTCGGCAAGGGCCTGCCGTTCTTTGTCCGTCATCAGGTGTTTGCCGGCCCAGACGGAGAACAGATCCCAGTTCTCGCAATCGACGCGGTCGGTTTTGAGCATCCAGTAGCCCACGGCGGCGCCGACGAGAGCCCCCGCGGTATGCAGCAACTCGGTGGACATTGCCAGCCCGGTCGCCAGAGAACCGAAGAGATCCAGCCCGATCAGGAAACTGGCAAGCGTCATGACCTGAACGTCGAAGCAGAAACTGCGCACGTAGACGAAGACAATCAGAACGAACACGCAATTCACGTCGTTTCTGGGCGCCCACAGAAGGCTGATAGCCATGAGGCCGTATATGATGGAAGAGGCCCCCAACGAAGCTCCCTCCGAGGCCCAAAGCATCATCATCTGGATGAGTGCATTCTGAACGATGCCGATGCCGAGATAGACGACGAGCATCCGCCACCAGCCGATCTTGCCTTCGACGATCAGGCCGAAAACCCAGAGACTGATCATGTTGAAGACCAGGTGGAGGATTCCCGCGTGCATGAAGTTGGCGGTCAGCCACTGCACGGGGTGCAGGCCGTCTCCGTGGGTCAGCCAGTAAACCACGACGGCTTCGGGATAGATCACCGACAGCACGAAGGCGACGACGTTGATCGCGATCATCGCAATCGTGATCGCCGGAAAGTGATAGACCGGCGAATCGGTGCTGTAAGGGAAGAAAAAGAAGAACACGGGAAACCTCGCGGCCGCTCCACCGGATATGCCCGGGGCGTTCGTGGGCGGCAGATGCCATGAACCTCGTCTGGGGCGTTATTCGCCGACCAGCATAGAACCTTGCTCCGCGAAGGAACAGCCGGGCAGAAGGAGGGGGTGGGGATATGTCCCTCGCAGGGGTGGTTTTGCGGCCGTCAGAAGGTTGAACTCGCCGCGGTCTACCTGCGCGATGTTGCAGGACACTTGCGGCCACGGCAGAGGAGGCGGGCGGAATCTGGCGAGAGGCCGAAGAGTTCGAGCGGCGGGGCTTCTGGGCACGACTCGGTTTTGGAGGTCACCCGAGGACTTGGGTCGGGAGGCGCAAAAAAAACCGCCGCGTTCCGTGAGGACGGCAACGCGGCGGCGATGAATCAAACCTCCCACAAATGCGACCGGATGCGTCGCTGCGAGAAGAGCGGGGACACTGGCGTGCTGATGCACAAGCCGTTGGGCGGTCCCGGCTCACGCTAATGGGTTGGCACCTCCGTCGGAAATGTGGCGGGAGGCTCGACATGTTTCACTTGGTTGGTCGAGCAGTGAGTTGACATGCAGAAGTATCGGCAGAAAACGCACACAAAGCAAATCAATTCTTTCTTCGTCGAAGCGAATTCTCGCGGCCTCTGCCTCCACAAGTATTCTAGTTCACAAACGATCTCGGGGAAGGAGAATTCCGGCGGATTCGTGTTCAAGTGGTGCCGCAAGATCGTCGACGAAAACCAGTCCGCGATTGGCCCAACATTTGCACTACGAGACGTCGGGCGTCAGGCAGGCGGACGAAAGAAATCTACCAGTTAGACGCTCTACTTCTTGACCAGCCAGATGTTCCTGTACTGCACTTTGTTGCCGTGGGCCTGCAGGTGGATGCCGCGGGGCCCCGGACCTTCCTTTTGACGTCCCGGCGTTTCCTGGAGTTCCAGGTTGTCGTGGATCACGACGCCGTTGTGGCGCACGGTGACTCGGGCAGGGGCCGTCTTCTTGCCTCGAGCGTCGTACGCGGGTGCGGTGAAGTCGATGTCGTAGGTCTGCCAACTGAGGGGCGGCAGGCACATGTTGACGTCGGGTTCCTTGATCTTGTAGAAGCCGCCGCACTCGTTGTTCGCGCCTTCGAGGCCGAAGGAGTCGAGCACCTGCAATTCGTAACAGTCGTGGAGGTAGACGCCGCTGTTGCCGCGTCCCTGGCCGCGTTCTTCCGGCACGTAGGGGAGGAGGAATTCCATGTGAATCGTGTACGAATTGGGCAGCGGCCTGGTCGTGGCACCGGCCCATAGCAATTTGGCGTCGTTCATGGAGCCGTCGGCGATTTGCCCGGTTCCGCTTCCGTCGAAGATCACCAGGGCGTCTTTGGGCGGCTTGGCACCGAGCGTGGGGCTATTGCGTTGGACCGCTTCGAGCACGGTTTGATCTTCGCGATCCGTGTGTTTGAGGATCATCCATTTGCCGGAGATCTCGCCGCTGATCTGTTCACCTTTGAGGACGACCTTATCGCCCTGTTTCTCGCCCGCCAGTTGGGCCTTGGGGTTCCCTCGATTCCAACCGGCGCCGGGCAAGCCGCCCGAATAGACGACGGCCGCGAACTGGCCGTGGCCCAGGGCAATCACTTGGGCGCCATACTTGGCCTCTTTTCCTTCCGCTTCCTTGACGGTTCCGGCGTATTCGCCTTGGAAGGCGAAATCTTCGTCGACCATCGAGAGGTCGGTGGCATTCAGTCCCACGGGCGGCTTGGCACATGCCGGTTGAATGGGTGCGGTAGCTCCATTCGATAGAATTACGCGGCTATTTGATGGGATTGTTTGGCTGTTGTCCTGTTAGTGGCGAGCATTGGTCGAGGTTGGGTCTTCAAGTATTGGCGGTAGACGGTTTCCCA
>JAAYAY010000184.1 GCA_012719125.1 Planctomycetaceae bacterium | reverse complement strand
TGCAGGCTGACGCGTCGTCCCGCTACAAACGGACGGGACGTGCAACGAAAATTCAATTGCCATGTCTCCGCGAAGATCGCCGCGGATCGCTCAAAATGCATCCTCAAAATGTGCGAAACTTGAACTTAGTGCCGGTAGAAGTCAATCCAGTCGATGACCAACGACCTTGGCTTCGCCTCCAGCAACGTCTGCGGCAGGACCATCTCGAAGTAGCCGCCAGTCGTGGTTGTTCATGCCATCCACAATCAGGAGGGAGAGCTTGGACTCGACGGCCACCGCTGGCACAGCCAGAACACCCAGAAGCCCCAGAACGCAGACACGTAACATGTTGAACCTCCGCAGGTTGCGACGGTCCCGATTCTATCAACCGGGATCGTCGGTTGGTAGAATGAGCGGCAATTCGGCCAACATTTGCAGTCTTTTTGGAATGGTCGCCCGATGTTTCCGGTTCAGGAGCCCGTCATGCGGTTCAATCGACGCTTCTTCCTGCGGACAAAACAAGCAGTCCAGATCGTTTCTGGACAAGGTGCTGGCCCAAGGAGTCGAGTTCGACATTCTTGGCCAATCGTACTATCCCAAATGGCATGGGACACTGGGCGATCTGAAATCCAACCTGACTGATTTGGTGGGCCGCTACAAGCAAGACGTCATGCTCGTGGAATACTCGGTGCCGAACATTCGACAAATTAACGACACTGTGCATGGGTTGCCCAGTGGCAAAGGGCTGGGCACGTTCATTTGGGAACCGACAAGGTGGGAAGGGCCAGCGTTGTTCGATGGAAAAGGAAACACAAAGCCTGAGATCGATGTTTACGCTGAGATGGCGAACGAATACGGTCTGCTGAAGCTCAAAGGGGAAGAGCCGTGATGATCAGAACCATGTTTGCCGTTTGCATCGTTGCCGTAACGGCAACTGGCTTTGCCAAAGAACCTGCGAAAAACCTGACTGGACAGGAATGGGTCCGAGTCGCTTCCGACAACCGCTCGTTCGTTCTGGAAAACTCTGGCCGAGAGTTCGTTCCATGGGGCTTCAACTACGACCACGATGGCCCTGGACGACTGATCGAAGATTACTGGGACGACGAGTGGCTGATGATCGTCGAAGACTTCCAAGAGATGAAGGATTTGGGCGCATCGGTCGTGCGTATCCACCTTCAGTTCGGGAAGTTCATGGACAGTCCTAATGAGCCAAACCAACATTCGCTCCAGCAACTTGCTCGCCTTGTGGCGTTGGCGGAAGAGGTAGAACTCTACCTCGATCTCACCGGACTCGGCTGCTACCACAAACAGGATGTGCCGCCGTGGTACGACAAGCTGGAAGAGCAAGGTCGATGGGCAGCGCAGGCGGCGTTCTGGGAAGCGGTAGCCAAGACATGTGCCGGTAGTCCCGCAGTCTTCTGTTACGATTTGATGAACGAGCCGGTCGTTCCTGGGGGTGCTGCTAAACGAGACGATTGGCTCGGCCCTGCTTTCGGCGACAAGCACTTCGTGCAGTTCATTACCTTGGAAGCAAGAGACCGTCCCCGCCACGAGATCGCTCGCCAGTGGATTGATCGGCTGGTCACGGCGATCCGCAAGTATGATCGACGGCACCTTGTCACGGTTGGGCTTGTGCCTTGGAGCCTCGACCGGCCCGGCCTCAGTTCCGGCTTCATCCCAAACAAAGTCACCGAAAAGCTTGATTTCGTCGCCATGCACCTTTACCCGGAAAAGGGCAAGGTGGCTGAGGCGATGGAGACACTCCGTGGGTTTGCGGTCGGGAAACCCGTGATCATCGAAGAAACGTTCCCGTTGAAATGCTCGCCAGATGAAATGGAGCAGTTCATCGACCAGTCACAGACAGTAGCCTCGGGTTGGATCAGCTTCTATTGGGGCAAGACTCTGAAGGAGTATCGAGAGGGCAGTACGATAGGCGATGCCATCATGGCCGACTGGTTGGAGTGGTTTACACAGAAGATGGCGGATGTCTCAGCGCAGACAATCACAACGCCAGCCGAACGACCCTTGATCGACCGAATACAGGGCCGGGACTTTCCCTCGGTATTCCAGGCGTGGAGTCCGGCGCAAAACGTCCAGGATGACTCGCCCCTGAACACGGTTGCCCGTCATGATTTGGTCTTCCATGGGCCGACATTCTTCG
>JAAYAY010000016.1 GCA_012719125.1 Planctomycetaceae bacterium | reverse complement strand
ACGATTATCAACGCTACCCGTACGCGCTATCGAAGCCCCGAATCGTCGATCAGCTCTCCTCTGACCCCGCCACCCCCTCAACTAGCCCGTTGCAGAACCACTCGATTTATGCAACAGTTGGGTCTACTCACGGTACCGGAGCTTCACCAGAATACACGGCCCGCCCGCAAGCACCTCCATGCCCAATTCTTCGGCCCGCTTGATCGCCCGGTCACTTTCCGCCCCGGGCTGCATCCACAGGTGACGGATCCCGGCGGCGTGCGCCTGTTCGACAACTTTCTCGGTCACGGCGGGCGGCGTCACGATCGACACCCCGTGAACTGCTTCCGGCAGCGAGGCAAAGTCCGGGTAACAGGCCAAACCCTCGATCTCCTTGGCCTTGGGATTCACCGGATAGACAGTGAGCCCGTTCTGCTGATACACCCGCAGGACCTTGTTGCCGTATTTCGAGCGATCCTCCGAAGCGCCCACGACGGCGAACGCCGTGCCGTCGAGGAACGCCGTGATCTTGGCGTCCACATCCGTCATCACGCAATCTCCAGAGGGAAGGAACCACATGCCAACCCGACGCGTAAGCGAGTATTGCGGTTCATCCGTCCTCGCTTACACTTCGGACTGCTGCAAGTCGCCCTGGAATCCTGCCGCCGCGGAACGCTACGCCCCAAACTTCCCCAGCCGACCCGCGCGTGCCAACGCCATCAGCATCAGGTAGATCGCCTCGAAGTGTCCCAGGCCGCCCTGCGGCTGTCCGTGTACTTGAAGTGGACGAAGAAGAAACTCGCTACTCGGTCAATATTTCCCTTTCGTACCAGACTCGGTGGACGCGAGGCAAGGGGGCACAGAAACCTCACCCCGGGGAGGGGCGCTGGCCGACATTCCAGAACCCGCAAAATTCTTCTTGGGTGTTCAACTTTCCTCTTGACAAAATACTGTAAATCTGTATACTTACCGTATCCGCAGTCCGACCGCGTTTCATCGTCGTTTCTCACCCACCTCGCCTCGGAGTGCCCTCACAATCAACCGAAGTCCCAATAAAACAGACACTTAGATCAAATAACCCCACCCTCCAAAGCCCCCTCTTTTGCATGGTAGTCAAAATGATTCTGCACCGCGGCCGACGCCGTAACTTCTTGTGCTACAACACGATAACAACGGTTGTCGCATGCTCCAATCGATCGCGAATTGCACCAGCCGACGGCACTGTCCGCAACCATTTCTAAACCAGATTTGTTGTTTTCAACAATCCACCACCTCCCCGCGGCCCCCTGGCCGAAATGACCGCCTCTCGGATATCCTGCCTTATTCAACCAGACCGAATCTCCCCCCCCGCAGCCCTGGAAGACTTCAGCCATGACCCGCCTCGACCAGACCCCCGAATGGCACGCTCTCCAAAGCCACTTCCGCGATGTGGAGCCGCTACATCTGCGCGGACTCTTCGAGACCGACCCCGGACGCGCCGAACGTTTCGCGATCGACGACTGTGGACTGCTCCTGGACTACTCGAAGAACCGGGTCACCGACGAGACTGTCCGGCTCCTGGTCGCTCTGGCGGAGGCGGCCGGCTTGAGCCAGGCGATCGAGAGGATGTTCTCGGGCGAGAAGATCAACATGACGGAAGGGAGGGCCGTTCTTCACACTGCCCTCCGCAATCGCTCTGACAAGCCTGTCCTGGTCGACGGCGAAAACGTCATGGTGAAAGTCCGGGCCGTGCTCGATCAGATGGCCGCCTTTGCCAAGAAAGTTCGCACCGGAGCCTGGACCGGCTATACCGGCCAGCCCGTCAAGAATATCGTCAACATCGGAATCGGCGGCTCTGATCTCGGGCCCGTAATGGCCTACGAGGCCCTGCGCCCCTATTCCGATCGCAAGCTCACGGTCCGCTTTGTCTCCAACGTCGACGGCACCCATCTGGCCGAGGCCACGCGCGACCTCAAGCCGGAAGAGACCTTGTTCATTGTCGCCAGCAAGACGTTCACGACCCAGGAGACGATGACCAATGCCCAAAGTGCCCGGGCCTGGCTGCTCGAATCGCTCGAAGACGAGGCGGCCATCGCCAAGCACTTCGTGGCGCTGTCCACCAACGGCAAGCTCGTCGCCGAGTTCGGTATCGACGCCGAGCACAACATGTTCGAATTCTGGGATTGGGTCGGCGGCCGCTACAGCCTGCCGTCGGCCATCGGCCTGCCGCTGATGATCGCCATCGGACCGGAGAACTTCATCCGCATGCTCGACGGCTACCATGCCATGGACCGCCACTTCCGGGAAACACCCTTCGACCGCAATATGCCCGTTCTGCTCGGGTTATTGGGCGTCTGGTACAACAACTTCTTCGGCTCCGCCAGCCACGCCATTCTCCCCTACGATCAGTACATGTGCCGTTTCGCGGCCTATTTCCAACAAGGCGACATGGAGTCGAACGGCAAGTACGTCACGCTGGACGGTCAAAAAGTTGCCTGGCAGACCGGGCCGATCATCTGGGGCGAGCCCGGCACGAACGGCCAGCATGCCTTCTACCAGTTGCTCCACCAGGGCACAGAACTCGTGCCGGCCGACTTCATCGGCTTCGCCCGAAGCCACAATCCGATCGGCGACCACCACGCGAAGCTCATGGCCAACTTCTTCGCCCAGACCGAAGCACTGGCCTTTGGCAAGACCCGCGAGGAGGTGGTGGCCGAAGGGACGCCGGACGACCTGGTGCCGCACAAGGTGTTTGAAGGCAATCGTCCCACGAACACGATCCTGGCCGAGCAGCTCGATCCGGAAACCCTGGGCAAGCTGATCGCTCTCTACGAGCACAAAATCTTCGTCCAGGGGATCATCTGGCAGATTAACAGTTTCGACCAATGGGGTGTCGAACTCGGCAAGGTCCTTGCCAAGCGAATCCTCCCCGAACTGGAAGCCGAAGAAACACCCCGACTGGAACACGATTCGTCCACCAACCAGCTCATCGCGTGGTTCCGGGCTCATCGTGCCGAGTGATTCTGCGTTCTTTTCACGACTCTACAACCTGGAGGCCGACACGATGCCGTCCGAACTCACTTGGCTGGGGCACGGGAGCTGGTCCATCCGAACGGCGGAGCACGCCGTTCTCCTCGATCCGTTTCTCGACGATTCGCCGGTGGCGCCGGTCAAGGCCGCCGACGTCGACGCCGACTTCATTCTCGTCTCCCACGGACACTTCGATCATATGGCCGACGTCGAGAAGATCGCTCGGCGGACCGGTGCGACGATCGTCTCCAACTTCGAGATCTGCCAGTGGTACGGCGCGAAGGGTCTCGAGAACACCCACGCCATGAATCTGGGCGGCGGCTTCGATTTCCCTTTCGGGCGAGTGAAGCTGACCATCGCCCATCACACGTCGATGCTCCCCGACGGCGCCAACGGAGGCAATCCGGCCGGTTTCGTGGTCAGCCTGCCCGAGGGCAACGTCTATTTCGCCTGCGATACCGGCCTGTTCTACGACATGAAGCTGATCGGCGCCTGCGGGCTGGCCCTCGCGGCGCTGCCCATCGGCGACAACTTCACCATGGGCCCCGACGACGCCCTGGAGGCCCTCAAACTGCTCCATCCGAAGCGCGTCGTTCCCGTCCACACCGGGACCTGGCCTATCATCGATCAGGACGTCGAAACCTGGGCCGACCGGGTCCTGAAAGAAACCTCCACGGAACCCCTGGTCATTAGCCCCGGAGCCGCAATTTCGCTCTGATTTCTGCCTCGCCCCAGCAGCGAATGTATCTCCGCAGAGCCAGTGAGGGGCCGGATATTCCGGTTATTTCCGGGAACATCCGTGCTGATTTAAGGTATGCTTTCAGTAGAAAACACGGCCGGGAAGCAGCACGATTCGGGAACGTCGGAGTTGCCGAACCCATCGTCTCTGGGGAGGGTTAGTCTGAAAGACCGCTGGAAGCTGGCCAAAACGGTTCGCGACAAGGAGCCGTTCGGACTGAGGGAGGAGCCCTCTTCTCTCGTCGTTCCTACACGATCCCGGAGGCACTCCCATGACGGCACCGCGCGTCCTCGTTGTATCGCGACACCAGGCATTTGCCGAAGCGGTGTGCCGCCAACTGCATCGCCTCGACGCCCGGGTCGAGATCATCTGCCCCGGCGACTTCAGCGACCGGCAGCGAAAAGACGTGGCCTCGGCCGAAGTGGCCTTCGTCGATCTCGATGCTGTGTCGGCCGATGGGGCCCCGCTCTATCGGGCCTTCGGAACGCTGGCGAAAAGCTGCCAGGTCGTCCTGGTCTGCCAGCCCAAGGATACCCCTCGCGCGGCCGAAATCTCCCGGCGGTGGGAAGTGTTCGACTACATGCTGATCGACTCGGTCGTCGATCCCTACCGAGCGGCCATGTTGGTGGAGCGGGCGCGAAGCCATTGCCTCCCCGATCTGCCGGAAATCCACGCCCAGGAGAAGCGACAGTATCACCGCATTCTGGGCCTGCTCGTCGAACTCAGAGCCATTCTCAAGAGTCGCGGCGACCATCCCGTCGTCGACGCCATCAACCGTCACAAAGCAGACGGCAGTTCGCTCTCCATGGTCGACGGTGGTTGGCTCGCCGGAGTCTATCAGCATTGTCTGGTCGACGTCATCTGCGGGCGGCTGAAACGGCTGGAACACGAGTTTCAGGCCTCCGAGTGCTGGCATCCCGTCGCCGGCCCCAGCGACGACGCTCCGGAAGTCCTGCTGGTCGAAGACAGCGAAATCTGCGCCGATATCGCCCGGCACATTCTGGAGAGCCACGGCCTGAATGTCACCGTGGCCCCCACCGCCGAACTGGCCAGAATCGAACTGGAAAAACGCACGCCTTCGCTGATCGTCATGGACGTGCATCTGGGTACCGCCAACGGGCTTCGGCTCGTCAAGGCACTCCGGCAGGGCGGGCTCTGCCCCGATGTGCCCGTGATCGTTTGCAGTGCCGATCGAATGACCACCACCGTCAGACTCGCCGCCCGGTTGAACATCCAGGGTTATCTCGTGAAACCCTACGTGCCGAACGAACTGGTGACCCGGGTCAAGAGCGTGCTGGCCCAGTCGACCCTGGAGAAACTCTGCGTCAAACACGAGGCCATGGAAACAGCCTCCTGAAAGACCGTTCGCGTCGGCTGAAACCGGCAGAGTCAGCCCGACTCCCTCCTCAAGAAGTCGAAGAACTGCTTCGCGTGGGGCAAAGCGCCTTCAATCGTCGTGGGAGACAACTCGCCGAGAATCCTGAACGAGTGGCTTCCCTTATTGTAGCGGCCCTTACTCGTATCTCTGCTTGCGCTCTCGAGCGAGTCGAAAACCGTTTGCTTCGGGCAGTCTTCAAGGTTGACCGTGTTCGGAAGCCGGTTCTCGTGGAAGTCTGAACCGTAGTACTTGACCAGGTTCTCGCGATCGGCAAGGAACCATGTCTCCATGACCTGTACCATCAGATGAAGATGGTCGTCCGTGGCGCCGTCGGGGCGCTCCCACCCGTCCCCCGGGCGGTTCCGAACGTGCTGCCAAGCTGGAGCAGTCACCGGTCCCTCACTATCGACCAGAAGTACGGGAAGCTCGCCGGATATCGCCTTGCGCAATGCGGTGCAGAAGTCGTCATAGGTGCTGCGCCGCCCTCCGCACGGTATGACAGCCGGCTTGCGGGAGGTGAGGTCGGCTCTCTCGAAGAGTGCGGCAAATGCCTTCCGGCACTCCCTGTCCAGATTGCGATTGCCGCCGCCCTCAACGTAGACTTTGATTCTCACCAGCGATTCCCCCCGATTTCGCCCTTGGACCACAGTTGCCCCAAAGTGTACTTCTCAAGCCAATCGGCAAGGCCTTCTCGTGATAACCGCGAGAACCTCGTGGTCTCGTCAGGCTTCTCGCAAACCACCACGTACTCGGGGGTCTCTGTCAGGGCATCCACAAGGACTTCAGAGTGCGTGGTAACAACGAGTTGAGTTCGTTCAGATGCTTCGCGAAGCAGTCGAGCCAGTGTGGGAAGCAGGTCCGGATGGAGCCCTAGTTCGGGTTCTTCGATACACACAAGCGGCGGCGGCGTTGTGTCCAGGAGAATCGCCAGAAGGCAGAGCCAACGCAGAGTCCCGTCGGAGAGCCGACTTGCCGGTACGGCAAATCGCCCCTCGTGCAGGACAACCTGAACCTTGCCGGCGTTGATCGATAGATCAAAATCAGTAATTCCCGCATACAGTTCGCAGAGCATCTCGAGTAGTCTCTGCTTGAGCGGGTAGACCATTCGCATCCGATTCAGCACCATCCCCAAATTGAGGAAGTCCTCCGAGACATGCTGGTTGTCCAGATCGGCTTGTTGTGCCCCACGCGCCGGGGCGGTTCGCCCAAACGTCCAGTCTCGATAGACCCGTATCTGCTTGTACGCCGCGCCCAAGTAAGTAATCTCTGGATACTGATCCGGGTCCTTGCGCTGTGCGACAATCGAGAGTTGCGGGTCCACATCCTCGCGACGAAGAGTCCGCGGCTCCTCCCGCACATTCAGAACCGGGTGGCCGTTCTGGAAACGGTAGTGGAAGTAGGGGCCTGGCTTATTCACGTACGCGTGCTCGTTCTCAATCCGCTCGTCGGCCACCTCAAAACGATGACCACTCTCACGGAACTGCAGCACATGCCGCAAAGGCATTCTCCCTTTCGGATTCTCAACGACGGCGTCAATGGTCGCCGACCCTTGGGGATCGCCCTTCCAGATCCAATCCTGGACTCCACCGCCAAGCCGCACCGGCTCGGAAAGATCGCCGGGCGCTGCTTGAAGCAACCGGAACGCCTCGATCAGATTGCTCTTGCCTGATCCATTGGGACCAACAAGCACGTTGAGCGGCTCGAGGGACAGACAGACCGGTGAGGAGCCAAAAGAGAGGAAATTGGTCAATTCGATCCGTCTGACGAACATGGGAACCCTCTTCCAACCCGAGGTCGGTGATGAACACATCTGAGATTCTCGGGTAATCCGCGTGGAACGTCAAGAATCCTTCTCTGCCTCCGGCACCCGCACCAGGATCTGGTCCCCCACCACGCGCACCTCAAACGTTTCGGCTGCCAGACGAGGAACGTCGACGCAGGCCCCGTCGGCGAGCTGAAATGCCCAGAGATGCCGGGAGCAGAGCACCGTGTCGCCGTGGAGGTCGCCGAGGGCCAGCGACTCGCCCATGTGCGGGCAGTAGTCGTCCAGGGCGTAGAAGCGGCCTTTATGGTGAAACACGGCGATCTCCCGGCTGGCCACCGAAAACGCCTGAGACTTCCCTTCCGGAATGTCGCTTGTCTTGGCAACCGCGATGAACTCGTCCATGACGTGACCCCTTGGAGTTGGCAGGCACGATCAACATAGGTCGTGGTTCGCTCCGCGAACAAACGCCTTTTCGCGACCATTCTATCCGGACCGATTCGCTCCGGCCAGGGGAATCGCCGGCGCAATACGTGTCCGGGGCTTGCGTTGGCTTGTGCGTATGCAAACAATAATCATCATGGCGCGGACGTCCAAGGGAGTGTGTCTGCCTGTTGCGCCGGACTCCCTGTTGGCTCGTGTGCAGAAAGAAACGGATGCAATGAGAATCAATCCAGTCAAGGCGAAACTGCAGGAAGGCAAGCCCTCCTTCGGCACCTGGTTGTCGTTCGGCAATCTCCACGCCGCCCGGGTGCTGGCACGGATGGGATTCGACTGGCTCACCCTCGACATGGAACACTCGGCCTTCGATTGGTCGCACGCCGCCACCATCTTCGCCGCCGTGGCCGATGCCGGCTGCGTTCCGCTGGCCCGTGTTCCCGAAGGCGATCACTACTGCATCAAACGCGTGCTCGACGCGGGCGCATGGGGGATCGTCGTTCCCATGGTCGATACGGTCGAGCAGGCCCGTGCCGCCATCGCTGCCGCCAAGTATCCGCCCCAGGGGACCCGCAGCGTGGGCGGCGGCATGCACTCGCTGAACTTCGACGCCACCGCCGGCGAGTACTACCAGCGAGCCAACGACGAACTCCTCGTCGTTCTCCAGACGGAAAGCCCCACGGGCGTTGAAAACGCCGAAGCCATCTACTCCCTGCCCGGCTGCGACGCGATCTTCATCGGCCCCAACGATCTGCGCTTCCAGATGCGCGGGCCCGACGGCGAGTTCCCCACGCCGGAAGCCCACGAAGAACTCATCCAGTGCGTGATTGCTGCCGGCAAAAAGGTGGGAACGCCGACCGGCATCCACGCCATGAGCGCCGAGGAGGCGCTCATGCGTGCGGAGCAGGGAATGCAATTCCTCGCGGTCGCCAGCGATCTCAGGATGCTGACTTCGGCGGCACAACAGATCCTCGACACAATCCGGCCCGAAGGCAGCGTCGGCGATCTGGCAAGATATTGATCCGAACCGGAGAGAACAACCAACCACGGAGAACGCCATGCGATTCAGTCTGGCACTTCTGATGACGTTGGCAGCTTCCCTCAGTTTCGCCGCTGAGAAGCCGAACATTGTCGTGATTGTTTCCGACGACCAGGGTTACAACGACCTGGGCGTCTTGGGCGACCACATCATCACGCCCAACCTGGACCGCTTGGCGAGGGAAGGCGTACGCTTGACCAACTTCTACGTCACCTGGCCGGCCTGTACGCCGAGCCGAGGATCGTGGCTGACGGGCCGCTATCCGCAGCGAAACGGCCTCTACGACATGATCCGCAACGAGGCCCCGGACTACGGATACAAGTATCCGCCCGAAGAATACTCTGTCACCTGGGAACGCATCGGAGGCATGGATACTCGCGAAATCCTTCTGCCGCAGATGCTCAAGAAAGCGGGCTATAACTCGGGCATCTTCGGAAAGTGGGACCT
Source organism: Planctomycetaceae bacterium (assembly GCA_012719125.1). Lineage (GTDB taxonomy): Bacteria > Planctomycetota > Planctomycetia > Pirellulales > Thermoguttaceae > JAAYAY01. The sequence continues at coordinate 43,084 of JAAYAY010000016.1, read as the reverse complement.
CGGCATGCACCGCCGGTTCCTGCCGCTCCAACGCGGCTGGGACGAGTTCTACGGCTTCGTCAACACGGGCATCGACTACTACACCCATGAACGCTACGGCGTTCCCTCCATGTACCGCAACAACAGCCCCACCACGGAGGACAAGGGAACCTACTGCACCGACCTGTTCCGCCGGGAGGCCGTGCGGTTCATCAAGCAGAACAAGGACAAGCCGTTCTTCCTCTACCTGCCGTTCAACGCGCCCCACGGAGCCTCGAATCTCGATCCGCTGATCCGTACCGGCGGAGCCCAGGCTCCGGAGAAATGGCGCAAGATGTACCCCAAATGGTACTCCCAGGAAGGAACCCAGGAGGGCAGTCGGTACGGCGAACCGGCCACCATCGCCAATAAAGCCCTGCGAATGACCAACTATCTGGGCGCCGTGACCGCCATGGACGACGCCATCGGCGAAGTCCTCAATCTGCTGGACCAATATGGACTGTCGGACAACACGATCGTCCTGTTCTTCGCCGACAACGGCGGCTCCGGCGGCGCCGACAACGCCCCCCTTCGCGGACACAAGGGCCTGGTCTTCGAGGGCGGAATCCGCGTCTGTTGCCTGGCCCGGTTTCCTGGACGGATTGCCGCAAACTCCGTCAGCGACGAGTTCCTGACTTCCCTCGAACTCTTTCCCACTCTGCTCAACCTGGCCGACGTCGATCCGCCGGAGGGAGTCGTTCTCGACGGCTTCGACATGCTGCCCGTGCTCGCCGAAGGAAAGGCCTCACCCCGAAATGACATGTTCTGGAAACGGCGTAGCAAAGAGGCCGCCCGCGTGGGCCAATGGAAATGGATTCGCAACGAGCAGGGAACCTTCTTGTTCGATCTGTCCAAGGACATGAGTGAGAAGAACAACCTGATCGGCAAGATGCCCGAGAAGGCAGCCCAAATGGAGAAACACTTCAACACCTGGCTGAAGACCATGGACGAAGCCGAACCACGCGGACCGTTCAAGGACTTCTGAGACCCGACCGACCGATTCCCCCCACACCTGTAGCCAACGTTGAAACGCGTGTAACGTCACCACGACAACGCCCCCGAAAGACACCCCCATGTTCACTTGCCTGACCGTCATCGGACTCTGCGCGACCGCGGCTCCGCCCGCGGAAAGGCCCAATATCGTCCTCGTCATGGCCGACGACCAGGGCTGGGGCGACATGGCCTACAACGGCCATCCTCGCTTGAAGACGCCCAACTTCGATCGCATGGCGGCCGAATGCCTGCGATTCGATCGCCACTATGCCGCGGCCCCCGTCTGCTCGCCCACCCGCGGCAGCGTGATGACCGGTCGGCACCCAAACCGCTTCGGTTGCTTCAAATGGGGCCACCCCCTCCGGCCGCAAGAGACTACGATTGCCGAGGCCCTCAAGACGGCCGGCTACACCACGGGCCATTTCGGCAAGTGGCACCTGGGCAGCGTCCGCAAAGGCAGTCCCGTCAACCCCGGCGCCAGCGGATTCGACCACTGGTTTTCCGCCGAGAACTTCTACGATAACGACGCCATCTTGAGCCGCGAAGGCGTCGCCGTCCAGACGCGAGGCGAGAGCTCGATGCTGGCCGTCGACGCGGCCATCGACTTCATCCGCGACGCCACGGCCGCCAAAAAGCCCTTCCTGGCCGTCGTCTGGTTCGGGTCGCCCCACAGCCCCCATCAGGCTCTTGACGAGGACCGCCAGCCCTACGCGGACCTGCCGGCTAAAGATCAGAATTTCCTCGGCGAAATCACCGGCATGGATCGAGCCTTCGGGAAACTCCGCGCCGAGATCAAGAACCTCGGAATTCGCGACAACACGATCCTCTGGTACACGAGCGACAACGGCGCCCTGCCCAAGGTCGGTTCGAGTGGCGGGTTCCGCGGCAATAAAGGGCAAATCTACGAAGGCGGCCTGCTCGTGCCGGCCATCATGGAATGGCCCGCCGTCATCAAAGCCCCTCGCATGACCTACGTCCGCTGCAACTCCTCCGACATCTATCCCACGGTCCTCGACATCGTGGGCGTGAAAGTCGAGAATCAACTCCCCTTGGACGGCATCAGCCTCAAGTCGCTCATCGAAGGCAAGATGCCGTCTCGCGGCCGAGGCATGGGCTTCTGGGACCATCCCACGCCCGGAATCAGTACACCCAGCGCCAAGTGGATGGCCGACCTGCTCGCTTCCCAACAGGCCGGCGCGGAGCCGGACGATCCCGAGAAACTGCGGCTCGACGCCGGCCAGATCAAGCAGACGTATCCCGAAGACGAGTTCCCCGGCCACGCCACCTGGATCGACGGCGACTGGAAACTGCACCGCATCGTCGATAAGAAGGGCAAGCTGAAACTCGAACTCTACAACCTGGCCGACGACCGTGCCGAGGCGAACGATCTGGCCGGCGCAGAGCCCGAACGGGTCAAGCAAATGAAGGCCGATCTGGAGGCCTGGCTCCTGAGCGTTGTCAAAAGCCTGAACGGAGAGGACTACTGAAATGCGAAACATCCAATGTCTCATGGGTATCCTGATTTCCGCTTCCCTTCTCGCCGCCTCGGCCGTCGCGGCCGATCCCGAAGAGAAACTGCCGCCTCCCCCGCAAGGCAAAGTCTGGAAGCTCACCTGGCACGACGAATTCGACGGCACCAAGCTCGACGAAACCAAGTGGGAAGTCCCCGAGAACCCGCGGCGCGACGGCTTCTGGAGCCGCAAAGCAGTCTCGCTCGACGGCAAGGGCAACCTGGTCATCAGTGTTCTGAAAGACGGCGACAAGTTCCTCGACGCCTGCGTGCGGACCCGCGGCAAATACGAAAAGGCCTTCGGCTACTTCGTCGCCCGGATCAAGTTCCAGAAGGAGCAGGGCCACTGGTCGGCCTTCTGGATGTATGCCCCCAGCGTCGGCAAGATCGGTGATGAAGGCAGAGACGGCACGGAAATCGACGTCATGGAGAAGCCGTCTCTCGACGACGAGATGAACCACGCGCTGCACTGGGACGGCTACGGCAAGCAGCACCGGTCCGAGGCCCACAAGTTCAAGGTGCCCGGCATCATGGAGGGCTACCACGACTTCGCCCTCTGGTGGACGCCCGAGGAGTACGTCTTCTACGTCGACGGCAAAGAGACTTGGCGAACCAAGGCGGGCGGCGTCTGCCAGGTGCCGCTCTACCTCAAACTCAGCGACGAAATCGGCAATTGGGCCGGCGACATCAAGAAAGCAAAGCTACCCGACCATTTCTACGTCGACTACGTCCGCGTCTACGACCTGGTGGATAAGTAGCAGAAACACATTGCGGAGAAGAATATGCGACTCGGAGGTCTTGCCCTCATCTTTGTGGTTGGCAGTCTGGCCGGTGCGGCCAGTGTCTCGGCGGACGAACCGGATTTCCGGGCCATGATCCGGGCAGACTGGACCCGCCAGGAGGAGCGGCGCGGACGATCCATCGAAGACCCCACGGCCGTTCGCGACGCCCTGGCCTCGGCCGAGCGGCTTCTTGCCGCGATGCGGGAACAGTTCGAATCGCTCGACCTGCAAGCCGAACGCCGGGCACTCGACGGCTGTGCCCGACGAGTCGGCGCCGTCGAAACCATGGATCCCGCCGCTCGCGGCCGGCTCTACGGCGAGATTCGCGACGTCACCCGCCGGCTCGTCGTCAAGAACCCTCTCCTCGCCGGCCGGCCCCTGGCGTTCATGAAACGCCGCCGCTTCATCTGCCAGATGCTCCACGAATACATCGGCTACTACTACAACTACGACGGCCTCCACGGCGGCGGCGTCTACGTACTCGACGAGCCGGGGCTCTCGCTGAAAACCCGCGATCTCGTTGCCGGCCGGCTTCCCCAGGGCAGCTACGCAACCCTCGCCGTATCGCACGACGGCCGGACAATCTATTTCGCTTTCTGCGGGCTCTCCGACGCCGAGCGGACCCGCGCGTCGACAGGCAACCACCAAGGTTTCCCTGATGCCGCCGACGTGCCCGCCGAACTCAACTACTACACGTCCGGCCGGGCCTGCTTCCATATCTGGGCCGTCGACGCAGCCGGCGGCAACCTGCGTCAGCTCACCGATGGCGGCGAAGACGACTTCAACCCCTGCCCCATGCCCGACGGTACCGTGGTCTTCATGTCGAGCCGGCGGGGAGGCTTCTGCCGCTGCGACAATCCCTTCGAGCCGATTCCCACCACCACCCTCCACGTGATGGAACCGGACGGTTCCAACATGCGCATCCTCTCTTATCACGAAACCAACGAATGGCATCCCTCGCTGCTCAACGACGGTCGGATCGCCTACTGCCGCTGGGACTACGTCGACAGGTCGGCCGCCCACTTCCACGGCATCTGGGTCTGCAATCCCGACGGCAGCAATCCCCTGGCCCTGTTCGGCAACTACACCAAGCGGGTCAGCGCCTGCTATCAGCCCCGCAGCATTCCCGGCTCCAATCGCATCGCCTTCATTGCCGGCGCCCACCATGCCGACGTGGGCGGTTCGCTCGTCCTCTTCGACCCGGCCCGGGCGCACCTCGACGAACAGTCGGGCGAGGACGATTTCCGCTCGCTGGAGATCCTCACACCTGAAGTCACCTTCCCGGAAGCCCCCGACCAGTGGCCCACCAGCTTCTACCACAGCCCCTGGCCGCTCTCTGAAGACTTTTTTGTGGTCGCCTTCAGCTTCGATCCCCTGCCCGGCATGAGTTCCCACGTGCTCGACGACTCGAAGACCGGCCTCTATTACTTCGACCGATTCGGCAACCTGGAGCTGCTCTACCGCGATCCCGATATCTCCTCGATGAACGCCATGCCGCTCGCCGTGTCGCAGGGACCTCGCGAGCTGCCGAGTGTGCTCGATCCGGGCATGGGCAACCAGGGCGAGTTCTTCCTGGCCGACGTGAACTGGAGCGTGCTGCCGATGCCCGCCGATCGGCCCGTTCGCAGCCTGAGGGTCTTTCAGATCCTGCCCAAATCCGAAACCCACATGGCCAACCGGCCCCGCATCGGCTACGCCAACGCCGAGTCGGCCCGATCGCTGTTGGGAACCGTGCCGGTCGAAGAAGACGGCTCGGCCTACTTCCGCGCCCCGGCCGGAATCCCGCTCTGCTTCCAGGCCGTCGACGGCGAAGGCCGGGCCGTCCAGGGCATGCGAACGCTTACCTACCTCCAGCCGGGCGAGCGGCGCGGATGCGTCGGCTGCCACGAACCCTCGGGCACCACGCCGCCTCGGCGAATGACCTTGGCCCTCCAGCGGCGACCGTCGGTCCTCCAGCCCGGTCCCGACGGAACCCAGCCGATCAACTACCCGCGACTCGTCCAACCCGTTCTGGACCGCTCCTGCGTCGCCTGCCACGACGGCACGCCCGGCCCCGCCAAGAGCGATCTGGCCCTGACGGGCGAGCCGGCCGACAAGTTCACCCGTTCCTATGAGAGCCTCCGGCCGTTCGTACGCGTCTACGAGTGGGGGGCGGGCAGTATCCATCAGACAGTCACCATTCCCGGCCGCATGCCGGCCGACGAAAGTCCCCTCTCGTCCGTCCTCGCCGACGAAACCCATCGCAAGATCGATTTGCCGGAGGCCGATCGGCGGACGCTGTATCTCTGGCTCGACGCGAATGCCCCGTTCTACGGCACCTATTCACAGCGAGAGCAACTGGCCCAGCAGCGCGGAGAGGCGGTACCGGTGCCCGAGTTGCAGTAGGGTGTAAGAGCAACTCCCGATGGAGCACTCGTTTAACCCGCTGCCGCAGGCGAGGCTTGTTAAGCAACCTGTTGTGGGTGAACGGCCTCGCCTGCGGCAGCGGGGTAAACGAGTGTGTTACAGAGGCTTCAATTCCCAGCAGGACCCTGAAGTGGCGATGTCCAGTAGAAATGCCGCTCAATCGACAAAGGAAAGAACCATGTTCCGATTGACACACGCAAGAACCGCCGCCGTCGTTCTCGCCCTCCTCCTTCTGTCCGCGGCCAGTCCCGCATCCGTCGCCGAAGTTGTCCGGCTCTCCAAGGACCTCCATGTCTACCAGGGCACCGTCAACGTCGGTATACTCCGCTCCGGCGACGGCGCCTTGCTCTTCGAATGCGGCGACGGCACCGTCGCCGACGCGCTGCCGGGCCTCGGCATCAAGAAGGTCGAACGGGTCCTCTTCACCCACCACCACCGCGACCAGGCCTGCGGCGCGGCCCGGTTGGTCAAAGCCGGGGCGGAACTCGTCGTCCCCGACGCGGAACGAGCGTGGTTCGACAACGTCGAAAGCTACTGGAACGACCCCAAGACCCGCTGGGACATTTACAACTTCCACCCCCACCGCCTCATGCTCGCCGAATCGGTGCCGGTGGCGGCCACCGTCAAGCCGGGCGACACGATCGACTGGCAGGGGGCCCGGATCACCGTCCTCGACACCCCCGGCCACACCGACGGATCGGTGAGCTACCTGGTCGAAGCCGACGGCCGTAAGACCATCTTCTGCGGCGACGCCATCTACGACGCCGGGCAGATTTGGGAACTCTACAGCCTGCAAAAGGGCTTCCAACGGGGCGCCCGGCGGATCAGCGACTACCACGGCTTCCTCGGCGCTCAAGACGCCCTGATCGAGAGCCTCGGCCGCCTCGAGGCCGCCGGCGCCGACGCACTCGTGCCCTCCCACGGCAACGTCATGAACGACCCCGCGGCCGCCGTCGACAAGCTGCTCGCCCGGCTCGAAACCTGCTACGACCGCTACGTCGCCATCTCCGCCCTGCGCCACTACTTCCCACAGCTCTTCGAATCCTTCCAGGGCCGGCCCGGCCACATGCCCATCGGCCCCGAGATCGAGGTCCCCAAGTGCCTCCGCCACTACGGCACGAGCTGGGTCATCGTGTCGGAGGACAAGGCCGCCTTCGTCCTCGACGCCGGCCACGAGCGCCGCATCGACGACCTCAAGAAGCTCATCGAGAGCGAAGGACTCACCGGCGTCGAAGGCCTTTGGGTCACCCACTACCACGACGACCACACGGCCGCGATCCCGCTGTTCCTCGAAGCCTTTGGCTGCCCCTGCTACGCCGACGAGCACGTGGCCGAGGTCATCTCCAATCCCATGGCCTGGCGAATTCCCTGCATCTCGCCCAGCGTGGCCAAGATCGACAAGTCGCTTCAGCACGGCCAGTCGTGGAAGTGGCACGAGTTCACCCTCACCTCCTACTTCCTCCCCGGCCAGACCCTTTACCACGGCGGCCTGCTGGTCGAGGGCCAGGGTCTGCGCCTGCTGTTCGTGGGCGATTCCTTCACCCCGGCCGGCATCGACGACTACTGCGCCCTGAACCGCAACTGGCTCGGCCCCGGCGTCGGTTTCAACGCCTGTCTCGACCTCTTGCAGGAACTCAAAGCGACCCACCTGTTCAACTGCCACGTCGACGTCGCCTTCAACTTCACCGCGGAGCAGTACCAGGCCATGCGCGATAATCTGGCCGAGCGTGAAAAGCTGTTCGGCGATCTCTTCCCCTGGGATCACGCCAACTACGGCATGGACGAATCGTGGATCCGCACCTTCCCCTACGAGCAGGAAGTCCAACCGGGCGACGCCGTGACCCTGGAAGTCGTCGTCACCAACCACTCGCCCGACGCCCGCCAGGCGGCTGCTCGCGCCGTGCTGCCGAGCAGTTGGCAGCAACCGCCCACCGACTGGCAGACCGTCTCTGCCCCGGCCAAACAAGAAACCCCGATCGCACTCCGCTTCCAGGTCCCACCGACCGCCAAGCCCGGCCGCTACGTTCTGCCGGTCGACCTCCGCCACGCCGCCTGGCTCCTGCCCCAGTTTAGCGAGGCGATTGTGGTGGTGAAGTAGTGGGAAAAAATTAGTTGGAGTCTCTGTGCAGGATTCGTGCGTATGGTGCGCGCATGTTGTTGTGAAGGTTGGGTTGCGGGCTTGCCCCGCTTTGGGACATATTTCTGCGCAGCACCGGGCCCCGACGGGAGGTTGGTCCGGCCGTTCCGGGATATGAGTCCTGACCTGGGTGGGTGAAAAGTGGCCTGGTGTTGTTAGGCGGTATTTGTTCCATCGATGTCGTTCTTGTTGAAGCACGGTTGCCACGGGAATCATGGGACATCTCCAGGGAGGTCGTTCGATGCCAGTCCATCGCTCGTTTTCGTTTGTCAGCCCACTCACCAGGTTGGTTGTGTTCTTCAAAGACAGCCGCGACAAGTGGAAGGAGAAGTGCAAGGCGGCCAAACGCCAGAAAAAGAGCCTGAGTGTGCTTGAGCAAGATGTAGGAAAGCTGCGATCGGTGGAAGGCCCGCGCCATGGCCTCGGAGCTCGCGATGGCTAACCAGGGCATGGCCCTCCCGAACGGGCCTCAAAAAGACCGCCTCGCCGCCGGGCAAAGAATTCGTCACCGGGCACATCTGCACGACCGGAACGCCCCCCTCGCTGCAGTCCCAGCGAGGCAGTGCCGGGCGGAGGGTATGACTACTTCCCCCGGATGGTCTTCAGCGATTCCTGCGTTTCGTCGTACATCTTCCGGGCCATGGCAACGCGAGCGGCTAGGGTCGCGTCCTGGGCGGCGAGCCGTTCGGCCTCTTCGAGGGCGCTCTGCATCCGCTCGATCGTGGCCGGCGTGAATACCTTCGGCCCGACGACTCTCAGCCCGCTCACGCCCTGAAGCCCGTAGGATGCGCAGCCGTTCCATTGCTGCATCGACTGCTCCATGGCCGTGAAATAGTCCTGCATCGGCTTCGCGGCCGGGCCGTAGAACTTCTCGAAATAGTCGTCCAGCAGGGCGTCGACGTCGAGATCGGCATTCCAGCAGAGCTTGGCCGCCACGTAGAAGTTGAGGCCCAGCCGGTGCCACAGATCCTCGCTGAGTTGCGTGTAGAATCCCTCGACGCCGCGGTCGCGGTAATAGGGGATATCGGTTCGCATGGTGTGGACAAGCGGCCAGGGGAGGTTCGACCGGGCCATGCCGCCGATCGAGTAGTATTCGTAGACGAACAAGTGGGGAGACAATTTCAGCCACTGGTCGAGGATCTTGCAGAATTCCTGGTTCGGCTGGAACTGGTCCTTGGGCTCGTAGGTCTCGCCGGCCCGACAACCATCTGACCCCAGCGGATGGTTGTGGCAGAAGTAGAGATGGCAGAGTTGGAAGAACAGGTTCCCCTCAGGGCGATAGTCCTCATCCAGCGGCGGCCGGGCGTACATGGCGTAGGCCCCCACCTTGATCAGCACCTGCGGATGCTTGGCTGCCACGAGCCTGGCGACTTCATTGTTGAAGATGGCCAGACGCCGCGAGTACTTGGCGAACCAGTCGCGTCCCGGCTCGTCGAGCGCCGTGCAGTGCTCGCACTCGCAGAAGCCGCCGCCGTCGTTGGGCGAAAGGGTGATGATCTCGATGCCCGGCTCGGCGTCGAGCACGGCAATGAGGTTCTCCGCCACTTCGCGGACGACCTCGGGGTTGGAGGTGCAGAGCTGATTGCCGTGGCTTCGGCTGTCGGTCACCGTGCGTTTGCCCTTCACGAGGGCGAAGTATTCGGGATGCTCGGCGTGGTATTTCTCGGGCGGAATCAGCTCGATGAATGTGTGGAAGTGCCATTTCCAGTTGATGCCGACGTTCTCTTTCCCGGCCGTCACGTAGGCGTTCATCCGCTGCCGCAGGGGCCACTCGCCCCTGCCGACCCAGCGCACACGGAACGAGGGCTTATAGGTCAGGTTCACCCGGCCCATCTGCAAGGCGTCTTTCTTCGGCACATATTCGCCGAGATCGCCGGGCATGAACCAGCGGACGTCGAAGTAGCGTTCCAGCAACTCGTAGACGCCGAAGACCGTGCCCAGATCGTTCCGGCCCAGCACGATCATTCCGCCGGGGACAGATTGCAGCGTGAACCCGTCCCGGCCGGCAGTCTCTTCATCCAGCGCCGCGCCTGCTTCCTTCGATTTCTGCGTCTTTCCGAGGAAGAAGGCATAGAGCGAACCACTCGTTTGCGATTCGTCAACGACGGCCAACTTCACGCCCGAGCTTTTTTCGAGATAGGCCTGCAGTTCCGAGGCGGCGAATCGTTCCAGAGCGGCGGCCTTTTGCGGAACGACGATCTCCGCCCGAGCTTGCCCGGCATCGACGACGGCCGTGAAGGGTCCCGTGGCCGGTTCATACAACCCGGCGGAGGTCGGGCCGGTCAGAAGCAGACTTGCCAAAACGCTTGATAAGAGAACTCGCATTTGTCGATCCTCCTGCGGGTTGGTGACAGAGTGTTCGCCAAGCTGTCCACAAACCTAGCGGGATCAACGAGGAAATGCAATCAAGGGCCGCTCAGGCCGCCCCAGATGGTCGAGTTGCGGAGTCGCCGTCAGGCGTGGGGCGTCGACCCCGTTCTCCATCGGAGATCACAGCGCCCCTCGTTTTCCGTCGGCACGTCGTTCAGGCAATGGAGTTGCAGCCGCATGCCGTCGGGGCCGACGACCGCTTCGGTCCAGGCCCGGGGCTGGGCCTCATCAAACAGCCACGCCAATGCGGGCAGGTTGATCAAGTGGACCCCTTCGCGCTGTTTGAGGACCCATTGGTGACTGTGCCCGAACAGGTAGGCCTTGACGCGGCTTCGCTGCCGGATGACGCTCCACAAGGCATCGAAGTCGCGCAGGCCGTTGTCATCCTTGGCCACGCTCGGGTAATGGTGCGCCACCAGTAAGGCAGGCTTGTCGGGCTGCTTATCGAGTTCGGCCGCCAGCCATGCCAGTTGCTGTTCGCCCATCTCGCCGGAGACGACACCGGTCTTCACATTCGAGTCGAGAACGAACCAGTCGGCATGGAGCCCCTCGACCACGAAGGCATGCTTGTCCAGACTGGACTGTGCCGAACGGGCTCTGCACTGCGGAAACGCGGCCCAGAAGCGTTCCCGGTTGTCGTGGTTGCCCATCGCCATGTAGACGGGAACTCCGGCGTCGTTGACCGGCGCCAGTTCCTCCTTCAGCACGGCATAGTCGCCTGCCAGCCCGGTTGAATGGGCACAATCCCCTGCGATGATCATGCCTCTCGGCCGGGGCTGCAGCGCGAGGATCTGGGCGCGAGCCTCGGCGAGTTTCTCCGCCGGTTTGATGCCGCGGTCTTCTCGGCTGAGATCCTGGCCGATGTGGGGGTCGGCCAAAAGAATCCACCGGTCAGACGCCTCCGGCTCTGTGACGGCAAAGGCCGAATTACCCAACGTCACTGCCATGCCGGACAGGAGCGACCCGGCGAGAAACTCGCGGCGAGAAAGGTGAGCGGGCTCATTTGGCATGTGTGTACTCCTCGCAGGTTCTGACGAATGCGTCGGTGATTCACTTGGATTGTGGCGATTTCCGGACCGGCTCCGGCACTCAGCCATTATTCCTTCGCGAGCAGCCCTTCGCAACACTGTTTGCGATCCGGGGCCAAGGAACGGTAACCAGCGGAAAGAGCACCTCTCGTCAAAGAGTTGACGCTGGCTCCGCCAGACTCTACGGTGGGTGTCTCTTGGGCCCTTTGTTCGAGACTGAGTGCCGACCCCCTTTTCACCTTGGGAGACTTCACGATGATGAGATTCTGCTTGATCGCGACCGTTGTTCTGACACTGCTTTCTCCCGGCACGTTCGCCGCCGAGGCGGGCGATGACGGCTGGAAGAGCCTCTTCGACGGAAAATCGCTGGGTAACTGGAAACCGAACGAGCATCCGGAGAACTGGACTGTCGAAGACGGAGCGATTGTCGGGCACGGCCAGCGGAGTCACTTGTACTACATGGCCGAGCAGTTCAAGGACTTCGAGTTCCAGACCGACGTGATGATCAACGAGGGCGGCAACTCCGGGATCTACCTCCACATCGAGCACCACCCCGAAGGCTGGTTCTTCGACGGCCATGAGGTTCAGATCAACAACTCCCACGTCGATCCGGTCAGGACGGGAAGTCTGTGGGGCGTGATCAAGCTCTATGAAACACCCGTCAAGGACAACGAGTGGTTCACCGTGAACATCCTGGTGAAGGGCCAGAACATCGTGGTGAGAGTCAACGGGAAGATCGTGGTCGACTACACGGAACCCACAGGTACCGACGGCCCGCGCCGGCTTGGCAAGGGATACTTCGCTCTGCAGCAGCACGACCCCGGGAGCAGCGCGAAGTTTCGAAACATCAAGGTGAAGCGGCTTCCCGACTGACACCAGGGATGCACGCCGACGAAAAGGCCAAGTTCGGGCCAACTCGGCCAAGGCAATTCGCAGTCTGAAAGGTGACTACTGCACCACGGCGTAGGTCGGCAGATCGGGGACCGGGGTCCCCAGATCGGTCTCCACGCGGATGATCTGCTCCAGTTTACGGCTGGCCGTGCCCCCCACGAAGGTGACCGGTATGATATGAACCGTCTTGGGCGCGGACGAATCGTCGGGAATCTCGAACTTGAAGCTCCCGTCCGCACAGTTCACCGAGACCACTCGAAACGGCTTCGCGCCCCGGAGCACGATGTTCTTCGTCACGGTCTGCCCTGGTTCGACGTTCCCCATGAAAAGGGTCGCCGGACTGACGACAATCGACGGCTCCACGCGGCCCTGCACGAGGAGCGGAACCTGGGTGCGGTTGTAGTCGTTCGTCTTGAGCACGACGTGCTCGTTCAGATATCCGACCGGCATCGTCTCGTCGAGATGAACGGAGATCCGGTACTGCGTGTTCCCGCCGCTGCGGCCGATCTCTTCGAAGGTGGCGGACAGGTGCGGATTGGTGCAGGTCACTTCGAGGATCTGCCAATCGGAGCGGCCCGCATGGGCAAGAGTTACCTGCCGATCCGCGGCCTGCCCTTCGGCAACGGCACCGATCTCCACGCTCCCGGGATTGAACACGACGTCGCTACGAATATAGGCCCGGGCCTGCAACTGCACCTGAGCGTAGTAGGGCTTGTCGAAAGTGACGGTGAGGGTGGCGCCTTTCTGTCCGAGAAACCGGTCCGTGTTGATCTTGGCCACGATCGCGGTCGTCTCGTGGGTCTTGAGATCCTGCTTCTCAATCCACGGAGTGGTGCAACCGCAGGTTGAAGTGACGCTGGAGATGTGGACTTCCTCTTCGTAGAGATTCGTCAGTTCATAGCGAAACTCGGCCTTCGCCCCCCGAGCCACGTCCCCAAAGTCGTGTGTGCGCTCTTGAAACATCTTCTCCGCCCAAGTCTGGGCCGAAACGGTCGAACCGAGAACCAGAAACAGCGAGGCGGCAAGAAACGCGTGGCGTAACATAGGGGGTGTTCCTTGAGAGCGGAAAATCCGGGCGAGTTCGGCTCCGGAATGTGTCTGTTACCGTCAGACAACAGGGCATTTTGGGTGGGATCGTGGCTCCACCAGTGTCGGTGGCTGGGAAACTCTAGCCCCCCCTTAGGCACGTGTCAAATTGCCCGCTTGTCCTATTTTAACAACATGACAGCTCAGCCTCAGGGCGCGGCCGATTGCGCGACAGCACGATTCAATCATTCCCAATTCTCGGAACAGTCCGACACTGTTCGCGGGTTCGAGCGCGACAGCCGGTGTGATGAGCTTGGCGGGAGACTGACCATTTGCGGTGCGGAGATCAAGCTTCGACAAACGTCCCCCGTTATGGGAGGTCGCCTAACGGAAAGCCCCCCTGAGGCCGAAGATACTGAGATGCTGCCGGCCGCCGGTTGTGGAGATCCCCCCTCTGAAAGCGGGGAAAACCTGCCGATTTTGCTCCCCGCGAGCATTGCCAAGTCCGCAGCAAATTCGTTAGCATAGGGGATTACCAATTGCCCGGGCGTGGTGCGCTCTGGGCGAGCTGTTCAGGTCTGCGCGCTGGCGACGCACGCTCTCCCTCACAGAGGGGGGCATCGCCGCGGCCAGTGGACCGTTGACTACCGCGTTCGGATTCGCTCATGTTCGAGTCACTTCAAGAAAGCCTTGGTTCCGCGTTGCGGTCCCTGCGGGGACGCGGCAAGCTGACGGAAGCGAACATGCGCGAAGGTCTGCGCTCCGTGCAAACCGCCCTGCTCGAAGCCGACGTCAGCTTCCAGGCCGTCAAGGACTTCATGGCACGAGTGTCGGAGCAGGCGGTCGGCGAGACGGTGCTTCGCTCGCTCAACCCGACGCAGCAGCTCGTGGGCATCGTCCATCAGGAACTGATCAACCTGATGGGCCCGGTCGACCATTCGCTCCACCTCAAGCCGCCCTTGTCGATTCTGATGCTCTGCGGCCTGCAAGGGTCCGGCAAGACGACGACCTGCGGCAAGCTGGGCCGAATGCTGATCGAGCGAGGCAAGAAGCCGATGCTGGTGGCCGCCGACTTGCAGCGTCCCGCGGCCATTACGCAACTCGAGGTGCTCGGCCAGAACATCGGGATTCCCGTTCACGCCGAGTACGAGTCGAAGGATCCGGTGGCGGTCTGCCGCCGGGCCGTCGATGCGGCGAAGAAGGCCGAGGTCGACGTGGTCATCCTCGACACGGCAGGCCGGTTGCACGTCGACGAAGAGTTGATGCAGCAACTGTCGACGATCGAGCGCCGGGTGCAGCCGGACCAGGTCTACTTCGTCGTCGACTCGATGACCGGTCAGGACGCCGTCAACAGCGCCCAGGCCTTCAACGAAGCCTTGGAACTGGACGGGGTGATCCTGACCAAGCTGGACGGCGACGCCCGGGGTGGTGCGGCGCTGTCGGTCAAGGCCGTCACCGGCGTGCCGATCAAGTTCATCGGCACCGGCGAGCATCTCGACTCGCTCGAGGAGTTTCATCCGGACCGGATGGCGGGACGCATCCTGGGCATGGGCGACATCCTCTCTCTGGTCGAGCAGGCCCAGGAGAAGTTCGACCGGGAGGAAATGCAGGCCCAGGAGGAGCGGCTCAGGAAGGGCGAGTTCACTCTCGACGATTTCCGCAAGCAGCTCAAGCAGATCAAGAAGCTCGGCCCCATGCAGAAGGTTCTGAGCATGCTGCCGGGCATGGGGCAGATGCAGGACCTGATGGCCAACATGGACGCCGAAGGCGACATGCGGCGGCTCGGCGGCGTCATCGACTCGATGACGCCGGACGAGAAGCGGAACCCCAAGCTGATCGATCAGAGCCGGCGGCGGCGGATTGCGGCCGGTTCGGGAGTCGAGCCCCACGAGGTCAACGAACTGGTCAAGCAATACGACGGCATGGCCGACATCATGAAGCGGATGGCCGGCCTGGGCATGCGGGATCGGATGAAGGCGGTCCAGCAGTTGTCCCAGCAGGCCGCCGCCAACCCCATGGGCCGTCTGGGAGTCAAGAAGCAAGGCACGGGCAAACGGCTCACGCCGAAAGAACGCGCCAAGCTCAAGAAGGAACGCGAGAAAGAACTCCGCAAGCGGAAACGCGACAAGAAGGACAAGAAGTAAGCCGTTTGACGATCGAAACAACGTATTTTGAGACCACAGCATCACGAGGAGTAGTACGTGGCTGTTCGCATTCGT
Source organism: Planctomycetaceae bacterium (assembly GCA_012719125.1). Classification (GTDB taxonomy): domain Bacteria; phylum Planctomycetota; class Planctomycetia; order Pirellulales; family Thermoguttaceae; genus JAAYAY01. The sequence goes on along the minus strand of JAAYAY010000016.1, from coordinate 27,704 downwards.
ATGAAGAAGTTTGGGCGCCGGCATCAACCGTTCTATCGCATTTGCGCGATGGACTCGCGCACGGCGCGAGACGGCCGAGTGCTCGAAGAATTGGGCACCTACGATCCGCTGGTTCCCGAAACCGACGCTCGCGCGATCCTGAACAAGGAGCGAATTCAGTACTGGCTCAGTGTCGGGGCGTCGCCGAGCGAGAAGGTGAACGCGCTGATCAAGAAGTACGGCGTCGACGGAACGCACCTGGATCAACAGAAGCAGGCGCTGGACCGGCTGGCGCAGTCGCGGCGCCGCCCGGAGCCGCGGACCGATTTCCCCCAGCCGGTTCCCAAGAAGAAGGAGCAACCGGCCGAGGCAGCCGCCGCCGAGGCATCGGCTGCCGAACAGCCCCAGGCTGAAGCGGCCCCCGAGGCCGGCGGCCAGGAGTAGGGCCGGCGATGCGTTTCGACGTGTTGACCCTGTTTCCCGAGATCTTCGACGGATACCTCGGGTCGAGCGTCCTGAAACTGGCCGTCCAACGCGGCCTGGTCGAGGTCCATCGCCATAACCTGCGCGACTGGGCCGTCGATCGGCATCGTTCCGTGGACGATCGGCCCTTTGGCGGCGGACCGGGAATGGTGCTCAGGGCCGATGTAGTTGTGCCCTGCGTCGAGACGGTCCGCCGGCAGACCGGCGACGCCGGGCGCCTGGTCCTGCTGACGCCCCAGGGGCGGCGGTTCGACCAGCGTATTGCCGAAGAGTTGGCTTCGCACGAGCGGATCGTGTTGCTCTGCGGGCGCTACGAGGGTTTCGACGAGCGGATCCGCGAGATTCTCGAACCGGACGAAATCTCCATCGGGGATTTCGTCCTGAACGGCGGCGAAACGGCCGCCATGGTGATTATCGACACGGTCATCCGGCTGGTGCCGGACGTGCTGGGCGACGACCAATCGAGCCGGGAAGATTCGTTCTCCACGGAGAACCGCTGGCTCGAGTGTGCCCAGTACACCCGACCGAGAACGTTTCGCGGCCTGGAAGTGCCGCCCGTGCTGCTTGGCGGCAATCATGAAGAGATTGCCAGGTGGCGACAACAAGACAGCCGAACGCGAACCGAACAACGGCGAGCCGACCTGCTCGGCCCCGACAACTGACGAGGACCCGGCCCGCGGCCGGAAGTAAGGACGACGATCATGAGTCAAGAGTTGATGAAACTGGTCGAGAAGACCAGCATGAAGGCGGAAGTTCCCAAGTTCGAGATCGGCGACACGGTCGACGTGCACTGCGAGATTCTCGAAGGCGACAAGAAGCGCATCCAGGTCTTCAGTGGCGTGGTCATCGCCCGCAGCGGATCGGGATCTCGCGAGATGTTCACCGTGCGGCGAATCGTGCAGGGCGAGGGCGTGGAGCGGAAGTTCCCCCTCCATTCGCCGAGAATCGCCAACATCGTCGTAACGCGGTCGGCCGTCGTTCGCCGCGCGAAACTCTACTTCCTCCGCGACCGCGTCGGCAAGGCCGTTCGGCTCAAAGAACGTCGCGTCGAAGTGAAGGCGGAAGACAAACCCAAAGCCAAACGGCGAGGGCGCAAGCGAGGCGCCGCGGCCAAGGCCGAGTAGCTTCGATCGGCGGATATCGCGTTCCTCCGGAGCCGGCGAAAGCGACCTCGCTTGGTGATGCGCGCCGCAGTCCCGCCAAGCAAGGCTGGTAATCCGCGACCAGAGGGCCGCCCGGGGGGCTGTCCCGGTTTTTGTGGCAGGACGCCACAAAAATGGGATTGTCCCCTTCCCGCAGCATCACAAGCACAGAATTCGGTACAGGCCCCGGCCGGGGGCAATCGGCGGCGAGTCCCATGTCCCGCCCAGGCGAGGTCGGCTCGTGAACCTGCTCCAGTCCCTGCTATTTTGGCTGAAGTCGCTCGTCCGCCCGCGAACTCTCGGCCAGCGAGGGGAAGCGGCAGCCGCTCGTTATCTGCGGCGCCGCGGTTTTCGCATCGTCGGCCGCAGCGTCCGTTCCGGCCTGGGAGAGTTGGACCTGGTTGCCGTCGACGGCCGCACGGTCGTCTTCGTCGAAGTAAAAACCCGCCGGACCGGCGACCAGGGCCATCCCGCCGAAGCGGTCGATCGGGCGAAGCAGCGCCGTCTCACCGTTCTGGCTACCGCCTACCTCCAGCGTCGCGGGCTTCTCAACCATCCCGCCCGCTTCGACGTCGTCGCCGTCACCTGGCCCGACGGGCGCCGCCCACAGGTGGAGCACATCCGTAACGCCTTCGAGGCCGTTGATTAGGTCCGCTTTGGCAGACCGAACGTCCGCATCGGCAATCACGAACCCGGGGACACACTCATGATTCACACCGCTTCACGCGTCGCCCTCCTCGTCGTTCTGTTCAGCCCACTGATCGCGGCCGGTGAACAATCCCAGCGCACCTGGCAAGGCATTCCGGGTCTGGAGCGGACCGCCGGCGGTCGCGTGTTCGTCTCCTGGTTCTCCGGCGGACCGAAGGAACCGGCTCCGGAGAACACGGTCTACCTCTGTTACAGCGACGACGAAGGTCGGAGCTTCACGGAACTTCAGGCCATGGCGACCACACGCGACGGCGCCCGGGCGTTCGACCCTGCACTGTGGATCGATCCGCTGGGCCGCCTCTGGTACATCTTCAACCGGGGCAACAAGGAGACGGCCGTCCACGACGTCCACGCCCGCCGCTGCGACGATCCGGACGCCACCCCACCCGTCTGGTCCGACGAGTTCCGCGTCGGCTACCAGGCCTATGCCTTCCGCATGAACAAGCCGACGGTCCTGTCCAGCGGCGAGTGGATCATGCCGGTCACACATGCCGTCGAACCCGTCCAAGACTGGTTCGCCGGCAAGAAACAACTCCAGGGCGTGGGCATCTCCACCGACCAGGGCAAGAGTTGGACGCTACACGGTGCGATCGAAGCCCCGCACTGGGCCCTGGAAAACATGGTCGTCGAACTTCGCGACGGACGACTGTGGACGCTCATCCGCACAAGCGCCGGATATCTTTGGCAGAGCCATTCAGACGACAAGGGACGAACCTGGACCGAAGCCGGCGCCACCACGATCGCCAGCCCGGGTTCCCGTTTCTTCATCCGCCGCCTTGCCTCGGGCAACCTGCTGCTTGTCAACCACTACAAGTTCAAGGGTCGCAGTCACCTCACGGCTCAGATCTCCAAGGACGACGGCGCCACCTGGACCGAGAGCCTGCTGCTCGACGAGCGCAGCGGGGTATCCTACCCCGACGGCGTGCAGGACCGCGACGGCCTCATCTGGATCGTCTACGATCGCGACCGCTACGGCGCCGCCGAGATCCTGCTGTCGAAATTCCGGGAGGAAGATGCGACTGCCGGCAAGGACGTGTCGGGGCAGGTGCGTCTGAAGCAGGTGATCGACCGGCTCCGAGACGATGCGAAGTGATGCCAAGTGGGTGACGCTTGCCGAGTGTCACTCTGAACCTGGGATGACGGTCTGGCTGTTCCGAGTCGCACTCGGCACGTGCGACCCACTGGAAGTCTCGCCTACGACGTCGACTTCGCCGACCCAAACACCCGCTTCACCGCCTCCAGATACCCGTTGCCGGTCCGTTCCTCGGGCATCCGTACCAATTGTGAACCGCAAAGCACTGCCAAAACGCCAACGCGACCCACCATGTTACGCGTTCTATTTGGGAACGGTCGCATCGTCCCGGAACCTAGAAGAACCCGCTTCCCATGCCTCCCATGCCGCTGCCTTCCTTGTACATCTTGTCGAGCTTCTTCATCGGTTCACCCTGAAGCTCGCGATTCGTATCCTGAAGGCCTTCGAGCAAGTCGGTCTTCTCGCCGGCAGACCCCCGGGGGCCGCCGCCGGCGCTGAATCCGCCCGCAGCTCCCATTCCACCGCCGCCCATGCCTCCCATCCCACCTCCCATTCCTTGCATGCCTCCCACCCCGCCGTACATTTCGGGACGTTCGCGGACCGGCACCTCACCGTCGTCGCGAGGCTCGGCCAGGCCACGCATCTTGGCCAGCATCGCGGCAATCTCCTCGTGGACCTCATCCGTTTGCCGGATGGCGATCACCTCGGTGCCTCCGTATGACAAGGGCGCCATCGAGCCGGGACCGCCGACGTCTTCCCATGTGTCCGGCTGGATTGTGCTCGAGAGCGTTGTGATCAGCGTATCGTAGTCGGCCCATTTTTCGCCGGAAGGAGTCTTGTACGTGATCAGATCCGACACGGGGTAGAGCTTCGTCACCTGCTGCTCCTCGGCCTCCTCGGGCGTAGTGATCATCAGCACTTCGTCGCGAATCACATACGTAAGGTCGTGCTGTTCGAGGATCAATCGCAAGGCGGACCGGAGCGATACGCCCCTCAGGCTGGCCGAGACCGGAGCGTCGGTTCCCAGCGACACGTCCTCCAACGCCCGGGCGTCAAGCCGGATCGTGATTCCATGGGCGCGGCCCAAGGAGGCGGCCACCTCGGAAAGCGGTGTGTCAACGAAATCGACGGCCGTGAGAGATCTGAGAGCGGCTCTGATCCGTTCCTCTGCAGCCGACGTCCCGACGGTCACCTCGCCCGGCACGACCAGCGAGACGGGACCTTCCACCGCCGCCGCAGGCTCTGCCGTAGCAGCGGTCGTCGCGCCGCGGTGCAAGGCATATCGCGACGGCTCCACGTGGGCGATCACCGTGGCGGAGCCGTGGATCCCGTCGGCCACGAACACCCCGCGCAGATCGGTCGAGCCGGAGACGAAATCATGGTTGCGGCTGCCGATCACCTTCACATGCACGTCGCGCTCGTTGTGATTCTCGGCCGTGTTCTTCACCGTGGTACGGACCTGGCCCGACTGGAGGTCCTGGTGGACTTCGAGCGTCAGCGGCGTGAGGATCACCAGCCCGCTCGCGTGCAGATCGTCGCCGCGGCACACGACCAGGTAGGCTCCCTCCTCCTGGAGCGGCAGGGCCAGCTTGCGGGTGCGGTCGGCGTAGTCCAGGCCGTCGCCGAGTTGCAGGTATTCGTCGTGTCGCGGCCGTACGCCGGCCAGATTGATCTGCGAGATGCCGCCGAGATCTCTCTGCAACAGCCCGAACTTCATCAGGTCGATGCGATAGACCTTCACGTCGCAGGAGGCGATGTTGCGGAACTGCAGTTCCAGTTCGACCGGGCTGCCCGGAACGGCCGTCGTTAACTCGGGCAACTTGATGTCCTTGCGCAAGAAGTCCTCGATCGACGCTTTCGCGTCGCCGAAACGATCCTCCACCCGGCGGTACTGTTCGATCGCTTGCTGTGGCTCGCCAAGACTGTGATAGATCTGACCGAGGATGAAGATGGCGAGCGACTTGTTTCGGGCTTCCACCTGGCACCCGGTCGATTTGTCGAGCCGGGTTGCTTCGGAGACCTTGCGGCACATCTCGATCGCCGCCTCGGGCCGTCCGGCCGCAAAATGGCAGTAGCCGATCAGGTACCAGAAGCTGTCGCGCAGATCGCTCTGCGGATAGCGGCCGGCGTAGCGGTTGCAGACGGCCACGGTCGCGTCGTAGGCTTCCAGCTCCAGCAGGGCATTGGCCCGGGCGAAGGCCGCCTGGTCGGCGGCCGGGTCTTCCGGAAAGACGGTGAGGAAATCGTCGAGCATCCCCGCGGCCTGGCTGACCAGGTCGATTCGCGTGATCTTCGCGGCCCGCAGGCGTTCCGACCCGGCCGCTTCAGGCGCCTTCGTGTAGACTCGCTGCGCCAGCGAATAAGCGGCCGTGGCGGCATAGCCCTCGCTCGGATACTCCTGCAGCAACCGCTCCATGAAATCCACGCTCCGCAGAAACTCGTCCTGCGTTTCGAGGAAGCCGGCCACGCCCGTCTCGCGCATGAAACGCCCTTCGACCGTTCCTCGGAAGGCCAGGTAGCTCCGTTCAAACTCGCCCATCTGCTCGTAGGCCGCACCGATCTTGAGGGCCTTTTCAAACGAAATCTCTTCCTCGGGCCAGCGTTCGGTGAGGATCTCGAAGTAGCGCACGATCTGTTCGGGCGGGCCCAGTTCCAGGTGGATGTCCAGAAGCATTCGCACGACGTTCTGGTGCGTCGCCTGGCGCAACGTCCAATTAGAGACCAGTTCTCCGAAGTGCTTCGCCGCCTGCTCGAATTGCCCCTTCTCATAGCAGCGTTGTCCCAGGCCGAAGAGTTCCAACGGCGTGAGCCGATAGGCATCGGTGCTCTTCTGTCCGGCGGGAATCACCGCAAGCTGCACGGCATCCACGGCAACCATTTGGTCGGGCCGATAGGCGTTGCGGATGATGGTGGGGGCGGCACGGTACTGGCCGGCGACGGAGCCGCGAACTTCGTAGCGGATCGTGCCGAGTTGGCGCCGATCGCCCACGTAGAACGTGATTCCGCCCGGCGTGATTTCGTGATGTTCGAAGGGCCCCGTGACGGATCCGGCAACGACTTCGGTCCCGCTGGGGATGCTCTCATGAACGATCAGGTATTCGGGCGGCCCGGCAGCGGTCGTCTTCGCGCTGCGCCGCTGAAGCCCCAGCAGCACGATCGCCCGCCGCCCCACCGGCAGTTGCGTGACCGGGTTGCGGAAACTCTTGGTGCTGCCTTCGACGATGCTGAAACCGCGAGCGATTTCCTTCCCGTCGACTTCCAGGGGAGCCGGCTCGTAGATCCGCCGTGCAATCCAGGCTTCGGTCGTGCTGCTGAGCTTCTCGGCCGGCACAAAGCCGCTCAGCGTGCACTGGTACGTGTAGCGTCCCCGGCCCGTCATCTGGAAACGGATCTGCTGCCGGCCATTCGCGACGAGCGAAGCCGGAACATCGACGACCTGGCTCGGCGACGTGGCATCGACCTGAAGCGTGCCGACCTTGGTGTCGCCCACAAGGACGTCGAGCCGATACTTCTCCGTTTCAAAGCGGTTCGTGCCGAACCATCGGCAGAGAGCCGTCACGGCCGGGCCGGTGGCTCGATCGGGCGACCAGCGAGAGCCCGAGCGATTGGCCAGCAGCCAGTCGACCGACGCTTTGGCTTCCGGCGAGGCGGGAGCCACTTGCTGAAGGGCCAGTGCGTGGAGCGCCCGAAGCTCGGCCGGGGTGTATACGTCATAGGCCGATTGGCCGGCGTCGCCGTCGAGTTTTTGTTCCGCCACCAGTTTCAGAAGCTCCGTTGCGGTCTCTCCGCGATCCATGGCCGCAAACGTCAAGGCCAGGTGGAGCAGGGCCGCGGTGGAGAGGCTTTCCTGCAGGCGATACAGGCGGTTGGCCAGGTTGAAATCGGCTTGGCCGGCCGCGGTTGCCGCGTGAAGGAGAAGGGCCTTGCCCGCGTGGTCCTCATTGTCGGTCGTCGTGATGCAATTCTGCACGTATTGGACTGCTTTGTCGTAGTCGTCGTCGGGCACCGGGAAGCCGGCGGTCCGAGCCAGGCTCAGCGACCAGACCACGTAGGCCGTCGTGTTGCGGTCGGCCGTGTTGCCCCCGCCGGTCCAACTCCAGGCTCCGTCTTCTCTCTGCGACACGACGAGCGAGGCGATTGCGGACCGAATGCGCCGGTCGAGTTCGAGCATCTCCGGACCATCCGTGGCCTCGGTCTTCACCAGCAGGTCCTGCAAGGCCAGGCCGGCCATCAGGTCGGACGCACTGCTTTCGGCAGGCGAGCCGCATCCGAACGGATCGAGACCGGCGAAAGTAGGCGGCCCGAGCACGGTATCCAGCAGGCTCCGCTGGACGGTCGGTCCGACGGTGATTTGAAGGCTCGGCGAAGCCAGCGGCATCGATTTCGGCGGCTCGATCCAAGTGCTCGTGTCGCCGGTCGCCGACCCGCCACAGCGCACCACGATGGTCGCTCCATAGGGGAGCAGCGGCAGGGTGCGACCGACCCGGTCAACGTAATCACTCGACTTGACGGAAAGCTCGAACTCGATCTGCGAACCGGTACCGGACGGGACTTCCTTGCCAAGATCATCATGCCCTGGAATCCGGAACTCACGTCGGAAGACAACCTCCGTGATTCCCTTCTTGTCGACGTCGATCTTCTGCGAGTCTTCTACCGATCGGCCGCCGACCGTGGTCTTCAGAATCACCTCGACCGGACCGCTGTTCAAGGCCTCGTGATACACAGAGATGGGGATCTCCGCCAGGTCGCCGTCGGTGAAGGCCGGCGGCAGCCTCATCTGGCCGAACAGGTCCTTCTTGACGACCAGCGATTCCTCCGTTTCGCCCACGAGTGTGTCGACCGTGATGCCTTTGGCCAGCAGGCACCAGGCCGTCGACTGCTGCGGCACGGCGATGGTTACCGTCGCCTGCCCGTTCTCGTTCGTGACGATGGTCGGATTCCAGTAGGCGAGCGATTGGGATTTGCCGGTGGGCTCTGGCTGCGCTTTGGAGAGTTGAGGTACGGGAGGGGATTCGTCGTGCACTTCTTCGGTCTGCCGGATGGTCAAATCCAAACGGCTATCGGGCCCCATCGGGACACGAATACCCCCAAACGGGTCGGCTGCCTCGGTCGCAGCGGGCCTGCCAAACGGATCGTCGGCGGACGCAGTTGCCGACTCGAAGGGGTTGACGCTGGGAACAGGGCTCGCGAATGGGTCGTCGGCCGGCGGAGGCGGGGGAGTCACCCGCGCCCCCGAGCCAAATACCCCGCCACCTGCGGCGAAGCCGCCCATGCCTCCCATCCCACCGCCTGTGGGAATATTCACCCCACCAACGCCGCCGAGTCCCGACGAGCCGCCGTACATGTCGCTTTCCGCGGCCAAACGGCGGCTCTCTGCCTCCTCCGCAGTGATTTCGATCCGTTCCTGCTCGCTGAGAAGTCTCGCATTGATCCGAGCGGTCTCGGGCCGATAGGTGAAACAGATGCTCGATTCGGTTCGTATCTGCGGCTCGCGCAGGTTCCCGCGGAAGACGGTCGACACGTCCGGCGTAAGCCACTGAAACCGATCGAGCAGCGATTGCTCGATCATGGCCAGACTGACCTCGGCCGCCACCGGCTTGCCCTGGGGATCCGTAGTTGTGAGCGTCACTTCCAGTTGGTCGCCCGGCCGCACGGACTCCTTGTCACCGCCAGCCGATTTCCACTTCATTTTGACCATCAGCTCTCGCTCGACGGTGAACGGCGAGTTGGCTTCGTGGAAGCGTTTCGCCGCGGTCTTCGCGTCCGCCCTTTCGATCGCCGTCCGTCATGAGCGCCACGGCCAACTCGAAGTTGGGCGCCAGATCGGCGTCGAAGTCGACCGGCAGATTGTTGCGCCCGGTCTTCAACTCGACGAGCCGGTAGTCGAGAATCTTCGCCCCTTGAAAGGTGACCAGGGCCAGGGCCGGAGCGCCTCGCCAGTGGAGCGGGATATCGGCCCGGTCGCCCGCCTTGTAGGTGTGGCGATCGGCGAGAATCCGCAGCCGGATCTCGTCATCGTCGCCGGAGATCGTCACATCGGCTCGCCCCGACACGGGATTCTCGAACCGGTCGGTACCTTCGGCGCGAAGGATATAGTTGCCCCCCTCTTTCACCGTGACGGTCACTCGCCCAACCCCATCGGCGTCACCGGTCGCCAGTTCGAGCGTTTCCACGAGCCGCTCGCCGATCTTGCCGCCCACCTCGGTTCGCTCCAGGACTTTGAGCATAAGCGGCTGGCCCGCGGGCTTGCCCTCGGGCGTAAACGTCTTGGCGGTCACCTCGAAGGACTCGCCCGCAAGAAAGAGCGGCCGAGAAGTGGAGAGCCCGATCGAGTAGGCTTGGGTGGCAAGATAGAAATCTACCATTGTGTCCAGGTTCTTCTCGGGAAGCGACGCCCGCAAAACAAGCGTCTGTTTTTCGCTGTACTCGCGCGTCGGGAACACGAAATGAGCGAGACCTTCGTCGTCGGTGGTCGTCGTGTGCATTTCGCCGTCCGACAATTTGTACTGAATCTCTTTCCCCACCAACGGCGCGCCGTAGTAGTGCTCGGCCCGGATCGTTCCTTCGATCGTCTCGCCGCGGTAGAAAACCCGTCGCGGGCAATCGACCACGAGCCGGATCGGCTCGGGCTTGTACTCGTGGACGACAAAGGCGCCGCTATAGGTGCGTTTCTCGTCGTCTCGCACGGTCACCCGGTACTGCCCCTGGGGACTCGTCGCCGGCAGCTCGAAGCTGTCGTGAAACGCGCCGAATCGGCTCAGGACGACTTCCTTCTGCCGCAACATCCGATCGCGTACGTCGAAGACTTCCAGAACGAACTTGCGGCCGTCGTCAGCCACGTACTTGTCGCTCTCGACGCGGCGGATCCAGCCGCGCACGTGGACCTCCTCGCCGGCCCGATAGGCGGGACGATCCGTGTAGAGATACCCTTCGTCCTCCAACCCCTGGGCGACCGTCAAACCGCTCAACCCCACCGCGTTCGAGGCGATGTGGTCGCCGACCGCGGCAAAAACAGAGACGTCCTCCGCATCGGCAAGCTGCTCGAATGCCTGGTGAAAGACGCCGTCTTCGCCCGTCACGCCCTCCGCCAGAAGTCTCTGACCGTCGGAGAGCAGTAACCTGGCGCCGGGCCAGGCCTTGCCCGTGAGCATGTTCTCGGCAAACACAAACATCTCGTCGCGGGAACTCTTGACGATCACGTCCAGATCGCTGCGGATCACGAGCGTCGTGGCCTCAAGCCGCCGGCTGCTGACGGTCACCGCCATGACGCCGGCAGCCCGGTCGCCGAACGGAATCTCGATCGTGCTGTCGGTCTCGCGATACTTCTCGTACTGCGGCACCTGGAACTCGATGGTCTGTTCCGGGTCGATCAGGGCGATATCGAGTTGCTCGACCCCGGGGGCACAGTGCATCTTGCGGAAATAGGTCTCCATGTCGATCGGGTAAACGCAGACGGTGACCGACTCGATGTTCCGCGTGGACAACTGGAGCCGTGCCGGTTCGTCGGTGCGGAAGACCCGCTCGGTGACGACCGTCAAACGCTTTGCCGTCAACCGGGCGGCCGCCTGCCTCGCGTCGGCCGCCTTGCTGCCGACTTTCGCCTCGCGATAGGCCTTGAGGGCCTCCTCGAACTTCCCCAGGTTCTTTTCGAGTGTTTCGGCGATCCGGAACTGGGCGTCCCCCGCCTCGTATCTTTCGGGATACTTGGAAACCACTCGCTTCCAGGCGGCAATCGCGTCGGTCCATTTCTCCTCCCGATAGGCCATCTCACCGAACAGCAGCAGAATGCCCGGGCATCGCTCGTCGAGCGGATACTGGGCGAGGAACTTGCTGAAGTCGTCTCGGGCCTTGTCGAATTCCTTGCCCTGATAGCGATCCGCGGCCCGCAGATACTCGGTGTCGATGATCTCCTGCTGGACCGTATTCCAACGTTCGTCGGCCGTATGCTCCACCAGGAACTGGCGCCAAACGCGGATCGCGTCGTCGTACTTCTCCTGCAACTGGTAGCACTGCCCGAGCAGGTCGCGGGCGTTGGGAATCTGGTCGCTCTCGGCAAACTGCTTGTCGTCGAGAAAGCTCTGCAGGCTCTCGACGGCCTCGGCAAATCGCTGCTGGTGCATGTAGCTCTCAGCCATTTGCAGACGGGCCTTGCCGGCGTTTTCGTGCTTGGGAAACCGCTCCAAGAACGACCGCAAAGCGGCAACGCCCAGGTCGAGCGCTGCGGCGCCGGCCGGTTTGGGAATGCCCCACGTTTCCGCCAGGCGAAAGGCGGCTTCCGCAATCCGGGGGGAATCAGAATCGGCGTGAGTCGCCAGCAGATCCTGCCAGGTCCGCCGCGCCTCGGCCGGCCGGTTCTGGGCAAGCCGGCACTGGCCCAGCCGGAATCGGGCGTCGATGACCATATCGCTGTCGGGATGACTCTCGATGAACTTGGCATATTCCTCGGCCGCGGTGCCCGTATCGTCCAGTCCCTGGTGGCACCGCGCGATCCGCATCTCGATTTCCACGCGCTTGTCGGGCTTTGGGGCAACTTCGAGGGCCGCCAGGTAGAACTGAAGGGCCTTGCGGTAATCCGGTTCCGTCTGGCTGTCTTGGGGGGCAAAGGCCGCGTCGGCGAATTCGAGGTAGACGTCGGCTATCTGTTGGCGCCGATCCGGGCCGAACAGGTATTCGGCCTCATTGCGATAGACGGCTTCCGCCGCTCGATAGTCGCCCTGCCGGGCGTAGGCCTGGGCCGCATCGAATCTCGCCCGCCGCCCCCAGGGGCTTTCCGGATACGACGCGTCGAGCAAACGCAAGACCTGGGCCGCCTTGGCATGCTCCCCCTGGAGAAACAGGGCCCGACCTTTCAGGTAGGTCAGATAGTCGAGCGGCGCCCCCTCCTTCACCATGGCAGCGTCGATCGCCTTCAGAGCCTCGCCGTAGTCGCGATCCTGCATGAACTGCCGGATCGAATCGTCGATCGGGGGGGCCAGAGGCTTCGATACTCCACGATCGTCAAGCTGCCGGTCCGCCTCCCCAGCCGAACTGCAAAGTAGCAGGCCCTCTCCGAGTGCCGTCCGCACCTCGGGCTCAGCGGAAGAGGCGGGCACCGTAAGCGCAAAAGCAAGCAGCAGCGTCACCCAGAGTTGGGTGCGCACGGAGGTGAACCGAAGCATGACGAACCTCCCGGTATTCTGAAATGACCAGCCGGACGGTCCCGTTGATTCCCCCCCATGAGACCGGCTAAATCCATCCTATCTCCGATTGCACGGGGTGCAAGCGTTTTGGGGGCAGCCAAATGGAGCGGCTTCCTCGATCGTCAGGAAGTCATCCCCGACCGTGAGCGTGTGCAATAAGATGAGAGAACGCCTATGGCATCCCTTGGCGTGATTGCCTGGACGTCCTTGTACTCATGGTAGAAATCCAGGTGGCCAACCTGCTCGCCTTTGTCGGCCGCCTTTTGGATTCTGCTGACTGCGTCCTCGTGGGTGGCCTTCGTTTGCTGGCAAAGGGCTTCCAATTCGGCGATTTGCTTCTTGAGCCACGTTCTCATGTTGAAAGCGTAGCTCACAACGCCATAACGCGATTACCGCTTGCCGCGATCCCGAATCCACTGCTGGTCCTCATCGCACAGGCTGTCCATTTGAACCTTGATTGTGGAATTATCGGCTCTGCGTAGCGTGACTGTTCCCGCTGCATAACCGCCGAATGCAGCATCTATCTGGAACCGCCCTGACGCATCTGTCCACGTTCGAAACGCTTTGCCGTCCACGCTTGTGGGCGCAGGCCCATTGACTTGCCCTCCCGCCTCCTCAATTAGAGCTTTGGCCCTGTCCATGTATTCTCGCGCTGTCTGTCGCACGGCCCGGAAATTCTCATCACTATAGGTTGTCCGATGTGGATTAGCTTCGAGCGCAACAAAGGCGGGGTTTGCAGCTAGAATCATTCGGCCAGCCGATCCAATTGGGGCATCCTTCAGGGGTTTGGTAACAATGGCTGCTCGTTCGTTGACGGAACGCAGGAATTCAGCCCAGTCAACGGGATTCGCGTTGGCTTTCCGCATGGCGTCGACCTCTTGAAAGAGGGCATCAGCTTGATTGTATGCTTGCCGATAGTCAGCATTGTTGATTGGAGCCGCGGCTGGGGCTGTCGGCCCTGCAATCGTGAACGGCTTGCTGGCCTTCACTGTAGTACCAAACTCGCCGTCCTCGACCAGAGAGCCCCGCAAGTGTTCGCCGTTCTTACCGATCACAGCTTGCACGGATTGCGGTTGTAGCCTCGCAATCGGCATCATTACGTTGGCCGAGTAATCCCCGGCCGCGTATCCTGACGAGGGTCCGAATGGCTCGGACTCAAATTCACCGTTCGCGCCAACGCTCTGCTTGTCTTGCCCGAGCATCTTTCCATCTGCCGACACGTCGAACATCAATGTTGTTCCCGTTGGCAGATTGGTTGTGCCTCGGATGACAACGCGTCTGTCAGGCATCACCTCCTCATTGATGTTGATGACGACATCTTCCGGAAGCTGTGCCGTGGGGCGTGAGACTGCCTGCGCGGGGCGCGATGGGGCGGATGAGCGGCGAGGGGCAGGTGGAGTGTCGTTTCTGCCCGAGAGAATCCCAGCGCAGAACACTACGAAGACCAGCAGTCCGCACGCCAAGATAGACAGTTTCAGGATACTCGAACAACCAAGCGGCTTCAGGAGGACTGAACCGCCTCCGGTGGTTGGGTCGCCCGACAGTTGGGCCACGCGTGTCTTTCTCGGAACCTCATCAGCGCTGACCAAGTCGAATTCGCATTCGCAGGTGTTGTAGCGGCATTCTTCGTATGGAGGAAGCATCTCCGGATGCTTCTTGGCATCCTCAAGCAAAACGAGAAGACCATCTACATTGGCAGCATGAGGGCAATTCGGGCCAGCTTTCACGAGATAGCCGACGCTGTCCTGTTCCTTGAATTGCCTTCTGTACTCGTTCTCTTCCTTCCAGTCTTCTCGGACGGAGTCCTTCACCATGTCACGAGATTCTTTGTACCACTCCTCTTGATTGAGCTTGTCAACACCGTCTGCGGTGTAGAATTTGCCAACGATGTGATAAAAGGTCTTTCCGCAATTGGGGCATTTCTTCTTGCGGCTCTTGGGTCTTGGTCCAAACTTCCCGTTGCAGTACGGGCAGGCGAATTGCTTGCCTGACCGCCGCTCCACCTCCAGCAATTCCTCAATGAGTTCTGACGCCTTTTCCTTCGTCAGGTTCCCTACTTCCTTGTGGCCAAGTCGGCGAAGATACTGTTTCTGTCGTGTTGTAGCATCACCCATTAGACTCAGCCCTCCTAGTCGCTAGTGTAGACCTACCGAAAGGGAAGTGCAACGAGTTACGAGAAGTGAATCGACCGCCGCGAGAATGGACGGTGGGAATTCCGGGGAGAAGCCCCCTCAACAACCCGTTACCGCGGCCAATTCCCTTGCCCGAGAAATTCCCCTGCCCGCATCTCCTTCTCAAATCCGTCCTCCATCCGCGTTCCATCCCTGCCCCATGCACCGTCCAACAGGGGGCTCACAACCGATTAATGCAACACACCCCCAACCAGATCACCCCAACGTACGATCCCCGGCATGGGTGTAACCACATCCGATAACGCCACTTCCGACCACACCCCGCGCCCGAACCGTTCTGCAACAAACTCAAACGCGGCGCGAAACCCCGTCCGGTGCAAAACACCTTGCATCCCTCGGCCGCCGACCCCCACAACCGATCGTCCTGTGGTCGACTCAAAGAAATCCGCGCAGGTGTTCAATTCTTGTATTGACTTTCTCCGCCAGATATGTATACTGGTGTACACATATCCGCAACCCCGCTGCAATGCCCGCTCTTTGACAATTCCCTTGTCCAATACCTTGGGCTCCCACCATGCACCCCTTTCGCACATTTCGTGGTTCCCCACAATATCCACCCCCACAAGAAGGCCCTCTCGCGACTGTGTTTCCACGAATCATGCAAGACCACTTCTCGGATTTCGGATTACGTCGCCGCCGGAGGTCTCGCTAGGGCTTCTCGCCTTCGATCGGCTCGCCCGTCCGAACGTCGAACCGTATCGTGCGGCCCTCGACCGTTTCGACCACATGACGCCCGTCCTGGTCCAGGCCGCCGTAACTTCCCCAGGGGTAGTGCGAGGCGGTTCGTTTGAGATTGGCCGGTCGGCGGATCAGTTCCTGGAGCGATACTGTCTTGATGATGTCCCCCCGCCAGAGTTTGGGGACCACTCTGGCGACGGTACACGATAGGCTGAGAAAACGCTTGCTTCCCCAAGGGACAAGCGATAGGCTTGCTTATTCCCCTGCCGGGATATGAAGTCGGTTCCGCGACCCATTATTCGGTGCAAGTGGCCCCAGAAGTCGAATGTTGGCCGACAATAGAGGGAGTATAAGCGATGCGTTCTAATCGGAACCACTTGAAGACGGCATGTCCACAGCAATTCCTCTCGCGTCGCTTTTTTCTCAGCTCGCTGGGTGCCCTGACGCTGACTCCGCGAATGTTTGCCAGTGAGCCCGCATCGGACGCTATTCCGGTGACCGCCGTCAACCATGTGATGATCCATGTCACGGACCTGGGGCGCTCGCTCGATTGGTACCAGAGGTTGTTTGGCATGTCGGTCGTCGCCCGCCAGGGAGAGACGGTCGTTTTGCGGGTCGGCAACGGGCCGCAATTCCTCGAGATGGCCAGTCGGGCCGACGCCAAGCCCGGAATCGCTCACTTTGGTCTCTCAGTCGACATCTTCAACCCGGATTGTGTCGTCGGAATTCTGAAGGCGCACGGAATCGCTTTAGCGCAGAAGCCGGCTCCCATGAAAGCGCATGTGCGAATCGGTGGGCAACCGGCCGGCGGTACGACTGAGGTGTACGTCGGCGATCCGGATGGAATCGTCGTCCAACTTCAGGACAGTTCATACAACGGACGTACTGGCCCGCTCGGAGACAGGCCTTCCAAGGCGCCGGAGTCGGCGCCGGCCGCCGGGTTGTTGCCAGTCAGAGACTACAACCATGTCACATCCTTCGTACCCGACCAACGGCGTACCGTCGGGTTCTATCAGAAGTTGTTCCGAATGCCCATCGATACCTATCAAGGCCCCCTGCCGATTCTCCGTGTGGGGACGGGCAACCAATCCCTTGCGTTTGTTGGCGCTGACGACCGTCACGCCCCCGCATTCATCGATCACGTCTGCTTTGCGGTCGACGATTTCAATCCCGACCGGATTCTCGCGACACTCGCCGACTTCGGGGTTACGCCCCGCGCCCACGAAAGCCGCCGCCCTGCGCCGCTCAAGTCGTACGTGACCATGCGAATGCCGGACCGAGGCGGCGCGCCGGCCGGTACGCCGGAACTCTACTTCACCGATCCCGACGGGATTCTCCTGCAGGTTCAGGATGTGCGCTACTGCTGTGGCGGCGGCTATCTCGGCGACGAGCGGGGATACGGGGTCAACTCTTGAAGAAGCCCGGCGAAATGCAGCGGCGGTGACGGGCAGAAAGGCGTGTATTCGCCCTTGGGACGCACAGGGGCGCGTGGCCCTGCGTGACCGTGTGAACCAATCATCGTGTGCCACTGCTTGCTTGCCAAACAGTGCCGACGGACGATAGACTGTCCATCCCATCACGCCCGCAGTACCATTACAGTCCTGCCCTCCCCGCATCTCCTCCCTCAAATCCGCAATCCAAACGCGTTCCATCCCAGTCCCGCCCACCGCCCAACAGGGGGCTCGCAACCGAATTATGCAACACACCCCCCGCCAGGCCACTCCAACTTGCGATCGCCGGCATGGGTGTAACCACATCCGACAACGCCGCTTCCGACCACGCCCCGCACCCGAACCGTTCTGCAACAAACTCAAAGGCGGCGCAAAACCCCATCCAGTGCAAAACACCTTGTATCCCCGGCCGCCGACCCCCACAACCGATCGTCCGGCAGTCGACTCAAAGAAATCCGCCCAGGTGTTCAATTCTTGTATTGACTTTCTCCGCCGGATATGTATACTACTGTACACATAGCCGCAACTCCGCGGCAATGCCCGCTCTTTGACAATTCCCTTGTCGTCCATTCCCTTGTCCAATACCTTGGCCTCCCACCACGCGCCCCCTTTCGTGCCCTTCGTACATTTCGTGGTTCCCCACAATGCCGCCCCCACAGGACGCCCCTCTTCTGAGCCGGAAGTGTCAGAAAACATGATTTCCGGGAAAAGTTGGCTGCAACACGACATAACCGGACCACTGCAAAATGCAGAACAACTCAGCCAAGTGAAACAGCTGGAACCTAGAAGAACCCGCTTCCCATGCCGCCCATGCCGCTGCCTTCCTTGTACATCTTGTCGAGCTTCTTCATCTGCTCGCCTTGAAGCTCGCGATTCGTATCCTGAAGGCCTTCGAGCAGGTCGGTCTTCTCACCGGCAGACCCGCGGGGGCCGCCACCGGCGCTGAATCCGCCCGCAGCTCCCATTCCACCGCCGCCCATGCCTCCCATCCCGCCGCCCATTCCTTGCATGCCTCCCATCCCGCCGTACATGTCGCGGCGTTCGCGGACCGGCACCTCACCGTCGTCGCGAGGCTCGGCCAGGCCGCGCATCTTGGCCAGCATCGCGGCAATCTCCTCGTGGACCTCATCCGTTTGCCGGATGGCAATCACCTCGGTGCCTCCGTACGACAGGGGCGCAATCGAACCGGGACCGCCGACCTCCTCCCATGTGTCCGGCTGAATTGTGCTCGAGAGGGTGGTGATCAGCGTATCGAAGTCGGCCCATTTTTCGCCGGAAGGAGTCTTGTACGTGATCAGATCCGACACGGGGTAGAGCCTCGTCACCTGCTGCTCTTGGGCTTCCTCGGGCGTGGTGATCATCAGCACTTCGTCGCGAATCACATACGTAAGGTCGAGCTGTTCGAGGATCAATCGCAAAGCGGACTTGAGCGATACGCCCCTCAGGCTGGCCGAGACGGGTGTGTCGGTTTCCAGCGACACGTCCTCGAGCGCCCGGGTGTCGAGCCGGATCGTGATTCCATGGGCGCGGCCCAAGGAGTCGGCAGCCTCGGAAAGCGGTGTGTCAACGAAATCGACGGCCGTGAGGGATCGGAGAGCGGCTCTGATCCGGTCTTCCGCAGCCGACGTCCCGACGGTCACCTCGCCCGGCACAACCAGCGAGACGGGACCTTCCACCGCAGCCGCAGGCTCTGCCGCAGCAGCGGTCGCCGCGCCGCGGTGCAAGGCATATCGCGACGGCTCCACGTGGGCGATCACCGTGGCGGAGCCGTGGATCCCGTCGGCCACGAACACCCCGCGCAGATCGGTCGAGCCGGAGACGAAATCCTGGTTGCGACTGCCGATCACCTTCACATGCACGTCGCGCTCGTTGCGGTTCTCGGCCGTGTTCTTCACCGTGGTGCGGACCTGGCCCGACTGGAGATCCTGGTGGACTTCGAGCGTCAGCGGCGTGAGGATCACCAGTCCGCTCGTGTGCAGATCGTCGCCACGGCACACGACCAGGTAGGCTCCCTCGTCCTGAAGCGGCAGGGCCAGTTTGCGGGTGCGGTCGGCGTAGTCCAGACCGTCGCCGAGTTGCAGGTGTTCGTCATGCCGCGGCCGCACGCCGGCCAGGTTGATCTGCGAGATGCCGCCCAGATCTTTCTGCAACAGCCCGAACTTCATCAGGTCGATGCGGTAGACCTTCACGTCGCAGGAGGCGATGTTGCGGAACTGCAATTCCAGTTCGACCGGGCTGCCCGGAACGGCCGTCGTCAACTCGGGCAACTTGATGTCCTTGCGCAAGAAGTCCTCGATCGACGCTTTCGCGTCGCCGAAACGATCCTCCACCCGGCGATACTGCTCGATGGCTTGCTGCGGCTGTCCGAGACTGTGGTAGATCTGGCCGAGGATGAAGATGGCGAGCCACTTGTTTCGAGCTTCCACCTGGCGCCCGGTCGACTTGTCGAGCCGGGTCGCCTCAGAAACCTTGCGGCACATCTCGATCGCCGCCTCGGGCCGCCCGGCCGCAAAATGGCAGTAACCGATCAGGTACCAGAAGCTGTCGAGCAGATCGCTCTGCGGATAGCGGCCGGAGTAGCGGTTGCAGGCGGCGATGGCCCCGTCGTAGGCTTCCAGTTCCAGCAGGGCATTGGCCCGGGCGAAGGCCGCCTGGTCGGCGGCCGGGTCTTCCGGAAAGACGGTGAGGAAATCGTCGAGCATCCCCGCGGCCCGGCGGACCAGGTCGATTCGCGTGATCTTCGCGGCCCGCAGGCGTTCCGACGCGGCCGCTTCAGACGCCTTCGTGTAGACCCGCTGCGCCAACGAATAGGCGGCCGTAGCAGCATAACCCTCGCTCGGATACTCCTGCAACAACCGCTCCATGAAGTCCATGCTCCTCAGAAACTCGTCCTGCGTTTCGAGGAAGCCGGCCACGCCCGTCTCACGCATGAAACGCCCTTCGACCGTTCCGCGGAAGGCCAGGTAGCTCCGTTCAAACTCGCCCATCTGCTCGTAGGCCGCACCGATCTTGAGGGCCTTTTCAAACGAAATCTCTTCGTCGGGCCAGCGTTCGGTGAGGATTTCGAAGTAGCGCACGATCTGTTCGGGCGGTCCCAGTTCCAGGTGGATGTCCAGAAGCATTCGCACCACATTCTGGTACGTCGCTTGGCGCAACGTCCAGTTGGAGACCAGTTCTCCGAGGTGCTTGGCCGCCTGTTCGAATTGCCCCTTCTCATAGCAGCGTTGTCCCAGGCCGAAGAGCTCCTGCGGCGTCAGCCGATAGGCATCCGTACTCTTCTGCCCGGCGGGAATCACCGCAAGCTGCACGGCATCCACGGCAACCATTTGTTCGGGTCGATAGGCGTTGCGGATGATAGTAGGGGCGGCACGGTATTGGCCGGCAACGGAGCCGCGAAGTTCGTAGCGGATCGTGCCGAGTTGGCGTCGATCGCCCACGTAGAACGTGATTCCGCCCGGCGTGATCTCGTGATGTTCGAAGGGCCCCGTGACCGAGCCGGCAACGACCTCCGTCCCGCTGGGGATGCTTTCGTGAACGATCAGGTATTCGGGCGGCCCGGCAGCGGGAGTCGTCGCGCTGCGCCGCTGAAGCCCCAGGAGCACGATGGCTCGCCGCCCCACCGGGAGTTGCGTGGCCGGGTTGCGAAAACTCTTATAGCTCCCTTCGAGGATGCTGAAACCGCGAGCGATTTCCTTGCCGTCGACCTCCAGGGGAGCGGGCTCGTAGATCCGCCGGGCAATCCAGGCTTGGGTCGTGCTGCTGAGCTTCTCGGCCGGCACAAAGCCGCTCAGCGTGCACTGGTAGGTGTAGCGTCCCCGGCCCGTCATCTGGAAACGGATCTGCTGCCGGCCATTCGCAACGAGCGAAGCCGGAACATCGACGACCTGGCTCGGCGACGCGGCATCGACGTCGAGCGTGCGGACCTTGGTGTCGCCCGCAAAGACGTCGAGACGGTACTTCTCCGTTTCAAAGCGGTTCGTGCCGAACCACCGGCAGAGAGCCGCCACGGCCGGGCCCGTGGCCCGATCGGGCGACCAGCGGGTTCCCGAGCGATTGGCCAGCAGCCAGTCGACCGACGCCTTGGCTTCCGGCGAGGCGGGAGCCACTTGCTGAAGGGCCAGCGCGTGGAGCGACCGAAGCTCGACCAGGGCGTACGCGCCATCGACCGATTGGCCGGCGTCGCCGTCGAGTTTTCGTTCCGCCGCCAGCTTCAGAAGCTCCGTTGCGGTCTCCCCGCGATCCATGGCCGCAAACGTCAGGGCGAGGTGGAGCAGGGCCGCGGTGGAGAGCGTTTCCCGCAGGCGATACAGGCGGTTGGCCAGGTTGAAATCGGCCCGGCCGGCCACGGTTGCCGCATGAAGGAGAAGGGCCTTGCCCGCGTGGTCGGCATTGTCGGTCGTTGTGATGCTGTTCTGCAGGTACTGTACGGCCTTGTTGTAGCCGTCGTCGGGTACCCGGAAACCGGCGGTCCGAGCCAGGCTCAGCGACCAGACCACGTAGGCCGTCGTGTTGCGGTCGGCCGTGTTGCCCCCGCCGGTCCAACTCCAGGCTCCGTCGTCTCTCTGCGACGCAATGAGTGAGGCGATTGCGGACCGAATCCGCCGATCGAGTTCGAGCATCTCCGGACGATCCGAGGCCTCGGTCTTCACCAGCAGGTCCTGCAAGGCCAGGCCGGCCATCAGGTCGGATGCACTGCTTTCGGCAGGTGAGCCGTACACGAACGGATCGAGACCGATTGAAGTCGGCGGCCCGAGCACGGTATCCAACAGGCTCCGCTGGACGGTCGGGCCGACGGTGATCTGAAGGCTCGGCGAAGCCGGCGGCATCGATTTCGGCGGCTCGATCCAAGTGCTCGTGTCGCCGGTCGCCGACCCGCCACAGCGCACCACGATGGTCGCTCCATAGGGGAGCAGCGGCAGGGTCCGACTGACCCGATCAACGTAATCACCCGACTTGACGGAAAGCTCGAACTCGATCTGTGAACCGGCACCGGACGGGACTTCCTTGCCAAGATCATCATGCCCTGGAATCCGGAACTCACGTCGGAAGGCGACCTTCGTGATTCCCTTCTTGTCGACGTCGATCTTCTGCGAGTCTTCTACCGACCGGCCGCCGACGGTGGTCTTCAGAATCACCTCGACCGGACCGCTGTTCAGGGCCTCGTGATACACGGAGATGGGAATCTCCGCCAGGTCGCCGTCGGTGAAGGCCGGCGGCAGCCGCATCTGGCCGAACAGGTCTTTCTTGACGACCAGCGATTCCTCCGTTTCGCCCACGAGTGTGTCGACCGTGATGCCCTTGGCCAGCAGGCACCAGGCCGTCGACTGCTGCGGCACGGCAATGGATGCCGTCGCCTGCCCGTTCTCGTTCGTCAGGATGGTCGGATTCCAGTAGGCGAGCGACTGGGATTTGCCGGTGGGCTCTGGCTGCGCTTTGGAGAGTTGAGGTACGGGAGGCGATTCGTCGTGCACTTGTTCTGTCTGCCGGATGGTCAAATCCAAACGGCTATCGGGCCCCATCCGGACAGGAATACCCCCAAACGGGTCGGCTGCCTCGGGCGTAGCGGGCCTGCCGAACGGATCGCCGGCGGACGCAGTTGCCGACCCGAATGGGTTGTCGCTGGGAACGGGGCTCGCGAACGGGTCGTCGGACGGGGGAGGCGGGGGAGTTACTCGCGCCCCCGAGCCAAATCCCCCACCCCCTGCGGCGAAGCCGCCCATACCTCCCATCCCGCCGCCCGCGGGAATATTCACCCCGCCCAAACCGCCGAGCCCCGACGAGCCGCCGTACATGTCGCTTTCCGCGGCCAAACGGCGGCTCTCTGCCTCCTCCGCAGTGATCTCGATCCGTTCCTGCTCGCTGAGAAGTCTCGCATTGATCCGAACGGTCTCGGGCCGATAAGTGAAACAGATGCTCGACTCGGTTCGCATCTGCGGCTCTCGCCGGCTCCCGCGGAAGACGGCCGACACGTCCGGCGTAAGCCACTGAAACCGATCGAGCAGCGATTGCTCGATCATGGCCAAACTAACCTCGGCCGCCACCGGCTTGCCCTGGGGATCGGTCGTCGTGAGCGTTACTTCCAGTTGATCGCCCGGCCGCACAGACTCCTTCTCACCGCCGGCCGATTTCCACTTCATTTTCACTACCAGGTCTCGCTCGACGGTGAACGGCGAGTTGGCTTCGTGAAAACGTTTTGCCGCGGTCTTCGCGTCCGCCTTTCGATCGCCGTCCGTCATGAGCGCCACGGCCAACTCGAAATTGGGCGCCAGATCGGCGTCGAAGTCGACCGGCAGGTTGTTGCGCCCGGTCTTCAACTCGACGAGCCGGTAGTCGAGAATCTTGGCCCCTTGGAAGGTGACCAGGGCCAGGGCCGGAGCGCCTCGCCAGTGGAGCGGGATGTCGGCCCGATCGCCCGCCTTGTAGGTGTGGCGATCGGCGAGAATCCGCAGCCGGATCTCGTCGTCGTCGCCCGAGATCGTCACATCGGCCCGTCCCGACACGGGGTTCTCGAACCGGTCGGTACCTTCGACGCGAAGGACATAGCGCCCCCCCTCTTTCACCGTGACGGTCACCCGCCCAACCCCATCGGCTTCACCAGTCGTCAATTCGAGCGTTTCCACGAGCCGCTCGCCGATCTTGCCGCCCACCTCGGTTCGCTCCAGGACTTTGAGCGTGAGCGGCTGGCCCACGGGCTTGCCCTCGGGCGTAAACGTCTTGGCGGTCACCTCGAAGGACTCGCCCGCAAGAAAGAGCGGCCGAGAAGTGGAGAGCATAATCCAGTAGGCTTGGGCGGCAAGAAAATAATCCACCGTCGTGTCCAGATTCTTCTCGGGAAGCGACGCCCACAGAACAAGCGTCTGCTGTTCGCTGTACTCTCGGGTCGGGAACGAGAAACGGACGAGCCCTTCGTCGTCGGTGGTCGCCGTATGCATTTCGCCGTCCGACAGTTTGTACTGAATCTCTTTCCCCACCACCGGCGCGCCGTAGTAATGCTCGGCCCGGATCGTTCCTTCGATCGTTTCGCCGCGGTAGAAAACCCGTCGCGGGCAATCGACCACGAGCCGGATCGGCTCGGGTTTGTACTCGTGGACGAGAAAGGCGCCGCTATAGGTGTGTTTTTCGTCGTCGCGCACGGTCACCCGGTACTGCCCCTGGGGACTCGTCGCCGGCAACTCGAAGCTGTCGTGAAATCCGCCGAACCGGCTCAGGACGACTTCCTTCTGCCGCAACATGCGATCGCGCACGTCGAAGACTTCGAGAACGAACTTGCGGCCTCCGTCGGCCACATACTTGTCACTCTCGACGCGGCGGATCCACCCACGCACGTGGACCTCCTCGCCGGCCCGATAGGCGGGACGATCCGTGTAGAGATACCCTTCATCCTCCAACCCCTGGGCGACCGTCAAACCGCTCAATCCCACCGAGTTCGAGGCGATGTGGTCGCCGACCGCGGCAAACACGGAGACGTCCTCCGCATCGGCAAGCTGCCCGAATGCCTGATGAAAGACGCCGTCTTCGGCCGTCACGCCCTCCGCCAGAAGTCTCCGACCGTCGGAGAGCAGCAACCTGACGCCCGGCCAGGCCTTGCCCGTAAGCATGTTCTCGGCAAACACGAACATCTCGTCGCGGGAACTCTTGACGATCACGTCCAGATCGCTGCGGATCACGAGCGTCGTGGCCTCAAGCCGCCGACTGCTGACGGTCACCGCCATGACGCCGGCAGCCCGATCGCCGAACGGAATCTCGATCGTGCTGTCGCTCTCGCGATACTTCTCGTACTGCGGCACCTGGAACTCGATGGTCTGTTCCGGATCGATCAGGGCGATATCGAGTTGCTCGACGCCGGGGGCGCAGTGCATCTTGCGGAAATAGGTCTCCATGTCGATCGGGTAAACGCAGACGGTGACCAACTCGATGTTCCGAGTGGACAGCTTGAGCCGTGCCGGTTCGTCGGTGCGAAAGACCCGTTCGGTGACGACCGTCAAACGCTTTGCCGTCAATCGGGCGACCGCCTGCCTCGCGTCGGCCGCCTTGCTGCCGACTTTCGCCTCGTGATAGGCCTTCAGGGCCTCCTCGAACTTCCCCAGGTTCTTTTCGAGTGTTTCGGCGATCCGGAACTGGGCGTCCCCCGCCTCGTATCTCTCGGGATACTTGGAAACCACTCGCTTCCAGGCGGCAATCGCGTCGTCCCATTTCTCCTCCCGATAGGCCATCTCACCGAACAGCAGCAGAATGCCCGGGCATCGCTCGTCGAGCGGATACTGGGCGAGGAACTTGCTGAAGCCGTCCCGGGCCTTGTCGAATTCCTTGCGCTCGTAGCGATCCGCGGCCCGCAGATACTCGGTGTCGATGATCTCCTGCTGGACCGTGTTCCAACGTTCGTCGGCCGTATGCTCGACCAGGAACTGGCGCCAAACCCGGATCGCGTCGTCATACTCTTCCTGCAACTGGTAGCACTGCCCGAGCAGGTCGCGGGCGTTGGGAATCTGGTCGCTCCCGGCAAACTGCTTGTCGTCAAGAAAGCCCTGCAGGCTCTCGACGGCCTCGGCAAATCGCTGCTGGTGCATGTAGCTCTCGGCCATCAGCAGGCGGGCCTTGCCGGCGTTTTCGTGCTTGGGAAACCGCTCCAGAAACGACCGCAGAGCGGCAACGCCCAGGTCGAGCGCCGCCGCACTCGCCGGCTTGGGAATGCCCCACGTTTCCGCCAGGCGGAAGGCGGCCTCGGCGATCCGGGGCGAATCGGAATCGGCGTGCGCCGCCAGCAGGTCCTGCCAGGTCCGACGCGCCTCGGCCGGCCGGTCTTGGGCAAGCTGGCACTGGCCCAGCCGGAATCGGGCGTCGATGACCATGTCGCTGTCGGGATAACTCGCGATGAACTTCGCATATTCCTCGGCCGCGGCGCCCGTGTCGTCCAGTTCCTGGTGGCACCGGGCGATCCGCATCTCGATTTCCACGCGCCGGTCGGGCTTTGGGGCAACTTCGAGGGCCGCCAGGTAGAACTCAAGGGCCTTGCGGTAATCCGGTTCCGTTTGGCTGTCCTCAGGAGCAAAGGCCGCGTCGGCGAATTCGAGGTAGACGTCGGCAATCTGTTGGCGCCGATCCGGGCCGAACAGATATTCGGCCTCCTTACGATAGACGGCCTCCGCCTCTCGATAGTCGCCCTGCCGGGCGTAGGCCTGGGCCGCATCGAATCTCGCCCGCCGCCCCCAGGGGCTTTCGGGATAGGAAGCGTCGAGCAAACGCAAGACCTGGGCGGCCTTGGCATGCTCGCCCTGGAGAAACAGGGCTCGACCTTTCAGGTAGGTCAGATAGTCGAGCGGCACCCCCTCCTTCACCATGGCGGCGTCGATCGCCTTCAGAGCCTCGCCGTAGTCGCGGTCCTGCATGAGTTGCCGGATCGAATCATCGATCGGAGGGGCCAGAGGCTTCGGTACTCCAGGGTCGTCAAGTTGCCGTTTGGCCTCACCGGGCTCAGCGGAAAAGGCGTGCACCGTAAGCGCAGAAGCAAGGAGCAGCGTCACCCAGAGTTGGGTGCGCACGGAGGTAAACCGAAGCATGACGAACCTCCCGGTATTCTGAAGCGACCAGCCGGACGGTCCCATTGGTTCCCCCCCATGAGACCGGCTAAATCCATCCTATCTCCGATTGCACGGCGTGCAAGCGTTTTGGACAATTAAACGGGACAGGTCTGATTTGTCCGGCGGGAGGGGACCGAATCGCACGCCTAAGGGGCGAAGCCACTGGCCAACAGGTTACCGCCGCACTGTCCGGCGCCCATTCCGAGAATGATCTGTCGCTTCATGGTCCGCCCGTCGTGGAGAGGAGTTGCTGGGGGTCTGCCGCCCCGGGAAGATGCTGCCCGTTATACACGATGGGGACGCGGGAGTCCAATGGGCGCGCGGTGGGCAGAATGACGAACGAGGAGATTCAAATGACCAAGGAATAGTGAGGAGTGGGCGGGGTTCCAGAATTTCGAGCAGGCGATTCTTGATCGGATGGATGAACGGAGGCTATTCGTGTCCGATGTCCGGCGTTGACCCCACATGCCCGCATGCATCCGCAACTCAGTCTGTGAGGTCAAAGAAGGCTTCTCTGACGCCAAAGTCACCGAAAGCTCCGGCGTTGAAGAGGCTTGTGCGCAACGCCTGCCAGTTTTCTTCAGTGCGACCGGACACTTCAACTGCCCACTGGTGGCAAAGTGGATAATCCGATACCGAGATTCTATCCTGTGCTACACTCTCTTTCTCGAGGAACCTCCCGAGGTTGACGAATTCTGTGCGAGACAACCCTATTTCACACAGGAAGATATTCGTCTCCTCACCACGCTCCATTCTCTGTAGGTTGGTCAGTCGCATCTTGTCCTGCACTATCTGTTTCGGTTTCGTTTTTCCTGGCAACTCGATAATACGCTTCAAGAGCCTGATGGCAGCGGATGTATTGCCGAGAAGGCACTGCACATTCAGAAGTTCGCGGAGCAAGGGTTCGTTGTCCGGTTTCTCAGCCCAAAGTGTGATAAGGTCCTTGAGAATACCCTCTGGCAGTGGCTGCGGCTCCTCGTTTTCATCCAGCACATCCCAATGGCGAATCCAGGGAATCAGTTCTTTCTTAATTTGGGCAAGCTGTCTAGTCATTTTCAATGAGTCCTCTTCTAGCGGAGCTTATTGCGCGTTTCCATCCCGTCACGGCTACGCTGAAGCTTATAAAGGTCTTTGCTTTCCATGCACATTTCACTGGGGGCAATTAAACGGGACAGGTCTAATTTGTCCGGCGGGAGGACCGAATCGCACGCCTAAGGGACGAAGCCGCTGGCCAACAGGTTACCGCCGCACTGTCCGGCGCCCATTCCGAGAATGATCTGT
>JAAYAY010000183.1 GCA_012719125.1 Planctomycetaceae bacterium | reverse complement strand
TGCATCTCGCACTGGCCGAGCGAATACTGAATCCGGTAGTCGTCCGCCCACCGACGGCCCGTCGCACTGTTGACCTTCTCTGCCGCGATCTCACGGAAGTAGTCCAACGCGGCACGCGCAACCCCCAACGCAACACCCGGCATCTTTCGCATTAGTGCATCGGATGCTCCAAGCGCACCAGCTCGAGTTGGGTCAGTGAGACTGAATGTGTGGGCTTCCGGGACGAAGGCGTCATCGATCTTGTAATCGACACTACCGCTTCCCGACAGCCCGGTTGAGTGCCAGTTCTCAATCGGTGAGACTTCGTCGGGTGGTACGAGGAAGATCCGCCAGGTGGGGCTCCCATCCTCGCCTAGCATCGGACTACCATCTGAATCAAAGACGAATGCCCCCGACGCAGTCCAGTCAGCGTGGTGTAGTCCGCTCGCCATTCTCCATTCACCAGTTAGTCGATATCCTCCTGAAACCCGCTCCGCCCGCCCGGCAGGTAGAAGCATGCCGGCCACGACGACGTCCAGATTTGCGAACATCTCGTCAACGGCGGCGTCAGACAACTGATACATGCCTGCATCCATGCCGACCATTGCACACCAGCCAGTCGAGGCATCCCCGTATGAGATCGTTTCAACGATACGAATCTGCTGCACCGAATTCAAACCCGGACCTCCGAATCTTTCCGGAAATCCCATGCGGAATATCCCCGCAGCTCTCAGTTTCTCTACGATATCCGCCGGAAGTCGATTTGATTCCTCAATCTCCTCGGCTCTCCTTCGCAGTTCTGGCACCATGTCGTGCGCCGCCGACATTATTTCGTCAAATGTGTTCGGAACTGCGTGATCGCATGGTTCCACGTCCGAACGATTCTGAAGAGTGGTCATACTTCGATGCCCTTCGTGTCGCGCCTATGAATAACTTCAACGGTCCCGGTATTGCCATTGACCAAAACCCGGTCGCCCGTACGAAGTGCACGCGTTCCGTTCGACGTCCCGATGACGCACGGAACCCCGATCTCACGCGCAACTACCGCGGCATGACTGAGGAGCCCACCGATGTCCACAACGAGCGCAGAGGAGAGGAAGAGCGTCGATGCCCAGCTCGGGTCAGTGCTCTCGCACACCACGATCTCGCCAGGCTCGATGTCCGCACCTGCCGGATCAGTGACAACACGTACTGTGCCCTCCGCTACGCCCCCGCTCGCACCGATTCCGCGAACCGTAGAATCAGCCGTCACTGGTGGCGCAGCTGAGATTGGAACCGGTGTTCCTTGCCAATGTGAGGGAAGGACTACGGATTCGAACTGCGCGCGCTGTGCGCGGCGTTCTTCGACGAGGCATTGGAAGTCTGAGCTTGTGGAAGCTAGTTGGAGCTCATCTGCGGTGAGGTAGAAGACATCCTCAGGCGAGGCAAGCACGCCGCGTGCAGCGAGGTGTCCGCCCATCGTACGGGCCGTACCTCGAGCAACATCCAGTGCTTGCAGGAAGGCTGCCTTTGCGACCCCCCGCAAGGGGATACGCGAGACCGCAGCATTCAACAGCATCCGTGCATACGCTCGCTGGGTTCGTGGCAACGTGCCGATCAGTGCCCGCTCGGCATCCTTGCGCGCGAGCTGCCGGCTGTGGGCCCCTGCTCGCGGATCTTCGTCGACCGTCGCGTATCGCCTCGCGAGACGCAAAACCGGCTCAGGGTCCTCCCGCCAGACGGTGCTGGAAACCTCTCCTTCAAGGGGGCCGTGGTATCCGTGACGCCTGAGGAACTCGTCCATAGGGATCTCTCCGTGAGCGAGCCTCCAGAGATCCACGATCATGGTGGTCTCCACGTGTGAGCCTTGACCTGCAAGGATCGCGTTCGCGGTCTGGTCGTCTAAGCTCACCTGTTCGAAGAGGTGCAGAAGCCGGTCGTAGACTCCCTGCACAGCTACGAACAAGCCCGCTGCCTGAATTCGGAGCATCTCTGTGAAGGTGTCTCGTGCTACTCCGAACTGGTACTTCGCTTCGACGAAATCGAGCGTGGCTACCCGACCTATTTCCTGCTGCCACCACGGAAACACTGAGGCGGTTCGGCGGAGGATGTCATTCTTAACTGTCGCCTGTGTATATACAGTTTTGACCGCCACAATCGGTAGTCTTCGGTAGGAGCTCTTGGTCGGGATTTCGTCAGGCAGCTCCCCCAAAAACTGCCGCGCAATCGCATCAGGTTGAGCACCAGGCAGGTGAGCGCCCATTCGACAGAAGAAGTTCACATTCAATGCGCCTCGGCCATGGAACACCGAGATCAGCCGGTCCTCGACTTTCTCCGGTACTCGGACCTCCCGTCTCGGCAACGCGCCAATACGTGCGTAAGCATCCCGAATACCGACCTCGACCGATGGTCCACATAGAGACCAGCTAAGAGGAGTTACTACTCCGGGGAAGGCTTCTCCGACATTAGTTGTACTCCAAAACGTCCCGGGCCCAGATTTCGCGTGAAGTACACTATTCGGCGGTTCGACATTCAGCAACGCCAGACATCCTTTTCTAGACGATCCCGAGTACTAGGGGGTTCTCTGGACGCCCCCCGATCAAGTAGGCGCCGGCCGACTGAATGATCTGATCCTGGGCCATGAAATGCTGGCACATGGTCTCGAGATCCCTGAGCCACCGGTCCATGGGCGAGGGCTTGTAGATCGACGTCGAAGCAAGCAGATCGTATAGCCGCCGAACGATGTCCCTCGCAGTCCGAAATGCGTTTGTTCGTGCCAGCGCGGTGGCGATACGTTCATCCGGGCTCAGATCCACAAGATCCGCGCCGGCCTCGAGTCGGTTCCACCGCTCCTCAAGCGTGCTGTAGACACCGTGGCGCATTGAGATGTACTGCATCTCGCACTGGCCGAGCGAATACTGAATCCGGTAGTCGTCCGCCCACCGACGGCCCGTCGCACTGTTGA
>JAAYAY010000182.1 GCA_012719125.1 Planctomycetaceae bacterium | reverse complement strand
GGCTGACGCGTCGTCCCGCTACAAACGGACGGGACGTGCAACGAAAATTCAATTGCCATGTCTCCGCGAAGATCGCCGCGGATCGCTCAAAATGCATCCTCAAAATGTGCGAAACTTGAACTTAGGAGGGCGGATCCTCGCTCTTGGATGCTCCTCGCTTCCACTTCGTCGTCAGCATGCGTCGGGCAGCGCGTACCGGCGGAGGGATGATGTACATGCAGAGCACCAGCGGGACGGCCAACTCGTGGATGGCAGACACGACCACCACGGTGAAGACCAGGGTGAGAAGACTGCGAAACTTGTACCTGGCGCCGATCAACTGCCGAACGATGTGCGGATAGCGAATCCGCGAGACCATCAGGCAAGCCAACGCCAGCGAAAGAACCGGAAGCCCGCGTGTGGTGATTGCATAGAGCGAATCGCTGATCAGGCGAACGATCGGCGAGTCGGGCGAGCCGGAAAGCTCGTGCAGATCGGGAATCACGAACACCAGCGAGGCGATCATGCCGGCAGCCGCCGGCGACGGCAAACCCGTGAAGTCCTCGCCCGTGTGGTTCTCCCCGGCTTCCACATTGTATCGGGCCAGCCGCAGCACCGTGCAGATCACGTACAAGACGGCCAGAACCCAAATCACTCGAGGGGGATAAAGATGCGGGATCTCCAGCGTCAGGACTGCCGGGGCGACTCCAAAGCTGATCACGTCGCAGAGACTGTCGAGCTCGCCTCCGAATTCACTCGTCTGACGAGTCCACCGGGCAACCACGCCGTCCAGGCTGTCGAACACCATGGCCAAAAAAATGAGAATCGCACTGACCGCCAGCGGATTCTCCATCACGGTCGGATGACCGGCCTTCGTCGACAGCGTGATGCTGCCGATTCCGCATACCGCGTTGCCCAACGTGAGCAGCGTGGGCAGGACGGGAAACGTCTTCTCGTCGCGCTGGGAAACGTTCTCTTCAGCAGAGTCGTGGTTCGACATGGTCGTTGGCGGAACCTTTCTGGCAGACCCTATTCCGGGCACGCGGCAGGGCGATAGCGAGCCAGCACGGTCGTTCCCGCACAGACCTTCTGGCCCGGCCTCACGTCGATCGCCATCCCCGGCTCGCGTCTCAGAACCAGTTCCGTCCGGGAACCCAGCTTGATCATTCCGAATTTGGCCCCCCGCTGCAGTTCGTCGCCCGGGCGGATCCAGCATACGATCCGCCGGGCAATGGCCCCGGCAATCTGCCGGACGACATACAGCCGGTATGGAGGATAGGTCTCCTGCAACCGAACCGTCACTCGCTCGTTCTCTTGCGCCGACCGCGGCCGGATCGCATTGAGGAACTTGCCCGGCCGATAGCGAATCCCAATCACTCGGGCCGACACGGGAACTCGGTTGAGGTGGACGTCGAAAACGCTCAGAAAGATCCCGATCAGAACGGCCGGGCCGCCCACGTCTTCATCGTCGATCTCTTCAATGCAGGCCACGTGTCCGTCGGCGGGCGAGACGACCAATCCCTCGCCCTGCGGAACTTCCCGGCGCGGATCCCGAAAGAACCAGCAGATCGCCAACGCCGGAATCGCTACGGCAACGGAGATCGGCCAAAAGATTGGGGCGGTCGCCGCTGCCAGCAGCAGGCCCCCGCCCCCCAATAGCAGCAACTCTCCCAAACCGACGCGCACAAACGGCAGGCGATCTCGCCATCGGAAAGGATCGTCCTCCCGCGCCCATCGACAGTCCGCCACGTTCTGATAGTATTTCAGGTCGCGCGGATCCAGTACCTCGTGAGGGCACCCGTGCGGCTTTCCGCACCGGCGCTCCGCCATTCGGGCAACGTACTTCGGCCGAAACCGCTTCAGATACCAGCGGCGCCAGCGCCCCCACGCCAACTCAAGACGCATGCACAGGCCGCCCCCGGGCTGAATCGACCGGATCTGCGGATCCATCGGCTCCAGGGGCACCGGACCAAGCGGCGCCGATTCGCCCTTGTCGACGTCGCCCGCGGCGCTTTCGGTAACGTCTTCTGTCGCGTCTGGCGAGGTATGGGACATCCGAACTGACTGCTGCTTGTGATTTCGTTGGGTCACAAGCTCTTAGAGTACCACAGGGCCCCGACGCAGGCAATCTTCCGAGTGAGCAGGTGAGAGGAACTGCAGAGTAGCAGGCACGCTCCGCCGTGCCGTCCGCAGAACTCTGCGCGGTAGCCCTGGAACCTGTTCATTCGTTCACATCCAGGCACTGCACCGCGTCGACAACTACGTAGCCGTTCGCTCCTTCGTTGCTGACCTCGACGACGCACGGGCGCGACTTCTCGAAGCGGAACTTGCCCAGTTCCACAAACAGGCCGTCGATGGGCGGTTGCTCGCGCTGGTTGACGGTGACTTCCATCATGCCCCCTGCGTGATGGACGACGACCCGCACGTTGCCGGCCCGGTTGTTGTTGGGCGGATAGGCGAGACGCACCGAGTAGGTGCCGTCCTTGGGCAGTTCCACTTCGAATCGAGCGGACTTCGTGCCCCGGCCCTCGTTGCCGTCGTGGGCGTAGCCCGAACCGACGAAGGGGCTGTTCGCCGAACTGAGTCGCCAATCACCGGTCAGCCTGGCCTGGGCGTTGTCGATGACGACGCCGGGCAACGATCGCGGCGCGATCCGTTTCGACGTCTTGGGGCGAGGTCCGGTCCACTCGAGAACCTGCCCCTTGTCGAGCAGCTTCTGACGCAGTCCGGAATAGCCGACCTCCTGAACCGGGCACTTGCCGTCGATCGCCATGCCGGCCGCAACGGCCGCCGACTGGCCCAGAATCATGAACACCGGCTCCATCCGGATCGAGCCGAAGGCGATGTGCGACGAAGAAACGCAGACGGGCACGAGCAGGTTCGTGCACTCGTCTTTCTTCGGCGTGAGTGAGCCGTAGCTGATCATGTAGGGATAGGGAGGGCCGACCCCGATATCGCCTTCGTTCTGGACGAAACCCTCGGCCGTCACGTAACGCTGCACATGGTGCGAATCCATGGCGTAGGACCCCATCCCGACCGATTCGGGCGTGTCGACGCGGCACAGGCAGTCGTGCTCGGTCATCACGTAAGGCCCGACCATGCGGCGGGCTTCCCGGACGTAGATCTGGTGGGGCCAGTTGCCGTTGTCGGTGAATTCGTCCTTGGCCAGACCCCAGCGGCTCATCGGCTCGCGAACGTCGTCCGGCACGCGGGGATCGTTAGCCAGAAAGTGCATCAGGCCCTGCTGGTACCGCTCGTGTTCGGCGACGATCTCGCGGCGGCGCTCATAGCCGGCGTCGGGATAGTCGTAGTTGAAGCCGATGTTGTCGGTGCTGAACGGGCCGTGGTTGTTGGTGTCGGTCTTGTGGTTGGGAATCGGGTCAAACTTGTTGAAGGTCTGCCGCCAGCCGGTGTCGAATACGCGGAGGATCAGTTCGTACTGGCTCGGGTCGTAGCCCTCGGGCTTGGGGAACGGCACGCGGTTCTCTGCCACGTTCGTCAGGCACATGCGGAAGCAGTAGGCCTGCACGCGCCGGTCGCCCTGGCCGTCCTCGCCGGGCGGATCGGACGAAATCCGCGGCAACAGGCCGCTCGACGGATCGCCCGGCTTGACGTAGGGTGAGACACCCTCGGGGAAGTTGTGGCCGTGATGCCGGGCCGCCTTCTGCACGCCGTTCCATTCTTCACCGTAGGTATCCGACGATTCTCGGCCCACGTGGTAGCTCACCCCGGCGGCGGCCATCAGATCGCCTTCGTACGTGGCGTCGATGAACATGCGGCTGCGATAGGTCTTGCCGTCGAGGGTCGTGATCGCGGTGATCCGGCCGTCGGTCTTCTCGACGCCCTTCTCGCGGTCGAGCCAGGCGTTGCGGACGACGGGGATCTTGGCCTCGGCAACCATCGCGTCGAAAACGGCCTCGGCCACGTGGGGCTCGAAGATCCACATGGTTCGCTTCTCGCCGTCGATCGCGGCCGTGCCTTGCCCCTTGTTGCCGTACTCCTCGCGAGTCTGCCAGCGCCAGGCGCCGTCGGATTGATAATGTTTCCACACCCGGTGGTAGAACTCGCGGGCCAGTCCGCCGATGACCTCCTTGCGCCCCGTGTCGGTCCAACCGAGTCCCCCGGCGGAGAGCCCGCCCAGGTGTTTGTCGGGACACACAAGAACGACGGAACGGCCATCGCGTGCCGCTTCCACGGCAGCGGAGACGCCGGCCGACGTCCCTCCGTAAACTACGAGGTCGTAGGTGCCTTCAGCGGTGGCCTGAGCGGCAACGAGCAACAGCAACAGGAGGCTGGAAACGCGAATCATGGAAAGGCTCCCAAGGATAGCGTATTTTGAACCAACTCATCCTATTCCGGCGGACATCGGGGAGCAAGCAACACAGGCGTGACGAGGCCCTAGCCCGTCGGGTATCATGAGGCTTCCGCCGCGAAACTTCCAAGGAGTGCCGCCGATGCCCCGCATTACACAACCCGTTCTGTTCTTCGTTCTGTTTCTCTTGCCGCTGAACTGGCCTGCCTACGAGGCCAATGCACAAGATTCTCAACGGCCCAAGAAGCTGATTGCCACCGGCTGGGATCACGTCGATCCGCAGCGGCTTGCCGCCAATCTACAGGACATGGAGGGGCGGCCGTTCGATGGCGTCGTGATCCGCATCGCCGGCCAGACCCCGGAAGGCCGATCCGTACCGCTCCAATGGGCATTTCAGAAGGACCGCTGGGAACAGGCCTGGTTTCAAGAAAGCGTCGAGACACTCCGCCAGGTTCGCTCCGACAAGTTGACCGACAACTTCGTTCTCCTGAACGCTAATCCGGGCAACGTCGACTGGTTCGACGACGAGGGTTGGACCGCCGTGGTCGAACACTGCCGCATCGCCGCCTGGTGTGCCAAGCAGAGCGGGGCCAAGGGAATCCTTTTCGATCCCGAACCTTACGCGCCCCCCAACGCCGCCTTCCACTATGGAGCCCAACCGCAACGGGAGGAGCATTCCTTCGGTCAATACTACGAGCAGGCCCGGCTTCGCGGCCGGCAGATGATGCAAGCCGTCGCCGGCGAGTATCCGGAGATCACCCTGTTCTGCTACTTCATGAACAGCGTCGTGGCTTCGGCGACCGGCCAGGCCGATCCGCGGTCGGCCCTGAAATCGAGCCATTATGGCCTCTACCCGGCACTGATCGACGGATGGCTCGACGCGGCTCCCTCCACGGCCACCTTCGTCGACGGCTGCGAATCGGCCTACCGGTACAACAGCACGGAGCAGTATCTCGAATCGGCCGTCGCCATCAAGGGAGCCTGCCAGGAATTGGTCTCGCCCGAAAATCGGGCCAAGCACCGGGCCCAGGTCCAGGTGAGTTTCGGCATCTATCTGGACGCCTACTGGAATCCCAAGGACTCCGAGTGGGGCACCTGGTACATCGACGGACTCGGCCGGCCGCGTGTCGAACGGCTCCGGACCAATACGGCCACGGCTCTGCGCGTGGCCGACGAGTACGTCTGGGTCTACGGCGAGAAGTTCCGTTGGTGGCCCACGCCGAACGGCCGGGTGCGGCAAGAGACCTGGCCCGAAGCCCTCGCGGGCTGCGACAAGGTGCTGTCCTACGTTCGCGACCCCGTGGAATATGCGCGCCGCGAACTGGCCGACCTGGAGCAGAACGGCGAGTTACCCAATCTGCTCGCCAACGGCGAGTTCACCAGCGAGACGGCCGCCACTGCCGACGGTAAACAGGTACCATGGTCGCCCGGCCGACCGCCGGCCGGTTGGAGCGCGTGGCAGGAGGCCGATTCCAAGGGCGACTTCACCTGGGATCGGGAAGTCGGGCTCGGCGCAGCCGGCTCCGCCCGGGCGTCCGGTGTGGCCGGAGGCTGCTTCCTGCAAGGCTGTCCGGCCGCCCCCGGCGATCGCTTCGCCGTCCGCAGCCATGTTCGCACGGAAGGTAGAAGCGACGTTTGGATCCGCGTTCGCTGGCAGACCGACGAAAGCAAATGGACCGCCGAAACCAAAGACCGGATCTTCATGCCGCAAGCGTCCGCCGGTCCCTGGCGCGAGATTCTCGGCGTCGTCGAGGTCCCAGAAGGGGCAGGCCGCCTGGTCGTCCTCCTCGGCGTGGCGGGACAAGCCGGCGCAGAGGACGTTGCCTGGTTTGACAACGTGCTGCTCTACCGCTTGCCCTAATGAGTGGCGCCGCGCTGAGCAGTGCCCATTCGGCTTCAACGGAACCGGGGCGTAACCAACGCCATAGGTAATGAACCGCCTTTCTTGACCGTCGGGTGTCAAAGTGACGTCTCAATCGGTTCGAGTCGAGGGACTTTTTGAACGCGTTTGGGGGCTGCGGTTGGATGGATGTTGGGCGATGGGCGAAGGGGAAGGAGGAAACCGACTCAGGGCCGCGATGGGAATGCGGGGCGTGATGGGGTGGGGTATCTATCGTTGCTCCGCACTGCTTGGCAAGCAACAGGCATAATGCAATCGCATTGAGCGCATTCTTCATGCGGCACGGACAGGATGGACGCGGCCATGCCGGAAGCGACGCCCGCCGAAGCATTCAGGGGCAGCAACAGAAGGACGCCACGCGTCTGATGGAGCGGTTGGCGCGTGTTCCCGGGGCCGTTTTTGTGGGGCGGTTGGAGGAAACCGGCCTTCCCACGTGCCCGCTGTTGAGCGATCGGGGCCCGGCCCGACCTTGGACCCATCCAGGGTTTCGACGCAACAGCGGGGCTTCTCTGCGGTTCTCTACCACCCACCAGCCCGAGCCGTCCGTTTTCTTGTCGCAGCGTTGCACCAGCGTTACACCGGGTCGAATCTCGCCCCCGGGCAAAAAACAAGGCCTTGCGTAACTCGTTGCTACACAAGGCCTTTCTTAGTGCCCCCCGTTGGACTCGAACCAACGACCCGCTGATTAAGAGTCAGCTGCTCTGCCAACTGAGCTAGGAGGGCGTCCCTAACCGAGATAGACCTATCATCTTAACGTTTGGTTCGCAGGCCTCAAGGGGGAGGCGGCGGGTAATCTGATTTCACCCCACCGAAGAGGGAATTGTGTTCAAAATGAATATTTTTCCTATTTTCTATGTCAGGATTAGGGCCGCGGCGGCCTATAGCTTATAGTCACGTGTTTTCTCCCGCGATTGCTTTGGAAACAGAAGGAGGTATAGATGAACCTTTTCCGTACAATCACCGCGCTCGCGCCCCTCGGGCTGCTCTCAGCCAATCTCCAGGCCGGCGTGGTCGTCTTGCCCGGAGAGACGATCGGAACCGTGGCGGACGCCTGGTCGTCCACAAACCCCGGTCAGCAGGGATGGTATTTTGGGGATATCAGAAACTCAGGGACCGTGGGCATCACCAAGACCTATGACCGGACCTCTGCGGCCGCCGCGGCTGCATTCCCCGGGTCGCAAGGATCCCTGGAATTCAACTTGACGTCCGGCGCGGACAAAGGTGGGTTGAATCAGTATTTCAACTCGTCTGCGGCGGTGGCTGCGTTCCCATTGCTCGACCTGGTCGGGGCGGCTTACGACTGGTTCCGGAGCTCCAGTTCCACAAACTCCGCTGGCCAAGCGCCGGCCCTCTTTTTCTCAATCGATACGAAGACTGCCGATGGTGTGATCGGCGTCAAATATGAACCAACCTACAATGGATTCGGCTCTTCCTTGCCAACCGATGCGTGGCAGACTTCGACCATCACCGGTACCACCAATCTGTGGTCGTGGAATGCCCCTGGTCGGTCGTGGGTTTTTAACATCGCACTTCAGGACTGGAAAACCATCTACCCGAACGCCCTGGTCACCGGAATGGGCGTGGATGCTGGTTCCGGCTGGAACGGAGTATTCTCTGGAGCCGTCGACTTCATCACCGTTGATCGAACGGGCACGGCCAACGACCTGTTCTTCGATTTTCAGGTTGCTGATGCGGCCGTTCCCGAACCCGGCACCTTGGCCATTTGGGGCACGTTTGGCGGCCTCGGCCTGATCGCGGCCCGGCGGCGACGAAGAGGCGCGTAGCACGCCCCGGCAAACGGAAACACCCAGAGCCCGCGTCGAACGACGCAGGCTTTTTTTCTGGCTGCACAGGCCATTCGCTGGAACGCTCTACCGGGGGGATTGCATCCCGAGCTGCCGCATCTTGCGGTAGAGGTTGGCGCGGTGCAGGCCGAGATTCCGGGCGGCGTCGCTCATGTTGCCCCCCGCCCGCTTGATCGCTTGCTCGATGTATTTAACCTGGAAATCGGTGGTGGCGTCTGTCAGCGGGAGCCCGGCGGCCGTCACCATGGCCCCGTCCTCTCTGGGCGAGAGAATGAAGGCCAGGTCGTCGGCCTCGATCCGCTCCGACGGGGAAAGATAAGCCAGGCGCTCCATCAGGTTCCGCAGCTCGCGAACGTTTCCGGGCCAGGGGTGTGACTTGAGCCGGGCCACAGCGGAGGCCGAGAAGACGGGCACCGGGCGGCGGACCCTGCGGCAAAACTCGGTGAGGAAGTGGCGTCCCAGAAGAAGAATGTCGTCGCCGCGCTCCCGCAGGGGTGGAATCTCGAGCGTTACCACGTTGAGCCGGAAGAACAGGTCCTCGCGGAACCGCTTTTCGCCGACCATGCGGGCGAGTCCCTGATTGGTGGCGGCGATCACTCGGGCGTCGGTGGCGATGGGCGTCGAGCCGCCCAGGCGTACCAGAAGTTTTTCTTCGAGCACGCGGAGCAGCTTGGCCTGGCCGCCCTGGCTGAGGTCGCCGATCTCGTCGAGGAACAGGGTGCCGTCCGCCGCCAGTTCGAACTTGCCCGCTCGCGTGTCGTGGGCGTCGGTGAAGGCCCCTTTCTCGTGGCCGAATAGTTCGCTTTCGGCCAGCGTGTCGGGAATCGCCGCACAGTTGACGGCGATGAAGGGCTTGTCGCGCCGGTCGCTGAGGTAGTGGATCAGTTGGGCCACCACCTCCTTGCCGGTCCCGTTTTCGCCGAGAATGAGGACGGCCAGATCGGTGTCGGCCACCCGCTGCACGATCGAGCGGAGCGCATGAATCGCGGGGCACTCGCCGATCATCGCCACCCGTCCCGCGGCTTGATCGGTGATCTGCCGGGCGTTGGACAGGAGCTGCTGGCGATCCTGGGCGTTTTCCAACGCGATGACCGCGTGGCCCGCCAACTCCGCCAGGACCGACTCGTCTTCACTGCCGAAGGCGCCCTCCGCCTTGTTAATCAACTCGAAGGCGCCAATCACCTCTCCGGAGCGGCTTCGCAGCGGCACGCAAAGGATCGTCCGGGTCTCGTAGCCGAGCGCCTCGTCGACCTGGCGATTGATCCGCTCCGGTTCCGTGGCCGAGTCGACTCGCAGCGGCTGGCCCGTCTGCACCACCTGGCCTACCACGCCACGGTCGTCCGGAACCCGCAATTCGCCGTCTTTCACCCCCAGGGCCGGTCGGCCGACGAGCGTCCTGGTCCGCTTGTCCCAGAGGAAAATGCTGGCCCGGTCGGCTTCGAGGAGCCGGGTGGCGGCCGCGGCCATCCGTTCGAGCAACGGGCCGACCTCCCGAGTCTGGTTCCACTGGTTGGCGATCTGGAGCATGGCCTCCAACTGGCCGAGACGGCGCCGGTCGGCAAAGCGGGCGTCCGCGGCAGAGAGGGCGGAACTCACGACCTTCATCATGGTCTGAAGGGTCCGGCGGGCCTGGGATGCCTTGGCGGAATCGGTGCTGCGAACGGCCAGCACTTCGGCAAGGTCTTCCGACACCCGTAAAGGCACGGCGACCCACACCCCCGCAAGAACGAGTTCTTCCCGATCCATGGCCTCGGCCAGCAGCTCGAGGGGCACTTTGGCGTGATCGCCCGACCGGGCCACGAGGGTCCATTGCCCGGCCGCCGGGCGGAGAACCACGGCCGCGTCGGCACGGCAGGCTCGCTGGATCCGAGCGAGCAACCGATTGAGAAGAGTCGTTCGATCGTTTGCCTCAACCGCCTCGAGAAGGATCTCACCTGCGTCGACCGCCTGGTCGGAGGGGGAAGATCCAGCATTGGGGCCTTTGGCTTGACTCATGGCTCGCATTGTAATCAAGTTGTCGGCACCACTCAAACGAAATGCCGTCAAAATGATACCACCAGGACACCTGGAGGAGGAGGTTCAGGCAACAGGGGGCCTTGTCCCCCAGGGGGGGTGGACGACAGCGGAACCCACCCTTTCCAGGTATTGCAGCAACTCATATTAACCAGGCATCTCATTTTAACTCAACACGGCTTGACCAGATGGATGGCAGTTGATAAGTTTGCGGGTTTTACCCAGCTTAGTGCCTCGGGAGTATGAGTTGTGGCCTATCACAGTATCGTCTGCGTGAAGCAGGTCCCCGACACCGCCAATGTCACGGCGGAAGCGATGAAGGAAGACGGGACTGTCAACCGCGCGGCCTTGCCGACCATTTTCAATCCGGAAGATCTTCACGCGTTGGAGACCGCCCTGGAGATTCGTGAGAATTACGGCGGCACGGTCACGGTGCTGAGCATGGGGCCGCCCAAGGCTGCGGATGTCCTGCGCGACTGCCTGTTCCGCGGTGCGGACCGTGCGATCCTGCTGACCGATCGTCGTGCGGCGGCGAGCGATACGCTGGCGACCAGCTACATCATCAGCCAAGCCATCAAGACGATCGGCGAGTTCGATTTCGTCTTCTGCGGACGCCAGGCGATCGACGGCGACACGGCCCAGGTCGGCCCTCAGACGGCCGAGAAGCTGGCGATTCCCCAGGTGACCTATCTGGATAAACTTGTGTCGGCCGAGGGCAAGACCGTCCGCATTCGCCGCAACATCGGCAACGGTTGGGAGATCGTCGAGGTGCAGTTGCCGATCCTGGTCACGGTGATCGAGACGGCCAACAAGCCGCGTCCCCAGGCCGCCCGCCGGGTGATGCGATACAAGAAGGCCCGAGTACCTTCCGAACTGGCCATGGAGGTCCGCCGCGAGATGCCCGACGCCTCCGACGAGCAACGCCAGGCGGAAGTCGACCGGCGAATGGCGGCCCTGAAGCAAGCGAACTACCCCGTCGAGCAGTGGGACCTGGACGACATCAAGGCCGACCTGAACCGTTGCGGTCTGGCGGGCTCGCCGACCAAGGTGTTCCGGGTTCAGGCCATCGTTTTGACGAAGGAAGGTTACACCGACGTCCCGCCGACGGAAGAGGGTGTGCGGCAGATGATCCACGAGTTGGTCGTCGATCGCACGCTCGGTTGATTCCCGGAGCCTACAAAACCACCGACGACGTTCGCGAGAGGCTCAACCGTTTCCTCTTATTTGAGTGCATTTCCGCCGATCGGCTGCGATCGGAGTATTCACGTGGATCGAGAACATGATTGAAGTGAACCGCAAGGGTGAAGTCTGGGTTTATGCGGAGCAGGAAGACGGCCGATTGCACGACGTTTCCCTGGAGCTCTGCGGCAAGGCTCGCGAACTGGCCGATCGGCTGGGCGTGCGGATGGGCGCCGTGCTGGCCGGTGCGAAAGTTCGCGACCTGTGTCCGACGCTGATCGGGCACGGCGCCGACGTCGTCTACCTGATCGACGACGAGCGATTGAGCCACTACCAGACGAGCCCCTATGCCCGGGTGGTGGTCGAGATGATCACCAAGCACAAGCCGCAGATCGTCATGTACGGGGCGACGCCGCTCGGCCGAGACCTGGCGCCGCGAGTGGCCTCGGCGGCCCGGGCGGGCATGACGGCCGACTGCACCGATCTGGACATCGCCGACGTGACGGACCCCAAGACCCAGGAGACGCATCCGAACCTCCTCTTGCAGATTCGTCCGGCCTTCGGCGGCAACATCATCGCAACGATCGTCAACTACGACTGGTGGCCCCAGATGGCCACGGTCCGCGAAGGCGTGATGCCTTTGGAGCCGCTGGACCCGGCTCGCAAGGGCGAGGTCGTCGAAGAGAAGGTCGAGATCGACCCGGCGCTGATGGCAGTCAAGCTGATCGAACGTCATATCGAGCCGAAAACGGTCAACCTGAAGGGAGCGCGGGTGATCGTGGCGGGCGGCGGCGGCGTCGGCAGCAAGGAGAATTTCAAGCTGATCCGCGAGTTGGCCGGGGCAATCGGCGGCGCCGTCGGGGCGAGCCGTGCGGCGGTCGACGGCGGGTTCATCGGCAAGGAACACCAGATCGGCCAGACCGGCACGACGGTCCGCCCGGCCTTGTACATCGCCGTGGGCATTTCCGGGGCCGTCCAGCACCGGGCCGGCATGGAAGAGTCGGCCAAAATCATTGCGGTCAACAAGGACCCCGACGCGCCCATCTTCTCGGTCGCACAGTACGGGATCGTGGGCGACCTGAACCAGGTCGTTCCGATGATGATCAAGGCGCTCAAGGAAAGAAGATAGCGGGTTCCGCGGGCCGGAGCCCGTTCTCCAACTTCCTGAACCCCGAACCCTCACAACAAGTATTCTCAGGAGCTTGCCGGTGGCGAACTTCTTTCTCGATAACCAGGACATCCGGTTCCTCTTCGATCACATCGACCTGGAGGAAGTGGCCGAAATCCAGGAATTGGACACCCGCAACGGCCAGGCCGATTACGTGCCCGACAGCCCCGCGGACATGGTCGACAACTACCGGCGGATTCTGGAAATCGTCGGCGAAGTTGCCGGCGAAACGATCGCCCCGAACGCCGAAGAAGTCGACCGCGAAGGCAACACGCTCAACGAAGAC
This sequence comes from Planctomycetaceae bacterium, assembly GCA_012719125.1. Lineage (GTDB taxonomy): Bacteria > Planctomycetota > Planctomycetia > Pirellulales > Thermoguttaceae > JAAYAY01. The sequence continues at coordinate 38,152 of JAAYAY010000182.1, read as the reverse complement.
GGCACGGTCACCCTCCACCCGCTGGTCCAGGAGAATCTCGACCGGCTGACGCAGGCCGACATGATGGGCTTCACGCTGCCGCGGAAATATGGCGGCCTCAACTGCCCCAACCTGCTCTACACCATGGCCACCGAGATTGTCAGCCGAGCGGATGCTTCTTTCATGAACCTGTTCGGCCTGCAGGGCATTGCCGAGACCATCAATGCCTTTGCCAGCGAGGAAATCAAAGACGAACTGCTGCCCCGCTTCTCCGAGGGCGAAGTGACGGGCGCCATGGTGCTGACCGAGCCCGACGCGGGCAGCGACTTGCAGGCGGTTCGCCTTCGCGCCCACCAGGACGAGCAAGGAAACTGGTATCTGAACGGCGTGAAGCGGTTCATCACCAACGGCTGCGGACACATCCTCCTGACCCTGGCTCGCAGCGAGCCCGAGATCAGCGACGGGCGCGGCCTCAGCCTGTTCGTTTCGGAGCGATCCGAGAGGGTTCGCGTCCGCCACCTGGAGAACAAGCTCGGCATCCACGGCTCGCCCACCTGCGAGTTGGTTTACGACAACACGCCCGCCCGGCTGATCGGCGAACGGCAACGCGGGCTCATCACCTACGTGCTCGCCTTGATGAACGGCGCCCGCATCGGGATCGCCGCCCAGAGCCTGGGCATCGCCGAAGCCGCCTACCGTCTGGCACGAACCTACGCCCATACCCGCCAACAGTTCGGCGGCCCGATCGAGAACCTGCCGGCCGTGGCCGAGATGGTTACCGATATGCAGATCGCAACCGAGGCGGCTCGGGCTTTGACCTACGAGAGCAGCCGGATGTGCGATTTCGAAAACAACAATCTGCGGATCCTCGAGTACTCGGACCTCGATAAGGATCAGCAAAAGGATCGCAAGCAGAAATCTCGCTCGCTGAAGCGGCTCAACGCCATGCTCACCCCCATGAGCAAATACTACGCTTCGGAGGTCTGCTGCTACGTCGCCGATACGGCCATCCAGGTTCTCGGCGGGTCAGGCTACATGAAGGATTATGCGGCCGAGCGTTATCTGCGCGACGCTCGAATCACGACCATTTACGAGGGCACCAGCCAGCTCCAGATCGTGGCGGCCGTTCGCGGCGTGTCTTCCGGCACCTTTGAGACCTATGCAGGCGAACTGGAACAGGCAGAGTACGAGGACGCCGGCTTGGCGACCCTCAAGCAGAAACTGGTCGAGGCCAAGACCGAAATCCTCGACGCGGTGAAGTTCGTCAAGACGCGATCGACCGCCTACCTCGATTACTCGGGACGGCGACTCGTCGACTCGGCGATCACGGTCATTTGCGGCCATCTGTTCCTGGGACAGGCGGTCAAGAACGATCGCAAAAAGGTGGTGGCCCGACGTTACATCGAAAAGGGCCTGACCCAGATGAAGGCCGACCTGGCGATGGTCAACTCGGGCGATACCACGCCGATGGACCAATATCGATTGCTGGCCGGCCCGGTGCCCGCCGCGAGCTGAGGTCGAAAGACGCGGAAAACGAACCGTCCGACGGTCTTGCCCATAAGGGGGGTGGGCTGGCTTGTTGCCGGGGACCTCTACAATTGTCTAACGGAGTGAAACGTTCCTTGGGAGCGAACGATTGTCCGAGTACGGCTCGGACGCCGGCAACCCGGATTTGCCCACTCCAAAATGAGCCCGAAAGGTGGTGATTTCTCTCTCCCTCGGACTCATGAGATGCCTCCCTTGCCCGGACCCGCTCCGGCAGTCATCCCCTTCCTTTGCGTGGGATTCCAAGTGTCTTCTTGTCCGGAAACCTGACGACGCAGGTCGGTCCGCGCAAATTCGTCATGAAATGTCTGTAGCAAGGAATATGCGATGAGGATGTTTGAGGGCAAAGTCGGCCTGGTCCTGGGGGTCGCGAACGATCGCAGCATCGCCTGGGCGATAAGTGAAGCCCTGATGGCGGAGGGCGCTGAACTGGCATTCACCCATCTGCCGGGTGAGTCGAGCGAACGTCGCGTGCGACGGCTGGTTGAGGCCTGCCAGCCGAAGTTGCTCATGTCGTGCGACGTCCAGCAGGACCGCGACCTGGACGGCGTCTTCTCCCAGATGGCCGAAACCTACGGGACAATCGACTTCGTGATCCACTCGATCGCGTTTGCTCCGCCCCAAGAACTCCGCAAGCCCTATGTGGAAATGAGCCGCGAGGGGTGGCATCTCGCCATGGATATCAGCGCTTATAGCCTCGTAGCCGTATCACGCCGGGCAGCCGAAATCATGCCCGACGGCGGCTCCATCGTGACGATCAGCTACTACGGGGGCGAGAAGGTATTCCCCGGCTACAACGTTATGGGCGTCTGCAAGGCGGCACTCGAACACAGCGTCCGCTACCTGGCGTGGGACCTGGGGCGCAAACAGATTCGGGTCAATGCGATCAGCGCCGGGCCCATGCGAACGCTCAGTTCAGCCGGGGTGTCCGGATTCGACGAGATGCGCGAACATGCCGTCCGCAAATCGTGCCTGGGCCGCAATGTGGAATTCCGCGAGTTGGGCAAGGCCGGCCTGTACTTTCTCAGCGACCTTTCCGAGGGCGTAACCGGTGAGGTTCTCCACGTGGACTGCGGTTATAGCGTGGTGGGGCTGTGAACTGGGAACTGTGGGCAAGCTTTTTGGGGGGGGATTGGAGTTTGCACCGACACGCCTACGCCTACCCCCTGTGCCAGGTTTTTCGCGAGTCCAAGATTTCTTGAAAAATCGGTGAAACACCCCGGAACCGGGATCGATCGACCGGGGTTGGATAGTCTTGCCCAAGACCCTGTCTGAGCCCCCGTCTGTGAAGAACCTCTGAAAACCGCATTATCCCCCCCGAGATGCGGGAATATGTGTTCTTCTGGGGGTTCAGCGCCCAATTGAGAGCCGCTCACCGCCCAAAGTGAGCGGCTCTCGTCTTTTGGGGGATAGAGCACCCTGCCTTCGTCCGCCATGACACCAGGAGAACTGCAAAGTCCTCTTGTGGCAGGAAAAGTAGCAGGCACTCTCCGAGCGCCGTTCGCAGGAAATCGGGATTTCCGGCAGTTCTGCGGACGGCACGGCGGAGCGTGCCTGCTACCTTGCAGTTCGCCTGCCACGACACTGGCGCGGTTGAAAAACCGGAAGAACAACGCCATACTACAATGTTTTAAGACGTGCCGGGTCTCTCCATGGGGGAGGCCTGCGCGTCGAAGCAGTCTGTGCACCGAGAGAATCGACCCGTGCAACGCTTCATGCTCAAGTCCAAGATTCACCGTGCCACCCTGACGGGCACGGAATTGAACTACGAAGGCAGCATCACCATCGACAAGACGTTGCTCGAAGCGGCCAATATGCTCCCCGGAGAGCAGGTCCAGGTGGTCAATGTCAACAACGGAAGCCGCCTGATCACTTATGTCATTGAGGCGGAAGCGGGATCGGGTACGATTCTTCTCAACGGCGCTGCCGCCCGTTTGGGGATGCCTGGCGATCTGGTCATCATCCTGACCTACTGCACGATGACGGACGAAGAAATCGTTACGCACAAACCGATTGTGGTCCGCGTGGACGAGAACAATCGAATTCGCTAGCTCACTCGCGCAGGCCACGGCACCACCCGTTAGACGGGTATCTTTCCCGCGTCTCCTGAATTCTCCCAGTGTGGTAGGTTTTCTTGGGTGGCAAGACCGGCAATTAGTCTGGCTGTCGCTCGGCCATCAGCCACCCAACGCTGGAACTCGGCAGTGAATGGCGAGCTGCCAATCAGGCTCTCGGAGCAACGCGGTGCACGAGCTTCAACTGTTTCAAAATCTTGGCATCTCGTTGGTGCTTGGCTTGTTGGTCGGGCTCCAAAGGGAGCATTCTGCCGTCGGTCGCCCAGGAGTCCGTACTTTCCCTCTGATCACGATTCTCGGTACGGTCTCCGCCATCCTCGCGGGCCAATACGGGGGGTGGGTGATCCTCGGATCCATGCTCGGTGTCGTGGCCGTCCTTGCCCTTCAGCGGATGATTCAAATGCGCGAAGAGGCGCCCGATCCGGGGGTGACCACCGAGTTTGCCGTCTTGGTCATGTTCTGCGTGGGGGCCTTGCTCATGGTCACGCCCATCGCGGTCCCCATCGCGATCGGCGGCGGCGTGGCCATCCTGCTCCAGTTCAAACCGGAGATTCACCGGTTCGCCGAGACCCTCGGCAACAACGACCTGAAGGCGATCATGCAGTTCGTGCTGATCACCTGCATCATCCTGCCGATCCTGCCCGATCAGACCTACGGTCCCTATCAGGTGTTCAACCCGTGGAAAACCTGGCTTCTCGTCGTGCTGATCGTCGGCATGAGCCTGGGCGGCTATATCGTCTACAAATTTCTGGGACGAGACGCCGGCATCATGCTCGGCGGCATTCTCGGGGGAGCGATTTCCAGCACGGCCACGACGGTCAGCTACTCGCGGCAGGCTCGCGGCAAACCGGACGCCGCGCACGTCGCGGCCATCGTCATCATGGTGGCGTCGACCATCGTCTATGTTCGCGTACTCATCGAAATCTCCGTCGTCTCACCCCGCTTCTTGTCGGCATCGGCCGTCCCTATCACGGCCTTGATGCTTCTGACGGCCGCACCGGCCGTTCTCATGTGGTTTCGGGTCCGCAAACAACCAAGCCGGATGCCCGAGCAGGAAAATCCGACACAACTGAAATCCGCTCTGGTCTTCGCCGCGATGTACGCCGTCGTGTTGATCGCGCTGGCGGCAGCTAAGGCTCACCTGGGAACGGAGGCGCTTTACGTGGTTTCGGCGATCTCGGGTTTGACCGACATGGATGCCATCACGCTATCGACGGCCAATCTGGCGAACACAGATCCCGCCATTCTCGCCGATGGCTGGAGATTCATCGTCGTGGCCGCTCTCGCCAACCTGGTGTTCAAGGCCGGCATGGTCGGGATCCTCGGCGGCAAGCGATTGTTCGTCGAAGTCTCCTTGCTTTTCACCATTCCTATGATCGGCGGCATTTTCCTGCTCTTATTCCTGCCCCCCGTCTCCCTCTGGTCCGCTTGACTCGCAGTTCCCTACCCCTGGGCGTGATAGGCGTTTGGGAATGAAAGTGGTATTCTTTTCTTGGGTGGGCGGACCGATCAGTAGGTAGGTGTCTACAGAACCACAAATGGGACGAACCATTATCACACCCCCGGATGAGCCGGTTTCAGCCGACGGGATCAAGCCGGGCGGATGGTGGCACGACGGCGACGGCCGGAAGATCATCTGTGATCTTTGCCCGCGAGCCTGCGCCCTCGCGCCGGACCAGCGGGGGTTCTGCTTCGTGCGGCAGAATCTCGACGGACGCGTGGTTCTGACGACCTACGGGCGGAGTACCGGCTTCTGCATCGACCCGATCGAGAAGAAGCCGCTGAACCATTTCTATCCGGGAACCGCCGTTCTTTCATTTGGCACCGCCGGCTGCAATCTGGGCTGCAAGTTCTGCCAGAACTGGTCGATCTCCAAATCCCGCCAGGTGGAATCGCTGAGCGAGGCGGCGCTTCCCGAGGCAATCGCATTGGCGGCCCGGGAACATCAATGCAAGAGCGTGGCCTTCACCTACAACGATCCGATCATCTGGGCCGAGTACGCCATCGACACCGCCCGGGCGTGCCGCGACCAGGGAATCCGCACGGTGGCGGTTACCTCGGGCTACATCTCGCCGGAGGCCCGAACCAGCTTCTATCGGGACATCGACGCGGCCAACGTCGATTTGAAGGCGTTCACCGAGGAGTTCTACCAGAAACTGACCGCCGGCCACATCGAACCGGTCCGCGACACGCTTCGATGGCTGGTCCACGAGACGGACGTCTGGGTGGAGATCACCAATCTGGTGATTCCCGGCGCCAATGACTCGGACGACGAGTTGCGGCGAATGTGCGACTGGATCGTGGAGGAACTGGGGCGGGATGTTCCGGTCCATTTCTCGGCCTTCCATCCCGACTTCCGCATGACGGATCGCCCGCCGACTCCGCCGGAAACGCTGCATCGAGCCCACCAGTTGGCCCGCGAGGCGGGAATCCGTTACGTCTACACAGGAAACATTCAAGATCCCGGCCGTCAGAGCACGTATTGTTCCGAATGCGGCAATCTGTTGATGGAGCGTTTCGGATACCAGATCGGGCGCTATGCCATGACCGAAGACCGCTGCGGCTATTGCGGCGCGACCATTGCCGGACGGTTCTCCTCGGAGCCGGGAACTTGGGGTTCGAGGCGTCAACCTGTCCGTATCGCGGCGTACGCGGGCCGCCGGCCCGGCGCAACGTCGAAAGTACGAAATGTGGAACGCAGCCGGCTTTCGAGCGAGGAGGATCGTCCCTCTCGCTCTGAAGACGGCAAGAGACATCAGAACTCAGGAGAGCCCAGGATGGCATCGAAAGACACCTCTTCGTCGGATCAAGTCGTGCATTCCGAGAAGCCCAAGCTGACCAAGGAACAGGAATCGCAGGTTTTTCGTGCAGCCGGAGGTCGCGTGGTCTCCGCCGTGGCCAATCGGCCGGGTGCCTCGCTGGCCGGAATTCTGGGCGATTCGGCCGATCAGCCGCTCCTGGGAGCGTTCGTCAGTCTCAAGCGATCCGGCCAGCTCAGGTCGTGTTGCGGATTCATGGGCCAGGCCGTGCCGCTCAGTCAGGCGATCGAGCACGCGGCCTACCGGGCCGCCAAGGAGGACCCGCGTTTCCCGCCGATCTCTCCCACGGAACTGGAACACCTGGACATGGAGGTGTGGCTGCTGTGGGGACTCTGTCCCGTCGAGGCGAAAGGAGAGGACCGGGCCAAGGCCGTCAAGATCGGGCGACACGGACTCCAAATCGCCCTGGGCAATCGCCGTGGGCTGTTGTTGCCCGGGGTCGCCGTCGAGCACAAGATGGACGAGGTTGCCTTCCTGGAGGCCGTCTGCCGCAAGGCGGGCCTGCCTCTCCAGGCCTGGAAAGACGACAACGTGACGTTGAGCACGTTCGACGGCTATGCGATCGAGGGCAAGCTGGCCGACGCGGCAACGCTCGATCCGTCCAGCCCGAAGGTCGCCGGCCCCGATGAGCACCAGGTGGCCGCCCTGGCCGATTTCTGTCGCCAGAACCTGATCGCAATCTGCCAGGGAGCGGTGCCGACCCTCTACATGCACGACGGATTCGACGGAGGCGTCCAGGGGGCGGTCGTGACGGTCAAGTTGCCCGGCAGCCAGGAGTCGATCAACTGCAGCCGAGTGAACATCCGCCCGGAAATGCCCCTCCAGGCGACCCTGCTCGACCTGTTGAAGACGGCAGCCAGCGCCTTGCAGGCCAGGCGGATCTCACCGGATGCGTTGCGAACGGTCTCCGTCGGGCTGACCGTGCTGTGGGACCCTGCCATGCACGGCACCCTGGCCGAGCCTTCTCTGGACGGGATCCAGCCGCGGCACCGCGCGGTTCTGGCCGTGGACCAGGGAAAATGGTCGCTGGCCTACCATGCCAAGGAATCTCCCGAAAAATCGCTGGCCAGGGCCGCGGAAAACGGCCGGTTCGTCGCGCCGGATCAAGTCTCCGTCTTCACCCTGGAAGTGTCGTCGACCGAAAACCAAGTGACGGTCTCCAACGTTCCGCAGTTGCAGACAGGTCCGGAAGTGCGGCGCCCCGCCGTGGCCGGGCAGTTCTATCCGGGCACGGCCGCTGAGATCCGCGCAGCCCTGGATGATTACCTGAACGAGAAAGTCGAAAAGGAGCCTTGGGCCGCCGCCATCGTTCCCCATGCCGGGTGGATCTACTCGGGAAGATTGGCCGCCCGCGTTCTCAATCGGATCCAGATTCCGGATCGCGTAATCGTCTTCGCGCCGAAACACAATCGGGTCGGTGCCGACTGGGCCGTGGCGCCCCATCGAGCCTGGTCGATTCCATCCGGCGAAGTCAGGTCGGATCCCGATCTGGCGGCCAGGCTGGCCGAGGGCGTGGACCTCCTGGAACTCGATGCGGCCGCACACATTCCCGAACACTCAATCGAGGTTCAACTCCCGATTCTGGCCAGGCTTGCACCGAGCGCTCGGGTGGTCGGAATTGCACTTCACGGCGGCGGCCTGGAGGCCGTGCAGAAGAGTGCCGAACAGTTGGCCGCTGTTCTCTCCGAACTGCCCAAGCTCCCCCTGCTGGTCGTCTCGACGGACATGAACCACTATGCCGACGAGGCAACCACCCGCCGAGTGGATCGGATGGCCCTCGACGCGCTCGAATCGCTCGATCCGGCCAGACTGTATGAGACGGTCCGCCAGAACCGCATCAGCATGTGCGGCGTACTCCCCGCAGTGCTCGTCATGGAAACCCTGAAGCGACTCGGCCGCCTGAACCGCATCGAATCCGTCGGCTATACGACCAGCGCCGAGGCCTCCGGCGATAGCAGCCGCGTCGTCGGATACGCAGGCGCACTGCTGGCGTGAGCGTCCGTAAAAGGGGACATCACTGGTTTCTTGCGTGGCTGGTCGCAGGTCGACGCCAAATCCAGTGATGGCCCCTTTTGTCGTACCCGTTTGAGTCGGCGGGCCGGTCGTGTTAGGCTGGTTTTCATGAGACGATTTGTGCCGATCCTGCCGATCGCCGTGTGCTGGGCCGCGCTGGCGGTCTGCGCCGGCGTCCCGGAGAATGCCGATCCGGGCGGATCGATTGCACAAGAGATCGAGCGGCTGTTTGCCGATCTCGATTCCGACGATTTCGCCGTTCGGACGCGAGCCTTCCAGCGGCTCGAGGAACTAGCCGTCGAAGAACCATCGCGGCAAGTCCTGGCCGAGTCGGTGGAACGCGCCACCGTCAACGCGGAGATCTCCTTCGAGGTTCGAAAGCAGTTGGAACGATTGCGCCGCGATCTTCCTCCCGTCCAATCCCCCCCCTCGCAGAACATCGACGCCGACGCGATCGACCGGCTCCTCGAACAACTCGGCGACGACTCCTACGCGCGACGACTGGGTGCCGAAAGCCGGTTGCGTTGGCTGCTGGGCAGTGGCGACGGCGCAGGACTCGTGTACGAGCGTGTGAAACTTATCGCCGCCGCCACGCAATCGGCCCCGGAGCAGGCCCGATCGCTGAAACGTATCTACGAAAGCGCCAGGGCCGCTTGGCTGGAAGACGACGCGCGGCAGTCTGATCCGGCCGCCTCCACCGAGCAGATCGCGACGCTTGTGGAACGGCTTGCGGCGCCGGACGCCGGAGACCGCTTCCGCCTGACCGGCGAGCCGGCGGCCCTCGCCGAACTCCGCGACCTGCTGGCTTGCGACGCCCACGTCGCCCCGATTCGCAACGCCCTCGAGACTCGCCTCGGGGCGGACAATCTATCTCCAGACGGCCAGCGGCATCTGAACGGCTTGCTCGACTTGACCAAACCGGCCATGGTCGCCGAGTACTGGAACGCCGGGCGCCATCGCAGTATCCAGCGGTTACTGGTCGGAGTGCCGAGCGAGACGGAAGGGATCGGTACGAGCCATTTCGACCGCATCGACGATCAGACCGCCCACTGCGTCACGGGCGTCAACCTCTCGGAGGGCGACTATCCGGTGGGCGTGGCCATTCCCCATCCGTCCCGCGATCCGCGGGAGCGAGCCGCCTTCTTTCACCTGGTCAACCTGCCCACGCCGCGCCGGCGGATGGCCTACGAGTACCGTGTGACCGAAGACGAGTCGGCCCGCTATGCGGCCATCGTGAAGCGAACGCTCGATCGCTACCTCGCCCTGCAGCAGCCCATCGACGAACGAGCCATGGTGATGATCATGCAGTTCGATCCGAGCGACGTTTCGCGTTTCGCCGGGCAGTACCTGTCGACGATCGATGATCGCCGGATCGCGATTCAACAGGGACAAGTCGTCGAAGCCCAGTTCGAGACGCCGACTGAGGAGAAGGGGCCCAGCATTCACACCCAGTTCTGCACGTGGCTGGCTTTTCGAGGCACGCGGGACGCCATACCCGGGTTGCTCACTGCCATCGAAGAGAACCGCATGTCCATTCCCGACGACGGCACCTCCTATCGCTACGATCGGTGTGCCGCGCTGGCCATCGCCCAGCGCGATCCCTGGCCCGACGCGGATCGCTGGCTGGAAAAGATGCTGCCTCGCAGCGAGACGCTGATTGCAGGCCAGGCCGAAGGGCCGGAATTCGGAGCCACGGCCGCCGCCATGCTGCTGCGCCGGCACGGTGCAAGTCCGGAAGACTTCGATCTGATCCCGATCGGCGATGCAATCGCTCAGCGTTGCGGCCTGGAGACCTATCGCTATCCAGCGCCCGACGCTCCCAAGAAAGTGGCAGATTGGTGGAGCAAGCGGCAGGCGGAAGCCGGCTTGGAGGGTGCTGAGGTGAAATCGCCCATGGAGGTCAAGGAGTGATCGACGCCAACTCGCAATGGATGCTGGTCCACGAAACCTTCATGCAGCAAGCACTCGTCGAAGCGGAACGGGCTTTCGCCGAAGAGGAAGTCCCCGTCGGAGCCGTGATCGTCCACGAAGACCGGGTCATCGCCGCGGCCCACAACCAGCGGGAACAACTGCGAGACCCCACGGCCCATGCCGAAATGGTGGCCATCACCCAGGCCGCCGAAGCCCGGCAGTCCTGGCGTCTGGACAACTGCACTCTCTACGTCACTCTGGAACCTTGCGCCATGTGTGCCGGGGCCATCATCCAGGCCCGAATACCGCTTGTCGTCTTCGGCGCCATCGATCCCAAAGCAGGCGCCGTTCAGTCGCTCTACCAACTGCTCGGCGACGGCCGACTGAACCACCGAGCGGCCGTCATCTCGGGGGTACTGGCTGAACCATGCGGGCAGATCCTCACCCGCTTCTTCCAGCAACAAAGGCGGTTGGGGAAGAAGTGAGAGGAAGCAACAGGGGACTCGGAATGACTCGTGCTCGCAAGGGACTAGTGATTGCAGTTGCAGTGATTGGGCTGCTCGTGGCAGGCGTCTGCTATTTGTTCCGTCCGCACCGAATGAGCAAGCTCTTCGAATTCGCGAGTGCAACGGTGTCAGCAAGAGAATACGTACTGGACGCCTATCTTAATGGGACATTCCACGAACAGAAGGACTTGACCGTTTACGGATCGCCATACACGCTCGGACTGAGAATCCGGTGCCACGACGGCAGGTTTGAACCGGAAGCTGCAGTCGTTGCTGTAAGAATCATGGACGCAAGCGACGGCGAGGTTGTCTTTGAAGGCAACGATACTCTGAAGATGCAGACGCAATGCGATTCCAATGGACGCTACTGCACCTATGTCACATCCGAAGAGATTGACCTGGAATTCAAGGACTATCTGGTGATTGTCCGATTGCGGGTCACGTTGCCACTGGATCAGTACGAGGAGGAATTGGAGTTGCACCTCAAAACAAAGTACCGTGAGTACCGCAGCAACGATCTCTTCGAAATGATAATGAGCGTGTAGAGATGCGGGACCATTTGATGGTGCATTGACAGCCCCCTCGTTCCCGGCCAAACTGAGACTACTGCCCTGGCCAGCCGTTTCTCGTTCTCCGCACCGCACGTCATGTCCGATTCTGAAGCCCCCTCGAAACGCCTCGACGGCGATCGCATCGTGCTCGTGGGCCGGCTGGCCAGCATGTCGAAACGCGATGCGGCGCAGTTGATCCGTGAGCAGGGGGGCTCCGTTGTCGAGCGGGACTCGGGCGACGCCACCTGGATCGTGATCGGCGAAGCCGAGCTCCCCATCCCCGATCTGTCCGGCGCCGAGGAGTGGCTCGACGCCGAGACCCGGGCGGCGGCCGACGAAGGCCGGGTGCGGTTGGGCACAGAGACCCAGCTCTGGCAACACCTCGGTTTGGTCGATGTGGACCACGATATCCATCGTCTCTACACGCCCGCCATGCTTGCCGACCTGCTCGACGTCGACGTCGCCACCATTCGCCGCTGGCATCGCCGCGGATTGATCAAACCGGCTCGCATGGTCCGCCGGCTGCCGTACTTCGACTTCCAGGAAGTGGCCACCGCCCGGCGCCTTGCCGAGTTGCTGGCGGCCGGCATCAAGCCCGGCGCCCTGGAACGCAAGCTGGGAGAACTTGCCCGGTACCTGCCCGACGTCGAACGCCCCTTGGCCCAATTGTCGGTCATCGTCGAAGGCAAGGAGATCCTGCTGCGGCAAGGCGACGGCCTGATCGAGCCGGGAGGCCAACTTCGCTTCGATTTCGCTGCGGCCGAGGATGAAGAACTCGTGCCCGACGCCCCGGAGCAGGCTGCTCCCGTGTCGATTTCGACGGAGCAAATCCACGCGGAACGACTGGCCCATTCGCCGGAGGAAATCTGCCGCCTGGCTGCCGAATTGGAGGACGAAGGCCAACTGGCAGCGGCCGCCGAGATGTACCGCGCCGCCATGGCCGTCGGGGGACCAACCCCGGAAATCTGCTTCCAGCTCGCTGAACTCCTTTATCGCCAGGGCGACGTGGCAGGCGCCCGCGAACGCTACTACATGACCATCGAGTTGGACGAGGACTACGTCGAAGCCCGGGCGAACCTGGGCTGCGTGCTGGTCGAGTCGGGACAGATCGACCTGGCGATTGCCGCTTTTGAGGGGGCGCTGACGTATCACGAAGACTACGCCGACGTCCACTACCATCTGGCTCGGGCCCTCGATCAACTCGGGCGGGAATCCGAAGCCGACGAGCACTGGCGGCGCTTCCTCGACCTGGCCCCAGACAGTCCCTGGGCCGATCAGGCTCATTCGCGGCTGGATTAACAACCCCCCATAAGGGCCGTGTCTGTGCCAGCTTGTGTTGCCCAGGGGGGCACTTCGAGTGTAGATTGAGGGTGAGATCTCCTCCGCGTTAATATCAGTCGCCACAACGAGTTCGGGAGGGCACGCATGTCGACCAAGATCCCCTCGATAACGACGGCCGAACAACTGCTCGCTGCACCTTACGACTTGGGTCCCTGCGAACTGGTTCGAGGAGAACTGGTCATGATGACGCCGGCCGGAGAAGAACACTCGCAGATTGAGGGAAATCTCCACCTGGCGTTGGGGCCCTACGTACGGACTCACGGACTTGGACGCGTGTATATGGGAGATGCGGGGTTCTTGCTGGAACGAAATCCGGACACCGTTCGCGCCCCTGACGTCGCTGTGGTTCGCTCCTCGCGGGCATCCGCGGCCCCACACAAGGGCTACTTCCCTGGCCCACCCGATCTGGCCGTTGAGATTCGCTCGCCTGAGGACCGCCCCAAGGACATCGCCGCGAAGATCGAGGAATACCTTGGCCTGGGTGTGCAAGTCGTCTGGGACATCGATCCCGGGAAACGGACCGTAACGGTCCACCGGGCTGGTTCGGACCCCGAGACCTTGGACGAAAACGGGCAACTGACCGAACCGACTCTCCTGCCCGGATTTGAGATGCCTGTGAGGGAGTTGTTTGCCTGGTAGGCCTTTCTGCAAGGCGAAGCCTGTTCTGGGGGGACGGTTCGATCACACGCCTCCCAACTCTATTGGAGGGGCCTACGGCAGGCGATTCACTCACCTATCGGCCCGGCCTGCGCCCCGGTTTCGTCGTTGACACGTCGTCCTAACCTGTTTAGAGTTACTATGTTGGCGTGCTTATCTTGCTTGCGATCGTGTCTTCGGAGATGCCAGTGGCAGAGAAAGCCTGGGGCGGAGTCTTTGACGAAGCGACGGATCGGCGCGTCGAGCAGTTCACCGAGAGCGTGAGTTTCGACCGCCGGCTCTATGCCCACGATATCCGTGGTTCGATCGCCCATGCGCAAATGTTGTGCAAGGTGGGCCTCCTCTCCCAAGGCGAATGCCAGCAGATTGAGCAAGGTCTCACGGATATCCAACGCGAAATTGAGGAGGATCGATTCCAGTTCCGCATCGAGCTGGAAGACATCCACATGCACATCGAGCGGGCGTTGATCGAGCGGATCGGGGACGTAGGCCGCAAGCTGCACACCGGGCGCAGTCGCAACGACCAGGTATCGACGGACATGCGACTCTGGGTCCGCGATGCCGTCGATCAGATTGACGGGGCACTGCGGGATCTTCAGACCGCTTTTGTCGGCCGGTGCGACGCGGACTTCGACGTGATACTGCCCGGGTATACCCACATGCAGCGGGCGCAGCCGGTCCTCGCGCCCCACTACTGGCTGGCCTATTGCGAGAAGTACGAACGCGACCGTCAGCGGTTGGCCGACTGCCGTCGGCGGGTGAATGTGCTGAGTTTGGGCGCGGCAGCCCTGGCGGGAACCAGCCTTCCCATCGACCGGGAAGACGTTGCTCGGCGGTTGGAGTTCGAATCGGTCGCCCGGAATAGTCTCGACGTGTCGAGCGATCGGGATTTCGTGGTCGAATTCGCCTTTGTGCTGGCATTGATTGCAGAGCATCTCAGCACCTGGGCGGAGGAATGGATCCTCTGGTCGACGACCGAGTTCAACTTCCTGCGCCCCCCCCAAACGTTCTGTACGGGCTCGTCGATCATGCCCCAGAAGGTGAATCCCGACGTACTCGAACTGATTCGCGGCAAGTGCGCCCGAGTTTTGGGCAACTTGAACGCACTTTTGGTGCTGATCAAAGGGTTGCCTTTGGCTTACAATCGTGACTTGCAGGAAGACAAGCAACCCCTATTCGACTCGTACGATACGGTGCTGGCGTCGCTCCAGTTGGCCGCCCCGTTGGTGGCCGGAGCCGAGTTGCAGCGGCAGGCAATTGCCGACCGGCTTGATCGCGGCTACTTGGACGCAACGACCTTCATGGAGTACTTGATCGGCCGCGGAATTCCCCAGCGAACAGCTCACAGCCTCGTGGGGCAACTGGTCAATAAGGCCATGAAGCAGGGAGTTCGGCTTGCCGATTTGCCGTTGGACGACTATCGTCAAGCCGACGCGAGTCTTGATGAGACGGTTTACGACGTATTGGGGGCTGAACGGGCCGTGGCGGCCATGAAAAGCTACGGGTCCACGGCTCCCGACCAGGTTCGGCGACAGATCGAGGATTGGAAGGAACGACTTTCGGTCAACCGGCAGTAGGCCATGATGGCGAACAAGAGCAATCGCCCGAGTGACGACCCGAGACGTCGATCAGCGGTCACCGGGAAGGAACTCGCACAGAAGTGCTCGCAACGAATAATGAGACACACCATGGCTACTTCTTATCGGATTCCAGGCTCGCTGATCGGTGTGTGGCTGTTGCTGGGAGTTGTGCAGTGTTTCATGGCTCAGGCTCAGGCGCCGGCTCCCGCTCCGGCTCCAGTTCAGGCTCAGGCGCCGGCTCCAGCGCAGGCTCCGGCGGCACCGGAACCTGAGCCCGTGAGTCCCGCGGTGGCCGCCATCATAGCGACCAAGCCGTCCACTCCGGCCGAACAGGTCCGCGCGGCCAAGATTCTGGCCGGCCTTGATCGCCCCGATTTGGCCAAACAGCTTCTCGGACGAGTGCTGGCGGCCAACCTGGACCAAGATCAACTGCTTGCGTTGGAACAACAGTTCGGTTCCCCTCTCTTCGTGAGCCTTTCCGTCCGGCCCGAATTGGCCCCCGAAGGCAAGCAGCTTGCCGATGCGGTCTTGCAGGCTGCCAAGGCGGTGCGTCAGGATTCCACCCGGATCGACGATCTGGTCCGTCAGCTTTCGGCACCGGAGCCCGGTGCGCCTGTTGCTGCAATGGAAGGGCTTCTGCAGGGCGGACGCGTTTCGATCGAGGCCTTGATTGCCGCATTGGCCGATCCGTCGCGTGCCGGCCAGCACGAGAGGATCCGTGCCGCCCTTGGCCAATTCGGCCGGGCGGTGGTCGACCCGCTGCTGGCTGCGCTCCATGGCGGCGATGTGAAGCTGAAGATCCAGGCGATCTATACCCTTGCCGGGATCCGGGCTCCGGAGGCGGTCCCCTTCTTCCTCGCTCCGGCAGTCGCCCCCGACACCGATGAGGAGTTGCAGACCACCGCAAAACGCGGCCTGATCACCTTCGGCCGTCCCGTGCCCGACGTAACTGTAGCCACGGACATGCTGCTGCAGGAAGCCAACGATTATTTAACCGGGCGGAAGCGTTTCCGGGAGGATCTCGACGGAAACGTGACCGTCTGGATCTGGGACGAGCAGTCCCATCGGCCGGTGGCGATGCAGCGCCCGGCCGGCGACGTAGCCATGGTGTTTGCATCGCGGCTGGCAGAAGACGCCCATCACCTCCGCCCGGACGACGAGCAGGTTCGCGTTCTCTACCTGACCTGCCTGCTGGAGCAAGCCGCCCAGGTAGCGGGACTCGAGAACCCGCTCCCCGTCGCCGTCGATTCACCTGCCGGCAAGGCGGCCGCAGCGGGGCTCGATGTTGTCGAGGACGTGCTGGTCTATGCGATGGAGCACAACTACGCCGGGGCAGCCGTCAGTGCCGTGCGCATCCTCGGCGAGCGCGGCAGCGTCCTGGAACAACTCTGTGCCGAGGGATCGACGACCCCGCTGGTCAAGGCGGTGGCGCACGACGACGCACGCGTGCGATTTGCGGCGATCGAAGCGGTGGTCGCACTCGACCCGAACACGCCGTTTGCCGGTTCGGCTTCGGTCGTGGATGCCGTTTGCCATTTCGCCACGTCTCAAGGACAACGCCGCGCTCTGGTGGCCGGTCCGAGCACTTCGGAATCCCAGCGAATCGCCGGCCATCTGGCAGACCTGGGATACATTGCCGACACGGCGCGATCCGGACACGAATTGATGGAACTGGCGTTGCGGTCGGCCGACTACGAGTTGGTTCTTGTCGACGAAGCCCTGCAGCAACCGACCGTGGACTTCCTCATCCAGCAGCTCAGGCACGACAATCGCACCGCCCTGCTGCCGGTCGGCATCTGGGCGCGCGACGGACACTTGGCCCGAGCTGAACATGCTGCTCGCCGCGATCCGCTGGTCACGGCTTTTCCGCGGGCTCATTCCCAGGAGGTGGTCGTGTGGCAGGTGGAGCAGGTGCTCGCCCTGGCCGGGATGAAGCGTCTCAATTCGGCCCAACGATTTCAGCAGGCGGGCCAGGCGATGCAGTGGCTGGCCGACTGGAGTGCGGGGCACAAGGTGTTCCGGCTGCCCAGGAAGATCGACGCGGTCTATGAGGCCCTGTTCATTCCTGAATTGGCGCCGCAGGCCATGACCATCCTGGCCAGTACCGGGACTCCGGAAGCCCAGAAGGCGCTGGTGGAACTGGCCAGCCGCTGGACTCAGCCGCTCCCGCAGCGCAAGGCGGCCGTGGAGGCCTTGTGGGACAACGCCGAAGGCCACGGCATCCTGTTGACCTCGACCGAGATCCTCCACCAATACGATCTCTACAACCGAAGCGAGAAGCTGGACCGGCCCACTCAACAGATTCTTTCGGCGATCCTCAATTGCCTGGAAGCTCCCGCCCGAGTGGCCCAACGGATCAAGACATCGCCGGTCGATTTGCCGAACCCGCCCGAAGAGCCGTGATTCGTCGTGGGCCCGAGAAGGAGTGAGACAGGCGGACGATGACTCAAGTCCCCCTTCGCCGAGACCAGGAAGAGACGGGACCTCCCATACCGGGCCTGATCGGATCGGGGCCCGCCATGCAGGAGGTGTATCGGATCACGCGCCAAGTCGCCAAGTCGAACGCCTCCGTTCTGCTGCTCGGTGAAACCGGCACGGGAAAGGAACTCATCTCCAAGGCGATTCACGTTCTCAGCCATCGCGGCAGCGGCCCCTTCGTTCGCGTCAATTGCGGGGCCCTGGCCGAGAACCTCCTGGAAAGCGAACTGTTTGGGCACGTCCGCGGATCGTTCACCGGCGCCGTCAACAATCGCACGGGGCGATTCGAGGCCGCCCACACCGGCACCGTCTTCCTCGACGAAATCAACTCGACGACGGCCAAGCTCCAGGTCAAGCTCCTCCGCGTTCTTCAAGAGCACGAATTCGAACGCGTCGGCGACACCCAGACCATTCGCGTCGACACCCGCGTGGTCGCCGCCAGCAATCGGGATTTGCTGGAGGAGGTCGCAAACAATCGATTTCGTGAAGACCTCTATTACCGCCTCAACGTGGTCACGATCTTTCTGCCCCCCTTGCGAGAACGCCGTGAGGACATCCCCGAATTGGTCGGGCATTTCCTCAAAGTCTACAACGAAGCCAACAACCGCCACGTGCCCCACGTCGATCACGAGGCCATGGAGGCCTTGATTGCCTATTCCTGGCCCGGTAACGTCCGGGAGTTGCAGAACTACATCGAGCGGGCCGTCGTGCTCGCGCCGGGGGATGAACTGACTTGCGATCTCCTGCCCGAAACGGTCCTGGGACGCAGACCACCCCGCATCGGACGCCAGAGGGTCGCCGACCTGGAGACTCTGACATCCGAACTGGTCGAGTACGGACTGGAAACCGCCGGCCCTCAGGAGGATAATCTCCATGCCAAGATCGTCAGCCGGGTCGAGCGCGAGTTGATTGCCCAGGTGATGGCCGCCTGCGACAGCGTCCAAGTGAAGGCAGCTACCCGGTTGGGGATCAACCGAAACACGCTCCACAAGAAGCTCAAGGAATACGGGCTGGAAAAATGATCCCCGGCTGCGGCCCATTTGGACTATCCGAAATGCCGGGATTGTCCCATCCAGGGGCAGGCATGGGAAATCGCCGCGAACGCTCTGACGAACGTGTAATGGTCCCCCGTGAGCACGATACGGGGTCCCTTCCACCTCTGGTAATTGTCCTCGATTCTGCCATAATGTTTTGACGAACCCAACGGGCCAGAATCCAGCATGCGGTCCGGCGGGCAGTTCGTCCTGGTTGGCGGCCCCGCCGCCCTGTGGGGGAGACGTTCCATGCAATTGAGCTTGCGTTCCGATGACGGTCAGGTCCTCCGCGTCGATGCCAGTGGAAGGATCAACTTGGCCGTGCTGGCGGAACAGCAGGAGGCGCTTTCTGAACTCCTCGAAGGCCGAGGTTACCGCCAAACGGTCTTGTTCGACATGACCGGAGTGGAGCTGGTCGATTCGGCCGGAATGAGCTGGCTGGTCGTCCAGCACAAACGATTCTGCGACGCTGGCGGGAAGTTCGCCATTCATTCCGTGCCCTTCACGGTCATGGAGACCTTGAAGGTCATGCGACTCGACCAGGTTCTCAATGTGGCCGACAGCGAATCGGAAGCGCTGAAATTGGTCCAAGGAGCGCCGGAATGACCACCGAATTGCCGTCTTGCCCGCTGGATGGAATCAACCTGAATGAGACGACCGTCGAGTCGGCCGCGACGCAGTTGTTCGAATACGCTGCTGCCTTGCCGGCCAGCGACGTCTTCCTGACCGCCCACGAGAACAGCATCTGCATCTCGGTTCGCCATCTGGGAACTTTTCGACGCGTGGCGGCGATCGCCGCTTCTGCCGGGCGCAATTTCATCAATCACATCAAGGCCACCGCCGGGATGGACGTGGCCCAGCGCCGGCGACCCGCCGACGGACGATGGCTCTGCCCCATGAACGACGGGCGCAAGCTCGACGTCCGCGTCAGCACGATTCCCACGCTCCACGGCGAGGACATGGCGATCCGCCTGCTCGACAGCAGCGTGGGATTAATGGAGATATCGTCCCTTGGTTTCCACCGCGCCAACCTCAATATCCTCATGGGCCTTCTGCAACGCCCGAGCGGCTTGATTCTGGTGACGGGACCGGCGGGAGCCGGAAAGACCACCACGCTCTATAGCTGCCTCCAGCAACTCAACGACGGCACCCACAAGATCAACACGATCGAAGATCCGATCGAGTACGTCATCGACGGGATCCGCCAATCCCAGGTGAATCCCAGGATCCGTTTGGGTTTCCCCGATCTGCTCGTCAGCGTGCTCCGTCAATCTCCCGACATCATCATGGTCGGCGAGATCCGCGACCCGATCACCGCCGAAACGGCCGTGCGAGCCGCCAACAGCGGCCAACTCGTGTTCGCCACGCTCCACGCCCCCATCGCCGCCGGCGCCGTCGACAGCATGCTGGCCCTCGACGTCGTGCCCTATTTCCTCTCCACCTGTCTGATCGGTGTGGTTTCCCAACGGCTCGTGCGGACCTTGTGTGAGAAGTGCAAGATGTCGTTCGACCTGAGCGCCGCGCCGCAAACCTTCGACGACATCAAGCAGTACCTCGAACCGGGCCAAGGCGAGTGCCTCTATTCGGCCCCGGGCTGCGAGGCCTGCCACGGCGAAGGCTACACCGGCCGGACGGGCGTCTCCGAAGTGCTCCGCGTCACCAACGAGATCCGCCAGATGATCGTCGAGCGAAAACGGGCTCGCGAAATCAACGACATGGCCGTCAGCCAGGGCATGCTGGACCTCCGCCGCTCCGCCCTGCTCAAAGTCGCTCAGGGCGTCACCAGCACCGAAGAGGTCTTCCGCCGTATTCCCACGGAATACTTGCTGCCGCACGATTGAAGTCGCGCGCAGTCCTTTCCGCAATGATTCCGCGCGAACCCATCGGCGCCTTCCGGTGTCTCAAGCCGGTACACCGTGGAGAAATCGACATGACGCAATGGTATGAAACGCTTTTCGCGAACTATGGCAAGACCTACGACACGGAACCCTTCACGCAAGGAACCGTGGGCGAGGTCGACTTCGTTGAACGAGAGCTGGGAGGCGATCGCGCCAAGCGGATCCTCGATATCGGCTGCGGCACGGGCCGCCATGCCATCGAACTGGCCGGGCGCGGCTACCAGGTGACGGGCTTCGATCTCTCCGAGGCCCAGCTTCGGCGCGCCCGAGAAAAGGCGGACGAAGCCGGCGTGGCCGTCGACTTTCAACGCCGGGACGCGACCCAGCCGCATTTCGAGCGGGAGTTTGACGCCGCCGTCATGTTCTGCGAAGGCGGGTTTTCACTGATGGAGACCGACGAGAAGAACCACGCGATTCTCCGGCACGCCGGCGCGGCGCTGCGGCCCGGCGGCAAGTTGATGCTGACCGCGCTCAACGCCCTGTTCCCGCTGTTCCACTCCGTCAAGGACTTCCTCGATGCCGCCGCATCGAAGTCGGCGCTCGACAAAATAACGTTCGATCTGATGACGTTTCGCGAGGGGGCCGAGCTGACATTCGTCGACGACGCGGGCCAGTCGCACACGGTCGAGACCAACGAACGCTACTACACGCCGTGCGAACTGCGTTGGCTGTTGGAGACGGCCGGGTTCGCCAAGGTCGACATCTTCGGCAGCCATCTGGGCGAATTCAGCCGCGAGCACGAGCTCACGCCCAACGATTTCGAGATGCTGGCGGTGGCGGTCAAGGGTGAGTGAGGCGGTCGAGGTTGTGGGGAGCTTGCGCAAATCGCCACGTCATTCCCGCGAAGGCGGAAATCCAGACACTCGGCAAACGTCACTGGATTCCCGCCTGCCTCGAAAATCATCCAGGGTGGGCGCATAGCGATAGCGGAGGACGCCTGGCGTGAGGGAGTTTATGGTTGAGTTTCAGGCAGCTTGTTGGGGTTCGAGTTGCACCTTATAGCCCATTTGTTCCAGTCGCTTGACCAGGTAACGTCTCTGGCGTTCAGGTTCCAAGCGCAGGAAGTAATCAGGGCCCAAGTCTTGATAATCGACGCGGTATTTGAGGATATGGTAGATGATCACGAACAAGGTGTGCGCCACCGCGACCAGGGCTCGCTTCTTGCCCCGGCGGCCAACCAGACGGTGATACTGAGCGGCCAAGTAACTGTCGTGGGCATGGGTGGCCGCCCAGGCCGCTTGGACCAAGGCACGCCGCAGCCAACGATTGCCCTTGGTCGTTTTGCTCCGTTTGCGTTTGCCCGCCGATTCCTCATTCCCCGGGCAGATTCCGGCCCAGGAGGCCGCATGTGCATCGCTGAGAAACTGGTCCATGTCGGTGCCGATGATGTCCATGACATATCCTCCCTTACGCTCCGTCAACCCTGGGGGTGCCGAAAAAGGCAACAGTCTGCCTCGCGTGCTCCCCGACCGTCGGGGGCGACAATTTCAGGTTCGTGGCGGCACCCAGGCCAGACTTCGCGACGGGCTCAAAGCTCCACTGCGGTATCGGCCTTCGACCAAGGCCACGGAAACGTGCCATATACAATCATTGCAGCCGATTTTCATCATTCCAGGTGCCGCATACTTCGCGGGAATGACGCAGGGGACGGCCCTCGCGCCCCAGTACTCAGCGAACAGCCTACGGACCGGCCGCCCGCACGATCAACCCATCGTCAGCAAGACCGGTCGCTTCTCCGTCAATCAGTTCACCCACCCGATCAACCGTCCCCGTCAACTCAACCGGCGCATAACGTGCCGACGTGCCGTGGAGCAACCCGGGCTGCCTCCCATCCGCCGCTTCCACCAGCACCTGCAACCGCCGACCGATGAGCGCGCGGAAGAAATCGCGGCGGAGCCGGCGAGATAGCAGGTCGAGGTGGGCCGCTCGTTCCTGTTTGACCCGCCCGTCGACCTGAGCGGACATGGTGGCCGCAGGGGTCCCTTCCCTGGGACTGAACCGAAAGACGTGCACTTTCGAGAACCCGACCGTTTCCACGGTCCGGCAGGTTGCTTCAAACTCCGCGTCCGTCTCGCCCGGAAAACCGACGATTACGTCCGTCGTAAGCGCCGGCCTATCGAGCGACTCCTTGACTTCCAGGCACTTCTCCACAAACCGGGTGGAGGCCCAGCGGCGTTGCATCCGCTCCAGCACCGTGTCTGAGCCGCTTTGCATGGAAAGGTGCAAATGTGGGCAAATACGTGACGGATGGGCGGCCATCAGCGACAGCAGACGGGCGTCGACTTCGACGGCTTCCAGGCTGGAAAGCCGCAGACGCCACAAACCGCCGACGGCCAGCAAGGCCTCGATCAGATCAGGCAGCCGGAGGCGGCGGTCTGTCCATTCAAGCCCCCAGTGGCCGAGATGAATCCCGGTCAGCACAAGCTCCCGATGCCCCGAATCGACGAGACGCCGCACTTCGTCCACCAGTTCAGCAACGGGGCGACTCGCCAGATCACCCCGTGCGGCCGGAATGATGCAGTAGCTGCACCGCATCCGGCAGCCGTCCTGCACCTTGACGTATGCCCGAGCGCGGCGGCCAAACCGGGAAATGCCCGACGGCACGTCGAGAACGCCCCAGCGGGCGAGGAATTCGGGAATCTGCCGCTTGTCGGTGAGCACCTCGCTGACGCCCGGCAGACCGGCAACGAGGTCGGCCGCCATCGTCGCATAGCAGCCCATCACCACGATCTGCGCACCGGGGTTTCGCCTGGCGAGCTGTCGAATCGCCTTACGGCTCTTCAAGGCACCTTCCGCCGTGACCGTGCACGTGTTCACGAGACAGAGATCCGCGGGTTCTGCATCCGCGGCCTCGCGAAACCCCGCCCGTGCAAGCCCCTCGGCGACCAACTCGGTTTCGTACTGGTTGACTTTGCAGCCAAGCGTGATCGTGCGGAGGATAGGCATCGTGGAGAAATACGAATCTCGAAATACGAAGCACGAAACAAATTCAAAAGAGCGAAACTCGGATTCCGAGATTCTTTCTAAGCTGCCGGTTCCACCGTCGCGTACATGCTCCCGGCACAATCTTTGATCTGCTTGTCCTGACCAAACGCGTGGATTTGGTCGCGTTTCAACTCGGCGTGTTCGAGAGTCGTGGTCAGCACGATCGCCTTTCCTTGGGTGTCGACCGTCTTGGCGATCTGGTAACCTCGTTCCATCGTATGGCCGAACAGTTGCATCATCATGGCGATGACGTACTCGTAGGTGTGGTCGTCGTCGTTCCAGAGAACCACGTTGTAGGGCGGCTGCCGCTTGGTCTCTTCTCGCTCATCGGTCTGCGTTTCTTCGGCCGGTTCAGCGACGGCCTGTCTGTCTGCCATGGCGGACCTGATACAAGAGGGCGAGTGATAAGCAAGGAAACTCGGGCTCGGCTTCCGTTCCTGTTTCTGTAGTCACATCGGGTGGGCTCAAGGTTCGCAGCGGAAAGCATACCCCATTGGCTGGTGGCACCCACGACCATTATATTGGACGATTCAACGGATCGGGAAGTCACGCCCGCTGGAACGAAGCAGCACCAATGTTGGAAAAGCAGCAACAAAATGGCCGCGATTGAAACCTACCTGAACGAGCATTCTGAGGCCTTCCTGAAGGAGTTGTTCGAGCTGCTGCGAATCCCGAGCATCAGTGCCGATCCGGATTGTGCAAACGACATGGCCACCGCCGCCCGGTGGGTCGCCGACAAGCTCGCAGCAATCGGGATGAAGTCGGAAGTCATTCCCACAAAAGGACATCCGATCGTTTATGGCGAGTCGCCCAAGGTCGACGGGGCCCCCACGGTACTCGTCTACGGCCACTACGACGTGCAGCCGGTCGACCCACTCGATCAATGGGTATCGCCCCCCTTTGATCCGGAGGTTCGCCAGGGGAGGATCTACGCCCGGGGGGCAACCGACGACAAGGGCCAGATGCTCACCCACCTGTTGAGCGCCCAGGCATGGCTCCAGACCGAGGGGCGCCTGCCCGTAAATCTGAAGTACTTGATCGAGGGCGAGGAAGAGGTCGGCAGCGAGGCCCTGAGTGCGTATGTTGCGGAGAATACGGAAAAACTTGCGTGCGACTGCATCGTGGTAAGCGACAGCGGCCAGTTCGGACCGGGTCAACCGGCGATCACTTACGGATTGCGCGGGATCACTTGCTGCGAGATCGTCGTCCAAGGTCCGAACCGCGATCTCCATTCGGGCTCCTTCGGTGGGTCGATCACCAACCCGGCCCTGGCGTTGGCACGAATTCTCAGCGGCCTGATCGGTGACGACGGGAAGGTGCAGGTGCCGGGCTTCTACGACGACGTAGTCCCCCTGACCGACCTGGAGCGCAAGCAGATGGCCGAACTGCCGTTCGATGAAACGCAGTACATGGGCCAGGTCGGCGTACCGGACACTTGGGGCGAGGCCGGCTTCACGGCCTTGGAGCGGCGCTGGGCCAGACCGACCTTCGAGATCAACGGCCTGACCAGCGGGTACCAGGGCACGGGAGGCAAGACGATCATCCCCGCCCGAGCGTCGGCCAAGATCAGTTTCCGCCTGGTGCCGAATCAGTCGCCGGAGACGATCAATGAGGGCATTCGTGCGATGGTCGAGAAGCTGGCTCTGCCGGGAGTGAAGGTCGAGGTGCGAGGCATGCACGGGGCGCCGGGCCTGCTCGTGCCGCTCGACAGTCCCTATGTGGCGGCGGCCTCGAAGGCCCTCGAACACGCCTTCGGCCGAGCGCCCGTCATGACCCGCGAAGGAGGTTCGATTCCCGTCGTGGCCACCTTGCACAAGCAACTCGCAGCCGATACCCTCCTGCTCGGCTGGGGCCAGGACGACGACAACGCCCACAGCCCGAACGAACGGTTTCTCGTCGAGGATTTCTACCGCGGGATCCGAGCGAGCGCACGCCTGTGGGAAGAGATTGCACAGATTTGAAGGATAGCATTGAAGCCATGTTGGATCGCAAATTCATTGTCGAAAACGCCGAGCTAGTGAAACAGAACTGCCGCAACCGCGGGGTTGCGGCCGACATCGATCGGTTCGTTGCCCTGGAGAACGAGCGCCGCTTGCTGCAGGTGGAAGTCGAAGAACTCAATCGCAAGGCGAACGAGGTCTCCAAGTCGATCGGCAAGGCCAAAGATGCCGGCGAACGTGAGGCTCGGAAAGAAGAAGGCCGCATGCTCCGGGAACGGACAAACGAGGTGCGGACCAAGCTGGACGAGCTAGCGGCCGAACTGGACGGGATCCACCGGTCGATTCCGAACCTGTCGCACCCCGACGCCCCCGTAGGGGAGGACGACAAGTCGAATCTCGAGGTCGCTCGCGGCAAGACACCGCTCCCGAAATTCGACTTCGAACCGCTCGATCACGTTGCCCTGGGCGAAAGACTTGACCTGATCGACTTCGAGGGCGGGGCACGCGTGGCGGGGCACGGCTTCTACTTCCTCAAGAACGAGGCGGTGCTCCTGGAACTGGCCCTGCAGCGTTACGCCCTCGGCGTGCTGATGGCCGAAGGTTTCACCCCGATGACGACCCCGGATCTGGCCACGAACGAAGTCCTGGAAGGAACGGGCTATATTCCACGCGGGCCCGAGACGCAGATCTACAGTATCGAGAACCAGAACCTGAGCCTGGTGGCCACCGCCGAGATCACGCTGGGCGGCCTGCTGGCAGGTCAGACGGTTGACGCCGATGCCTTGCCGCTCAAGCTTTGCGGGATCAGCCACTGCTTCCGCACCGAAGCGGGCGCCCACGGAAAGGAGAGCCGGGGCCTCTTCCGCGTGCACCAGTTCACCAAGGTGGAGATGTTCGCATTCACCTTGCCCGACGACAGCGAGGCCATGCTGGGGCATCTGCGAGACCTGGAATGCCGGCTGTTCGACGGCTTGGAGATTCCCTATCGGGTCGTCGATACGGCAACGGGCGACCTGGGGGGCCCGGCCTATCGTAAATTCGACCTGGAGGCCTGGTTGCCCGGCCGCGGCGGGTTTGGCGAGGTCACGAGCACGTCGAACTGCACCGACTACCAGGCCCGGCGCCTGAACGCCCGCTTCAAAGTCAAGGGCGAGAAGGGCACCAGGTTCGTTCATACTTTGAACGGAACGGCCGTTGCCATCAGCCGCGCCCTGATTGCCGTACTGGAGAATTACCAGCAGGCAGACGGATCGGTCGTCGTCCCCGAAGTGTTGCAGGCGGTCGTCGGCAAGGAGCGAATCGAACCGCGGAGTTAGCCTCGTGGCCTGCCTCAGATTCAGAGTGGCTGGTGGTCGAGCGACAGCGAGCCCCCGGCCGTATCGGTCCGAGGGCTCGCTGTCGCTCGACCACCAGCCACCCAACTTCTGAGCATTGCGTTTTCATGCCTGACGATCTGCTTTCGTATGTGTTCGGCGCCCTGGCCGCGATTCTGGTGGGGCTTTCAAAGACCGGCGTGCCGGGCGTTTCGATCCCCGCGATCCTGATGATGACCGAAGCATTCGCCGGGAACGAGAAGCTCTCGGTGGGAGCAATTCTGCCGATTCTGCTCGCGGGCGACGCGTTCGCCGTCGCCTGCTATCGGCAGCACACCCAGTGGGATCGGCTCCTCAGGCTGCTTCCCTACGTGGTCTTGGGGATGATTCCGGGCGTGTACGTGCTGTTGAATGTTGACAATCGACAGTTCAAGCTGGTGCTGGGAATTCTGGTGATCGTGCTGATGGTGATCGAAGGAGGGCGGCAGCGGTTTGGCTGGAAGGACATGCCCCATCAATGGTGGTTCGTTGCGCTCATGGGGCTGGCCGCCGGCTTTGGGACGGTCGTGGGCAACGCAGCCGGGCCGGTCATGGGTATCTACCTGATCAGCATGGGGATGCTCAAGGCCGAATTCATGGGCACCTGGGCATGGTTCTTCATGATCGTCAACCTGTCGAAACTGCCCCTGTTCGGCAGCCTGGGAATGATCACACCCGAGACGCTGCTGTTCAGCCTGGTTCTGATGCCTTGCCTGATTCTCGGCGCGGTAATCGGCAAACGGCTCTTCCTGTTAATCCCGCAGAAGGTCTTCGATCCGCTGGTGCTGGCACTCGCCCTGATCGCAGCCATGCGGATGGTGGCGGGCGGAATCTGGGGGTGAGCGTCACCGGAACAGGAGCTTCCCGGCTTGGACCGGAATGGTGAGGTGCTGGAAGGGTGGAATGAGGGAATGGTGGAAGAGTGGAATGACGCCAACGTCAAACACTGTGACTACGACTGCACCGCCGCATCATTCCATTGTTCCGTTGTTCCATCGTCGCATCACTCCGTCGGCGTCAGAACGATACGGAATCCCAACAGTCCGCCGCGGAAGCCCGGAGCCACCCAACTGCGGCTTGCCGACCGGCAGGAGGCCGGCCCGCCGAACCAACTGCCGCCGCGATTGACCCGGTACGACCCGGTTACCGGCCCCGTCGGATCAATAGCCAACCCGCTCTCGTAGCTGTCGCGTGAGTACTGGTCTCGGCACCATTCCCAGACGTTTCCGTGCATGTCGTAGAGTCCCCAGGCGTTGGCGCGATACGATCCAACCTCCACCGTTCGTTTGAGATTGGGCCCTATTCTGCTCTCTCCGTAGGTCTGTTCGCCGTCGAAATTGGCGTCCGTCGCGGCGAAGAGCGAATTGCCGAAGCAGAAGGGCGTCGTGGTCCCGGCACGGCAGGCGTATTCCCACTCGGCCTCGGTCGGAAGCCGATAGTGCAGCTTCTCCTTCTGGCTCAGTCGGCGGCAGAACTCGGCGGCCTCATCCCAACTCACGTTCTCGGCAGGGAATCGGGCGAGATTCAAACCTGCCAGATCGACCTTCGCCTTTCCTTGAGGCCCGAAAAAGCTGGGGTTTGTTCCCATCACCTGCTCGTACTGCTGCTGGGTCACCTCATAGGCACCCAGGTAGAACGGAACGCTGAGTCGCACACGGTGTCGCGGTCCCTCATAGTCGTAACGCCCCGCTTCCTCTGCGGGAGAGCCCATCTGGAACTCACCCGGCGGGATGAGAACGAACTCCATCCCGATCGAATTCGACCACTTGACCGGCGCCTTCAGATGGCTCGACCAGATCCGTTGATACTCTTGCGCCTGGCGCTCGTCATACGGCGCGATGGCCGGTTGGGGCTGCGTGCTCGTCAGGATTTGCAGATCGGCGTGTTTGATGCGGACGTCTCGAAACTCGATATCGCATCTCTGCGACAGAAGCCGAAGGCTACCCGGACGAACCTCGGCCTCCTTTCCCTCGTTGACCAGTTGGCCGTTGAGTTTCACCGCAATCCGATCCCCGACACAGACAATTTCGAGTTCGTTCCATTGACCTCGAGGCCGCGAGGCAACCGCCAACGGCAAGATGACTTGCGTTGGCGCAATACCGATCGTCGGCTGGCCGCCGGTCGGGGTGAGGCGAGTGTCCTGTAGAAGCAGTGCCCCCGGGCGGGCATCCGACAGTTCCACTCCGATCCCGGCGTTCACATTAGAACCCGGCTGACATCGCACGACGACCCCCGCCCCGGAGCCTTGGGGGTACGCGGCGTTCTCGGGGAGAAGGTATTCCATCCGCAAGACGAAGTCGGTGAAACGCTCGACCGTCTCCAGGTGTCCGCCGTAGTCGTCGCCTCTGCGGACCAGCAGGCCGTTTTCGACATCCCAGGGAATGGCCTGCCCGATCCTGACGCATTTCCAGGCCCCAAGGTCCTGACCGCCGAACAGGGTCGTCCAGGCCTCCGAATGGGAGTCGTCGGCACCGATCCCCGCCGGCGCCGGTTCCGGCGCTGAGACTCGCGGCATTACGGCCGCATCGGCAGTCACGTTGACCGGTTCCGGCGCTGAGACTTGTGGCGTCGGTGCGATTTCGGGGGGCACGTCTGCCGGCTCCGTCGTCGGTTCCTCGGTTTTGGGAACGTCGACAACTGCCTCGGCGGCCCCGCCGACCGAAGCTTCCGGCGGTTCCTGAGAAAGCGGAGTCAGATGGATGCGAACCGACTCCTTGGCTCTCGCCTCGAGCTGGAAGCGTCGCGAGAGCACTTCGAATCCGGGCTTCTCGATGCGCAGTTGATGCGTACCGGGAGGGAGTGGAAAAGAGACCGGCTCGGTCGCGGATTGTCGGGTCAGGATTTCCTGCCCTTCTGCATCCAGAACCTGAATGGTGGCGTCAGGTTCACTGACGTCGACCGTGAGCGTCGCGCGACTGGGCAACCGCATCATCAGCGCAGCCAGAAGCACAACCAGCAGCGTGCCGGCCGCGATGGAACCCGTCCAGATGAAATCGCGTTTCCTGGATCGGGTGGCGGTCGAGCGAAATACGGTGGGTAGCTCAGGGAGCTTCTGTTTGAGCCAGTCGCCGGGAGCCGACTTGCCCGAATCCGACGACGGCGGGATCGGCGGAGGAGTGAGCGGAACTTCGGCAACCTCTCGGGGAATGTCACGTCCAGACGTGATGGTGGGACCGCCACCGGTGGGCCCTACTGCAATCGATGCCGTTTCGTGGAGTTCTTGTCCCGAACCGCGACAGACGCTGAGTTCCTCGATCACCTGGGCCATCGAGACCTGGCGATCCTCCGGCCGTTTGGCGAGCATCCGTTGGAAAACCCGATCGAGTTGTTCCGAAACGTCTTCGCGGTGCTGGCGGAGGGAGGGAACGGGCCGTTCGCGATGAGCCAGAATCTTGGTCGCCATGGAGTTGCCCGGGAAGACGACCTGGCCGGTGAGCAGGAAATAGAGCGTGCACCCGAGGCTATAGATGTCGGCTCGGGCGCTGGCATGGTGCGTGTCGAGGGCCTGCTCGGGGGCCATGTAATCGAGGGTCCCCATGACCTGGCCGTCCTGCGTGAGCGACTCGCCGCCCGACGACTCCTGCACTTCCCGTTCGAATCGGGCCAGCCCCATGTCGAGGATCTTGACGGTTCCGGATTGGTCGAGGAGCAGGTTCGACGGCTTGATGTCGCGATGCACGACGCCCTGTCCGTGGGCGTATTGGAGACCGGCCGCGGCCTGGGTAACGTAGTCGATCGCCTTGGCCACGCTGAGCGTTCC
The DNA here is from genome assembly GCA_012719125.1 of Planctomycetaceae bacterium. Lineage (GTDB taxonomy): Bacteria > Planctomycetota > Planctomycetia > Pirellulales > Thermoguttaceae > JAAYAY01. The sequence goes on along the minus strand of JAAYAY010000182.1, from coordinate 7,728 downwards.
CTTGGAGCGAATGAGCTTCGTCAGGTCGGTGCCTTCAACGTGCTCCATGACCAGAAAATGGACGCCGTCCGCCTCGTCGGCGTCGTGTGCGGTGACGATGTTCGGGTGACTGAGCCGAGCGGCGGCGACTACCTCTCGATGAAAGCGATCGACCGCCTCCTTCTGCCTGGACACGTGGGAGGGCAGCACCTTGACCGCCACCGTTCGCTTCATCCGCCTGTGCTGGGCCTTGTAGACGTGGCCCATGCCGCCCTGGCCGATTTTGTCGAGAATGACGTAGTTGCCGAAAACAAGCCCCTTGACCTTCCCCTGAAAAACCGCCTGAGTCTGGAACCGGGTAAGCCGGTGGTGGCGGTAGAGTGTCTTGGCCAATTCCTCGCCCGTCTTCGGCCGCTCGGCCTCCGGAAGGCTGGCCAGGAACTCCTCGACCTCGATATTCGACATCAGTTGGCTGGCGACGAGGGCACGAATGAACTGACGAAGACCGGGATCCTTGACTGGGGTGGCAGCGACTTTCTGTTGATGGAGCGTCTGGATCGATTGGAGCGCTCGGCGCAGGGCAGGCTGATCGGTCGGCTCGGCGCGATCGAGATAGTCCGCCAAGTCCACCGGCTTTCCAGCCTTGACCGCCGCTTCAAACTCGTCGCAAATCGCGTCGATATCCGACTGCCCCGTGGATAGCCGCCGGTCGTCCGGCTTCTCGCCCATCTGCCGGTTGTCCCAAAGAGTGGATTCAGCGATCTGTGAAGAACCCGGTAGCAATTACTACCTTTGGGGTAGATTATAACCCAAAACCGCTGTGCCTGGCAAGCGTCACCTGTATCGGCTTTCAAGCGTCGTTGGGGGGGGGAAACGCCCGAGCCACGACATCGCTTTGGCTTGCCGGCGATGGGCGGCAAGGGGCTGCCCCTGCCGACTCTTCGGCAATCGGTCTCGATCTGCTTGTCGTCGAAGGGGGTTCTCTGGAATCGTCCCCAGCGCGAGATGATGTGGCAGGCGACCCGTCTCTGCGCCTGGTGGCTGGGGCTTGCCGCCGGGGCGGTTGCCGCGGCGGCTCTCATCGTTTGGCGTTGGCCTTCAGAACGCCTTGACGCCCCGCCATAGACGGGGACAATGAATGGTCTGGCGTTACCCGGGAAACCATGTCGGGAGTATTGCACCGTGGCCAAGTTCGCCGTGATCATGCCCGCGGCCGGCAAAAGCAGCCGGTTCCACGACAAGAACTACAAGAAACCCTTTGCCCCGCTGGCAAACCGGGCCGTGTGGCTTCATGCGGCCGAGCGGTTCCTTAACCGCAACGACGTGATCCAGGTGATTCTCGTGATTTCGCGGGAAGATCGCGAACTGTTCAATTTCAAGTTTGCCTCGAACGTGGCGATCCTGGGAATCGACGTGGTGGAAGGCGGGAACGAGCGCAGCGACTCGGTCGCCAACGCCTTGGCCAAGGTCAAATCCGAAGCCGAGTTTGTGGCCGTGCACGACGCGGCCCGCCCCTGCATCTGCGATCAGTGGATCGACAGCGTGTTCGCCGCGGCAGAGAAATCGGGAGCGGCCATCCTGGCCGTGCCGGTCTCCGGCACGCTCAAACGCAGCGACGGAAAGCGGGTCCAGGAGACGATCTCTCGCGCCGACGTCTGGGAAGCCCAGACACCCCAGGTGTTTCGACGCGAACTGCTCCTAGAGGCCTATGAGAAACGCGGCGACGCTCCGGCCACCGACGACTCGCAGCTTGTGGAACGGCTGGGAAAGCCGGTGACCGTCGTGCCCGGATCGCAGATCAATCTGAAAGTCACCACCCGAGAGGATCTTCGACTGGCCGAGGCGGCACTCAAGGCTTTGCCCAAGCCGAAGCTCTCCGGCCCGCTCAATCCCTTTGCCGATAGCGATATGTGGCGTTGAGACCGAGGCGACGGGTTGATTCTCCCTTTCTTCCACACAGACTGCCCAACCCCATGCAGAACGTTTTCGCAGAACTCACCTGGCGACGGCTCATCAACCAGACGACCGACGACCAGCACCTTCCGAAGTGGCTGAACGAGAAACCGAGAACCGTTTATGCCGGTTTCGATCCGACGGCCGACAGCCTGCACGTGGGCCACTTGATGGCGTTGATGATCCTGCGGAGATTCCAGCAGGCAGGTCACCGCCCCATAGCGGTCGTCGGCGGGGCGACGGGGATGATCGGCGATCCGAGCGGCAAGAGCGAGGAACGCAAGCTCCTTTCCGTGGAGACCCTCAACGCGAATGTGGCTGGCATGGAGAAGCAACTGCGCCGCTTCCTGGATTTCGACTGTGGCGATCGGTCCGCTCTTTTGGTCAACAACTACGATTGGATGGGACGCTTCGGCTACCTGGAGTTTCTCCGTGACATCGGCAAGCACTTCCCGGTGAACGTGATGCTGACGAAGGACTCGGTGAAGAACCGCCTCGACCGCGACGATGCGGGATTGAGTTACACGGAATTCAGCTACATGCTCTTGCAGGCCTATGACTTCGTCCATTTGAATGCGGAATTCGACTGCGAGATCCAGGTCGGCGGAAGCGATCAGTGGGGCAACATCACGGCCGGCATCGACCTGGCGAGGCGTCTGCGCGGCGTGCAACTGTACGGAATGACGTGTCCGTTGTTGACCAAGAGCGACGGAAGCAAGATGGGCAAGACCGAGTCGGGGGCCTTGTGGCTGGACCCGAACAAGACGAGTCCCTACCACTTCTACCAGTATTGGATCAATCTCGAGGATGCCGACGTCGACAAGTGTCTGCGTTTTTTCACCGACCTGGCGGAGGATCGGATTCGGACCGTGGTGGCCGAGCATAGAGCGGCCCCGGAGAAGCGATCGGGCCAGCGGACCCTGGCCGCCGAGTTGACGCGATTGGTGCACGGTGCGGACGGCTTGCGGGCCGCCGAAAAGGCCACGGAGATCTTCTTCGGCGCCGAGATCAGCGACCTCGACGACGGGCAGTTGTCGGCCATCTTCGCGGACGTACCCAGCAAGGAATTGCCGCGGCAGCGTCTCGAAGACGAGGGGCTGTGGATTGCGGATGCCCTCGTCGAAGCGGGGCTGGCCAAGTCGAAGGGCGAAGCACGCCGGACCATCGAGCAGGGCGGCGCCTACGTCAACAATCGGCGGATCGAGTCGGTGGAAACGCGACTGACCGCGGGCGATCTGGCCAGCCGGTCTGTGATGGTCCTCCGCAGCGGCAAGAAACGGTATGCCTTGCTGCGATTCGCAGACTGATCCACGGCACGTTCTTTCTCGATCAGGGCGGATTTGACTACCAGATTTGTCTTCCCCCTTGCTGTCCCGGCCCCCTCTTGCAGGGCGGATCGGTTTCTTGCAGAATAACTGACGTATTACGCAAGAGACCTGCGGGTATCGGCAAACGAGATTCGGGAAAATGGCCCAACCAGAACGAATTGCCTTGGCCTTCCCCTTGGGAATGCCGCATCACGAACTGCTGATCGAGGGGGTGCTCGCCTACGCACGAGAGCACGGACGGCAATGGTCGTTCCTCACGGCCCCCGAATCGATGACCCTCTCCATCCTGGATCTGAGGGGCTGGCAGGGGGCTGGAATCATCGCCAAGTTGAACTTGCCGGCGGAGGCGCGTTTTGCCGCAAGCCTCGACATACCCATCGTCAATGTCTCCGGCGCGTTGCGGAAATCGCCCGTGCCCAGGGTCACGGTCGATAACCGCAAGATCGGGCGTCTGGCCGCCGAGCATCTGCTGGACGCGGGTTTTCGGCACTTGGCTTTCTACGGAGTCCGCCGGACCGGCTACTCCCATCTGCGCGAGGTCGGTTTCCGGCGGCGTCTGGATGAGGCCGGCATGGATTGCGCCGTCCTGCGAGCCGCGACTACCTTCCGGACCCGCGGCAATCGTTGGTTCGACCAACACCAGGATCTGATCCGCTGGATCGGAAAGCTGGAAAAACCCCTCGGGCTCTTCGTGGTGTCGGACTACCGTGCGCGACTGGTGATCGACGCATGCCAACAGCACGGCCTGAATGTTCCCGAGGACGTGGCCTTGGTCTCCGTCGACAACGAGAGAACGATCTGCGAACACTGTGAACCCAAGCTGACGAGTATCGATCGCAACGCCCGGCTTGTCGGCTATCGTTCCGCCGAGGTGCTCGACGGCATGATCCGCGGACACCAGCCTCAACCGCGGGAGATTCTGATTCCGCCAAAGGCCCTGGTCGCCAGGGCCTCTTCCGATACGCTCGCCGTCGACGATCCCAGGCTCCGCGAAGCAATCGCGTTCATCCAGAATCATCTTTCGGAATCGCTGAAGATCGAAGACATTCTGACGCACACGGGCATGTCGCGCCGATGGCTGGAATACGCCTTTCGGGAGTACATGGGAGAGAGTCCCCACCAGTACATCGGGCGAAAACGCGTCCTGGCCGCCAAAGAGCTTCTCCAGGAGGAACCCGATCTCAAACTCCACGAAGTGGCAGCCCAGACGGGATTCACCCGGCCCAAGCAGTTGACGCTCGCATTCCAACGCTACGAAGGCATGTCGCCTCGCGAATTTCGGCATGCCAGCGAGGCCAACGATCTGCCGACCGAATGAGGTGCGGATTCCGGCGGCACCGAATACGAACTGCAAACGGCTCGGACGCTCAGCCGAGGTTTTCCCACGCGATGGGAATGCGTTTCAGGGCGTAACCGACCTCGCGGAGATAATCGCCGTAACCTGTCATCCAGTGGAAGCCGGGCATGCGTTCGGCGACCAGGTCCGCCGGCGCTTTGAAGCGAACGTCGATCTGAGACCGGCAGATCGGGAGCAGCGGATGATCGACAATTTCCGCAGACAGCCCGAGCCAGCGCTCGGCCTTGAAATCCGGAGCAATGTTGGTGACGACCTGCCCCTTGCGCATATTCACCTTGGGGGCGGCACCGTAGTCGGACTCGAAATGGGTCATGATCTGGGCCGGTTCCACCGACTTGCCGTCGAGTTTGCGCGGGGCCGTGCAGTGAGCCAAGGTGATCACGCCGTCGTGGGGATAGGTTGGATCGTTGAGGAAGACCGGCAGGCCCGAGATTCCCGCCAGCAGCAGCCCCGACGGAATGACGACAAAGTCCGATTCACAGAACGCCAGATACCCGTCGTCGTTCAACGTGCTGAGCGTGAGGCAGGCCGTGGTCTGGGCAATCGGCATGATGGTGCCCATGCAGCCGTTGATGGTGATGGCGCGGCAACCGGCCTCGGCCATGAGACGCCGGAAGACGTCGTCGAGCAGGAAACAGGGGGCAACGAACTTGCGATCGGTCTCAAGCTTGGTTCCCTCCGTCTTGAGATACTCGGCGGCCCGACGTTCGGCTAGGGCGACGGCCTTCTCGTCGGCCCGCGCAGCCTCGATAAGCTTGCCCAATTCCTCGTAGGTCACCGTCTGAATATCGAGTTTCCACTTCTCCTGGACGAGTGCGGGCACCACACCCTTCGGTTGGGCCCAGGCGTTGGGACCCCCAATCGCCAAGATCTTCGTGCCCAGCGTATTCCGCAGGCCGCAAAGCGACCGCAAACGCCAAACGATCTCGTCGAGACTGTCGACCACCACGTCCTCGTCGTCGATCCCCTCCACCACGAGCCGATCGGTATGCTGCCGCAGAAAACGCGGGCTGATGATCTCGTAATGCAGATAGAGGGGGCCCGATTTGTGGCGAAGGAAGAAGATGCAGTCTTTGCCGAGTTGCGGAAATGCGTTCAGGTCGCCCGCTGCCGCATACACCAGCAAAACGTCGGCCTTCTCGACGTCGGCGTGGCCTTTCATCTCTGCCGAATTCTTCACGGCCGAGATCGGCAGGAACTCCACCGGGAAGTCCGCCTTGGCTTCAAGCTGCTTGAGTTCGCCTTGAATGCGTTTGACTTCCGCGTCGGCGTCCTCTTGAGTCTGGATGCCGCCCCAGCTTCGCCAACTGCGCTGCTCGACCGGCTTGTAGGTTGAGTAGACCAGGATCGGTTTAACCTGAATCGAACGTCGTTTGGCGGGCTGCAGCACTTCGGCTTCCGCCGCCGCCAGCCGCGACCAGGTGAGCCCGCTGAGCGCGATGCTTCCCACGGCCGCAGCTCCGCCCAGGAAGGTTCGTCGCGTGAATCCGCCCGCCGGCTCGGTTGCGTGATCGCAGCAAGGGCAGCAGTGGGGACGGGGAAAATCGCTATCGTGCTCGGGACGAGGTTCCATGGCAGGGCTCCTGCAATTCGGACTCGGGACCAATAGAAAACGCCCGTACGATACAGCGCCCCGACGCGGGAAGCAAGCAAGTCTCCTCCCCCGGTGCAGGATCCGCTTGATTTCGGAATCGCCTACGCTTCTGCCGGACGAACCACGGTTCTCCGCAACCCAGACTGCGCCGGAACCCACAAAGGCTATACGTTGACACGCAGCCCGGCCGAGGGGAGAATAGGTTGCTTCCCGTGTTTGGGCAGCCGTGGCAAGCGTCAAGTCGAATCTCGAATCTGAGACACCCCGCCCCGAGGTGGGACATTGTCCCAATGCAAACCAGGAGTCAGTTGTGAACGCCCCGTGGATCACCTATCGTCCCGAGTTGAAGGTTCTGGATTGCACGATCCGAGACGGAGGTCTGGTCAACGACCACCGCTTCGACGACGCGTTTGTGAAAGCGGTTTACGAAGCGTGCGTGGAGGCGGGAATCGACTACATGGAGATCGGCTACAAGGCCTCCAAGGAGTTGTTTCCTCGTGATCAGTTCGGCCCCTGGAAACACTGCGACGAGGAAGACCTGCGCCGAGTCGTGGGCGACAATCCCACGGAACTGAAACTCTCGGCGATGGCCGACGCGGGCAAATCGAACTGGAGGACGGATATTCTTCCCAAGTCGGAAAGCGTGCTCGACATGATCCGCGTGGCCTTCTACGTCCACCAGGTTTCGGAAGCCGTCGATATGATCAACGACGCGGCGGAGAAAGGCTATGAAGTGACGGCGAATCTCATGGCCGTCTCGAAAGCCAAAGAAGAGGAGATCGATCAGGCGCTCGAGGTTCTCGCCGAAACGCCTGCTTGCCAATTGGTGGTCGTCGACAGTTTCGGTTCACTCTATGCCGAGCAGATCGAACGGTTGGTGAAGAAGTACTTGGAGTGTGGCAAGGCAACCGGTAAAGAAGTGGGCATGCACGCCCACAACAACCAACAGTTGGCTTTTGCCAACACCATCGAGGCGATCATCCACGGCGCCAACCGGGTGGACGCTTCCATGGCCGGTTTGGGGCGAGGAGCCGGTAACTGCCCGATGGAACTCCTGATCGGATTCCTGCGGAATCCCAAGTTCAAGATTCGCCCCATCTACAAGGTGATCCAGGACCAATTGCAGCCGCTCCGCCAGACGGTCGAATGGGGCGCGTTCCCCGAATTCATGATCACCGGCCAGTTGAACGAGCATCCGCGATCGGCGATTGCCGCCCGGCGCGGCGAGATGTGCGATCGGTATGTCGAGTTTTACGACAAGATGATCAGCGACGTCTAGCCGCCCGCCGAAACGCGAGGAACACGCTGCGGAAACAAGCGGCGGTCGTTGATAGATAGGGGTAGGGACGGCCGATTGAGTTCGACCGCCCCTCCCTCCGAACCGTACGGGCGGTTTTCCCGCATACGGCTCTCCGGTTAGTAGGTTCCTGTGGATTGGACGAAACGTACATGGGATGCATTCAGGCTATTGTACCCATGTTCCGCAAAGTAGGCGTTGGGCCAACGCTGATTGCGTG
>JAAYAY010000181.1 GCA_012719125.1 Planctomycetaceae bacterium | reverse complement strand
TGTGGGCGAACCTTTGCCCGGTGGCCGGCCGCGCCGTGCGGCGGCCGTAGGCGTGCCGGCTGCGTGGGGCGCGGCGGTGGCCGGACCGGACGTGCCGGGCCGAGCCCCGGTTTGCGTCGACGGTATCTTTCGCTGCGGGGTTGACTACAGGTCGAGCTGTGGTTTGGTTGTGAGCTTCCGCTGCAGTCGCGGCTGCTCGTGGTCAGTCATCAGAGAGCATCGCCGTGACCAGTGTCTCCGCCATTTTGCGTTCGTGTAACGGCCGTTGCTCAGGTACGCCGCCGCGACGTTCCAAGAACTCTTGGAGGTGTATCAGGACGGTTCTTCGCCCGTGGCGGACGTGTAACTGACATTCCCCGCACGGTTCGCACTTCAGCGTATCACTCTGAAATTCATCACCGACGCATGCGTCAACTGTGGTAAGCACATCGCCGCAGAAGGGGCAAAGGTCCGGCGGCGGCTGCCGGCCGACGATGGCAGACGTTTCCGAGTGGCGGGTTACTTGTTGGCGGTGGCGTTTGTCGCTGGGGGATGACATTTCTGATTCTCCTTCGATGGTGGGCGGCGGAGCGAACTCGAAATGTGTCTGTGCGTTTTCAGCACGAGACAGATGTCATGCAGTCGTGGAATAAAGCTGGTCGAGTATTCCTTTGTTGAGGAAGTGGCTCCGTGCTGGAAACGGACAATTTCAGGGGCGGCAAGCCAAAGGTTTTCAAGGAATGCCAACCACAGGGTGCGGAAAGGAAGGCCGAGATACTCGCCTTCGTGCTTTCCGTCACCCATGAGAATCGCCAGATGACCGCATTGTGCGAGCACAGAATGGCAGTTCCGAATGACGCGGCGCAGCCGTCGTTGAAAATCGACAAGGGTCGGGGCATTGGAGAGACAACGTGGGTCATCGCCGTAGCAAATCATTTTCCAATACGGTGGGTGAAGCCAAATGAAGTCGAATTCTCCGAGCCCCTGATACCACTTTTCGTCCTGAGCATCGAAGCCAGCGTGGAGGTCAAAGCTCCGGCAGGTAATGCCTAGTTCGCGGCACACGTCGCGGCATGTTCCGCCACCAGCCATCGGGTCCAGTACTCGGCTAGGCTGGTAGTACTTGAGCAGGTCACGAATCAGGAGGCCGGAGCAGTTGCCCCGGTAACGGGAATCTCCGTAGGGGCCTCGTCCATCTACGGCATGGATGCTCGTGAGGGAAGGCACTGGGCTGGCTGTTTTCGGCAGGGGCGGGAGCAGTACGCTCTGGCGACGTGCGGGGAAAATGCCGGGGGTGCTGGGGCTGCCGTCACTCTGCGTGGTCGGTGCGTCGGTGGTTGTCATGGCGTCCTCTTCTGAAAAGAACCAGGGTCGACTGCGTCGATGGTGGGCGTCCGGGCGGGGCCAGGCGGCGGTCCGGGCCGGGGGTGCCGGGACCGGATCGATCCCAGAACCCTTCGGCCGCGGGCGCCGTCTGGCGGCGCCCGGGCTCAGGCTGTCACCTGCTGCTCGATGAACTGCTTTACTGCCTCAAGGCCGGCGATGGCCAAAGCGATATCCGGCAGGCCGTTCAGACTGCCCGGAGCCTCGTGCATCTCCTCGCCCTTGCGGTAGCTTCTGGACAGCGTTACATGCCACCACACGCGGCCCTCAGACGATTCATTCCGCCAGCAAGCTACCCGCACGTCTTTCAGCCGTCGGTCGAACGCTGGGGCGTCTCCCTTCCTTTCCGTATTGTCGTTTGCCATTTTACTTTCCTCCTCTGTTTACTTAGCAAATCGCAAGGCCAGCTGCCCTTGCCTCTATTTGCTGCAGGCTACTGCAATCAGGTGTCATTGGACCCTTTCTTCGGCCTTAGGCATTGTCAGGGAAATGAACGTCGGATTTCTGGCTATGGTTCCGATCGTATGGTCGGCTTCCGTTTCACAGCCGCTGCGTCGGTCATCGCGGTAGCATTACACAAACCCCTGCCAATAGGTCGCGGTTTTTGGTACTCTATTCATCTGCAACCCCTCGCAGCCGCTGCAGCTCTGCGCCCAATTTCCTCCAATTCTGGCGGAATGGTTAGCTCCTCCTGCGTCAGTTGGCGAGCTGGACGGGGATATGTCACCTTCCGCAATATAGTGGGGATTTCCGTTGCTTCTCTGTCGCAGTTCACAGCAACTTGTCGAGTAATGTCACCGACCGCAGGTTCCCAACGAAAAGCCCCGCTGGCGGCTGGCGCAGGTTTGTTGAAGTCGCGGACAGGTAACACCAGGGCCCGTGGCGGCACGTAAGAGACCGGCGCTACGGCAGGTTTTTCTGCTGGGGGATTATCGTCGACCTTGGACGGCTCGTGAGTCTGCGAGGGAACATCGGCCGGACGCGGTTCGGGGCTCAGACGTTGCGTCGCAGCGACTGCCTCAACGTTGCGAAACGCAGCGTTCAGATCGCGGATTTGCGACCGGAGTTCCTCGAATTTCCTCGCATGAGCGTCAATATCTCGAATTAGGGATTCGATCTCGGAGAGTGCAAAATCTTGGGCGTAAAGAGCGGCCTCGAGACGGGAAAGAAATCGCTCCTGATGCTTAATGAACTGAAGCGTCTGCAGGAGCTTTTCGCGGTCGTATCGTTTTTGGACGGTCCCGCTGGAGTTTTGAGTGCGACTTGCCAGGTTGTCGAACATCGTGGCGACTTGGCGATAATCGTCCGCCACCTCCGCGTATGGTTCCTGGTCTGCGTAAGTCCGAAACAGAGCGGCGGCTTGTGCAAATACTGCCGGGGCAGAGTTTAGGGTGCCCGCGAAAGTATCGATCTTAGCGATGTACTGAGGCCCTCTCTCCAAGATGTCCTGGGCAGACTGACGCAGTGCGGAGGTGGTCTGGATCAACGCCTTGATGACGGTATCAACTGACCCGGATCCAACTGCAATGCGATGCTCTGAAATCCTGCTCGTGATTGCGTCAAGACCATCGCCAATTTCTTTCAGCTCGCGGGCTTCGCGTTGCAGAGTGTCTTTGGTCTCTCGTGCCTGGCGGATTTCGGGCACGCTGTTTACTTCTGGTGGCGTGGGGTCGTCGTTTTTAACGGTCACGCAGCCACAAATTGAGACGACGGTTAAGACGGCGGCCAAATACATTAAACGAAACATGCGATTTCCTCCGGTTAACGATAGGGGGCGGCGATCTCCCGGTAGAACGCCGGGGTTTGCAGTAGGCCGGACTCACTGCGAGGTTCACGCCGGTTGGTCGGGTGTGTTGCGGAAGAGACGCCATAGAAAGTTGGAGTTGGAAGCGGGTGCTTGGATTTTCCCGCGAAGGGGATTCGGGGACCGTCCGGCATTGCGCAATAAATGCCGATTCCCATTGCTAGCAAGAGCATGCAGGTTGCACTGGCAAGCACCGTCTTCCAGATCCAGGGCCGACGGAGAGCAGCCGTTGCCATAGAGACGATCCCACCTGCGCGGGGCCGCTGAGCCGGGGCCGCGTTAGCAGCGAGGAGTGTCTTTCGGTGTCGCAACTGGGAAGCCGCTTCAAGGCGAGGCGCCGTGACCCGAACGAAGTCGGTGTCCTGTTGGACGCTGTTCAGCGCCGCAATCCACTTTTCCGGAAGCGGACGTTCAGCAGGGTCTGTGTGGCCGAGTTGGAAGCAACAAAAGACGAGAGGCTGGAGAAGCGGGTGCAGCAGATCGAGTGGCGAGTCGGTTCGCGGCTCATACGCGGCGTGGCCGTTCTGCGCATACGGCCAAATTCCGTGCGCAATGCGTTCTATGAGCGAATACTTTGGCCCGACGCCGGTATAGCGGCCCATGAAAGGGTGGGTTCCGGGGCCGACCAGCAACTGGAAGATAAACGCCGCAAGGCCGAACGCGTCGTGCTGTACGGTCCGGTCAACTTCACTGAACTGCAATCCGTGGAGTTCCCTAGGCGTATATTCCGGAGTACCGACCTTGCACCGAAATACTTGGCCGTTGTTGTTTGTGACCTGGAAGGAATCCGCGTCGATTATGCAAAGAGTTCCGTCCTTACCAACGAGGATGTTCTTTGGGGCAATGTCGCCGACCATGCAGCCGTGCTTGTGGATTCTGTCGATGGCGACCGCGAGATTAGTCGCTACCTGCAGCCGAAATGCATAATCCGCGGTCAGCCAACGGCTCTGCGGATCGTTGGTGTAGACATCGGAAATTGCGAACTTGTTGGCAGCGTACGGAAGTCGACAGCCGACAATGGTGGTGCCATCTGACGACAGTACTTTGTCGGTTGGCCAGGCGACGTCAAGTGCGTTTAGGGGCTTGGCGAGCATGACCTCCAGCTTCTCGCGCCATTCGTCATCCGGTGTGTGGGGTATCTTTATGACAAAATCCGGGTCGACAGGGTCACGGTAGACGGCTCCCTCGCGACCGGGTGGCATTGCTGGGTCGGGGCGGAGAACTCGCTCCTCCCCGGCGAGGTAAACTCTCAGCATGGTTGTGCTTCCCCTGTATTATCCGGACATTGTCGAGTCGACCAGGAACTGACGTATTCACCACCCGGGGAGACGTTTGGGATCGGGTCGCTTGGGTTGAGGAAGCTGGAGCATGTTGTGGATGAGCGGGCTGAGATCGACGTCGTCGGAGACGGACGATGAACTGACCCGTAATACAGATGCCGAGACGATTCGGAAGAACTGAACGAAGTCTTGGTCGCCGAGCAGAAAGACTTGGCGCCGGAAGAGGGGCTGCAGCGCTTTGACGGCGGCATCATTCACGCCGAAGCCATAGAACGCCGCCTGCTTCGCATCTTCCCGGCGCTTGATCGCCGCTGCCGCCTTACGGCAAAGGCGGGGTTCGCTTGTTGGAATACCGTCAGAAAACAGGAAATAGTGAGGCTTGAGTACGTCGACTTCAGCGGCCGTGCCGAGAAACTCAGAGTGTTTTTCGGTGCGTTTAATTGCTTTGAGTATTGCTTCAGCCAGTGGCGTGAAGCCGGATGCAACAAACGTGGGCGGCGTTAATCGGGTGATCGGGACAAACGGCCGGACCTTGACGGTGTCACCGAAGGTGACCAGTTGCACCTGCAGTGTGTCGCGCGTGACGGGGTCATGGGACAACTGTTCGACAAATTCTGCGGCGCCGCGGTTGACTTGGTCGATGGACTGGCCCAACATCGACCCTGAGATGTCTATCAACAGGTTGGCCAAGCATTGGGGGAAGCTGGAGTTGGTTGGCGGCTCGCGTAGCAGCCGATCCATACGGGGGCCGACCAATCGTGGGAAAACACGTCTGAATGGATTTCTCATTGCTTTTCCTTTCTGTGGGTTGCGTCTGGGCGCAGGTAGGTTGATTACGTTGGCGCTAAATCGTCGGTCGGTTTGGGCGGTCGGCCGCGTCGTTTGCCGGGTGAACCGGTCGCCCTGTTTTCGTCGTGGCCCAGCGGCCCGAGCCGCTTCGCCATGTCGCGGAAAACCTCGGCGAAGTCGGCAAGGCCGCCTGCTTCGGCGTCTGCCGCCGCCGTTTCGAGTTCCGCTTTCAACGCGGCGTGTTGTTTAAGGACTTCAGCAAGCTTGGCTGCGCCGCTCTTCAGGGCCGTGGCCGCCGAGTCCAGTTGCGTCCCTGTGGACGTGGTCATGTTATATGTACCTCTCTAAGAATTTGTGGGGGTGGGACAGGTAACGCGACGCTGGTCGTGTGCAGTCGGGGGCGCGCGTGGCCGAGCATTATTCGAGAAGGTTAACGATCGCTGCGTCAGAGAGGCGGTCGCCGGCGAGATAGAACGGGGCCGCGCGCTGTCGGAAAGACGGCGTGAGGTTTGGGTGTGCGACAGAGTGAGTCGTCGACCGCGGTCAGAAACGCGGGTCAGCACCCTGGCAACGCGAACGCCGTCAGCTGAAGCAGCAGAAAAACGCGGGATAAAGTAATTCGCCATCGAAAGGGCCGCCTTGTACTGGCAGTCCCCGATGGAAATCCCTGCGGAGAGTTCGAGCGGCTTTCATCTTATCAAGGGAAGCGGTTTTGGCAAGTCGCGATTTTGAGTCTTTGGATGTGACCGACGGGCTCAGTGGTCGTGGGGAGATGCGTCGAGATGTCAGAGGCGACACCATTCGAAACGTCAGCAAAGTCCACGTCGCATCTGTATGTAATGCAGGTGCCACGCAATCGCAACGCGAATGCTACGCAAGCGTTCGTTGAGACGGATGCTGGTCGCGTGATTCTCCGGGGGGCGGTAGGAGTGGTGATGCACTTCGAGGGATCGAATTTGCCGCTAGTGAAAAATCTTGGAATTCATGGGAGAGCGACCAACACCATGGGACAATCGCTGGACATCGGAGCAAAACTTCCGACCGTACGAAAGGACGGGTCGGAGGAGGACCGGCAAAGGAACCTACCGGTCGGCTGCCGTACTTGGGCTGGCGTTGTGCTACTGTTTGTCGAACTCATCCGGAAGGTGTGCGAGAATCCGTGGTACTGCAGCGAATCTCCTGGAAAGCATGGAAATCGTGGAAGCCGTGGGGAGTTGGAACAACACTACTCCGGGCCAGCCGCTTCGGACTCCAGTCTGTCCTGGGACCAACGACTTGCAGCTTTGTCGTCTGACGTGATTCGATGCTCTGATTTGATGGACCGCCGGCCCCTGTGGCGAAGGCTCCCAAATTGACGCCACGTTGGGGCAGACGTGCACTGGTGGGCCGACGGGTTTTCGAGCCGCCAACCTGCTGGCAACCAGAGCAGGTTTGCACCCAGCTGAACGGGGCCTTGGTCGACCGGTGTCTCAGGTTTTGACATCCGATTCTTCTGTGGGTTTTCGCTTGGACCCCGGAGGCGG
>JAAYAY010000180.1 GCA_012719125.1 Planctomycetaceae bacterium | reverse complement strand
TGACGCGTCGTCCCGCTACAAACGGACGGGACGTGCAACGAAAATTCAATTGCCATGTCTCCGCGAAGATCGCCGCGGATCGCTCAAAATGCATCCTCAAAATGTGCGAAACTTGAACTAAGGAGAGGCAGAAATGAACTTCATCGTCTGCGCGGCCCTTGAAACGTCTTCGAAGCAGGAACTGCTCCTGCCGCTTGCCGTGCTCTGCACGGGATTGGCCGTCGGCAGGCTCGTTTGGATCTTCCTGGCGATGATCAATCGCGATGTTCCGAGCGAAGCGGATTCGTGGGAGTTCGATTTGGCTCGCCGGATTATGCTGCGTGAAGGCAGTGCGGTATACCGCTTCTGCGAACCCCTCGTAGACGAACTGGCAGGCTTTCCCCTGTTCCTGAAACTCGTTCCGATTCAGGCGGGCCGCCGCAGCCTGGCAGCGGGCGCTTCCGAGCTTCCCTGGAAGGCCGAGGAGTTCGCGGCCACCAAAGCCATCGAGGGGATCTTCGTCACGAGCCTCTCGGCGTATCTGCTTTGGTCGGCATTCAGTCCGCTGGCAAGCGTGGGAATTAGTGTGGCGCTGGGTTTCGCATACGTGCAATGGGCCTTCATCAAACTGAACAAGGCGGCAGTCCTGCGGCTCGATAGACTCAAAGCACGCCTGCCCTATGGCGTCGATCTCATGGCATTGATGATGGAGGCGGGAGCCGGGTTTCGCGACAGCCTTGGAGCCGTTGCCCGCGAAAACTCCGATCATCCGCTCGGACAGGAATTGGGGAAGGTCCAATACGCGATTGAAAGGGGCCAGACACTCCGCCAGGCCTTGATCGAAATGCGAGACCGCCTGAATCAGGATGACGTGAACGAGATGGTGTTCTCGATCCTCAAGGCGGAAGAACTTGGAACGCCGCTCGGCAAGATCTTCCTCACTCTGGCCGACCAGATGCGATTGAAGAGATTCCAGTGGGCGGAGAAAAAGGCCGGAGAGGCGGAAACGCAAATCAGCTACCCAGGAATGTTACTGATGATGGCTTGCATGATCGTCGCCGTTGGACCGTTCGTGCTGCGGGCCGCTTCCGGATACTTGCCGTAAGTCGGCCGATTCCCTCCGACGAAAACCTGAAGAACAACATACCAGAAAGGACTATTAGCATGCCAGCCAGAATCGTGATCCAACGGGGCCAGAACTCGAGCGAGCAGTTTTGGATTGAAGAAGAAGTTACCAGAATCGGAAGCGCCGCCGATTGCACGTTCGTTGTCCAAGGCATCCCTTCCCACTGCATCACCCTGCTGTATCGAAAGGGGCAATACTCGGTCGTCAATCGCAGCAGTGCCACGATCGAAGTGGCCGGCGAACCTCTTCTACCCACCGCAGACCTCCCGATCCGCCGGGGCGAACGGGTATCGGTCGGATCAGATACGACACTGCAATTGGAAATCGAGGGCGATCCCGCTCCCTCGCGCCGTTCCACTTTGGCAACTCCCCATTCTGCGAACAAGCAACACGAGACAAGTGTCGAACCGGAATCCACCGGCAAGCTGACCGGCACGCAAATGGCAATTCTGGGGGCCGGAGTGTTGGCGGCGGCCTATCTATTGCTTGGGAACCCGATGGGCGCCGAAACCGCCAGATCTCAAGCCACGAGTGCCGAGTTCGGAAGCCTCGTCCAGCATCTTCAATCCAACGTCAAGGGCAACTTCGACGGTCCCAAACGAATCCGCCGCGCTCTGCAACGGGCACGGATAAGCGAACTTCGGGGCGATTCAAGCAGTGCCCTTGCGGAATACGAAATCGTGCAGAAAATGGTTCGACCCGAAGACCGAAGTGCCGGGGCGCCGGCGCGATACCTGGCAAGCGACCTCCGGCGAAGACTGTTTAATTTCGCCCAGAACCGAACCGAGGCACTCCAATAGCCACACGTCCGGCAATCAGGGAGAGAGAGGGACTTCGTCCAGGTGCGGGGGAGCGTGAGTGCGCGAACGCTCAGAAGCAATTCCTCTCCAATACACGCCTTGCCCCTCGGTGGGAGTATTCGGCTTGTCTGACCAATCACTTCGCCAGGTTGTTTGCATTCTGGGAAGACCTCCATCGGGTCCCACCCTGACCCATACACTCCCCCTATCTTACCTCCTCCTGGCCCTGCCAATCGTCAAACACGGCTTTGCAGGAAAAGTCTGCGGGCTAAGTCCCACAGACTAAAGGCACTATCCCTCTTTCGTCGAGTATGTGGGATGTAGCGGATTTCCCGGTTATAGCGACCAATCTACATGTGCTCGTGGGCTGCGTTGGAGGAATCGTGGTGAGAACAGCAAGGACCGCACTAACCACGTTCTTATCCCTGCTGACTGTCGGGATGACCGTTAGTTCCCTGTGGGGAGCGGAGCCGGCATCTCACCGAGGATATGGTGCTGCGACCGAAACAACTGCGTCGCCGGTCGCGGAACCTAACTTCAATGACGCGGAGGAAGCCGGATTCGCTGTCGCCGAATCCGGGGTAGAAGCATCCTCCCAAGTTGATTCGGGCTACTTCATGACAGGAATCCTGTCCCCTTTTCTCGAGGGATGCGAGCGACTGGTCTCCTACGAGCCTCCTCCCCTTCCGCCCGGGCGTTCGCCGACCATCGTGCCGACCATTCCGGCACTCGGCGGCAACAACGACACACCTCTGGAACGGTTGCTGGCCAGTCCGCCCCCGGGCACCCCTGACATCTTTATTGTTTCGGTTGTCGGTCACGACGATATCGTCGAAGGGGGCAACCCCGACCCTGCCCTTGTGTTGCGTGACGCAACTACCAACGCCAACACGAAAGTTCAGCGCCGTTCACCGGTCACGTTTGATCCGAACATTCGCGGCTTCAAAACCGGTCAGCTCTATGCCGTATCTAATGGTGCAAACTGGCTTGCCGCCCGCCAGGACCTGGACTCCATGTTGAGCAAGATCGATTCGTCAATGATCCAAGACATCGTGGTCATTCCCGGACCCTACGGCGTACGATACGGACCGGGTTTTTCATTCATCGACGTCATTCGCCAGCCGACGCCCCGTTCTACAAACGGGACTGAAGTCCACTTTGATTCGATCGGCAGTATTCGCGCCAACGGTGGGCAATTGTATGGGCGAGAGGTTGCCTTCGGCGGCGGAGCCAACTGGGGGTTCCGGACGTCGTATGGTCATCGAAAGGGCAGCGACTACGAAGCAGGGAACGGTCTGAGCATCCCGTCGAGCTACAACAATCGAGACGTATCGGCGGAATTCGGCTACGACATCAATCGAGATCAGCATGTTGAAATCGCTTTCAACCGGTTCGACCAGACAGACACCGAGTATCCCGGGCAGTTCTTCAACGTCGATTTTCTCAGCGCCTACGGTTTTGAGGCAAAGATCGTCGATGAAGACCCTTCGGCGTGGTGGTCTCGCCTCGAACTGTCCGGCTGGTACAACCGGACGAATTTCGCCGGCAGCACCTGGGGCAAGCGTATTGCGGATTTCCCTGTATTGCAGCGGGTCGACTGGGCGGTTGACAGCTATTTCCATTCACTGGATCCGGCGGGTTACCCTGCGCCGACCACGCCGACCTCGAACGTGGAAGGCGATACGGCGGGAAGTCTGGCGAACGGTGGTTGCCGCACAAGCGTCCAGGTGGGCGATCCTGAAGACACCGTCTTTCGCGTGGGAACGGACTTCCGCTATCTCGCCCAGCGGATCAACGAAGTCTTCAACATCTCCTTCGATCTTCCCGGAATGGATCCCCTGGAATTCGGCACAGACATGCCGCATTCCTGGATGGTTGATCCGGGAATCTACACGGAATGGTCGTCTCAGCTCGCGCCTTCCTGGAAGGTTGCTACGGGTGGGCGAGTCGACTGGGTCAACACGCATGCCCGGGCCAGCGATTTGCGGCAGAACTCCAATCTCCCGGACGACCCGGACTTGCTCAACCAGGATGATGCCCTCTATGCGTTCTATCTGACAAACGAATTCGAAGTTTCCGAAGAATGCCGTTTTCGTGCAGGTTTCGGACACTCTCAACGTCCGCCAACCCTGGTGGAACGCTACGCCGACGGGCTCTTTCTCAGTATCGTTCAGAGCGGATTCACCAGAGTGGTCGGCGATCCGCGTCTGAAGCCCGCGAGAAACTGGCAGCTTGACACGGGGCTGGACCTGACGTGGGAAAACTGGCGAGCGACGGCCAATTTCTACTATGCGTTCATTCTCGACTATATAACGCTCGAAGACGGGGCCGTGCCTGACTTCCTGGATGCGCGACTTGTGCGCTACACCAACACGGACCTGGCCACTCTCTTTGGATTCGAACTGGTCAGCGAGTTGGATCTCACCGACCACTGGACGGCCTTCGGACGCGCGTCGTATGTGGAAGGCGAAGACCGACAGATCGATGAGGCCCTTCCCGCAATTCCCCCGCTCGAAGGAACCGTCGGCCTACGCCTTCACGATGGCACTGGCGGCCGCCGTTGGGGCGTGGATCTGTCGTCCCGGATCGTCGACAACCAAGACCGTGTGGGGCTGATCCGCTCCGGCAACACGGTGGTGACTCTGGAAGAGGCAACCCCCGGCTTCACCGTTTGGAATCTGCGCGGCTATTGGAATCGAACCGATAACCTGAAGTTGCTCGCGGGGATCGAAAACGTCTTCGATCGGAACTATCAGGAACACCTCGACCTGCGTCTCCTGGGACCATCCTCGTACCCAAGCGATCCCACTCGCGTCCTCTCCCCGGGTTTCACTTCCTATGTGGGCCTTGATTGGGTGTTTTAGACGGTGCCCCAAGGATCACTCCCATTCGCCGTCGAGCAGCAGGTAATCCACAGCATCGCAATCCGGGGCGGTGTCGGTTCCGTCGCTATGATAGGCCTTGACCCGTTCGAAACCGAAGGCGTCGTAAAGCAGGATGAGATCGTCCTCCGACAAGGTCGACAGGCTGGCCCAGGCGTCGCCGGTGAGTACGACATCATTCCCTTCCGTGTCGTGCAACTTGGCCACGTCGTAGCCGCCGTTTTCGGCGTAGGCATGAAGGACCTCCCAGCCGCGGAGCGTTATGTCAAAACTCGACCCGGTGAACACGGTCTTGTGCGGCCGTGCACGAAGGACGTCATCCCTCTCCGAATCATAGAGGTTGACCACATCTTCGCCCCCGGAGTCCGAGCGGGCCAGAAAACAATCGCTGCCCTCAATCCACACCTCGGCGTCTTCGGTGGTTAATTGTGCGAACGCCGGCGACGCGGTCAACGTATCGTCTCCGGCCGTATCCCAGATGCGGGCATAATCGTCGCCCTCGCTGAATTCACCCACCACGGTCGTGAAGAACTTCGCCCGGTTCATGTACGAACCGTTGTACATCTTCGCGTAGTCGTCGTTCGGCTTCGCTTTGAACATGTCGGCGTCGGCCGAATCGTAGAGCGTCGCCGTATCGTCGCCGCCCATGCCGTATCCAAGATTCACCTCGACATCGGTCGTGGAAACAGAGTAGCCGGCCCCTATAAGCACGGCACCACCCGGCCAGGCCACGAACTCGTCATCCCCCTCACTCCCTCGCAAATAGGCGGTGTCGGCGCCTTCCAAACCTTCGAGTACGATAGTCTCCGTGCCCTCAGGAATGGTGTATTGCACGCCGTTGACGAATACCGACGGCACGGGGCCGGCACAGAACTCGAAGACATCGTCGCCCTGAGTTCCCTGCAGGGTGAGCGTTGCCGCAACCGACGACGATGCCAAGACCGGTGACACTTCCGGACACTCTCGGAACTGCGTCAGCCACGGCAGCACCGTGAGACTCTCAAGGCCCTCGATCAAGGTCGCCAAATCAAGGTCGGTCGGGAAACGAGCCATGAGCCAGTCCATGACAGTGAACTTTCCACCCTCGACGTACAACTCATTCTCCAGGGGAGAGCCGCCGCCGTCGACGATGTCGTCGCTGGCAACAATAACATCCGAACCCGCGCCGCCTGCGACAATTTCGTCTGCAACCACCGGAACCACGGATTCGGTCTGAATGGCGCCGTTCGCGTCGTACGTGAAGGAGTAGTCCGCAAACAGGTAGTCGTCACCCGCGTTGCCGTAAAGCTCGTCGCGACCGGCTCCGCCAATGAGGACATCCGTGTCGGTGCTCCCGTAAAGGACGTCGTTCCCGTCTCCACCGACGAGCAACGACTGAACGTGCGTGCCGGTTTCGGCTCCGTCGTTGTTGTGGACGTTGTCGTTGCCGCTTCCGGCGAAGACGTGCAGCGTTTCCAGATTCTGCACCGCGAAACGACCATTGCCGGCAGTACCGGTGACGGTGATCACATCGTCGCCATCGGTACCGAAAATCCGCAGACCGTCGACGATTGGATCCGCATATTCCGTAGGCGAACCACCGTCAAGTCGCAACGCCGTTTGCCGGCTACCGGACATGTGGAACGTGACCTGGTCCAGGCCGTCACGAGTGGCGAAATCCAGAACTTCCACTCCGGGATAGAAGAAGCGGCTTACGGTGCTGCCGTTTTCGGCCCCGAACTGCCAGTCAATCCAGTCCGAATCTTCGTCAACGCAAACCGTTTCGTCGGCTGCCGTCCCAACCAGCGCCAGGACATCGTCGCCCTCGCCCCCGGCAAATTCCAGACGGCCCCACGGGATATCGCCGATTTCCAGGTCGATCGCCAACTCGTCGTCACCTCCACCTCCAATCACGCGGACCGTATGGCCGTTTGTCTTGAGGACACCGTCCAAAGTACCTCGACCACCGGAACCCGCCGCTCCAACCGTCAGAGTGATGTCATCGCCGGAGATCACACGATTCACAGGAAGCGTCAGGTCGTTGCCCGCAACCAAAAACACATCCGAATTCCCTTGAGCGACGACATTCTCGCTGACACTAAGAGAATCGAAAGCTTCAAGCCGGATATCACCGGGAGTCGTGATCCCGCTGGTCAAGCCCACGGTTCCTACAATCAGATCGTCCGCGTCGACCAGCTCGATCGCGCCGCTCGTGTTCGCCGCCAGGGTATCGAGGTCGTTAGCCGCATGGGTAAGCGTGAAGGGACCTGCGCCGAGAAGTTCCAGTCCGGCGGCCGTGATCGGCTCCGCCTGGGTGACGGCCCCGCCGCCGATGAGCGTCAGGTTGCCGGTGACGGTGACCGCTCCAAGTATTGTGATCGTGTCCGCCCCGGCGCCTGTAATCACCTGAAGGTTTGTGTTGTCGTGGGCATAGTCGGCGCTGTTGATCGTGACCGAGTCGTTGCCATCCACTGCGGATGTATCGACGACAACGGTCGCATTGCCGAAGAATCGTGCGTCTTCGATGTCCACTCCTCCGCTTGTTCCGGCAACTCTCAGTGTGGGAACGAGCCCTGTGGCTGCATCGAACGAGTTCGAAATCGTCAACACGTCGTCCGCGCCCGGAAGAGTGATGGTCGCCGTCGTAAATCCGGTGACATCGATTGGTTCGAGTTCGGTGAACGTAATGGTAGACATTCCGCCCAATGCAACCTGGCCGCTTCCTTGCGACGCGACATCCGGTGTATAGACAAGCTCTGTCGCATCGCTGCTGCCTGCCACCTGCAGAAGGTCACCCTGACTATCGTGGTCGCCTCCCGCCACGGAAATCGTCACCCCCGCCAGGCCCGCACCTGCTTGCACATAAAACGCGTCGTCTCCGGCCTCTCCGCAAACGTCGAGACTCGTCACACCTTGAAGGCTCATCGCTTGATTGCCATTGACGCGCACGTCCACGCGAGCAGCCGCCGTGCCGTCGATGATAATCGTGTCGTCTCCACTGCTACCTGCAATACGGATGCTGCCGGCGTTCACCACGGTAATGCCGCTGTTGTTTCCATCCAGGACAAGATTGGCCAACTCCAGGTTGGTCACATTGTCTACGAGCATTGCATGATCCGCCCCGGTTATCCGAAGATCCTGGATGGCGACGTCGTTTCCTCCGACAATGGTAATCCCGTCGTTGGAGGCGCCGGGGTTGATCACGACGTCCGTCGGAGTCCCTGTGCTGCCGCGTATTCGGAGTGACTTGTCGACGGCAAGGCCTTCCGCGTAGACGCCCGAGCCGACGACCACGTCATACCCGCTCGAAGCATCGTCGATCGACTGCTGAATTCCGGGGCGGATGTTCCATGATGTGGTGTATTGGACCACGTTGTTTCCATCCGAGACGACGGTCGCCGTATCGAAGGCATTGTTCCCGTCGCTGAACAAGGCGAAGATCTCGGTGCCGTCGAACACAGCGCCGGTGCTGCGGAACTGGTACTCCGTGTTGCCGGTGAATGTGTTGGCAGTGATCGTGAACGTACCCGCGGGCAAATGGGCTCCGGCGTCAAAGAGCATGCCTGTTCGATTGTTCGCAAGCGTGTTGCCGGTGAGACTCACACTGCCCACATCTCCCGTGGTTCCTGTTTGCACGTAGTCCGCAAACCGAATCCCGTTGCCGCCATTCTCGATCGTGTTGTTGCTGATCGTCAGCCCGTCGGTTCCCGTGCCGTTGGCAATCAGGATCCCGTTCGCGTAGCCGGTAATCTGGTTCCCGTCGATCAACGAGGTGCCGGTCAGGCCGAAGAACTCGATGCCGTACCCCGACGTCTGTTGGCGGCCGCCGGAAACCGTCAGAATGTTGCCAGTCACTTGGAGGTCGACGATTGGATTATCGCCAAAGATGGCCCCATCGCCATCGCCGGCAACAATCTCATTTTGGTCGATCGAGAGCCCCGTGGCGCCTGCGGCCCCGATCGAAATGCCTTGGCTCCCATTGCCCGACATGTCAAGCGTGTTATGAGATATGGTGACGTCCGAAGGCCCATTCGCAAGTTGAACGAGGAATGTCGTTCCTGCCCCGTCGTCGATCGTGAAGCCTTCGTCCGTGGCGCCGCCCAGACAGAAACCGTCGCCGCCGGCGCGGATGTCGATTCCCACGCCGTCCGACAGTTCAATGGTGGTGTTTTCCTTGCCTCCCGAAGAGTGTAGCGTCAAATCGGCCTTGTCAACAATGAGATCTTCCGTGTAGATGCCCGGTGCAGCAAGGATGTCGTCACCCGGACTGGCCTGGTCAATCCCTTCCTGGATCTCGTCGAAAGGGTGTGCGGCCGTTCCGTCCTCAAGGGGATCCGCTACGTTGCTGACATCGACGTGCCAAGTGACAGCAAGCAGCTGTCGTTGTTCCAGTGGCTCGCAGACAAGCCGACGTGTTCGCAAGCAGCGAGATGCCGCGCTGCCGCTGGTGCGGGATAAGGACAGTCTAGGCTTGAACAGATTGGAGTACCTGAACATCTTCCACGCTCCTCACGACTGAGAGAACCCATACCAGTCCACAGACACTTGCGTGCGACAAACGCCCCAATCACTCCACCCAAATGGCCGGTACACACTCGGACTTGGCTATCGAAAACTCAGGAGACTATCAAAGGAAGGAAGGTTAGGTCTCCGCACATTTTCCGGCGGTTGCCAATTCTGTGATGGGAAAGGGTGGTCTTTTGGAGGCCTTCGGCACACTTTGGTGACTGCTTGCGTCACCAACAGCAACGGAATCCAAGAGTATCCATATTACTTGACCATCCCAGGCAATCAACATTTTCCCCCAAAGAGCCCGGGAGTCTGGTCCCGCCGTTCGACCGGATGGACTGGTCAATCGAGACCTGTGGTAAACCCTTTTAAGAGTGATAGTTACGGAAAGTCTGGCTGCCTTCATAACCGAATCGACTCGTCCAGACGTTGGAGGAATTGGGCATGAACAGGTGGTGGGCTGGGGGCAAGCGAAGATGCGACTGAAGAAGGAACCTCTCTCTTTCGACTGATTGAGTTCGGGAATGGCTGGAACGCCTTGTCAATTCAACAGTTAGGTTTGCTAGCATCGAAAGACGTGTAGCGACCGGTGCGGAACGCGGAAACCCCTCTGTGTCAACATAAGTGAGACAACAGCCTCCCGATTTATTAGAGTAGAGGGCGAAGGAGGCGAAAGCTGAATGAACGAGCGACGATTTCCTGGAACTGAACG
>JAAYAY010000179.1 GCA_012719125.1 Planctomycetaceae bacterium | reverse complement strand
GAACTGCACGATGAATGCAGTCCAGGATCTATCCTGAAAAACAAGAATCCTTGCCGTATCAAGGCATTTTTTGCAATATCACTTCTTCCCGCTGTTCGGTATGGTTAACGGCGTAGAGTGGCACACGACGGCTTACCTCAGTAACCCGGCACCATCGCCAATTCCCTTGCCCCAGAATTCCCCTGCCTATATCCCCGTCTCCGATCTCTCCGTTAGCTCATGTTCAAAACAACTTGCCTTCCAAATCCGCCAGAGAAAGCACCGCCCCACTTCGTACGCATGAACCACCCCGATCAGCGTTGATCAGTGAAGATCAGCGTTCCCCCTCACCTCGTGCGTGGAATGATCCATCATTCCCAGTTTCGAGTTCCCCGTCCCAGTCAACTCGTCCGCTGCGACCGAAGCCCCCTTCGCTCTTATCCTCTCACTCATCCGGGGGTGTTCAAAAAACCTCTTGACTTTTCCTCTCCACGTGATAACATCGTACCTGTGTACGTCTGTATATACACAAGCCAATCACTACCCTTTCAAACTCACGAAACCATCACCCCCCAAAGTGAGCCAAAAGCACCCAAAAACTGCTCGCAACAATGTCAACAATGCAAACAACGCAAACAATGTCAACAATGCACACCGCGCAGCACCTGCCGTATTCACCACATGCGTATGTACTCCCCAGCCACCCCAAGGTATTGGCAGAATCCGCTCCCCGTTGACCAACTTCTACCCCCGCAGGGTTTCTACTGTCTTCGACGTTGTTTTTCCGATGCCTTGTCTCGAACCGTCCGCAGCATTCACCAAACTCCTTGCAGGTCTTCAACTTAGATAAGATACTTCCGACTACGGCATTCCCCCCTTTTGCATGGTAGTCAAATTGATTCTGCGCACCCGACGACGCCGTAAACCATTACGAAACAACACGATAACGATCGCCGTTCGATGGAGCAATCGATCGCTAAGTGCACCAACCGCCAACCGACTCCGCAACCATTTCACAATAATTAATCAGCGAGTCGCCAGCACGCTCCGACCTCGATCTTTGACAACCGAAACCACCCCACTGCGGCACGCCCCCGCAGAACGGCCGCCGTAGATACCGGCCGCTGACTTGGACGACTCAAGAACTCGGCGCCCATGATTCATGAACTGGACGTCCGCCCTTAGACTCCTCCGACGCACAAGCACACTGGCAGCGGCAGGAAGAGTCGCCGCGGAAGGCCAGGGCGGCGGTGGGGCAGGCTTCGACGCACTGCCGGGCGACTCGGCCGAGGGCCTCTTGCATCGAACGATCGAAAGGAACGCCCACGCGGACGTCGAAGCCGCGGCCGATGAACGTCAGCCCCAACGGCTCGCGAGCCTGGGCGGCAATCTCGATGCACAGCCCGCAGTTGATGCATTTGCCCGGCTCGTAGATGACTTCGGAGTGCTGCAGGTTCTGGATGAGCACCGCCCTTTCACCCTTGTAACGATTGGGATCGGCGCCGTACATCTCGGCATAGCGTTTCAGCCGGCAGGTGCTGAGGGCGCGGCAGTCGCAGTGCAGGCACCGGCCGGCCTGTTCCATCGCCAGAGCTTGCGTGTAGCCGTCCGCTTTCGACGTCGGTTGACGGAGCGGCAGGAGCGAACCGGTGGCAACGAAGCTCGTCAGTTCGTCCGGGGAGAGCTTTCCGATCCGCGAGGAAAACGGCTTTCCAGGTGCGGCCGGCGTACCGGCGGCCAGGAAGCGGTCGATCGAGGCGGCCGCTTCTTTCCCGTCGGCCACGCTACGAACGACGAGGCCCTTCGCACGGATGGCGTTGCCGGCGGCGAAAACGCCCGGACGGCTGGCGGCGAAGGCGTCGTCAACCTCGATGCCGCGAGGCGTCGCCTTGAGCGACCACGACTCGACCTCCGCCTTCTGCGTGGCGCCGGTGGCAATAAGGACGGCCTGATGCCGGGCCGCCAGTTCGTCGAGAGTCACGTCGGCGCCGAGACGGCTGTTCAACCGGGTTTCGATCCCCAGGCTGACGATGGTGGCGATTTCGGCGTCGAGGACGTCCGGTGGTAGCTCTTCTGCCGAATGCTCGTGACGAAGCCGACCACCGAGCCGGGCTTCCTTCTCGTAGAGCGTCACGGCGTGCCCTGCCCGGCGCAAGTAGTAGGCAGCCGCCAGGCCGGTGGGGCCGGCGCCCACGACCGCCACGGAACGACCGGTATCCGGGGCACAATCGGGAAGGTACGGCGAGCCGGAGGCCAGGTCCTGGTCGGCAACGAAGCGCTTCAGTTCACAGATAGCCACGGCCCCGTCGGCGCCGCTGCGGCGGCAACCCTTCTCGCACGGTTTGGGGCAAACCCGGCCCAGCACGGCGGGCAGCGCGATGTCGTTCTTGACCGTGGCGATGGCCTCGCGGAGGTTTTCGCCCTGGATCTGCCGGAGCATGAGGGGCACATCCATGTGGGCCGGGCAGGCAAAATGGCAGGGGGCCAGGCAATCGCCCACGTGATCGCTGAGCAGGAGTTCGAGGGCCGTGCGGCGAACCTGGTGGACTTCGGCCGTTTCGCTTTCGACCTCCATCCCGTCGACGGCCTGGGTCGCGCACGAGGGAACCATGCGCCCGCCGACCTTGACCAGGCATGCCAGGCACGACGTGGAAGGCGTGTATCCCTTGAAGTAGCAGAGCGTGGGGATCTCGATGCCCAGCGCGGTGGCCGCGTCGAGAATCGTTGCGCCCTGGGGAACTTCTACTTCGCGTTGATCGATCGTGAGACGTGGCATTTGAGCAGTGAGCGTTGAGCTATGAGCGTTGAGCTATGAGCAGTGAGCTACAAGATAGCCGCGGGGCTTGCCCCGCGCTCCATCATTCCATCATTCCACGTAGACAGCGCCGGTCGGGCAGACTTTCCGGCAGGTGTCGCAGCGGGTGCAGGTTTCGTCGTCGATCGTATGTCTTTGATAGGGTGTCATGGGGATCGCATCGACGGGGCAGTGCTGGGCGCACAGGGTGCAGCCGATGCAACGAGCGTTGATCTTGTAGTGGATCGCTTCCTGGCACTTGCCCGCCGGGCAACGACCTTCCAAGTGGGCCTCGTATTCTTCGCGGAAGTACTTGAGCGTGGAAAGAACCGGATTAGGCGCCGTTTTTCCCAACCCGCAGATGCTGCCCAGGCGAACGGAGCGGGCGAGGCTTTCGAGGTCTTCGAGATCGCCTTTGCGCCCCCGGCCGCTGCAGATCCGGTCGAGGATATCAAGCATCCGCCGAGTGCCGACGCGGCAGAGAGTACACTTGCCGCAGGACTGGTCCTGGGTGAAACGCAGGAAGTAGCGGGCGATATCGACCATACAGTCCTGGTCGTCGAGCACCACGAGGCCGCCCGATCCCATGATCGCGCCGACGCTCGACAGGGCCTCGAAATCGATGGCCGTATCGGCCAGATGGGCGGGCACGCAGCCGCCGGAGGGTCCGCCCACCTGGACCGCCTTGAACTGCCGCCCGCCTTCGACTCCGCCGCCGATTTCTTCGACAATCTGGCGGATGGTGATTCCCATGGGGACTTCGATGAGGCCCCCGCGGCGGATCTTGCCGGCCAGGGCGAAGACCTTGGTTCCCTTGCTGGTCTCCGTGCCCAGGGCGGCGAACTTCTCGGCCCCGTTGCGGAAGATCCACGGAATGAGGGACATGCTTTCTACGTTGTTGACCAGGGTCGGCTTGCCGTGGTAGCCGCTCTCGGCCGGGTAGGGGGGCCGGAGACGGGGCATGCCGCGTTTGCCTTCGAGCGAAGCGAGCAAGGCGGTCTCTTCGCCGCAGACGAACGCCCCGGCGCCCTCTTTCACCGTGACGCGGAGGGAGAAATCGCTGCCGAGGATGTTGTCGCCCAGCAGACCCCGTTCCTCGCAACGTCCGAGGGCCTCGCGGACTCGCCGGACGGCCAGGGGATACTCGGCACGGATGTAGAACACGCCCTGGTTGGCCCCGACCGCCCGGGCGGCGACGGCCATGCCTTCGATAATGCGATAGGGGCAGCTTTCCAACAACATGCGGTCCATGAACGCGCCGGGGTCGCCTTCGTCGCCGTTGCAGACGACGTATTTCGTATCGCCCGCGGCCTCGCGGACTTTTCCCCACTTGATTCCCGTGGGGAAGCCGGCGCCGCCTCGTCCCCGCAGGCCGCTCCTGCGAACTTCGTCGATGACTTGCTCGGGCGTTCGTTCGGTAAGGCACTTTTCGAGGGCCTTGAATCCGTCGTTGCGAAGGTACTCGTCGAGGTCGGTCGGATCGGCGTGGGCGACGCCTTCGGTGGCGATATGGATCTGGTGACGCAGGAAAGCGCAGGCGGGTCCATGCTCCATATCGAGCGAGCGGGCCGCTACGGGATCGCCCACTTCGTCGGTTACCAGTCGATCGAGGAGCCCGACGGCCGACTGGCGAGCCCGCTGGAGCAAGCTCTTCGGCCTGAAATGGCGGAGGACAATCTCCTGGGCTTCGTTGGCGGTGACTTTCGAGAAGAACTTGGGCGGGCCGTCGGGCGGAACGATTTCCAGGATGGGCGTCTGGTGGCACATGCCGACGCAGCCCACGCGTTTGATCACCGCGTCGGCCTTGGTCCGCTCAAGGGCCAGACCGATCGAGTGATAGACCTTGCCGCTCCCCTGGGCCTGGCAGCAGGACCCCATGCCGATCCGCACCTCGCCCGTGTGGGCCGGGCGCTCGCCTTCGTGTCGGCGAATCTGAATCTCGCTCTTCTTGCCGTGCTTGAGGAAGTCGTCGAGGATCTTGGGAACCGTGGCGGGCGAAACGTGGCCGTAGGGAACATCGTCGATCTTCACGACGGGCGCAAGCGTGCAGCAGCCAAGGCAGGCGACGCGTTCCAGGGTGAAAAGCCCGTCCTTGTCGGTATCGTCGCCGTTATTGCAGATTCCGAGGTGCAGTTCGAGGGCTTCCTGAACGAGCGCCGATCCCTTGACGTGGCAGGCCGTGCCGTGGCAGATGCTGACGATGTGCTTTCCGACCGGCCGATGCCGGAACTGGGTGTAGAACGTCGATACGCCGGCAATAGCGGCCGGGGTGATGTCGGTCAACTGGCAGACTCGTTCCATCGCCTCGGCCGGCAGATAGCGATACTCGGCCTGGATCGCCTGGAGAATGGGAATCACGGCCTCGGGATTCCGCCCGTGCTTCTCAATGCAGCGTTCGACGAATGTCAGGTCCAGGTCGGTGCTCATTGGTTGCCGATACAGAACAGGTGCTGTTTGCCCCGGATGAACATCCGGCCGTCATGGATCGCGGGACTCGTCACGCATTCCTCACCCAGGTTGCCTTGGCCGACGACTTCGGCTGCCTCTTCACCCGGCTTGAGGACGTGGCACCTCTCCAGGCCGAACAGGTAGACAAGGTCCCCGACCAGCGTGGGCGACGACGAGTACATGTCCTCCGATTCCCACTCCCAGAGCAGTTCGCCCGAGCTGGCGTCAAAGCAAGTGAATAAGCCGTAGGAAGCGAGGAGGTAAACACGGTCTTTCGTTACCAGGGGGCTGCACGAGTCCGGAAGGTTGTCTTCAACCGCCCAGAGCACGAACTCCTCGTTCTTGGTGATGTCGCCTTTTCCGCCAAGCCGGATGGCCGTCATCTGGGGATACTCGTTCGCCACAATCAGCAGGTCGCCGGCCACGGCGGGCGAGGGTCCCACGTCCTGACGCAGGCACTCGCATCGCCAGAGTTCCGAACCGTCCTCTGCATTGTACGCAATCACGAAGGGGTCGGCGCAGGTGATGATTTGCGGAATTCCGCCGTGTTCGACGACGATCGGAGAGGGCCAGGAGTTGGCGACGTCGCGGGGGATAGACCAGACCTCGTTGCCGGTTGCTCCATCCAGGGCGAGCAACCTCGACAGTTGGTCCTTTCGGGCGCCCTGATCGAACTGGACAATCACGCGGTCGTGCCACATGGCGAGCGACGAGGCGTGGCCGTAGGAGTTCTTGGGGAGCCCGAGGCTCTTGGCCCAAACGATCTTACCGTCGAAATCAACCGCCCCGACGTCGCCGTTGGCGAAGACGGCGTAGACGCGGCGTCCGTCGGTCACCGCGGTGGGGGCGGCGAAACCGGTGTCTTCCATCACCTTGGGCGGCTCGCCCGTGCTTTCCGGCGTGCCGGGGATCTCGGTTTGCCAGAGCAGCTTGCCGTCGCCCGTGTCGAAGCCCATCACCACACGCTGCTTTTCGTCGGCGCCGGTAAGGAACAGCCTGTTGCCCCAGACGACGGGCGAACTGTTGCCCGGCATGGGGACGGGGGTCTTCCACAAAATGCCGTCGCCCGACTCGGCGTTCCACTCCGTCGGCAGGTCGGTCGCCGGAGCGATTCCCGATCCCCCGGGACCGCGGAAACGGGGCCAGTTGGCCGCGATCTCTTCGGCGGTCGGCCAAGCAGCCTGCGAATTCTTGGGAGCCGCCGCGGCGGTGCCCTGTTTGCCAATGCAGAAGAGATGTTCCTTGCCCCGGATGAACATCCGGCCGTCGCGGAAGGCGGGGCTTGTGACGCATTCTTCACCGAGGTTGCCTTGGCCGACAACCTCGGCACCCTCTTCACCCGGTTTGAGAACGTGACAGCTCTCCAGGCCGAACAGGTAGATCAAGTCGCCGACCAGGGTGGGCGACGAACTGTACATGTCGTCGGACTCCCACTCCCACAGCATTTCGCCGGACTCCGTGCCAAAGCAGGTCAACACGCCGAAGGAGGCGAGGATGTAGACGTGTTCGGTGGTTGCGAGGGGGCTGCACGAATCGGGCAGGTTGTCTTCGGCCGTCCAAAGCACGAATTCCTCGTTCTCGGTGATATCGCCTTTTCCGCCCAACCGAATAGCCGTCATCTGGGGATACTCGTTGGCCACGATCAGCACATCGCCGACAACCGTGGGCGAAGGCCCGACGTCCTGTCGCAGGCAACTGCAGCGCCACAGTTCCGAGCCGTCTTCGGCGTGGTAGGCGATCACGAAGGGATCGGCGCAGGTGATGATCTGCGGGATGCCGCCGTGCTCGGTGACAATCGGCGAAGGCCAGGAATTGGCGACTTCGCGGGCCGTCGACCACACCTCGTTGCCAGTCGCGCCGTCGAGGGCGATCAGCTTCGACAATTTGTCCTTGGCGGCGCCCTGGTCGAACTGGAGAATCACCCGGTCTCGCCACATGGCCAACGACGAGGCATGGCCGTAGGAATTCTTGGGAAGCCCGAGGCTCTTGGTCCAAACGACCTTCCCTTGGAAATCGACCGCACCAACGTCGCCGTTGGCGAACACGGCATAGACTCGCAGGCCGTCGGTAACCGTGGTGGGGGCGGCCAGACCGGTATCGTCGGAGACCTTGGGCGTTTCGGCGGGACTTTCCGGCGTGGCGGGAATCTCGGTTTGCCACAACAACTTGCCGTCGGCCGTGTCGAAGCACATGACGACACGCTGTTGTTCGTCGGCGCCGGTCAGGAAGAGGCGGTTCTCCCAGACCACGGGCGAACTGTTGCCCTCGATCGGAACGGCCGTCTTCCAGAGGATTCCCTCGCCCGATTCGGCATCCCAGGCGGTGGGCAGATCCGTGGCGGGTGCCATTCCCAGCCCGCCGGGGCCGCGGAATCGGGGCCAGTTGGCCGCGAGTTCTTCAGCGGTTGGCCAAGTCGATTCCGGCTCAACCACTGCGGTCGGTTCCACGACGGGGGTGTCGGGTTTCGCCACGCTTTCCGTTCTGATTGCCGATGTGAGTGAGGCCAATTCGGTCGGGATCGTTCGATTGAGAGTCGCCGCGGTGACGACGATCCCGATCCCAAGGGCCAGGACCGCCCAGCGGGCGAGCGTCGTTTCCCATGTGTCGAGATCCTTGGGAGCGTCGACCGGCTCGGGCGAAGGCAGCCGCCGGTGCAAGGTGACGGCCGTTTTGATCGAGACAATCAGCACGACACAACCGGCAACGGCGAGCCACGTACCGACTACTGAGAATCGGCGTTGTCGGAAGTAGGCCTGGCGAAGGAATTGGTCCCGTGCGCGGAGCGTCTCGCGAGCGGCCATGTCGGAAGGATCGGCAACGACCTTGGCGCGGAGTGCTCGGTAGGCGTCGGAATCCAGCGGGTCCTTGGTGAGGCGAGTGCCGTAGTCCGCCATGAGCAGGGCACAGACGACGAGCAAAAAGCCGCCGGCGACGTAGGCCGAGCGTACGGCGGCCCGATACCAGACCTGGGTCGGGTTGTCGCTCACCGGTTCCGGCGTCGGGTTGTCGCGGGTCGGTTCTTCACTCATAGCGGCGTGGTTCAGGCCCCGGTAAGGCAAGGGTGAGAGGGTGAACGTTTCTGATCCGGCCTTGCGTGCGACGGAGTGGTGTTTTCGGGGAATGATGGAATGATGGAATTGTGGAACGATGGAATTGTCGGAGGGCAAAATGGGACGTCATTCCAGTATTCCAGTGTTCCCTCATTCCAACGTTCCTGCTCAACCTGGTGTGTCATTTGTCGGCCGTCGTTTGCGTTGCTGCTGTCCCTGTTCGAATCTCCAAGGCCTGCTCAACTCCGTCAATCAGCCCCAGCCGAACCTGTTCGGCGGGGCAGTACCAGAAGCAACGGCCGCAGGAGACGCAGTTGCCGCGATCAGCGGTGAATTCAGTCCGCCGCCGGCGGATGCTGGTATGGATCAGCTTGACGAGCAGAACGATCCCGACCCAGGCACCGAGCCAGTAGCCGGCCTTAGTGAACTGATCGTGAAGCCGGAGGGCGGAAGCGTAGAGTTCCTCCCGCGGCCGCCCGGTGTTGTAGAAGGCGTCGCTGGCGTCGGTCGTGCCCTCAGCCCGGCCGGTCTCTTCCAGCCGCACCCGTTCGGCCAGCAGCACTTCGGGATGGAGATGGGACATGGGAACGCCCAGCTTTCCGCCCGCCCAAATGCAAACGCCGAGGATCACCGGCGCCAGGGCGAAGAGGACGACGGTTCGGAGCCGCGCGGCGCGGCGGTCCGTGTCGGACTGTTCGACCGTTGGCGGCTGAATCGCGCCGTAGGGGCAGGCGTCTTCGCAGAGGCGGCAGTTGATGCACTCGTCGGGCGGGATCCGCAGCCGCCAGCGCGACACTTTCGACGCGAGCTTCAGCAGGGCGCCGTAGGGGCACAAGTATCGGCAATAGGGCCGGCCCACATAGAATCCGATCGCGAGGAAGCAGGCCCCGAAGATCAGCATGTTGGCACTGCCCGAGAGGCGGAAGAAGGCAACGAAGGGATCGTATTCGCAGATGATGAAGGCGGTGCCGGTGGCGGCAAACACCACGGCCGCCCCCAGGTAAATGTACGGAATCAGTCCGAGCGAACGGTCCAGCCAGGTCGGGACCTTGACCGGATGGAGGGTTACCAGTTCCTGAACGGCGCCCAAGGGACATACCGAGGAGCAGAAGGTCCGCCCGAAGAACAGGGTGAAGCCCAGCGGAATTACGAAGAACGCCACAATTGCCAACGAGATGCCGTAAGTGGGATCGCCAAGGGCAAGGGCGACGTTCTGGATCGCGCCGATCGAGCAGACGCAACCTTCCCGCAGGAAGCCGAACCACAGCAGCGAGAAGATCGCGAGCACGAAGAGGGCACGACGCGATCGCCGGCGGAGGGCGAAGTAGGAGGCCAGGCTGAGTGCCAGGACGAGAACGGCGACGTCCAGGTATTCCAGGCTGGTCGCGCGAGGCTCCGGGTACGCGTTTGTGGGTGTATTGTGACCCTCGATCACGGGGCGCGAAAGCAGTTCCGCCGGCTCGGCGGCGAATACCGACGAAGCGAGCAGCAACAGCAGAGGCCAGAAGAATAGGAGCCGATTGATCATGCCTCCGCCCCTCTGCTCGCCACCGCGGCGCGTGCTTTCTTCTTCATGAGGTAGGGATCGTTGGCCGGCACTCGGCGGAAAGCCTGGCTGGGACAGGCGACGGCGATGGCGCATTGGTTGCAGTTCAGGCAGCGGTCGTGGCGAACCTGCAAATAGAGCGACCCGTTCATCATGGCGCAGCCTTCGACGCACTTGCCGCAGCCGATGCAGTCGGGCTCGTGGATGTAGTACTCGAATCGGGGCACACCGGCCTGCTCGGCGATGAAGGTTCGCAGGACGGCGCCGGTCGGGCAGAGCTGGTTCTCGGCAGCCGTGGTGCGTTCCTGATGGCTGAGGTCGAAGTAACCGGGGCAGGAGTCACACATCGCGCACAGATCAAAGCACTGGACCGCCTTGACGGCCGATTCGTCCAGCACGCAATAGGTGGCGCAATTGCCGCAGGCCACGCAGACGTCGGGATCGATCTGCCAGACCGTCTCGTCGGCGTGGCCCTTTCGGCCGGCCACCACGCCGGCGAACCCGGCCAGGAAGATCGCGCCGGCGGTCCGTGTGCCGTTCCGCATGAAGTCTCGCCGATCGAGCTGTTGGTTGTCTTGCGACATGGTGGTTACCCTCTCGCCTTCCGCCTGTGGAAAAAGGTGACAGCCACCTTTTGCCGAAACGGCCCGACCAACCTTCGGTCGGTGCCCGGTGCTTCGCACAAAAGGTGACTGTCACCTTTTTCCCGACGTGCATCGATTGCCGCCGGCAGGTTGCACGAATGCCAGGCTCTACAATGTTGGCAAGGGATATTGCGGCGGCACGCAGGGTTTTGCGACTTGAGCACCAGATGCCCGGTCAAGATGCCGAGGCCGCCTAGCAGCGTGTAGCGCAGAGCGCTGGTGAACCACTGCCTGCGATTGGTGGTTTGAAAACGTTCTGCTGCGCTGTGTTTCATGTCTCGGTTCAATCGGCGACTTGCCATTTCAGCTTGTCGGTTACGGTAGGGCAGGATTGCACCCTGTCGGGACAGGTTACAAACCTGTCCTACGGTTGAGGCTCACTCTTCTGACTCTCCGTCGGCCGCTGCTTGGTTCGGTTCGAAGACGTGGACCTGGGCGGTCGTCAGGTCGAGGACGATCACGCGTTGCTTGCCGTCGATGGCGACGTCGACGGCCGTGTATTCATGGTCGGAAAGGCTCTCGTTCGCGCTGGCGGCGTTCGCGCCGAAGGTTTCCGGGCCGGCTACGACTGACTCGAAATGGCCGTCGGCGGAGTAGATCTTCACACGCACCAGACCCTTCTCGGCGGTCACGTAGCGTCCGTCGGGAAGCACGGCAAGGTTGGCCGGGTTGCAGCATCCGAAGAAGCGGTCGATCTCCGCGCCCCCCTTGCCCCAGAAGAGTTGCAGCTTGCCGTCGAACGAATAGGCCTCCACGCGGAGGGCGCCAGAATTGACAA
Source organism: Planctomycetaceae bacterium (assembly GCA_012719125.1). Taxonomy (GTDB): domain Bacteria; phylum Planctomycetota; class Planctomycetia; order Pirellulales; family Thermoguttaceae; genus JAAYAY01. The sequence continues at coordinate 58,527 of JAAYAY010000179.1, read as the reverse complement.
CCCGGAGCCAGCCGTCGGGATGGACGGCGACGTCGAAGAAGGGGCTGGGCACGGCGAAGGCGGCCTGGTTGTTTTTGTCAGCGTAGTCACCGATTGCACCGAGTACTTCCCCGTCGGGGTTCAGCCGATGGACTCGCGACTGACCGGCGTCGGCCACGAACACGTCTGCTTCGGCCACGGCGATCGACGTGAGTACGGCCCTCGCACCCAGCGACGGCCAAACGGCAGTGCGGTTGCCCCCGGAGTCGAACAGTTCGACATGATCGCCGATCCCGACGAAGACATACCCCTCTCGAATGTGCCCCGGCGGAGCAACGGCGATACACGAAGGCGGCCCCTCCAACTCGATCGTCTGGAGTTCGACGCCCTTCGGGTCAAAAATGCGGATAGCACGGTCGCCCGCCACATGGATGCGGTCTGCCGGGCCTACGGCAACGGCCTTTACACTCTCCATGTTCGCGGGGAAGACCAAGACATCGCGGTAGGCAATCAGGGCAGGATCGATCTTCTTGTACTGCTCGATCTGGTAATTGAATTCGTCGGGCAGGGTGTTGCCGTTCTTGCCGGAACGGTCGACTTTCCAGACTGTCCAAGCAGCCACGAAAACTGCCGCGGCGATCACCAGGATCGCTCCCAGGCCGGCCGGTTTGACAGCGCTGTGTTTCGTCATATTCCGATTCCGATGGTTACGGCGTGGCGGCCAGATTCAAACACTTCATGCGAGTCAAGTCGCGGAGGATCAGCCGGCCTTCGACCAGGGCCATGGGCGCCCAGGCGTCGTGTGCATCTTCAATCACCTGCGCTTGGGCAACCGGTCGATATCCTTCCGCGGTTGCCTCGGCGATGGTGAGCATGCCCTCGTCGTCGAGGAGAATGAGCAGGCCGTCGGCGATCATATACGGCCCGCGGCCGAACTTGTCGCGTCCGCTGTTCCAGATCTCGTTCCCCTCGAGATCCATGCAAACAAGTTGCTCGCCGCCGGACTTGGTGCGGACGCCGTAGATATGCCCGTCGAGGTAGACCGGGGTTTGCTGTTCCGACTCGAACTTCTTGGGCTTCAATTCGAACAGACTTTCGATCGACCAGGCACCGCCAGTCTCGGCCAGCCGCATCATCTTGGCACCGGCGCCGTATCCGCTGGAGAAGAAGATCCGGCCGTCGCCGATATCGACGGGCGTGGGACAGGTGGCCATGTTGCCGACCCACTCTTTGGTTTCCCAAAGGACCTTGCCGTCCGCAGCGTCGACCCCGACCACGCCGCCCGAACCGCAGTAGACGTACATCTTCTTACCGGCAAAGGTCATCGGCAGGATCGACCCGTGGGTCATTTCCCAGTTGCTGATCTTTTCGGATTCCCAGATCACATCGCCGGACTTCAGGTCGACGGCGATCAGGCAGGCCCTGGCACACGGGGCGAGGATGACGCGATCGCCGTCGATGACTGGGCATTGACCGGCATACCAGTTGGGAACCTTGGCAGCGTACTTCTGTACGAGATCGATGAGCCAGAGACAGTCGCCGGTCTCGACGTTCCAGCAGGCGACATGGCACTTGGGACCGAAGGAGACGACACAATCGCCCGACACGGCGGGGACGGTTCGCGACATGCCGTGGTTCTCAACGACCTCGACCGGGTAGCTGTTCCGCCAGATCTCCCGCCCGTCTTCGAGAGAGAAACAACGCATGGTGTCGGCAAGGGCGACCGGGTCGTAGTCGAGCACGAACACTCGGCCGCCATCGACGGCCGCACCGGCATGCCCCGGGCCGAGTTCGACGTTCCAGAGGACCTTGGGACCGTCGGTGGGCCACTGGCGGGCGAGCGAGACGCCGTCTTGGGCAATCGCATTGAAGGCCGGGCCGCGAAACCAGGGCCAACTGCCGGGGAGCGACGAGGGCTGACCGTCGAGCCGGACGGCGCCGGTGGGCTCGGGCGGGGGAACGTCGGCGGCACCGGCCGAATCGGGAACGCCGTCCTTGCCGGGCAACCGCGGCTCGAGGTTCACGGCGCGCCCCGCCGTGAGCCAGAATGCCAGGGCAATGCACCCCAGAGCGCCCAAGGCGGACGGCAACAGGATGTCGACGCTGCCCTTCTTCATGACTTCAACCGCACAGGTTGTGGTTGTGGGGAGTGAGCGTGGCGGTCCAAACGTTCCGAGGCGACGGGAAGGATTTCACGAGGTTCGAGGGCGAGTGGCGGAGGCAGGATCCCCGTCTTTCTTGGATATCTGCCGAGAGCGCAAATGTCAAGGCGGACAGGACTTATTTCGCGCCGGCTCCTCGGATTACGGGTTAGGCGTGGGGCCTTGACCAGGACACCCCGTGTTGTCCGGTCGTTCGTGTGACGAGAGAATACTGAGTCTCGGAAGCAACAATGGGGCGTTGGGAACGACGGTAAGAGTCCAGCCAGAAAGAATAAACCTCCGGGGGCTTGCCGACGCGCGCCCCGAGCACCCGATTGAATCGACAAAGGAACGCATGAATGAGCTGGTCTTCGCGTATCTTGATCGCTTTGCTTAGCATTGTCTCAGTGCGAACTTCCGCCGCGGGAGAGGTGCGTGTTTGGACCGACGCTTCGGGACAGCGGAAGGTCGAAGCGGAATTCGTTACGCACCAGGCAGAACGGGCTTGGTTTCATCGGATGGACGGACGCGTGTTCGGCGTTGCCCTGGATGACTTGAGCCAGGCTGATCAGGCCTTCCTGCAGAATGAGATTCGACGGCGCGAAAGAGTTAAGGGTACCACCGAGAACCCGCCGGGACGTGTGGCCTACGGCACCGGACATACCGTTGCGACGCTCGCTAACAAGGCGGTCGAGGAGAGCAGCGGTATCGCCTGTTCGCGCCGGCTCGACGGGGCATTCTGGACCCACAACGATTCGGGAGGCGACGCCCAAATCTACTTGTTCGATCGAAACGGCCGTGATTTGGGGGCCTGTCGGCTGGAGGGTGTCGACGCTTTTGACTGGGAGGACATGGCTTCTTTCGAACGCGACGGAAAGGACTACCTGCTGGTCGGCGATTGCGGCAATAACGGCCTGGCCGCCACGGTTCATGTGCTGCACCTGGTTGAGGAGCCGAAGGCCGACCAGGAAATGGGCGTACTATCCAAGACCGTGCCGGTAGCCCAAACGATCTTTCTCACGTTCGAGGACGATCATCGCGACTGCGAGGCCCTGGCGGTCGATACGGCGTCGGACTGCATCTACCTGGCCACGAAGCAGCGGGGCGGCGGCACGTTGGTGTATGAATTGCCCTGGTCCAAGATCGAACCGGACAAGGCCGTACCCGCCAAGCGGATCGCGACGCTCGAGATCCCGCCGGCCACGGCCATGGACATTTCACCCGATGGTCGCCGTGCGGTGATTCTTACTTACGGCAACGCCTACGAGTACCAGCGCGAAAACGGCGAGTCTTGGCAACAGGCCTTTGCCCGCCCGGCCCGCAGGATCGTTGTTCCCGAGCGGATCCAGGGAGAATCGATCTGCTACGGCAAAGACGGGAAGACGCTCTATCTGACGAGCGAGATTGTGCCGACGCCGTTGATTGAGGTGGCAGCGGCGGAGGAAGGAGAACACCGGCTTGCGGTTCAAACGCCCAGGTTTCACACAACGCTGGCCGACGGGTGCCTGGTCGAATTGGAGACTGCCGGCGGCAAGGTACTCGTCCGGCCGAGTGCTGATTCGCCCCGTTTTGTCGTCCATCGAGAGGGCACGGCAGCAGCCGCGGCGACGTCGGAAGGTCCGGCCGAGCCGACGGGCGAGGGCGAGGTCACGGTCCGTCACTCCGGATTTGAAGGGTTGGCAGACGGCGTGGGGAAGACGCTGGTTCGTACCGACACGGCGTCGAGCGACGTTATCGTCAAACAGGACTATCGGGGCGGCACACCGGGTGTCTGGGGTGTCGGGTGGTCGATCGGGCGGATTCCGCTGGAATACTCGATCATCGTGCCGGGCCATTCGGGCTTGCGACTGACACGCGATATGCCCGGTCGGCAGATGCAGTTCGACTATCCGAGGAGTTGGGAAGCCCAACTCGTCATCGTCGAAGGGGAGGGACACGGATTCTATGTCTGGGCCGAGGATCCGAACGGCCGGTACAAGCGGCTCGTGGTGGAGCGTGATCGCGATGGCTGGGAGCTGTCGTTCATCACCGAAAACGATGCGCCCTTCGACGGCAAGACTTCGTGCGAATCGGTGCCCTGGCACGTGAACGTGTATGAGGGCGACTGGCGAGTGCCGGCTCGGCGTTACCGCGACTGGGCGGTGACGCAGTTTTGCCCGGTACCGATCGAGGAGCAGAGGCCGGAGTGGATTCGTGATATCCGAGTGATGGTCATCCTGGGCATGGATTTGAAGCAACTGGATCTTCTGGCGACCCGGCTGGATCCAGCCCAGACGGTGCTCTACGTGCCGAGTTGGCGAGCGGCGGGCTACGATCGCGACTATCCCACCTACGACCGGCCGCTCGAGGGACTCAAGCCGTTCATCGCGCGGGCTCACGAGCTGGGGTTTCGGGTGATGCTCCACGTGAATTACTTCGGGGTCGATCCCAAAAACCCGCTCTACGAGCAATTTGAGCCGTTCCAGGTGCGCAACTGTTTCGGCAGCCACGAGCGCCAGTGGTGGCTGTGGACGCGGGCGGAACCGGAGATCCGCTTTGCCTACATCAATCCCGCCTTGAAGGCGTGGCGGGATCTGTTCACGGAGCGGATGGTGAAACTGTGCCGCGACTACGACGTGGACGCCCTGCACCTGGACCAGACGCTGTGCATCGACAACGACCACAACGGGCGAATCGACGGGCTGTCCATGCTCGAAGGCAATCTGGCCTTGCATCGCCAACTGCGTGAAGCCCTGCCCGACGTGGCGTTGAGCGGCGAAGGGCTCAACGAGGTGACGTACCGCCACGAGGCGTTCGCACAGCGTCACGCTTTCGGTATTAGCCACTCCGAGGGAACCTGGGACCGCGAACGGCTGGCTCTGGCCCATCCGATCAGTTCCTATTTGTTCCGCCGCTACACGATCATCAACGGCTACCTGGGATGTGCCCCGCCGTCGCAGGGGCAACTCTACGCCGCCTGGAACGAAGCCTACGAGCATTGGGGCGTAATCCCGACGCTCAAGCCGCAGGGCATCGACTTCGGCAATCCGACCGGATTCGCACGCCAGTTCTTCGACGAGGCCGCGTTCTGGCAGAATCGCCGATTGCAGATCGACCTCGACGGGGAATGGCCCGCGTCGGTCGCATTTCCGTTTCGCACCGACGACGGACGCCGAGTGGAGCGAACCGTCGACGGGCGGATGGTCTTCGGCAAGGAGACGGTGTGTCAAACCATCAGCGGCGCCACGTCGATCGAAACGGCGGGGACGATCGCCGGCTGGCGAGCCCATGACGCGGAGCGGTTCTTCGGACTGGATCCGCAGCGCTGGTACGCCGTCTTTCCAGAGCCGCGGTCGACTGGCAAGTTCCACGTGTGCCGGATGCCCGACGGGATGATTGCTCGATCGATCGTCGTGCTCAACGAGCTTGCCATGATCCGAACGGAAAGCAGCAAGTCTGTCGTGGCCGACCTGGTCGAACGGCTGGAGACAGCACAAGGAGGATCGCGGCCATTCCACGGCGACGGCTATGAGGACACCGGGCCGTTTTCGGGCGAGGACGGCGCGGCATTCCAGCGCGAAGCTGATGATCGGCTGTTTGCGCACCCCCCGTGGAAAGCACGACAGACGAATCCAAGCACCGGCAAGCCGGATTCCAGCGGTACGGGCGTGGCCTACGTTCGCTACTCATTGGAGTTGCCGGGGGACGGGCGACTGCGTTTTCTGACGGACGTGGCCATGCGGGCATCGTCGGTCGGCCAGCCAAACAGCGACGGCGCCACCTTCCGGGTTACCGTTCGAGCGAACGACGTGGAGCGATCGGCCGAAATCCATCAGGCCGCCGACACCGGAGTGCCTCTCGAACTCGATTTGACCGATTTGGGCGGACAACGCGTCGAATTGGAGCTGTCGATTCATCCGGGGCCGAAACGGTCGCCCAGCTTCGACTGGGCCTTGTGGATCCGCCCGCGAGTTGAGATGGATCGGTCGGTGGAGGATACCTTGTCGGTTGCCGGCGGCGCCCCTTGGTCATCGGCTCTGGATGCGTCCGGCTCTCGCGAGCTTGCGGCCGACGGGTCTGCTCAGTCCGTCCGTACGTCGTTCCCGGGCACCATTATTCTCCTGCGAGACGCCCCCAAACCGGTCGCATTTCCTTGTGACCTGACGGCAGCCGATCGGCAGGTTTGTTTTCTTGATGAGACCGGTCAGCAGTGGTCCACCCCGCAGGTGGCAAGCGTCCAGGTGGGCGAGAGCCGCGTGGGAGGAACCTCGCTGCGCGGCTTGTTTGCCCATCCGCCAGACGGCGGCCGAACCGTGGTCCTGTTGCCGATGCGTCTTCTGGCAGACGCTGCCGCGTTTCGCACCAGAGTGGGCCTCCGCGACGGTTCCAAGTCGACCGGCGTCCGGTTCATCCTGGAGGTCAACGGTCAAACCCTGGCTGACGAACTGGTGCTGCCCGGGGCGTGGCACGACCTGGAGGTCGATCTGTCTGCGTGGCAGGATCGGCCGATTGTGCTCGGGCTGGTCACCGATTCGGCGGGCAGCTTCTACTTCGATTGGGCTCACTGGGGCCAACCACGGTTGGAAGTCAAGTAGGCGTCCGCTTGCTTAGCCTCGCACCGTCTGGCAGAAGGCCTCGATGTTCTGCGTGGATACGTTTGGCGGCATTCCTCCGCCGCAACTGAAGACGACCCGGCGTTTGTCTTCGATCGAATCGACCATCGCGCGAGTCTCGCGCCGCACGTCGTCGGGGGAACCGGCCGCCAGAATGTCGCGAGGGGGCAGATTTCCCAGCAGCACGACGTCGTCGCCGACCAATTGGCGGATCTCGCTGAGGCTGTGCGAGTAAGCGAAATTGAACAGGTTGAAGCCCATCTCGGGGAGGCACTTGGCGGTGACCAGTCCGCGGGCGTCGTTGTGGAGCGCCTTGATACGGACATCCAGGGCCGCGGAGATCCGCTGAAAGCAGGGCAGGGCGAACTGGCGGAAGTCGCCTTCGCCCAGGAAGCCGATCAGATCGTCGAGGACGAGGATCCCGTCGATCGAATCAAAGCACTCCCGCTGGTAGCTCAGCCAGTCGATCACAAAGTCGGTAACCAGGTCGATCAGCCGGGCCGCGGCTTCCGGTTCCGTCTTGACGGCCATGAGCGTTTCGGTGTGGCCGGCGAGGAAGGAGGCGATGTTCAGGGGTCCCCGGCTCACGGCAAAGCGAATGCGATGGCCCGCGGCCTCGATATCCTTGCGGCAGTTCTGCAATCGCTTGATCACAAACGGACTGAGACCGTCGACGCGGCAATCCGGTTTGGTCAACCGCGCCACCTCGTCGAAACTGTCGAGCACCTTCTCGGCAAAGGGGAACTCGTTTTCGGGGAAGACGCACTTGGCGCCGAAAGAGGCGGGCTCCGTGCACATTCCGAACTCGGACCAGAAACCCGGCAGAAAGGTCACCTGGGGGAACTGCCGGATCGCCTTGAGATTCGATTCCAGCCAGAGTCGCTCGCTCGAATAGTAGTCGAGAATCGAGATGCCGGACCACCCGGGTAGCCAGGGGCTGTCGATGATGAAACCGATCGGCAACTCGTCGAGGAGTTCACCGTCAAACACGCGAAGCAGCGATTCCCATTGCGGATCGGTCATGGCAGGTGTGGCATGTCAGGAGATCAGGGTTGATGGGCGAAGTCTTCTGCCGCGCGGCAGAGTGTTTCGATCTTCTCGGCGGTTGTGCCGGGCGGAACGAATCCCCCGCCGGAAAGGAGCAATCCGCGACGGCAGTCAACGGTTCGGACGATTTCGGCCGCGCTGCGCCGAACGTCGTCGCAGGAGCCCCGGCTCAACACGTCGCGGGGAGGTACGTTGCCCATGAGGGCGACATCGGGACCCGCCAGCGCCCGGATTTCGGCCACGGGATGCTCGAAGGAGAAATTAAACAGGTTGACCCCCATTTCCGCAAGGTGCCGGGCCGTGATGAGTCCGAAGGCATCGTTGTGGAGCATCTTGATGGGGACATCGAGCGTCCCGAAGATCGTCGTCATGTAGGGCTGGGCGAATTCGGCAAAGTCGCCCTCGCCCAGGAAGCCCATGAGGTCTTCGAGCACCATGACACCCTCGATCGACGGAAACAGGGCCTTCTGGCACTCGATCCAATCCACGACGAACTCGGTCACCAAGGCGAGCAATTGGTGGACGGCGTCCGAATCGGTCTTCATGCCGATCAGCAGTTCGGTGTGGCCGAGCAGGTAGGAGGCAATGGTGATCGGCCCGTGGGTCGTGGCGAAGCGGATGCGGTGCCCGATTCGTTCCATGGCCTCCTGGGCATGCTGATGTCTCTTGAGGATAAAGGGATGCAGACCGTCGGTCCGGCAATTCGGCTTTTTGAGACGGGCGATCGCGGCGTAGTCGGGCAGCAGTCTGGCGACGGTCGGGAACCCCTTCTGGGGCCAGATGCAGCGGCAGCCGAAGGCCGACGGGTTTCCGCTCATGCCAAACTCGCCCCAGAACCCGGCCAGCAGCAGAACATGGGGAAACGCCTGAACAACTGCCAGGTTCGCATCGAGCCACACGCGTTCGCTGCTGTAGTAATCGAGCAGAGCGGCCCCATACCAGTCCGAGATCCAGGGGCCGTCAACGAGCAGACCGACCGGCGGCGTCTCAAACCATTCGCCCCGCACAAGCTGCAAGAGCGTTTGCCATTGTGGATCTGTCATGACCGACTCCCCGAGTGGCCGAGTTCTTCCGGTTCCCGCCGACCCGACTATGGGTGACCGTAGCGGACGTTGAGGGAATCGGCAAGTCGGCACGCCATGGAGAAATCGCCGCCAGCAGAGGCATTTCGCACAGATCGGCTCCAACCGCGAGATGTTCCAGGGGTATCGGAGAACCTCCCCCACTTGAAACTCCAGATGAATCCCCTACCATTGTCTGTTTCGACTATATACATGCGTTCATACTTCGAACCGCCCCCGCACCCCGAGGCTCAAAGCTCAAAGCTCACGGCTCAAAGCTCTCATGCTTACAATCGGCCCGATCGAACTCGATTCCCCCGCCGTCCTGGCCGCACTGAGCGGCTACAGCGACTGGCCGATGCGACGGATCTCGCGTCAGTTGGGAGCATCGTACACAGTCTGCGAAGTGCTTCTGGACAAGTTCGTCGTCGACGTGACCAAAGGCCGCAAGGCCAAGCGGTTTCTGCGGGTGGACGACGCGGACCGTCCGTCGGGCGCCCAGTTGATGGGGAGCGAACCGGAGCAGTTTGCGGCCGCGGCGGTTCGGCTGGTCGAGGCGGGGTTCGACTGCATCGACATCAATTTCGGCTGCCCCGTCAAGAAGGTTCTGGGCCGTTGCCGCGGCGGCTACCTGCTGAGCGAGCCGAAGACGGCCCTGGAAATCGTCGGCCGGGTCCGCGAGGTCGTGCCCGTGGAGATTCCGGTCACGGTGAAGATGCGGCGGGCCATGGACGACACGCCCGAGGGGCGCGATCGTTTCTTCGAGATCTATGACGGCGCGTTCCGGCTCGGCGTGGCGGCCGTCACGGTGCACGGGCGGACCGTTCGGCAGGGTTACCAGGGCAGTGCCTCCTGGGACTTCCTGCGCGAGTTGAAGGCCTATGCCCCGGAACGTACGCTGCTGGGAAGTGGAGACCTGGACAGCGCGCAGGCATGCCACGACATGCTGAAGGAAACCGGGGTCGACGGCGTGACAATTGCTCGCGGGGCAATCGGCAATCCGTGGATCTTTGGGCAGTTTCGGGCGTTGGCTGCCGGCAGGCCGTTGCCGGCGCCGCCCAGTCTGTTCGAGCAACGCGAGGTGATCGGGGAACACTATCGCCTGGCGGAAGAACTGTATGGGGCCAAGCGATGCTGTCCCTTGATGCGGAAGTTCGGCATCAAGTACTCGCGTCTCCACCCTCGTCAGGAGGAAGTGCGCGATGCGTTTGTCCGGGTTCGCGGGCCCGAAGACTGGCGTGCCGTGCTGAGGGAGTTCTACGCGACGGACCTGCCCGGCCGATATCCGGACGAGACGGAGGCAGAGTCGGCCGAGCCTGGGGCGAGCCGAGGATTCCCGTAGCCGCCACTGCCGCGCAGGCGGGAATCTGGCGCCGCTGGCCGCTAGTCCGTCTTGCGGCTTTCGCGTTTCAGAATGCCCAGGACGATCTTTCTAAGATTGGGTTCCGCCTTGGCGGCCGTGGCCAGGATATCGTCGATGTCGACGGGCTGGAGAGCGTCGGGAAGGCACTGATCGGTAATGATCGAAAGGCCCAGCACGCGCATACCCGCGTGTACCGCGACGATCACTTCGGGAACGGTGGACATGCCCACCACGTCGGCGCCGATCGCCCGCAGGAACCGGTATTCGGCACGGGTCTCGAGGTTCGGCCCGGTCACGGCGACATAGACGCCTTTGTGAGCCGCGAAGTTCTCCTTGCGGGCGATCTCCAGGGCCGCTTCGATCAGATCCGGATCGTAGGGGGCGACCATGTCGGGAAATCGCGGCCCCAGGCTGTCGTCGTTCACCCCGATGAGCGGATTGCCGTTCATCAAGTTGATGTGGTCTTCAATGACGAGGATATCGCCCTTGGCGTGCTGCGGATTCATTCCGCCGCAGGCGTTCGACACGATCAGCAGGTCCACCCCCAGGGCTTTCATCACGCGAACGGGGAAGGTGATTTGCCGGTGGGTGTAGCCTTCGTAGGCATGGAAGCGACCCTCCATGGCGACTACGGTCACGCCTTCCAGCACGCCGCAAACCAGTTGGCCGGTGTGACTGATCGCCGTCGAGCGGGGAAAGTGAGGGATATCCTCATAATCGAACACGGCTTCGGTCTGGATCTGGGCGGCCAGACTGCCCAACCCGGTTCCGAGGATGATTCCGACACGGGGTGTACCAGACCAGCGCTGTCGAATTGCCTTGCTCGCTTCCTGAATCTGTCCGACAAGTTCCTTCATGAGTTGCGGTTCTTCCTGCTGATTGCTGCGAGCCTGTCCAGGGCCGTTCGAGACGCCCGCGGGGCGGTCAACCGGCGATTACAGATCGTCGTCCAGGTCGGCATCGTCGTCGTCCTCGTCAGCGTCGTCAGCGTCGTCATCATCGTCCTCGTCATCGTCGTCGAAGCCGTCGAAATCCTCGCTCTCGTCGTCTCCCTCTTCGCCGTCCAAGTCCTCGTCGAAGTCCTCGTCCAGGTCCTCCTCGAAGTCCTGCTCGAAGTCGTCGTCAAAATCGTCGTCGAAGTCGTCGTCGTCGAAGTCGTCGTCGAAGTCCTCGTCGAAGTCTTCGTCCTCCATCTCCGCCGCACAGAGCCGGGCCAGATCGGGTTCCGCCTCGTCAGTTTGTGTTTCCCAAGCTTGTGGGGCAGAGCCCAATGTCGCCTTGAACGCCATTCATCATCCTCCACGCCTTGGCCCGGCGCCGAAGCTATTCTGTTTCGCGGCACCGGCCGACCGGGAAAAACTCTGCCGCAGTTGCTACCCAACTGCCGTGACGGCAGAGCAATCCATCGTTGTTACTGGACGAACGGAGTTTTGTCAACGGATGCGGCGGTGCCTTGAATGGCGGTTTCCGAAGGTCGCCCCGCTTGGGTGTGCCGGACAAGAAAAGAACCGGGCCGCTCCGAAGGAACGGCCCGGCTCAAAACACGGGGGTGAGAAAGCCTTGATTGGGGAGTGGAGACCCGATGTTCAGCCTGCCACTCCGAGGCAACCCTAGGTTGCAGGGGCGTCGAGTCAAATCCAAGGGAGATATAGCCCCGTCTAAAGTGGGGGTTGCGTGACATGAGGGGCTTTCCGGCATGGAATATCCGGATCAGCCGTCAAGGCCGAACCAGGCCGGTCGGTCGCCTGGGCAGGTAGACAGTTCGGAACCGTTCGGAGCGGCTGACTAGACCGGCGCGTCAAGTCTCGATTTCCAGCGGGGGAGAGGTTGCCGTTGAAGCGGCGTCGAGGGGCGGCAGGGGCGCGGTCGTGCCGCGTCCCGCACGATCGACGCGAAGGTTTTTCGCGAGATTCTCCTCGCGAGAGCGGGCTTCCATGCGGCTCAAGTAGGCCAGGGCCTCGTTGTTGTTCGGTTCCCGCTCGAGCCATTGGTCCAAGACCGGCCGGGCGGCCTCCATCTGGCCGTTGGAGATCAACGTGACCACCAACCATCTCAGGCAGAAGGCGTCGTGGCAGCCTCCCACGTAGGCGCTCTGCAGGTAGCCCAGGGCCGGGAGCCAGTCCTTGGACGCCGCTTTGCAGGCTCCCAACACGGCATTACGCCACGGCGTGGGGAGGGGTGTCGTTCCGACCAACGCCCCGACCAGTTCGAGGGCCTGGTTCACTTGGCCGAGTTTCACCACCAGATCGATCAAGTGCCGCCGCACCCGGACCGAATCGGGAAACCGCTGAAGGGCATCCAGAAGCACCTCTCGCGCTTTTTCGTTGTTGCCCGACAGTTGTTGGGTGAGGGCCAGACAGACGGCGGCCATCTCGGCGATTTCGGCCAGGTGCCAGGTTTCGAGGTCGACCTGCCCGTATTGAACGGCCGTCTCGAACGACCGTTCCGCCAGATCGAGCCGGTTCTGCATCTGGAGGTAGCTCCCCATGGCGCAGAGGAGTTGGGCGTCGAGGGGGAAGATTTCGAGAGCCTCCAGGCCGACCGACAGTTGCTGATCGCGGAGTTCGGGAATGCCGTCGAAGGTGGTCAACAGGCCGTAGTAGGCGTCGAGCATTTCGGTCGAGCCACGCTCGGCCAATTGCTTCGCTTGCAGGAAGGCCTGGCGGGCCTTTTCTGTTTCCTGGAGATCGCTCAGCGCCTCTCCGGCCGCGAGAAGCAGGGAGACCGGCAGTTTCTCGACCCGCCGGCCCTCGGCGGCAACGATCCGCAGGTTCCGACGGGCTTTGTTGGCCTTCCGGGCCGGGAGGTTCTCGCGGCGATGCCTTTGGATTCGGGCGGGGGCCATATCGACGGACAAGCCGAGCCCGGCAAGCGACGCTTCCAGCGTCTCGCGGACGCGCCCGCGAAAATGAAGGCCGGGCAGATTCGGCAGAAGCCGCATGCGAGCCGCCTGCTCGGCCGAGGAAGACGGATCCGCCGAAGGGAGCACCACCATCAGCATGTAGACTTTCCGAGGGTCCGCCTCGCGGTCGATGAATTGGCGGAACGCCGATTTCGACTCGGCCGAGAGCGTCTCGCCGGCATCCAGCCACAGGATCCAGTCGCTCTCGATCTGATCCATGGCGCAGTTTCTGGCGGCGGAGAAGTCGTCGGTCCAGGGAAGCGTTGCCACTCGGGCACCGGCCTTTTCGGCGATGCGGATGGTGTCGTCGGTGGAGCCGGTATCGAGGACGAAGATGTCGTCGGCGATATCGCACACGTTTTCGATGGTGTCGGCCAGGACGGCCGCCTCGTCGCGGACGATCATGGCCACCGAGAGTTTGGGCCGTCGGGCGGCTTGCTCGCTAGTCATCGACACTCCCTTCATCGAGTTGGGATTCCGGCACGTTATCCAGTGGGGGGTGGGAGTGTAACTGGTTCCGGGTCGTGACAAAAGGTCGATTCTGGTTGAGCTATGAGCGGTGAGCTTTGAGCTGAGGAGGCTGGGAAAGGTGGCGATTGTTGATCTTGCCCAACTATCTTCACTTACCACGACCACCCAGTTCACGCCCCCTCAACCTCTTCCAGTACCCAGGGCTTGCGATATTCGCGTTTGAACAGGGCCATGGCCTCGGGATTGTCGACGTGCTGGGTTTGGGGATCGACGACCAGCCTCTGGCCGCCCGTGCGATAGCTCATGGTGGCGTAGTGGAGGGTGAGGTGGCTGCGGTGGCCGATCTCGATGTCGGCGTTGGGCTTCTCCCGGCTGCGAAGGCACTGGACGAAGTTCGCCTGGTGGTCGGCATCGGGGAACCGGCCGTACATCTGGTCCTTGACGACGGGCTGGCGATCCTTGGTGCGGACGTGAACCTGCCAGCCGCCGCCCATGCGGCCGACGGTCATCACGCCCTGGTCGCCGTAGATCTCGATCCGCGTGGCGCACTGGGGCCAGTAAGGGAACAGATCGCCGTCGCGGACCTCTCCGTCGATCTTCAACATATAGGGGGTGTAGAGGGTAAGTTCCAGGGTGACGACCAGGTCGGTGTCGTAGGTGAAGGTCGCGATCTGGGTGTCGGGCGTGTCGGCCGCCCCCTTGGTGTTGAAGCGTCCGCCCGTGCAGTAGACCTGGCGCGGGATGTCGAAGCCGACGATCATTCGGGCTTCGTCGAACTGGTGGGCGCCGTCGTTGCCGATATCGCCGATGCAGTAGCGCCAGAGGTGGTGCCAGTGATAGCGCAGGGTCGTGTTGTAGGCATGTTCCGGGGCGGGGCCGTTCCACATGTCCCAGTCGAAGCCCTTGGGAGCCTCTCTGTCGGGCGCCATCTCGAAGTTGGCCCAGAGCTTCTGATTAAGCACCCGGACGTAGTGCACCTTGCCGAGTTTCCCGTCGGCGATGTACTGCCGGGCGGCCATGTTGTAGGGCGCGCTGCGGTTCTGGGTTCCCACCTGGACCACGCGATTGTACTTCCGTGCCGCCTTGACCATCTGCTGGCCTTCCCAGGCGTTGTGACAGAGCGGCTTCTCGACGTAGACGTCCTTGCCGGCCTGACAGGCCCATACGGTTGCCGGGGCATGCCAGTGGGTCGGCGTGGCGATGACGACGGCATCGAGGGCCGGATCGTCGAGTGCCTTGCGAAAATCCTGGACGAACTTGGGCGTTCTGCCGCCCTGGAGTTCGGCGATCCCCTTGGCGTGCTTGTCGAAGGCGGCCGAGTCGACGTCGGCGAAATAGGTGAATTCGCAGTCTCCCCGGGAGGCGAAGCCGCGAGTGAGCATCCCGCCCCGCCCCGCGCAGCCGATGACGGCCAGGGCGATCTTGTCGTTGGCCGGCGTGGCCCGGACGGATCGCGGGTTGGCGAGGATCGTAGCCCCGGCGGCCAAGGTCAGGCCGGCGTGTTTCGAGCGGCGGAGGAAATCGCGACGATTGAGATCACTCATAGGTCAGGCTCCTTCTGCAGACGGCACATCCACGTATTCACCACAATGACGGCAGACTTCCACCTTGCCTCGCCGATAGCCCGGGAAAGACAGCATCTCTCCGCATTCTTCGCAGGGAAAGACCACGTCCTCTTCCGACATGTCCCGTTCCACTCGTTGTTCCTCCTGGGGCGGATCCGCTGCGCGGAGGATCTGGCCGGCTGTGAAAGCAAACTGCACCGGCACTTGCAGTTCGATGGTCGGCTGCCAGCCTAACCGCCCCTCGCTGACCACTCTCGTCTCCTCGCCCACGGTCAGTGCGCGGATCCCATGTTCGGCGAGAATCTTCACATCGGCTTCCGCATCCTCGCAAGTCTCGTAGTGGGCAATTGTTACGAGCTTGGCCTTCCTTCTGGGCACCAGCGAATGCCAGGCGCGACGTTCCGCACGCCCCAGGCGAGGAAGACCGTTGATCAGCAAGCCTCCAAGAAAAGAGGCGAACGAAGCCTCCGCTTCGTCGCGCTGCATTTCTTCTTGCTCGAACTCGACGGTGAGGCACATCTGTTGACAGGCCGGACAGGGAGTTTGTTCGTAACCGGTTCCGTCGGGGGCGGCTTCGAAGACCATGTCGCAGTCGCGGCAATAGAACAGGAAACGCGGTGGCGGTGTGGTGCTTGTGCCGTCAGGTTCCATAACGCATCCTGAAAAGTGGTATAGATGGAGGTGGCAAACAGGCAGAACGCCTGGGCGAGTCACCCTTTCATTCCGACAGTATCGTATCTCATTTGCTGGAGGGCCTGCAACTGTCTTTCGTAGGCGTCAAGGGTTTTCTGCTATTCACCAGAACTTATGGGCGGGTGAAGGTCCACATGTTGAACCACGCTACAAGTACGATCTATATTCCTCCGACGATCACGGCAGTGTGAACCAGTGATCACCTGATCCGCAACGCCTGTAACTGGCAAGGATAGAGTTCCAGACTCACGCCTCCATTCTCTGTGGCTATCGTCTCACCGCTCACCGCATCGGTCAGTCGCCCGGCGGGCAGATCGATTCGAACCGATGGTTTCGCCGTCAGCGCTGTATTGACCACGGCCAGATAGGTTCCATGACCGGCCGTTTCAATCGCCCGGACGACGACTTCCGGATCGGAGGACACATCGGCCAAGACATGGCTCGGCAGGGCGGGGAGCGAGAGATAGGCGGTGTTGAAGTTCCGGACGTATTCAGGGAACCCGCGCGAGAAGTTGTTCCCCACCAGGTAGCCGATATCGTTGGGGTCGCCGTAGGCCATCGCCCGGGCTTCGCCCAGCATGCAGTAGGGGCCCGCGCGTTCCATGTCGACCACGAAGTAGCCCACTCGCTCTTTGTCTTCGCGGTCGAACATCATGTCCTCATTGAGGGTGTAGTGCCGGACGACGGCCAGGCCGGCGGGGCCGCGGAAGGCGTCGAAGCTGGCCGGGGAACCGACCGTGTAGGCCCGATTGAAGCAGTGGGTCATGAGCACGCCGTCGGTGTCCTGATAGCGCTGCGGGTCGGCGGGCGGGCAGGAATGGTGAACCTCCCAACCGCCCCAGGTGAGCGGCGGCGAGAGGAGTGCCTTCAAGTAGCGGCCTTCGCGAATGACATCGGCGATGTCGACGGGCTTCATGTCCTGGCCCAGCGAAACGGCCGGGTCCTTGAGCAGTTCCGTCCAACGGACCGTGTTGTCGGTTACGAAGAGCTTGTCCCAGGTGGGAAACGACGGTCCGGGTTCGCCCATGGTGGCGGTGAAGAGGATCAGGGCTTCCGGGTTCACGCCCTGCGTACGGAGATGGTTGCGCATGGCGACGAGGAACTCGCGCCGCTTGCCGTACCACCAGTCGTAGTACCTGGCGAGTAGTGCCTGATCGTCGATCAGGTCCTTTCGTGAGACCTGTCGGCCGCCGTTGGCTTCTTCGGCGAAGCGCGCCCGAGTGGCGTCGGCAAAGCTCATGGGCAATTGCGCTCGCGGCCGAAGCCAGGCGCCGAGGAAGTTTGCCTTGTCCTTGTGACGCACGATCGTCAGATCGAGCATCTTCTTGAAGTCAGTGTAGGTGTCGGGGTCGGTCAGGTCGGCGTTGGACGACTCGATCCAGCGGATGTGGGTGTAGGCGTCGTCGCGGGTGAGCGGTTTCGCCCGGCGCTGGTTGCCCAGCCCCTGGTATCCTTTGCTGCCGGCGTACTCGTAGTAAGGCAGGATGTCGATACCGGCCTCGCCCATCAGCTCGACGATCTGCGGCCACAGATCCTTCTGGTCGCTGTTGAAGAAGACCCACTGGTTGCCGCCCCCCTCGGTCGAGTCCCAGCCCTGGCAGGCGCCGAACTCGAGGAGGTCCTTGGCGAAGGTGTTCATTCCGAGGAACCGCATCGTCTCGGCCTTGTAGCGGTACCAGTCGAGCGGGTCGCGAAGCCCGCGTTCCTCTTCCTTCTTTGAGGTGATCACGCCGTCGGCCATTTCCTCACGCCAGAAGAAATGCCGCCTTGGCAAGCCTTCCGGCACAGGCGTGTACTTGGCCGTCAGATCGAGCGAGTCGGGCACCTCAAACAGGCGGATCCGCCGGACGGCCGCTCCCTGAGACAGCGGAATATTGGGAGCCGAGAATTGGGCGATCGTCACGGTGAAGCCGTCTTCGGCGGTGAGTGCCCTCAAGCCTTCGCCGCGGAGGAATCTAGTGTCGGGCGTGCGGTCGTGGAGGCGGAACAGGCTGGACCAGGTTTCGTACTTGCCCGATAGCGGGACGTCGATCGACTCGTTGTTGTTGTTGACGTACTTGGGATGGAAGGCGTCGCCGAAGGTTGCGCCCGTGTGGAAACCGCGGGACGTCTCATTGCCGCCGTTCATGACGATGACGGTGCGGGGTGCGTCTTCTGGGTACTCGACGGTGAGCAGATAGCGGCTGCCCGGCTGGAGCAGTTTCATTCGCCCGATGCGGTAGGTGAAGCAGGCCGACTGGTCGGGTGTTTTATTGAGCACGCGGCAGGGGCTGCCCAGAATGTCCTCCACACGGCTGGCCCCTTGTGGTGCTTCGGCGAACAGGTGATCGGTCTTGGTGCAGTCGATTTCGTCGACGAGTGAGAGCTGCCCGTAGGGCGGTCCGAGATCAATCAGGGGGCGATGGGCCGCCTCTTCGCGGGCTTTGACGAGGGCGGCTTCGCGTTCGACTCGGGCCTTTTCGTCAGCCGCCTTGTGGGTCAGCATCGCCTGGTAGCCTTCGGGCGTGTACTGGTAGATCGCGATTTCCGAGAAGATGCACGCGCCGTTGACGCGAGTCAGACGGAGATAACGGGTGTTTGCTTCGAGGGGGATCTCGACCCAGGTCTTGTAGCGGTCCGTGTCGACGGCCTTGACGACGGTCCAATTCCCCGGCTCGCCGACCGAAATCTGCAGGGGCCCGACGTTGAAGGTGTCGTAGATCCACAGCGAGGAGAGGTTGCGGACCTGCCCCAGATCCAGATGGGCGTGGAGCGGCTGTTTCTTCTGCCAGTAGCGCGAGTTGACGGACCAGGCGTTTTTCGGTTCGCCCGACGGCGGATCGCCGACGGCGTCCTGTTCGTCGACCATGGCCTCGGGGTTTCCCTCGCCGAGTTCGTTGACGACCATGCCGGGGGTCAGGTTGAGGCGGACGGTCTGGGCGTTGAGGTTGTTTGCCAGAACGAGGAAGATACTGACCAGAAGTACTCCATCGAACGCTCGTCGCATCATCGTTGCCCTTCTGAGGGTGGAATGCCCGTTATCGTGGAATCAACAGGAGTCTATTCAATCGGAGATGGGCGTGGCGGGCAAGGAAACGGGAATCGGGCGGACTACTTGCACGTATCGTGTTACGTGTCCTGGCTTGTGGGCGTGTTGCGGGCATGTATGTGAAGGTTGGGTCGCGGAGTTACCTCGATGTGTCTATGGGCGTATGCCTCGTTGGTGTTGTTTTGCGATCAACTTCTCCCGGAAATTACGTTTTCTGACACTTACTCCCCAAAGTGGGCCCACTTTCTTAGGGAGATGTTCGAGGGAGCTACCATGAGGCGGCGGCGAGTTGTTGGAGTCGTTGCTCGTGTTCGGGGAGGGCCCAGTACCAGTAGCCGTTGGAACCGTGTGTCTGCCTGGCGCGGAGGGCGTGGAGTCGGCGTCGGGGGCTGGGTGGTTCATGGCGGTCGAGGGGGCGAGAGAGTGTTTGGTTATGTTCATGCGTACAGTATCATAATAGTGTACGCATGTCAAGTGGTTTTTGAACGGTGAGGCGGATTTGTTGGGGGGGCTGGTGGTTTATCGGACAGTCGAAGCAGGAAACGACTTGATTCAAGAACAGGAAAACACAGAGGCACAGAGGACACGGAGGAGGGTATCGGGGCTATTGACTGCTTCTGCGCGGTGAAAGAGAGGCGGGGTCTGCCGGCGCCCGGCCTTCCGCCGGAGGAGGGTGGGGTGGGGGCGTTGGCGGTGCGACGTCTTGTGTTGGAGGTTCTTGTGGCTGCTGAACGTTCTGCGAAGGGTGTTGGCCGTGGCGAAGAGATGGGTTGACTTGGCGGGGAGGGGCGGTATGCTCAGTGGCATCGTGGCAGGACGGATCGGGTTCGTCCAGAAAGGAACTTGCGCTTCCCGATAAGGAAAATGGTGAGCCAAACTGACAACGGCCTGCAGCAGACGGCGCTTCGCGCTGACGCTGAGCGTTCTTCCGCCAAGCTGAGAGATGCGAAACAGGCACTCCAGTCGAGCAACTGCGAATCGTGCATCACTTCCTTCAAGACCGAATCCGTCTGGTACGAGAACTGGTTGATTCCGAAATCAGCGTCTCGTACGGGGACCTCGTATTGATACTCTCGGCGGTCATTTCCGCGTGTGCGGCCGCCCGCTGGCCGGGACGCGGCATCGACCGCCGACGCTTCATCGCGTTGCTTGTCCAGTTTTCGCCGTCCGAGGCACACACGACTTGGGTTTGCGTTCCGGCGCTGATCAACTCCAACTTGGTTGCAGAAGTGGACACCCCGTACGGGTCGCCAGGAGACAACACGCGCATCTTTCGTGATCATGAAATCGACCTAGAGCTTTCTGTGGCTCAGGCGAAGTATTCGAATGTGTCGCGTGCAGACCTCAAACGACACACGTACGCCGCTCTAATCTACGAATGGCTGCGATGCGGCTACTCGCACGAGTACTGCCCGCACGAGAACATCACTCACGTGCCACCGAGCCGCCACAGTGCTCGCCTGAGCTACATCGGTCGTACAACTTCAAACGGGCTGAGACGTATGATCTCGTTCCACCTTGACTACTTGATCGATTTGGCGCAGTATCATGCAATGAGTATCGCTAAGAATCCAGACCCCTGGCCACGCAGATGGTGGATCGATGCAACGTAGCGTGGACGCCAGCCGAAACGGGCAACGGATACACACAACGCGGCTGTTGCGCCGTGGATGGTTGTACTGACGGTCTGGATCGTTGAAGACGACGATCCCCCTCGACTGGTGACAGCATACCCGGATGAAGACCAATGATTGCTGAACATTCTCTGGTGGTCTTGGACTGCAACCCACCGCACGACAAACTGCATCGGGGAGACGTGGGAACGGTGGTGCATGTCTACAAGGGCGGTCGTGGATACGAGGTCGAGTTTGTGGACGGCGGCGGGCGGACGGTGGCCCTTGTGACCGTGAGTACTGAGGATGTTCGGCCCATTGAGGCCGGTGAACTGCTCCACACGCGACGAACAACGTAGAGGAGCGACTCGTGTGGCCCATCACTCGGCGCGAGAATCCGGTTTCCAGCGAATTGCCTGGAGGGTGTAGCCGCGACCGGCGGGTTGGCCGGCTGAGACCTGGCCGTCGCCGGTGACGGTGACGATTGTGCCGTCGTCGAGGGCCACGCTGCCGGCGTAGCCGACGCCGTCGGCCAGGATGTAGAGGATCGGCTCCCAGGTCTTTCCGAGGTCGTGGCTGAGGCGGGCGCGGATGTCGGGCTGCTGCACGGGGTAAACGACTGCACTCGAACGAGTCCAGGTTCTCTGACTGCACCGAAGTGGGACTGCCCGACTATTTCCTGTCGACAAGCGCGTCGAGGAATTTGTAGAACTCCTGCGTGGCCGGATCGTCGGGTATGCCAAGTTCGTTGTTCAGGCGGCTGTGGTTGCTGTCCCGTTTGCCGTACGCCTTGACCGGGATATCCGCTTCCTTCAGCACCGTCTCAAGGCACTGTGCCTGGGCCCTGGTTTCGGGGTTGCCGGAGAAGTAGAAGAGCAGGAACGGCGGGATGCCCTTGCTCTTCGCCGCGTGGGTCACTGCTGAGAAGTCGACG
Source organism: Planctomycetaceae bacterium (assembly GCA_012719125.1). GTDB lineage: Bacteria > Planctomycetota > Planctomycetia > Pirellulales > Thermoguttaceae > JAAYAY01. Next base: position 37,138 of record JAAYAY010000179.1, on the reverse strand, counting down.
TGCTTCTCCGGGTCGTTGCCGAATTTCTGCCGATGCCCGAAGGTGAACATCTTGCCGCCATAGAGGGCCTGCCGGAACTCGGCCGTCATGATGATTTTGGGAATGTCATAGGTGTCGCCATCGACTGGCACGCAGCCTCGAAGGACGTCGAAAGAAACACCTTCCTCCTTCAGGTAGCGATCGTCAATACAGATCAGTGCGGCGAGTTGGGCACCGGCGGAATGACCGCCGACGAAGATTCGCTTTGGGTCGCCGCCATACTTGGAGATATTCCGGTGTACCCAACCAAGCGATTTGGCGACGTCGCGGATCAACACGTCCATCTCCACGTCGGGCAGGAGACGGTAGTTCGTCGACACAAAGACGAATCCTCGTTCAGTCAACACTTTCGGTTTCAGGGCAACGTCACCCTTGTCGCCGGCCTGCCATCCGCCGCCGTGGATCCAGAACATGACCGGGAGGCTCCCCTCCTCGGCTTTTTCGGGCGTGTAGACATCGAGAACCTGCCGCCGTCGCAGGAATGACGGATCGAGGAACCCGTGAATTCCTCCGGGAATCCCGCAGGGCTGCTCAGTCCCAGTCGGGGGCGACGTAGCAGACCATTGCGTGTCCGGGGAGGAGGAGGCGTCGGGACTTGGGCAGGCCGGGGCCGTCCAGGGCGGGGAAGATGTCGTTGGGTTCTTTGGCGTCGGTTTCGATGAACTTGCGCCAGGGGAGGTTTTGCACGGCCGGGGGAATCACGAATTCCTGCTGGTCGGGGCCCCCGTGACAGAGCATCATGAGGTGATATTCCGGGCCCCGGGTCCCGGGCATTTCGGGCGTGGCCGCGAGGACGCAGGTGAGGCTCCGCGATTTTGCGGACCAGTCGACGGGTCCGCCGGCCGGGCCGTACCAACTGACGTCGGGCAATCCGCCGTCGCGGACGGGCCGCCCGGTGAGGAATTTGGGTTGGCGCACGTTGCGCTGGGCTTTGCGAAAAGCGATCAGGCTTTGCACGAAGCGCACCAGCCCGCGGTTCTTCTTGAGCAGTCTCCAATCGATCCAGGAGATCGGATTGTCCTGGCAGTAGGCGTTGTTGTTGCCGCATTGGGTTCGGCGGAACTCGTCGCCGGCAACGATCATCGGCACGCCCTGGCTCAATAGCAGGGTGGCGAAGAAGTTGCGAATCTGCCTCCGCCGCACGGCGCCCACCGCGCGGATCCGGGTGGGGCCTTCGCAGCCGTAGTTGCAGCTCGCGTTGTTGTTGTCGCCGTCGCGGCTACCCTCCATGTTCGCCTCGTTGTGCTTCTCGTTATAGCTGACCAGGTCGCTCATCGAGAAGCCGTCGTGCGACGTGATGAAGTTGATGCTGTTCAGCGGCCGGCGTCCGCCGGGCTCGTAGAGGTCGCTCGACCCGGCAAGCCGGGTGGCCAGGGCGCCGGTCATGCCGGGATCGCCACGCCAGAACTTGCGGACGTCGTCGCGGTAGCGACCGTTCCATTCGGCCCAGCGGAGGCAACCGAAGTGTCCGACCTGGTAGCCGCCGGCGGCGTCCCATGCCTCGGCGATGATCTTGGTGTCGGCGAGCAAGGGATCTTCCGCAATCGATTCGATGACGGGCGGATTGGCCACCAGGTTGCCTTCGCGATCGCGGCTGAGGATCGAGGCGAGATCGAAGCGGAAGCCGTCGATGTGGTAGTTGTGGACCCAGTGGCGGAGGCAGTTGAAGATCATCTCGCGGACGATGGGGTGGTTTCCGTTGACGGTGTTGCCGCACCCCGAATAGTTGCGGTAGTACTTCCCTCCGCTCTCGAGCATGTAGTAGACCTGGTTTTCCAGGCCCTTGAAGCTGACGGTCGGACCGTGTTCGTTGCCCTCGCAGGTATGGTTGAAAACGACGTCGAGAATCACCTCGATGCCGGCCTGGTGCATGGCCAGCACCATTTCCTTGAACTCGCGGACTTGGGCGCCGGGTTCGTCGCTGACGGCGTAGCCGCGATGGGGCGCGAAGAAGGCCATCGGATCGTAGCCCCAGAAATTGGGCCGTTCGAGAGTCTGCCCGAGGCAGTCTTTCATGGGAAATTCGTGAACGGGCATGAGTTCCACGGCCGTGACGCCCAGGGATCGCAAGTAGGGGATCTTCTCGATCAGACCGAGATAGGTGCCGGGGTGCCTCACCTTCGAAGAACGCGATTTCGTGTAGCCGCGGACGTGGGTTTCGTAAATGATCGTTTCCGACAGGTCGCGGCGGAGGTGGCGGTCGCCTTTCCAGTCGAACTCGTCGTCGATCACCACGCACTTGGGCGGGCGGATAATTCCGTCGGTGGCGGGCAGGAAGCAACCGGCCAGGGCCTTCGCATAGGGATCGACCAGCCGCGCGCGGCCGTCGAAACGATGCCCGACCTCGGGTTGCCAGGGTCCGTCGGCCTGGAAGTGGTAGAGTTGCCCAGGGATCATGCCCGAAACGAAGACACTCCAAATATCACCCCAACGGTTCAAGTCGCGATCGAAATCGATGATTTCGTAGGGATCGGGGTCGGCCACGTCGTTGTAGAGCAGCACGCGCATGGCGGTTGCGGAACGGCTCATGACCACGAATTGAACGCCGTCGTCATGGACGATCGCCCCGTAGGGGAGCGGATGGGTGAACTTCAGGGCCGGCAGGCGTTCGAATACGAACGCCGGACTGGCGGGTCGCGGGGAAGGAAAGGCAACATTGCCCGGATACCACTGATTGAGATCGAAGGCCATGGTGTGTTAAGCAGTAGTGAATCTAGCGGTTACCGAATCGGGGACGATTGCCAGTGCCTGGTGGCATCGCGTAATTGGGGCGGACTGTTCGGTGGATCCCCGGAAGGCAAGTAAACCACTCGCCCAATTGCACTTCCGATTTTCTCGTATCATTCCGCCCCCCAAGGGGAGCGTCGCAACGCAGCCTGGGCCCGCGAAAGCCGTGGCTAAGTCCTATTCTTCGACTGTCACCCCCCTGAGAATCGAGTCGCGAGTCGGGGTGTCGGGAATACGGAAGAACTCGCGCAAAGGGGATCAGCGGAAGAGTTTGCGGAAGCGACCGAAAGAGCGCCCGGGCATGGCTGCCCGCCGGCAAAGAAAAGCAAACGCGATCGGCATCGGACGTCGACGCCGACCGCGTAGGGAGGCGGACCGGAAATCATTGCCGGGCGAGTCGCCGATCGGCTGCTCTTCTACAGCGCGTCTTTGTGGAAGACGGTGTGGCAATCGTCGCAGCTTTGCTGGAGCGCGGTCATTGCCGCCGTCGCGGCGCCCTCGTCTTTCGCATGGGCGGCCTTATTCAAGGCCCCTGCGGCATCTCGCATCTCGGCGCAGTACTTGAACCATTCGGCGATCTTGTCGGGCGAGACGGTTTCGTCGGCATTGGCCATGCTGCCCTGGCTGATGGCCACGATGGCGGCGGAACCGCCCGCAATTTCTGGAGCCCCTTTGTCGAATCGGCGAATGTACCGCTTGATTCGCGTGTTGATGAGGGGAACCTGCTCCATCAAGGTTTTGAGGCGGGCCACTTTGTGCCAACGGAGGGTCGAGGGATCGCCGCTGGAATTGAGCGACGCCTTAACCGCCGCCACGCCCGCTTTGGCCGCGGCAAAGTCTTTCGCCCCGGCCAGATCCTGGGCGGCCTTCACCAGAGCGGGGGCCGCCCGTCGCAATCGGCTGTCCTGATCGTGGAGACCGACGGCCAGGGCAATGACGGCCAGGCTGTCGGCATAGCGAGTGAGCTTCTCCGCCGAGTCCTCGTATTCTTCCTGGTCCGTAACGCATCCTTCGAGTTCTTCCACGTAGTCTTCGATCTGGCCGACCAGATCCTCCGCGGGTACGAGCGCCGAGAGTGCCGGCGGTTGAGGGACCTCGGCTGCCCAGAGAGTGTGAACGGCCAGTGAAATCGCGACGGCAACGGCACCCCCGGTTGGGAGCCACGGTTGTCTTGTCATACGAATCTCCTTCTCGGTTCTTGCCGGTCTCTGTTCGGCACGCACCGAAGCCACCGTGCAACAGGTCCCAGGAGCATCTCCAAGCACGACGGAAGCAGTCTGCCGAACCTATGGTTTTTCGGCGAGTAGTATAGAATCCTATCCGGCGAGAGCGAAGAGCGTTTCGTTTGGGATGCGGAAAAAAAAGAAGCGGATGACGAACTAGGGGGAGGTTCGTCATCCGCCGGGGAGATTGGGTAACACGAATCAGACAGAACACGGCCACCGCGGGAGGGGGGAATCGGTGACCGCTTGCTCCTCGTGTCCAACAATCTTCTCTACGATCGTGCTCGCCGGTGGTTCGGTGTTGTTCCAGGAATTCTGGAAAATCTGTTGTGGCTTCCGAGGGATAGCCTCAATCGGGCCTGTACCGAATTCTGTGCTCGTGATGCTGCGGGAAGGGGACAGTCCCATTTTTGCGGCGTCCTGCCACAAAAACCGGGACAGCCCCCTTCTTTCCCTCAATGCGAGGGGATCGGCACCCGTGAACGCATGTTGGTCTCGGCGCGAATCGCCGTAGTCTGGCGGGTGTCCTCTGCCCGGACCCGTTGGTTTTCGGGGTGCAAATCCTTAGAATACGGGCTTGCGACAGCAGTCAAGGCGATCAGGAAGGGATATGGCGAAGGCAACCTATAAAGACGCCGGAGTGGATCTGGACAAGTACGCGGACGCGATGGCACGGCTCCCGAGGCTGATTTCGCGGACCCATACCCCCCGCGTGATGAAGCTCGACGGTGGGTTCGCCGGGCTGTTTCAGCTCGATTTTCCCGGCGCCTTGTTTGCTCGACGGTACAAGTCGCCCGTGCTGATCGCGTGTACGGACGGGGTCGGCACGAAGCTGAAGATCGCCTCGGCGATGGGTGTTCATAACACGGTGGGGATCGACCTGGTGGCAATGTGCGTCAATGACGCGATTTGCTGCGGGGCAGAACCGCTGTTTTTTCTCGACTATGTGGCGATGCCCAAGGACGATCCCCCACTTCTGGAGCAGTTAGTAGAGGGAATCACGGAGGGTTGCCTGCAGAGCGACAGTGCGTTGATCGGCGGTGAAACGGCGATCCTGCCGGACGTGTACGGCGACGACGACTACGACATGGCCGGGTTCTGTGTCGGCGCGGTCGAGAAGAGCGGAGTGATCGACGGTTCCGCCATCATGCCGGGGGATGTGGTGATCGGCATCGCTTCGACAGGGGTCCATTCCAACGGGTTCAGCCTGGTGCGGAAAGTGGTCTTTGAGATTGCCGGGCTGACGGTCCACGACCATGTGGAGGAACTGGGCGGTACGGTGGGTGAGACGCTGCTTACCCCCACACGGATTTACGTCCGACAGGTCCGGGCGGTGCTCACCCACTACCGGGTGAAGTCGGTCGTCCACGGCATCGCGCACATCACCGGCGGAGGCCTTCACGAGAATATCGAGCGAATTCTGCCGAGAGGCGTTCGCGTGATTATCGAGCGCGACAGTTGGACAGTTCCCCCGGTCTTCTCTTGGCTCCAGCGTCTCGGCGAGATTGAACCCGACGAGATGTCGCGGGTGTTCAACATGGGCGTGGGCATGGCGCTCATTGTCAGCGGCTACTATGCCGACAGCATTCGCCACCAGCTTGCCGATCTGAGACTGGACAGTTGGGTGATCGGCAAAGTCGAAGCGGGCGAGAGGGGCGTTGCCTGGGCGCAGTAGAGGCGCAGACGCGAACGCCAATTACCGAGCGGCGCGGTTGCACAGCCTGACTTTTCAGCGTGGGGTCTTCCGGCGATCCTCTTGGTCGGCTCGGGAGAGCCAACCTACGGGGATTGGATTGGCTCGGGAGAGCCCCCACCCACGGGGCTCACCAATCGGCGGACATCACTTCGATGTGATTAACGACGTCTACCACGCCGGGGAGCCGACCGGCGGCCTCTTGAGCCAACTGCTTCGTATAGAAATTAGGGACCCGCCCCCGTAGGAGCAGTACCCCATCGGAGAGCTGACAATCAGCCTCCCGAATGGCGCCGTAAGTCGCCGCACGAATCCAATCCTGCACGTTTTCCTCTGACATTACGCTCTTAATCACGAAGCAACCCTGAATACAAAGACTACGTCTGCACTTTCCTTTTGCAAACGGAAACCCAGAAGAATGCCTGATTCCGGGAATCAGACCGTCTATCCCCAAAACAGAAACGAGCAACCTCGTTCCATACTATTCTTCGCAAAGATACGATTTCGTCAACGGGGAGGTTCTCGATAATCTCTTATTTCTATGCAGCCATCTGAAATAGCAAAACTGCCGGTTGGAAGGCAGGCAACGTGGGTTGAATTGGGAAAGCGAATCCTCGCGTTTGAGTGTCTTGAGGGTCGACACAGATTCCGCCTGCCTAACGACAACTCATCCTTTGGGGCGGGCCTGATCGAGGGCGTCGAGGATCATCTGCTGGGTATAGCCGTCACGAAACACGATCGGGCTGTTGGGGCTATCGGGTGAAAACACGGCCACGATCGGCACCTGTTTGCTACCCAGCACGTTGAGAAACCGCTCGACCTCAGGCGGACGTCGCGTGTAGTCGGCCTTGAGCAAAACAACGTCGTCTCGTTGGAACGCTTCGATCACCGCAGGCGCATGCAGGACCGTCGCCTCCAAGGTCTTACAGGTGAGACACCAATCGGCCGTGAAGTCGACCAGGACGGTACGTGGCTCGTCAACGACAAGGTTTCCTGCCGGGACTCCGTCGCCGACACGAGCCACGAATCGCTGATTCATTTCATCGTAAAGCCCCTTGATTCCCAACCGGCCGGGGAGCATGCCGTCAAGGCCGGGAAACAGGAGAAGCCAGGCAACGCCGACAAAGGCGGTTGCCTCCAGCCATGCACGCCATTTCTTGTCGGCCGAGGCGGTTATGGGCGTACGGTTGAACCACCAGAGTCCGGCCCAGATGGCGAAGAGGAGGCCGACGGTGGGGACGACATAGGGCCATTCAAGGAAGCTCAGCAGGAAGACGACCGTGCCGAGCAGGAAGAAGCCCATGATCTGCTTGAACGTGTCCATCCAGGCGCCAGGCCTGGGGAGGAAGCGGATCAATTCGGGGAATGCCCCGATAAGCAGATAGGGGCTCGACATGCCCAGGCCGATGGCGAAAAAGACCGCGAACACGATCGCCGGCGGCTGGGCGACGGCCCAGGTGAGTGCCGAGGCCATGAAAGGCCCGGTGCAGGGGGTGGCGAGGATCGTCGTAATAACGCCTTTGAGGAAGGCCGCGGAGAGTCCTTCCTGCTGTTGGATTTGCGCCGACTTGCCCGATCCGACGAATCCGGGAATCGGGATCTCCCAGACGCCGAGGAAGCTCAGGCCCATGGCGAAGACGACGGCCGCCATGACGACGTTGAACAGGCCGTAGGTGAACAGTTGGCCCCAGCCGAGCCCCAGCCCTGCGGCGAGGGCGGCGAGCAGGAGAAACACGGCGATGATGCCGACCGAGTAGACGACATTGAGCAGAAAGGCCCGACTGCGGCTCTCACCCGCCTGGGTGACGAAGGAAAGGACCTTCAGCCCGATCACGGGGAGTACACAGGGCATCAGATTCAGGATCAGCCCGCCGAAGAAAGCGGCAACCAGCATGAACGGAAGCGTCTTGCCTTCCTGCTTCTTCTTCAGGTTGGCCGTTACTTCCTCCGGATTGAAGGCAACTCCCTTCGTACCGACAATCTCGCTGAAATCTTCCATGGTTGTGAACGGATGCCACTTCAGCGCGGAGGATTCCTTCTCTGCATCCTGGGCGGGGGCTGCTTGCGTGAACACCTCCGGCACGTTCGGCTCTTCGGTGCGTGGAAAAGGCGTCGGCGGAACCAACGGTGCTGCTTTGGGCGTCTCGGCCGGCTTCGGCTGAGCCACCTGTGGGGCAACCGTCAGTTGCTCGGCAGGGACTTTTTCACCCGGACCGAGCGCGGCGGTGAACGGGTAGTCTTGTGGGGGAAGACAAGCTGTGTCGGAACAGGGTTGCGCAGAAACGGTGCCTTTGATCCTGAGTTTCGCCGGGTCAACACCCGGTTCCAGCAGAATCGGCGCGTACCATAACACCGTGCCGTGATGCGTCTCGACCAATAGGTTGTTGAATAGTTCCTCAACCTTCGCGTCTGGGGCCGGATAGGCCTGGAAGGGTCCGAGCAGCTTGACACCTTGGCCCTCATTCAACTTGACGGCCGACGGAATCGGGCCCTCGCCCTTCTGGGTGATCGAATAAATGTGCCAACCGGGATCGATGGTGGCGGTCACGAACAGGCGTGCAGGAGCATCGGCGGTGCCCGCGGTGAACTGGGCTTTGGCTTCCACTTTCGCGTCGGAACCGGCGCCGAACCCGAGGTTGAATTGAGCCCATGACGGGGTGGCCCAGGCGAGAGCCAGGAGGACTGTCAGGAGTGGAAGTGTCCAGTATGGGCGGGATCTTGTTTGATGCGTAGTCATTTGAGGTCCCTCCGTGGAACCAGTCATGGGGCAAGTATCAGATTGGGGCTTTGAGGTTCAAGGCAGGCGGACGCAACGTGCAACCGGCCTATTATTGCGGGAACCAGCAACATCGTGCAGCATGCAGCCCGCAAAAAAACCACCGGTCTGCCCAGACTTGGATGCACCAGCCACGCGAGTGGTTACAGCAGAACCTTCCTTGCCAAAGGGGGAGGCGGGCGATCGGATTCGAATCGTTGCATCAAGGCATCCATACGCTGCAGCACTGCTTGAGGTTCCTCAAAGGCGCGGTTCTCCAGGAATACCCAAGCTGCCCAGTTAAACATTCCAAGCAATGTGCCGCTCAGATCAAACGCCCGAACGAGTCCGAGTTCCTGTTGGGAAAGCCGACGGACGTTCGTATATGCCCCGATCCCAGCCTGCCAGAGATCGGAGGAATCTCGGGCAAGACTGCCGAGGAGGCGAGCAAGGTCGCACGCAACGTTATCGACTCCCATGGAGCCAAAATCGATCAGGCCGGTCACGACATCGCCCTGGAACAGCACATGATCCGACCAGACGTCGCGCAGGCAGGGCTGGAGCGGAACCTCGCAGGATTCATGTTGGCCAAGGATATCGGCAACGGCGGGTCCCCATTGGGGCAGCAATTCGAGCAGCCGGTTTGTGCGGTGGGCCATCTCGGGCCAATGCAGACCTGGGCCGACGGCCTTGCGTAACTGCCCTGCTCGGCCGGCCATCCACTGGCGCAGTATCCGCTGGCGATTGCGGATTCCGGGCGAAGGCCCCACGGCGGAGCAGGCTTCTCTGTGAGGGGCGGTATTGGTCCAACGGAAGTGTTTGGTAGCTCGATGGAACTGTGCCAGACACTCCAAGGCGGCCGTCACTCGTTTCTTCGCAGGGGGGGGCGAAGCCTCGGGCTGGCCGGGCATCCACCGCGAGAGTTCCCACAGGTGGCCGGCGTGACGGACGAACGTTGCGCCTGCCGAGTTCTCAAGGGGGACCGCGGCCAGATCGAAACCGTTCTCGGCCACATGCCGCAGAACCGCGTGAATGAATTGTAGATCGCCCACCTTGGGATATTCAGCCGGCCAGCACCGCAAGCAAAACGGTCCGCGCGGCGTTTCCACTCGCCAGAACCGTGCTCCGCTGAAGCCGCCGGCACCGCCAAGAGCCGTAATGGCAGTCGGGCGTTCGATATCGGGATATACAGCGAGGATTGTGGTGAGATCGACGTCGGACGACATGGCTTTTTTGTGGACTGGAGAACGGCACCTTGACAGTTTTGCGAGAGGGCGGGAGGAATCTGGTAAAAGTCCAGTTCGGCGCTTCAACGATACGATTCTGCTTATTTGAAGCGATCGATGTGGCCCCTCACCGTCCATCCTTCGGTCGCCAGGAGGACTGCGAAGGAAAGGGCAACTATTGACTTAGGCTTTTTTGACATTAAAATAGACTTGATTACTAACGCATTCGTTAAGAAATCGCCGCGACTGGGCGAGCTTCTGCCTTCTTCGCGGTTTGAAAGGGGGTGTTGTTTTTCTTCCTCTTTTTTCTCTGGGAGGTTGACTATGAAACGACGGTGTCACGGTCGGGCGTTCACGCTCGTCGAGCTTCTCGTGGTAATTGCAATCATTGGGATATTGATTGCCTTGTTACTTCCTGCCGTTCAGGCTGCCCGCGAGGCAGCGCGGCGATCGCAGTGTTCGAACAATCTGAAGCAGATTGGGATTGCACTGCACAACTATCACGACACACACAAGACTTTTCCACTCGGCTCCTTCAATCTCCGGGAGGTGTGGCCGTCTAACGGCTCGAACTGGCGAGCACTGATTCTTCCGTTCATCGAACAGGGGGCCGTTTACGATCAGCTTTCCTTTACCGAGACGTCGTCTTTTATGGCTGGTGGAGCGACCCCGCTTTTGGGCAACGAGGTTCTGCGCGGTTTGATTGTGCCTGCGTATGCCTGCCCGTCGAGTTGGTTCAAGCCGCTGTCGGCAGGTCACAACAATCCGGCCGGCACTGCGCAGAACATCAATTATGCGGGGATTCAGGGCGCCGCACGCCCGGTTCCAGGGGGGAATGACAATCTTGGCACACAGGATTGCGGACACGGTTGGTCGTGCAACAACGGCATGCTTGCCGCCAATGAGTGCTTCAACTTCGCTGACTGCACGGACGGGACGTCGAACACGATGATCGTTGGAGAACAATCGGGCCGAATTCACTTGCCGACGACCTGCACTTCTTACGATGGAAATCGTTCGGCGAACTACTACGGCGGCTGGTACGGGACTCGCCATCCGCGCCCGGTCGGTCATCCGGATGGTTGCACCGACCTTTGGCAGGCCGGGACGACCTGCGTCCGCTTCGCGCCTAACGCGAATATTTGCCAGACCGGGGCTACGGATGCGATGTATCGCAACAACACGCCCCTCAATTCGATGCACCCCGGGGGCGTTCAGGTGTTGATGACGGACGGCAGCGTTCATTTCATCACGGATACCATTGACTTCACCGATCTGAAGCGATTGGCATGTCGCAGGGACGGGCAACCGATCCAAACGTCCCTCTAGTACCGTCTGCCGATCGCAGTCTCCGGCGACTGGAGAGGCGGTCAATTACCTTGTGATCAACCGGAAAGGACATCTCTTTATGGTCAACACTCGATCGGGTCGCGCGGTTCGTCAGTGGCTGCTCGCGGGACTTCTCTTGTGCGTCATCTTGTTTGGATGCGGCAAGTCAATTCCCTCCGGCACCGTCAAGGGCAAAGTGACGTTGGACGACGAACCCTACTCGAACGCCGCCGTCGTGCTGCTCGGCGTAGATAGCGGGCAGGCCGGCTCCGCCGACATTCAATCCGACGGTACTTTTTCCATATCGGAGCCACTTCCGGTTGGGAAGTACACGGTTTATTTGGCGCCAAAGGCAGGGGGCAGCGACAGCGAGGAACCCGTCCCTGTTACCACGGACTCGGCAATTCCCGACAAGTATTGGAGCGAGATGAGCGACATCCGCGTGGACGTTGCCGAAGGCCCTAACGACATCGCGGTTCCCTTGAAGACGGGGAAGTGATTGTTCGTGCAGTCAAGACGAATCCAAGGCTCTATTCGTTCGCGCCCCAGTCGCTCAGAGCGACTGGGGCGTTTTTGTATCTATTCAGCCGCCTGAAGTAGCAGGGCTGAAGTATTGCGCCCGTCTTTTGCGTTGCCCTATCGCAGCGCGATATCGCGTTGCGTGAGAAATCCCAGGACGGCCTTGCGAAAGTCTTCGATCTCCTCACTCGCAAGGGTGTGATCGGCGGCGCCGATCCAGAATCGGTAGGAATAGCTTGCCTTGCCTTGGGGGAGCCCCTTTCCTTTATAGGAGGTGACGAACTCTCGCCCGGTCAACAGCGGATGGCTGAAGCGGGCAAGGACGTCTTCCAACGCGGCGAAGCCTCGATCCAGGTCCCAGACGAGGGAGAAGTCCTGCCAGGAGCCGGGATAACGCGGCGGAGCTTCATACTGGACCACAGGGAAGACCGAACCGTCCAGGCGGTCGAATTCAAGTTCAAACCACACGACCTGGCCGCCGTCCGGGGCCACGGCTTCGAGCACACCGCCGGCCAGGACCCCTAGGCCGCCGACAGTCTGGTCGCCGCAACCAACGGCCACCCAGTAGCCCGGCACTTGCCAAGGAAATTGGGCTGCGTCGGCCGGAACGAATGAGAACGGCTTGCCGCCGATCATCCGCCCCAGGTCCTCGATCACTCCCTTGATTGCACGGAGGTGCTCTTCCAGTGGAGGCTGGTTTGACTGCTGATAGCTGATTCCGCCGAGCCGCAGCGTCTCGCGGCAGCCGTCCTTCGCTTTCTGGTACGTCCGTCCCAACTCGAACAAGCGAAACGCGTCGCGATGGGTATGGTTGACGTCGACCAGTGCCAGCAGGTTGGGCACCAGGGTGGTGCGGAGCAAACGATACTGCTGCGCGATCGGATTGGCGAACGCCAGGGCCCCCTGCGGCTCGAATCCGAGCTTGGCGATCCAGTTGTCGTCGGTCCAGCCGTAGGTGTGGACTTCGGCGAAATGGTGTCCGGCCGCCAGCAACCGCCGGGCCTTGTGTTCCAGCCGCAGCGACTTGTTGGCCAAGAGCGGCTTCAGGGGCATCTCGGGCATTCGCGGCACAATCCGGCCGTAGCCGTAGACGCGGAGCACTTCCTCGGCGATGTCCTGGGGGATGGAGATATCCTTTTCGCTCCGATGGGGCGGGACGCCAACCTTGAGCGTTCCGTCGGCGGCCAGTTCGGCCTGGAATTCGAGCCTCCGCAGGATGCCCAGCACCTCTTCCGCCGGAATGTCGACGCCGGCCATCGTCGCCAGGCTGCCCGGCGCCAGCTTGACCGGCCGGTATCCCTCTTTGAGATCGCCGGCCACGGTCATCCGGCTGATGGCCTTGGGCTCGGCGCCCGCCTCCTCGATCAGCTTGAGTATCCGCGCGATTCCCTGTTTGGCGTTGACGGGCGGCTGGGTCTTCTCGAACCGCTGAGCCGACTCGGTTCTCAGGTCGAGCCGAACCGAGGTGCGTCTCACTCGTGCGGCCTTGAAGTTGGCACTTTCCAGCAGAAGCTTGGTCGTCGACTGCTCGACCTCGCTATTCAGGCCGCCCATGACGCCTGCGAGGGCGACCGGCTCGTTGGCGTTCCAGATGAGGAGATCGTCGGGGAGCATGTTGCGGGCCTGGCCGTCGAGGGTGGTGAACGTGCCCTCTTTCCCCATGGGAGCCACGCGGATGGCCGTAACCCGATCGCCGTCAAAGGCATGGGTCGGCTGGCCCAGTTCGAGCATGACGTAGTTGGTCACGTCGACCGACAAGTTCATGGTTCGCTGGCCCAAGGCGTGGAGACGGCGCTGCATGACGACCGGCGACGGGATTGTGGCCTTGCACTCGAACTCAATGCAGGCATAGCAGGGACAGTTCTCGAGATCCTCGACCGAGAGGAGATACTCGGGCAGATCGTCATAGGCCGCCACGTCGACCACCGGTAGGGCCCTGAGCGGACGCTGGAAGATGGCTGCGAACTCGCGGGCGAAGCCGTAGTGCCCCCAGAGATCGGGGCGGTGCGTGAGGCTCTTGTTGTCGATTTCGATCAGCACATCCTCGGCCGGAATCAGATCGGCCAGCGGAGTCCCCGCTTCCAGTTCGTTCGGCAGTTCGAGCAGCACTTCGTGCCAGCGGCTCATCCCCAGTTCGGCGGCCGAGCACAACACGCCCTCACTCTTGCGACCGCGCAGTTCGGTTGCCTCGATCTTCGTATTCTCGGCCAGAATCACGCCGGCCGGGGCGAAGGCGGCCTTCATACCCTGACGGACGTTTGGGGCGCCGCAGACCGTCTGGAATTTCTTCCTGCCGCAGTCGACCTGAACCACAGCCAGCGTTTTGCCCTGGGCCGCTTCATCGGGGCTCACGATCGACTCGACCGACAGGACTTCGGCCACCAGCACGCCGGCAACCGATCGACGAATCACCTCAAAACCTTCCACCTCGGCCGTGGCCAGGGTGAGACGGTCGGCAATCGCCTCCGGTTCGAGGTCGGAGAGGTCAACGAAATCGGAAATCCAGTCGAGCGAGATTTTCACGAGGAAACTCCAGGAAGGGACGCGAGCTATGAGATGTTGGCAAACCTCACGGTGTGAAGCACGAAATCCGAAACAAACTCAAAATCGGGAGAACACAAAGGCGCGAAACTTGCCGTAGTCGGACAGCGCCACTTTGGCCAAAGCCGGTGAACGCAAGTCCCAGCAGAGCGTTCGTTTAACCCGCTGCCGTAGGCGAGGCCGCTGGCCAACTCCAGGCCGCTTTGGGATGGTTAGTAATCCTCGCCTACGGCAGCGGGTTAAACGAGTCTGCCGCGAAGGTCTCGTTTCCCTGCACCACTCCGACGTGGCGATGTTCAAATGGATAGCCAGGGGAGACGCAAATCGTCTCGACTCGCTGCCGTTTGGTGCATTCAGATTTCTTCATTGGGGTTTGTTTCGTATTTCGAGCTTCGGATTTCGGATTTCCTCGCTTGACGCCCTGCAAAGCGAGTTGCGAAATCCTTTATACGGCGGCGGGGAATTGGCTGCAGAAGCGGATGTCGCCCGAATTGAAGCGGCGGATATCTTGAACGCCGTATTTCATCATGGCCAGGCGGGTGAGGCCCAGGCCGAAGGCAAATCCGCTGTATTTGCTCGTGTCGATTCCACCGAACTCGAGGACGCGGGGGTGGACCAGGCCGCAGGGGATCAGTTCGATCCACCCGTCGCCGCAAGTCGAGCATCCCTTGCCGCCGCAGAGGAGGCACTGCAGATCGAGCTCGAATCCCGGTTCGACGAAGGGGAAGAATCCGGGCCGCAAGCGTACGGTGGCGTCGCGGTGGAAGATCTCGCCAAGCAGGGCCTTCATGGTGGCAATCAGGTTGGCGACGGAGATGTCGCGGTCGACGACCAGTCCTTCGCATTGATAGAAGGTCGTCTCGTGACTGGGGTCCATGGCCTCGTAGCGGAAACAGCGTCCCGGGAAGATCGCCCGCAGGGGGGCACCGAACTTCTCCAAGGTTCGCACCTGGTTGGCCGACGTGTGGGTCTTCATCAACATGCCGTTCGTCAACCAGAAGGTGTCCTGCATGTCGCGGGCCGGGTGATCGCCGGGGATGTTGAGGGCGTCGAAGTTATAGTGCTCCGTCTCCACGTCGGGTCCCACAAGAACCATGAAGCCCATGCCCTCGAAGATGTCTTCGAGTTCCATCTGCACAAGCGTGATCGGATGGAGGGAGCCGAGGGAGTGGCCGGTGCCGGGGAGCGTCAGGTCGAGATCGGGCCCCTTCTTGGCCGTCTGGCCCGATTTGGCTGCCGAGGCCGCTTCCGCGAGCTTCTCGGTGGCAAGTCCTTTCAACTCATTGAGTTGCTTGCCGAAATCGCGTTTCTGGTCGGGGCTCAGTTGGCTGAAGTCGGTGTTTTTCGCCAACAGGGTGATCAGGCCTTTGCGGCCGAGGTACTTGATCCGTACCTCCTCCACCTCCTGAGGCGACTTGGCTGCCGCAAGATCAGCCAGAAACTGCTTCCGAATCTCATCCACGGAGAAAACCTCCCGCAGTAGGATCTTCATCAAATAGTGCCGAATTTTGTAGTAATACACGACGCGAAGTCGGTCCGTCAAGCGGACCGGGGGAATATCACGCCCCGCGTCCGGGTGGAATCATGCCTTCTGCAAGGCTGATATCTCGGTTTGCACGGTCACGGCCATTTGCGGTATGTTGAAAGTCTATCCCCCCCAGATCGGAACTCGGTATGAAGACTCTGAAACACTCGAAAAGTAGTCTGGCTGAAGGCGTCTCGTTGTTGCTCTGGCTGGGGTTGACCGTCATCGTGATCGGCTGTTTCCAGGTCTTCTTCTTCCGCGTCGTTTGGACGGAGAATCTTCCGTTTGGGTTGGAGTTTCTGGGGGCGGAAATTGCGGTGGGCCTCCTGGTTTCCTCCGCGGCCATGGCCAAGATTCGGCACAACGAGACCTTTGTCTGTCTGCTGGACGACGAGCTTGTCGAATGCGTCTGTCCGGTCCCAGAACGGGGAGACTCCTTCAGGCTGCGGCTCGACGATCTCGTCCGCATCGAGAAACGCCGGGACGGCGCGTCCCATCGCTGGTATCTTCACGATCGCGAAGGGAGACACCACTGGCTCACCGACGCCTATCGCAACCCGGCGGATGAGTTTGCTCGGCAGATTCTGAAGCTCAGACCGAACATCTGTCAGACGGAAGGTTGAGTCTGTCGGGCGGCGAATTCACCGGGATCGGTCTCGGCCAGCTTGCCGGTTGCACGCGTCCGCGCGAGCTTGACCTGGACCGATCGCCGCTATCCCACACGCACCTCCAGGAAGCTGTTATTCTGGGGCATCTGCGTCGACTTTTCTGAAATCGTAGAATTTTCGGATTATCCTGAAAGTTCCGGTTTGGGGATTCCGATAATGTCGCTGCCGGGCGTTTCAGTGCGCTCGGCAACGGAGCGACGATGCCCCCCCGAACTGAGGTACTCCTGATGAGACGGTTGACTCGGAATGTCAGCACGCTTGCCTTGAGCATGATGCTCCTGGGAACTCTGAGTGTCACGGTTTGCGCCCAAACCGCCCTTCTTGGCAGCGGGCAGGAGGGCAGCTCACGGACTGTCTGGAAACATCGGGTGCTCAAGAAGGGATCTTCCCAGGCGCCGCACCAGCAGGCCAACTGGTCGCCGTATCGGGCAGGAGAGTTTGGCGCCAAGGTTCGGACCGTTTCCAACGGCTCGGCGGCCGCCGTCATGGCCGACGAAATGCCGATCGAAGTGGGACCGCCCGTGATGGGCGACGAGATCGCCGGTTGCGGATCGGACGGCTCGTGCGGCCTGGCCTGCGGCCCGGGCATGGCCTGCGGGGCCGGGGGTTGCGGAGACGGCCTGGCCTGCGGCGGGTGCGGCGACTGCTATGACTGCGGGGCGTTTGGCGATGCCTTCTTCGGGGCCCTCGCCCACGTCGTCACGAACCTCAACTATTTTGGCGGCGTGCACGGCTTCAAAGGCCCAACCGACTTGGGACGCAACGGCAATTTCGGTTTCAACTACGGGATGAACTGGGGTTCGCCCCTGGGCGATCCCTGGTGCCTGGGCTATCAGGTCGGCGTGGGAGTCGTTCACAGCAACTTCACCGGCGACCAGGTGGTCGACCTGTTCTCGAAGGATCATCGTGACCAGGTTTTCTTCACGGCCGGTATTTTCCGCCGAGCCCTGTGCGGTGGAATCCAGTGGGGCGTCGTCTACGACTTGATGCGAGACTCCTATCGCGGTGACGCCACGACGGGCCAAATCCGCATGGAAGCGGCCTTCTCGCAGCCCGGTTGTCGCGATTTCGGATTCTTCGGGACGTTCGGCGCTACCGACGACCGCATGGTCGTGCCCGGGATCAATCAGATCATCACCGAAGTCGATCTTGCTCCGATGGACATCTACTCTCTGTTCTACCGCCGCTACTTCACGGGCGGTGGAATCGGGCGGGTCTGGGCCGGCTTCACCGGCCAAGGCGACGGCGTGTTCGGGGCCGACGCCACGGTGCCCCTGGGAACCAGTTGGGCCCTGGAGAATTCCTTCACCTACCTCGCACCGCAGGACGGCGGCACGACCGGCCAGGAACGCGAGAGTTGGGGTGTCTTCCTGCGATTGGTCTGGTACCCCGGACGTCAGGCAAGCTGCGAGATCAACGATCCTTACACGCCGCTCATGCCGGTCGCCAACAACACCAACATGCTGATCGACGCCCAGCCGCATTAGCCCCGTTTCAGATGGGAATAATCGCGGGGCGGGCCGATGGCCAACCGCACGCGATAGGGTCGGGGAAACCGTTTCCCTTTGGGCCAGGCGCGATACGCGCCGTCGACATAGCAGGGCACGACCGGCCACGGGGCGCCGGCCAGGAGCAAGCCGATCCCCGGTTTGAACTCGTTCATTTCGCCGCTGGTCGTGCGGGTTCTCTCCCGGAACAGCAGGAGTACGTTGCCCGGATTCTCGAGCAGGCCCTGACAAAGGCTCAGACTCTGACGGATGTTGGCCTTCCGATCGAAGGGGAGCGCGTTGACGACGATCGAAGCGATCGCCAGTCGCGGAACGCTCACGAAGAAGAAGTCCTTGGCCGCGGCCGGAAAGATGCGGTGGAGCTTCTTGAGCGGCATGGCCGAGAGGATCGCCAGGGTGTCGAGGTGGCTCGCGTGATTGGCGACAAGGACAAAGGAACCTTCGCGAGGCAAGTTCTCCCGCCCCGTCACCTGCAGGCGATGATAGATCCCCATCGACGCCCGCATCGCCAGAGCCGCCACCGAGCGGGCACCATAGACGAGCATATCCGGCTTCCGCGGAAAGCGTCGCAGCCGCTCGATGAGCGTCTGATCGAGGTCTTCGGCAGTGTCGTAAAGCCACGGATCCATGGGAGGTTGCAGAGCGAAGAAGTCAGAGTCTTTCGTGACCAGATGCGCACACCGTGCGCGCATCTCTGAAATCCGAAATGCGAAGCACCAAATCCGAAACAAACCCAAAATCCGAAGAACAAAGGTTCGAAACAAACCGTGCGTGTCGGCGCGAGTCTTTTCGTCTGGTTTGAGACATTTGGAATTCAGGCTTTGAGTTTGTTTCGGATTTCGTGTTTCGTATTTCGGATTTAGTAGAGATCATGGAAGTACCGAACCATGTGGAAAAACAGCGGTGCGGTGTAGATCAGGCTGTCGATGCGGTCGAGGATGCCGCCGTGGCCTTCGATCAAGGCGCCCATGTCCTTGACGCCCACGTCGCGCTTGATCACGCTCATCGACAGGTCGCCCAATTGGCCGCCGATGCCGACGATCAGGCCGGCAAGGACGAGTTCCACGGGGCCGAAGTGGGGGAACGAGAAACGCAGGAGCCAGGGCAACGCCAGCGATACGCCCAAGGCGCCGATCGAGCCGCCCCAGGTCTTGTTGGGGCTGATTTCGCTGCGAAGCTTGCGATGCCCGAACAGCTTGCCGCAGGTGAAGGCGGCCACGTCGTTCACTTCAACCGCCACGAACAGATAGAACAGGTAGCCGTAGGCGTATTTGGCATTGGCCAGAAACGCCGCATGGCCGAACATCCAGCCGATGTAGATGAATCCCACGATAGCCAGCGCAATCGCCTGCAGTTGCCCCTTCGCCCGGTTGCGGAGAATCGGAACCAGCAGGATGGCCGTCACCACGTAGACCGGCAGTGCCATGAAGATCCCATACCATCCCGGCACGGCGTAGGTCGGATCGCGGAGCAACGTCGCGATTCCCACGGCGCTAATGCCGCAATAGACCACTCCCGTCATGGGCCAGTCGGAATACAGGCCGGTCGCCCGGGCATATTCCTTGAATGCGAAGACGGCCAGTACGGTGAAGAAGACAATGGTGGTGATCCGGTCCAGGAAGATGCAGAGCAGGACGGCCGGGATCATCATCAGCCATCCGCGGTAGGATCTCACCGCGTGATCGACGTTGCGCTTCAGGCCGTACTTCAGTCCGGCGATCAGGACGCCCGCTACGGCCAGGATGCCGACCAGCAGGGCCACATAGATGCGGAAGACGTCGCTGTTCAGGGCGGCTTGCGGTGACATAGTTCAGCTCGCGGCGGATTCCGTGTTCAGATTCTTCACGATTCGGCCAAGGCGAACGGCGATCGTTTGCAGCGATCCGATAATGATTGCCAGGAATGTCCAGTCGAGGATCGTCAGCCCGCTGAATTCTATCTGTCCCTCATTCCACCAGACGGCGGCCAGAGTCATCCAGGCGCCGACGTGCAGGGCAACCATTCTCCACGGCTTGCTCATCAGTCCCCCGAACTGGCGCCCGGTGCCCATGGCCTGGCCGAAGGTGCCGATGTAGGCCACGAACACGGCGAAGATCGCCACCCAGTAACCGCCCAGCACGTGGCACAAGCCGCTGTGGGCGGTGCCCACGAAGATGGCCACGTCGGAGACCCGGTCCGGAATCTCGTTGAGGATCTCTCCTCGCCGGCTCGCCTTGCCCGAGGCCAGCGCCACCATCCCGTCGAGCATGTTACACCATAGTCGCAGATAGCAGAAGCCGGCCGCCGGGATGAGCAGCCAGGACGCCGCACCTGCCTGCCAGAAGCAGACCCCCGCAGCCGCGGCCGCTGCCACCGAGGCGTAGGAGATGGCGTCGGGAT
This sequence comes from Planctomycetaceae bacterium, assembly GCA_012719125.1. GTDB lineage: Bacteria > Planctomycetota > Planctomycetia > Pirellulales > Thermoguttaceae > JAAYAY01. The sequence goes on along the minus strand of JAAYAY010000179.1, from coordinate 17,006 downwards.
GGATGTTCCAGCGAACACAAAGCCCCACGCTGCCGTGTGCCGTCTTGCGGAGAACGTCGGCGATCGAACGCCGAGAGTCGGGTTCGTACGCGGTCATCGATTGGTTCCCCTTGTGCCAACCTGCCCGTAGGTGCCCGTGCGCACCCGCTACGAGGCAGCATTCCCGATGCCCATCAGGTAGATGCCCGAAATCAGTAAGATCATGCCGAACAGATGAACCGGCCGGATCGGCTGACCGAACAGAAGCAGCCCGAGGACCGCCGCCCAGACGAACGTGAGTGCGTAGACGGGGTAGAGGACCGTCACGCTTCCACCGGCGCGGAACGCTTGGGTGAACAGGAACATGACCGCCACGTAGCAGGCCATGCCGCCGAGAATCCACGGACTGACAAACATGGAAATCCCGCCGTCGGGACTTCGATCCGTGCCGGCCTTGTAGAGGTACTGGCCGGCCGCCCCCAGAATCGAAGCGACGAGCATGCAGACGACGGCTAGGAGTGGGGTTCTCAGCATGGGTGGCCTCCGGACAATCAAGTCACACTGCTCTTCGAGGCGAGAGCACGGCAGCATTATAACGCGAATTCCCGTGGCCGGTGGTCAAGCACACGGTTGCCGCTCGGGGGCCGGCACGGGCACGAGCCTGCGCGGTTAAGGAGATACCCGTACTCGTTGCTGGCCCGTGGGGGGAGCGTTACACTGACCAGACACCTGTTCTTGGTCCCGGAGCCCTGTTCATGACCATCCTGGCGGCGGCAACCTTGCTCTTCCTGGTTATGGATCCCATAGGAAACGTTCCGCTGTTCGTCACGATTCTCGGCGACTTGCCCTCGCAGAGAGCACGATGGGTAGTCATGCGCGAGCTGTCGATTGCTCTGGCCGTGTTGGTGGTCTTTCTTTTCGGCGGCCAGGTGATGCTCAGCGTCTTGCACATCACCGAGCCGGCCCTCAGCATCGCCGGCGGCCTGATTCTATTCCTGATCGCAATCAAGATGATCTTCGGACGTCCCGGCGACGTCTTCTCCGACAACGTCGAGGGCGAGCCGTTTATTGTCCCCCTGGCAATACCGTTGATCGCCGGCCCTTCTGCCGTGGCGACCGTGCTGCTCCTGATGGCCCGCGAGCCGGAACGGTGGTTTTCCTGGCTGATCGCGTTGTTTAGTGCCTGGCTGGCCAGCGGGGCGATCCTGGTGTTCGCGACCTCCTTCAGCCGACTGCTCGGACGCCGCGGGCTTCACGCCGTCGAACGATTGATGGGAATTCTGCTCACCACGGTCGCCGTCCAGATGTTCCTCGGCGGCCTCCACGACTTCGTGGCCACCTTCTGACGGAGAGTGACACGGATAGACACCTGTTTCATCCTGGAGGATCTCGTGCGTTTCACTGCGTTTTCGATTGCACTTCTGCTGCCGGCGCTTGCCTCACCCGCGATCAGCGCCGACCAGGGCCCCGACACGCAGATTCGTGTCACTTCAGTGGATGGACACGTCTCGGCCATTGAGGTCACCTCCGGCGACGCCGTACTGCTCACCTCCCCCTCCGAAGGCCTCTGGTCCCTGGCGACCGAGTGGAAGGACGGCTGGCCGGCCGGCTGGCGCCATGCTCATCCCGAGAGCGTCTCTCAGGAAGGACCTTGGACGATCCTCCAGGGGAAACTGGAAACCGCCGGCGGCACGTGGCGGCTTCGCGACGCCTACCGGCCTCGCGGGCGGACCGTCGAGTGCGTTCGCCGCTGGGAGTGGCACGGTGACAGCGCCGCAGAGAAGACGACGTTGGCCGTCCGCTGGCTGGCTCCCCAGGCCAAGGGGCGGGTGCTGCTGCCGGGGATCCTCTACTATGGCAACCCGTCGGGCGCCGCGAGCGGGCGCACGCCCGTCTTCTCACCAGAGACGCCGCTGGCCCTGTTCGAAGAGCACCGCTACCCGTTGCCCTTTGCCTCGCTGGAATGGCCGGACGGCGATCGCCGACTGGGTGCGGCCCTCCACAGCCTGCCGGCTCCGGTTCCTTGCGGCAATCTTCGCGATCAGTGGTGGTCGTTGGGCGCGGACGCGTCGGGCAGCGGCACCGAGTTGGTGCTCCTTTCCGGACCGTGCGCTTCGAACGGAAAGAAGGCCGTGATCAAGGCGATCCAGCCGGGCTTCGTGCCCTACGACGACGCCTATCTGAATGTCGCTCCCGGCACGATCGTCGAGAAGACGTTTCGACTGGAGGTCTACCCCGTCGATCGGGAAGGCTCCGGCTTCCGCCGCCCCTTGTGGACATCGATCGACTGGTTCCAACCGACCGACGTGAACGTGTTTCCGACGATCGCCGAGATCACCGAGGCCAAATACCGGTTCGCCAAAACCCGTTGGCACGAGGCGGGCGACGCGGCCGGGTTCAAGAAGTTCCCGGATCGGCCCTTCTTCGTGCTGGGCTGGTGCGGCCAGGCGGCGGCGCCCGGATACGCGTTGCAGGTCCTCGCCGACGAACTGGATGATCCGGCGATTCCCGGCATGGTGCAGAAGTCGCTCGATTTCCTCTCCACGGCCCAGTTCTATGAGGGTGGCTTCCACACCTGGTACAACTACGACGAGAAGACCTGGTCGCGCCACGAACCGCTCTCCCAGGGACAAGGGATGTTGAACGTCGCCCGGGCGATCCGCGTCGGTCGCAAGGCCGGACGGGATACGTCGCGGTGGGAGGCATTCTTGAAAAAGGCGGCCGTTTTCCACTCCGAACGAATCCTCCGCGATGATTGGCGCCCTCGATCCACGGACGAGGGGTTTTTCATCGCACCGCTCTGCCTTTCGGCCGAGCTGTTCGAGAGTGAACTGCACCGCAGGGCGGCGGTCAAGGCGGCGGAACACTATGCCGAGCGGCACTTGCTGATGCGGGAGCCCTATTGGGGCGGCACGCTCGACGCCCGCTGCGAAGACAAGGAGGGGGCCTACGCCGCCTTCCAGGGCTTTCTGGCGGCCTACGAATTGACCGGCGAGCGGCGGTTCCTCGATTGGGCCCGCCATGCCTGCGACGTCGTGCTCAGCTACCTGGTTGTCTGGGACATCGACTTGCCGCCCGGGCGTCTGAGAAACCATGCCTTCAAGACGCGAGGCTGGACCGTTGTCTCACCCCAAAACCAGCACATCGACGCCTACGGCGTGCTCATGGCACCCGACGTCTACCGCCTCGGTCAGGTTCTCGCCGACGATCGGCTTCGGCAGATCGGCCTCCTCATGTTCCGAAGTTGCGGGCAACTCATCGACCCCTACGGCAGCCACGGCGAGCAGCCCCAGCACACCAACTACGCCCAACGCGGCCGGGTCGACGACCTCTTCGCCCTCCGCGGCGGATACGCCGAGGATTGGACCGTGTTCTGGCTGACGGCCCACTTCCTGAATGCGGCCGCACAGTTCACCGAATTGGGAGTAGGTTGCGACCGGTAATCGTTGGAGGGTGGGAGGATCGCTTGACAAGGGAATGAGAAGCACGCTTTGGGGACATGTGCATCAAGACGGTGGCGTATGGCAAGACCTTTCGTTTGACCATGGAAGCCGGTATATTCGCTGAAGCGGAATCGCCAGGAGACGTATCCGCTGTGTGTGCCGTTGCTCGGAGGCTCTCTCCCAAAGAATATCACCTGCTATGAGGTGCCCCATGAACTCGAATCGGATTGCTGGAACGACCGCGGTGATGTTGCTCCTGGTGGCATTTATCAGCCCGCAGGCGAGGGCCGCGAACCTGGTCCTCGCTTCGCAGGGCAAGACGAACTTCGTGATCGTTCTTCCCTCAGAGCCCGCCTCGCCGGTGAGCACGGCGGCCAACGAACTGCAAAGTCACCTGCAGAAGGTGACCGGAGTGGAATTGCCGATCGTTGCCGACGACAAGGTACCGTCCGGCACACCAATGATTGTCGTGGGGCCCTGCAGGCAACTCGCACAGCTTGTCCCGGACCTTGACGTGGAATCGCTCGGCTATGACGGCATCGTGATGAAGACGGTCGGCGACAACCTGATCCTGGCCGGTCAGGGCCCTCGGGGAACGTTGTATGCCGTCTACGTGTTTCTCGAAGACGCGGTCGGCTGCCGCTGGTGGACGTCGCAAGAAGGCTTCGTGCCCGACAAGCCGGTGCTGGAGATCCCGCCGCTGGACGTGCGTTACGCCCCGCCGCTTCGATACCGCGAGGCGTTCTATCGCGACGTCTTCGACGGTGTCACGGCCGCCCGGTTCAAACTCAACGGGCATCACCACGGCGTGTCGGACGAGTATGGCGGCCACTACCGGTTCGTCGGCTTTGTGCACACGTTCTTCCCCTTCCTGCCGCCGGCGAAGTACTTTGAAGCGCATCCCGAGTGGTACAGCGAAATCAACGGAAAACGCACGGCCGATCGTTCGCAACTTTGCCTGACCAACGAAGAGATGCGTAAGGAGATGGTCAAGGTCGTTCTGGAACGGTTGCGTTCCGATCCGGGGGCCGGGTTCATCTCGATCAGCCAGAACGACTGGCACGGGCAGTGCCAGTGCCAGGCCTGCCGGGCCGTGGAGGCGGAAGAAGGCTCACCCTCCGGGCCGCTGATCCGCTTCGTGAACGCCGTGGCCGAGGAGGTCGAGAAGGAGTTTCCCGAGGTGCTCGTGGAGACCCTGGCCTATCAATACACCCGCACGCCGCCCAAGCTGGTCAAGCCGCGGAAGAACGTGGTGGTACGGCTCTGCTCGATCGAATGCTCGTTCGTTCAGCCGCTCGCTGCGGGCGACCAGAACGAGGCGTTCCGCCGCGATATCGAGGGCTGGAGCAAGATCGCGCCGCAGCTCTTCATCTGGGATTACGTGACCAACTTCTCCAACTATCTCGTACCCCATCCCAACATGCGGGTGCTGGGGCCCAACGTGCGATACTTCGTCGACAACCACACCATCGGCCTTTTTGAGCAGGGCGACGCCCAAAGCACGATCGGCGATTTCGTCCGCCTGCGAGCCTGGCTGCTGGCCCACCTGATGTGGAATCCGACCCTCGACGAAAAGGCCCTCATCGACGAATTCCTCAAAGGCTACTACGGACCGGCAGCGCCCTTTCTCCGCGAGTACCTCGACGTAATCCACGACGCGGGCGAGAAGTCGGGCGTCTACCTGCGCTGCTTCATGAGCGACACCAGTTCCTATCTGACCCTCGATGACTTGAACCGGGCGACGCGGCTCTTCGCCAAGGCTGGCGAGGCCGTGGCCGACGATCCGGTGCTGGCCCGGCGCGTGCGCCGCGAGCGGCTGCCGCTCGATCACGTATGGCTGCGCCGTTTCTACGCGCTCCGGCGTACGGCACGAGCCGAGCAGCAGGAATTCCTCGGACCGGCGGATCCGGTGGCGGCCTGCGACGAGTTCATTCGCCTGGCCAAGGAGTTCAAGGTGGGCAGCTACCGCGAGGGACGCCCCTTTTCCGAATATGAAGAGGGACTCCGCCGGCGATTCCGCCCCGTCGGGCCGCCGCCGGAAGCCTGTCGCGGCCTGCCCGACGACGCCTGGATCGACCTGCAGGACAACCAGTTTCGGTTGGCCGAACCGGGCAAGTGGGCCGATATGGTCGACGACCCGAAGGCGTCGGACGGAAAGGCCATTCGTATGCCCGGCGACCATTACGAGTGGGCCACGAGCTGTCCCCTCTCCGACGATTTGGCCTACGGCAATCCCTGGCAGTGCTTCGTGGTTGCTAGGGTGGAGGCCACCGCCGCCGACGGCCCGGCCATGACGATGGGCATCTACGATTCGAAGAACCGCAAAGGCCTATCCCATCTCAGCGTGCCGATCGCCGACGTTTCCGACGGCAACTACCGGGTGTTCGACCTGGGAACTCACGAACTGAACGGCCAGATCTACATCTGGGTCGCCCCGCCGAAACGTCCGGGCGAAGTCCAGGCGGTCTACGTCGATAGGATCTACTTGGTGCGAAAGGGGAAGGACGGCGAGTGACTTGGCGAGTGCGGCCACGGACCTCACGAAGGCCCGGACCCACTACCTGTTCCCCATCACACCACCCGAACGTGCCGGAAGGCGGATCGTGATCATGCCGTCGCCAACGGCGCCCACCGTGAGGTCACCGAAGAGTGGCCGCGGGTGGACGCCGTTCGGGATATGGGTCCCAACCGGCACGCTGACTTCCGCCGGATCGTCGGAAGCGTTGAGCACAATGAGCAGAGTCTCCTGCTCGTTGCGGCGAACGAAGGCAAATTGCCGGTCCTGGGCGTAGACCTGGTGATAGTCGCCGCTGCGAACGGCGGGATGGGCATGACGCAGCGCGATCGCCCGCCGGAAGTATCAGCATGTCCTCGCCGCTGCAGATCGGCGATCAGAAAACCTCAAGATACAGAGTCTCTTTCCGATACGCACTCAGTTGGCCCTCGAGATACTCTTGTAGCCTTCGATCTTCGCAGGAATGAGCTGTTGCGATCGCGGCTTCCGTTGTCGTGATCGCCATGTCGAAGCGCCCGGACGCGGCATAGGCCGCGGCAAGAATGCTCAGCCTGCGGGAGTCGGGTTGTCCTGCCAGATCGCAGCCCCGTTCGGCAAGTGTAACCGCTTCATCGGGTTGGCGAAGTTCTGGGTCGCTGCACGTGGCCAATAGCATGGCCAGGTTTAAGTACGCGACGTCGTACTCAGGATCTGCTTCCATCGCGCGGCTAAGATGGCTGATGGCCTGGCGGTAATCCCCGTGGCGGACCAAGTTGGTCGCGTAACTCGCATGAGCCACTGCAAGCGTGAGACGAAGGTCCGAGTCCTTCCATGCTGTGATCTCACATCCGCGTTGGGCAAACTCGATCGCCAAGCGATAATCGCGGAGATGCTCCTCGCACGTGGCCAGACGCAAAGCAAAACTGTGGAGGGTGACGACACTTTCCGGCTCCACTCGCAATGCCATGTGGTAATGGGGGATGGCCTGATCGAATCGCCCGCGGTTCGCGAGAATCTCTGCGAAGCAGCGATGTGCCATGGGATTGTTGGGAGAAACTCGCAAGCAGTTCTTCCACATGGTGTAGCTGTTCTGCCACGTTTGAAGCTGGTTCGTGCTGACCGTTGCTTCGACGAGCAGGCCCAGGAGGCCGATCGTGACAACCGCGGCACTTGCAGTGGATCGTTTCAGGATACGACCCATTGCCACGAAGACTGCCGCTGCGGTGATAACCAGCCCCACCAGAGGCAGATACAGGAAGCGATCCGCCCTGGCGATGTGGTGCGGTATGATCTGCGCCGTAGGCCCTAATGCGAGAACGAACCAAACCAGACCGAAAACAGTCACAGTTCGACGCCGCAGCATCCAGAGGAGAGCAGCCGTGACGACGATGGCAATCCCGCCGAGAATCAGCTCACCTCTGCGGAACCCATAAGATGGGAACCACTCATAGAGAATTCCCAGCTCGGCGGGCCAGACAACCGTTTTGAGATTCAGCCCATACGCGCTCACAATCATCAACAACCATTCGTAAGAGAACACGCGCGGCACGGTGGCTGTTGCGTCGGCAGGGACATAGTGCCCCTTACCCAGGATCGTTGCGGCTGCGATCAGCCAGAGAACGGATGCTCCGGTCAGGAGCTTCCGCAGCTTAGGGCTGGGCAGCGAGAGAACATCCCAGGCGGTGATGAGAAGGGGTATCACCGCTCCCACGGCGTTGCTCAGGCATGCCGCAATGCAACATAAGGCGGCACCGATATACGCTGCCTTCCGCGAAAGGGACCGATCGAGACGGCCATCCAAACGGCGGGACGTGAGATAGAAATGGAAACACCCTAGGGCCCCGAACGTCATCAACAACTCTTCGCGTCCGGGCACCCAAGCCATAGGTTCCACAACCACGGGGTGGACGGCAAACAAGGCGGCAGAAACCGCTGCCACTAATACATCGAATGCCGCGGCCTCCGATCTGCCGGCGACGGCTGGATGACGCAAAAGACGCAGCACTAGCCAGAAGAGCAGGAGCACGTTCCCCAAATGAATGAGGCCGTTGGTCAGCTTGAAACCTGCGGGATTCAAGCCCCAGATCTGATAGTCCAGGGCGTAGGTCAGCGTGCGGACCGGATAATAACTGGTGACGCACCGCGAAGTGAGGATATGGGTGAGGTTTTCCAGGGTCAGCCCCCGGATATGAGGGTTCTTGACCACATGGGCGTTCGTGTCGAAGTCGACGAATTCGAAGCCCACGATGGGCCGGAAAACCCCGCAGACAAGCAGAGTTAGGGCGATTACAGCCAGGAAAGCCGGCCAACGGGGCTGGCGTGTCGCACGGAAGGTTCGCTTTCCTTGATTGGCTTGGTTCGACGGCACGGGATGCGGCCTCTCACCACTTGCGGTCAACGGTTTAATGAACTCTACCGGCCTCACCGGGCAAAGAATCGCCTGAGAGATCCTCACAAAATGAGGAGATTCCCACGGCCACGGATCGGCACAATCGATCGTTCTGTCATCGGCTCCAAGGCGGGGCAAGCCCGCAACCCAACCTTCACAAACATGCGCGCACCATGCGCACAAGTCCAGCACAAAGACACTAAAGGTCGCGAGCGGAACGGTCCGAGTCGAGCTGCGATTGGCTGCGAAGCCGGTCCGCCAATGCCTGGTCGCCTGCCATCCGGGCCGCTGCGACGGCCATTTGCATCGCTTCGGCGGCCTCGTCGAACTGCCCCGCCTCGGCGCAGGCCGTCGCGAGAATGGCCAGCCCGTTGGCATCCCGGTATTGTACGATCTCACATGCCCGCTCCGCCACCCGTACTGCGTCGGGCCCGCAGCGCAACTTCTCGTCGCTGCACGTCGCCAGCAGCAAGGCCAGGTTGAACAAGGGGGCCTCGTACTTCGGGTCGGCCTCCGATGCTTCCGTGTAACTCTGGATGGCCCGGCGGAACTCGCGGCGGCTCTCGAGCTCCAGCGCGAAATTATTGAGGGCCATTGCCAAGGTACGGCGGAGCTTCTGGCTCTTCCATTGGGTGACTTCGCAGCCCCTTCGGGCCAGCTCGATCGCCAGATCGTAGTCGCGAAGCCCCTTGTCGTCGTTGGCAGCCAGTTCCAGAGCGAAATTGTTGAGAGTCTCCTTGTTGTCCGGAGCGATCCGCAGCGCCATACGGTAATGGGGCAAGGCTCGATGGAATTGTCCGGCCTTCGTCAGAGCATCTGCCAGGGCGCCGTGGGCCACCTCGCTGTTGGGAGAGATCGTCACACAGTGCTCCCAAAGAGAAACACCATTTCGCCACGTTTCCACCTGACAGGCGCTGGCTCTACCCAGCAGAAGCACAATCGCCCCCCCTGCGACTATCACCGCCACGGCGGCTGTACGCGTCCGCCGGACGCCAATCAGCAATCTCAACCCCATGGCCGCCGCCACCGCCATTCCGACCAACGGCAGGTACATGAATCGGTCGGCTCGAATCCAATGGTGCGCCATGATCTGCGAACTTGGAGCCAGGGCAAGTCCAAACCACATCAGCCCGAACAGCGGCAGTGCGCGCCCCCTGAGCTTCCAAAGCAGTGCGCCAGCCAATCCGACTGAAAGCCCGCCCAGAATCACTTCTGGGTCCAGAAAACTATCGGGCAGGTCATCGGCATAGACGATTGCCAGATCGGTGGGCCGGAAGAGAGTCCTGAGATTCAGCCAGAATACGTTCAGGGTCAGCATCATCCGCTGGACCGACAGCGCCCCCACGTGGCCGGCAAGCAGCTCGTTCTCCGGACCGAGTTTCTTGATCGCGATCGTGACGATGCCGATCATCCAGAGCATCGTCGTACCGTAAACGATCTTGCGGAATTTGGGGGTGTCAAGCGTGAGGGCGTCCCAGGCGGTGACCAGCAGCGGAATCACCGCCCCCACGGCGTTGCTCAGACATGCCACCGCGCAACACAGAGCGGCGCCGGTGTAAGCGGCCCTTCGTTGCAGAAGTGCTCCGCTATGGCCGCCCAGACGGCGGGCCGTCAGATGAAAATGAAAGCAGCCCAGCGCCCCGAGCGTCATCAACAGTTCTTCCCGCCCAGCGACCCAGACCACGGGCTCGACGACCACCGGATGCACGGCAAAAACACCCGCAGAGAATCCTGCCGCACACACGTTCCAGAAAGATCGATGCGGCCTGAGACCCCCGGCCGGGTGGTGAAAAAGCCGAAGAATCAGCCAGAACACCAACTGCACATTAACCACGTGAATCAGGAGGTTCGTCAGCTTGAATCCGCGAGGGTGCAGCCCCCACAACTGGTAATCGATCGCAAAGCTCAGTGTCCGCACGGGATAGTAGCTTGTCAGGCTCCGCGAGGTGAAGATGCTCGTCAGATTCTCGGCCGTCAGGCCCCGAATGTGCGGGTTCGTTAGGACCTGCCCGTGAACATCGTAGTCGATGAACTCATAATTCACGACAGGCAGGAAGACCGCCAACACGAGGATCGTCAACGCACTGGCGATCAGCAACGTGGACCACAGGGACGGGGCGGATTCCTGCATGGACTGCCCTTTAGCGTTTGTCAAATCGATTCCTGAGATTGGCCCGCTCCTGCCTCAGGCTTGGACTGCTCAGAATTGTACGATGGACATCATGGCTCTTGGTAGCCCCGATCACTCGCTGTCCAGGATTTCAGCCGGCTGCGGAGTTCCACAACTAGCGTTTCATCGCCGGAGGCTTGAGCCGATGCGATTGCCTTCTCCCCCGCACTGACGGCCTGATCCAACTCTCCCGCCTCGGCATAGGCGGTGGCCAGAACGCTCAGTTCCCGGGGCCCGGGTGGCACGTTCAGCAGGCATGCCTGCTGGGCCAGTTCGACGGCCTCGCGAGCGTTGCGGAGTTCCTCTTCGTGACAAGTGGCCAGCAGCAAGGCCAATTCGATCATCGCGCGTTGGCTGCCCGGGTCGACCTCGATAGCCGATCGGTAGCCTTCGATGGCCCTGGTAAACTCACCAGACTCGGCCAGAGTTTGAGCGACTTGCGTGCGGATTTCCGCCAAGACGCGGAAGAATATCGGGTTCCGTTCGAATGCCCGCTCCACCAGCCAAACCGCCCGGTCTTGATCTCGAACGCTCTCGTCAGCACAGGAAACCAGAAGCCACGCCAGTTTGATCAATGCCCTCTGATGGTCGGGAACCAATTTCAGGACGTGTTCGTATTGTTCCACGGCGCGGCGGAACTGCCCGCCGCTTGCCAGACTGTCCGCCAGGCTGATACGGAAGCGGGCGTTATCGGGATTCACTCTCACGCAGTTCTCCCACATGGAGGCCGCGTCTTTCCACGTGCTCACCTGCGCAGCCGAGAGCCTCCCCAGCAGTATAAGCCCCAAGGCACCCGCGACCATGATTGCCGAGACGATTTCGCGGCTTCGCAAGGTGCTGCCCAGGGCTCGCAGCCCCATGGCGATCGCCACCGCCAGACCCGAAAGCGGCAGGTAGAGAAATCGGTCGGCGCGGTGAATGTGGTGCACCAGAAACTGGGAACTGGGACCCAACGCCAACCCAAACCAGAACAGGCCGAGAAGAACCGCCTTCTGCCGTCGGAATGCCCAAAGAACCGCACACGACAACACAACCGCAAGTCCGCCGAGGACGACGTCCGTGTCGCCGAACCCTTTCGGGGCGAGCGGGTCGTAAAAGACTGCCAGATCGGTGGGCCAGACGAGCGACTTGATATTGAGCCGATAGGCATTCAGAACCAGCGACAGCCGCTCCAGCGAGAAGGCGCCGAGTTCGCCGGGCGGGTCGCGGTACTCGCCGATCTTCTTGATCGCGAATGTGGATATCCCGATGACCCAAAGTGCCGCGGTGCCGCTGAGAATCCGCCACAAGGTGCGCTTCGTCAGTGTGAATACATCCAGGGTGACAATCAACAGGGGAATGATTGCGCCAACCGCATTGCTCAAACAGGCAAACGCACACGACAGGGCGGCCAGCGTGTGGTAGATCAGCACCCAGCGGGTCTTGCTGCCGTTGTCGGCCAGGCGCCGGGCCGTAAGGTGAAAGTGGACGCACGCCAATGCTCCCAGCGTCATCAGCAATTCTTCTCGTCCCGACACCCAGGTTACCGGTTCCACGACGACCGGATGAATGGCGAATACGGCGGCAGAGAGGGCCGCAGGCAGAGCATCGCCCCAGGCCGCTGACGAGGCAACCTCGCCCGCCGGCCGGGAAAATAGCCGCAGCATCAGCCAGAATACCAGCAGCACGTTCGTCAGATGAAGGAGAAGATTTGTGAGCTCGAAGCCGAAAGGATTCAAACCCCATAGTTGGTAGTCCAGGGCATAGGTCAATGACCGGATCGGATAGTAGCTGGTGGTGCACCACGAGGTAAAGATCTGCTTCAGATTCTCCCAGTTGAGACCTCGGATATGGGGATTCTCGAGCACGTGCCCGCCCACATCGAGACGGACGAATTCGAAACCCAGAATCGGGTAGAAGATCACGACCACCAGGCATGCCAGGCCGATCATGCCCAGTAGTGTCGGAATCCCTGTCGCTCGGATACTTCGCATTCGTCATCCCTCGGCATTCGGCCGGATACTCCGACGGTCGAATGGTGCTCTTCCTCCGCAATTCGTTGCTTCATTACCGCAACGACTCGGGAGGAATACGCTTTCGGTAGAGCTCCAGGCGGCGGCGGAGTTCGTCCAACAACTCCGCCGGGCCGCTGCTTTCGGTGAGTTGAATGGCCGACTCAATCGCGGCTATTGCCTTGTCGAACTCCCAGGCCTCGGCATAGACCGTCGCGAGGATGATCAAGTTTGAGGAGTCGGGACGGCCTTTCTTCAGCCCGCCGGCCCGCTCGGCTAACTGAACCGCTTCCCGCGGATTTCGAACTTGCGGGTCGCTGGATGTCGCCAGCACGACGGCCAGTTGCAGCAACGCCGACTCGGCGTTGGGGTCTGCTTCCAGCGCGGTGCGGTATTGCTCTACCGCCCGGCGCAACTGGCCCTCGTCGATCAGAGACTGCCCAAGACGCGCATGAGCGATTGCCAGCGTGTGAAGGTACCTGGGGTTGTCCCAGCGACTGAGTTGGCAGGACCGCCGTGCCAACTGGACCGCCAGCTCGTAGTTGGGCGGTTGCGAGTCGGTGCCACGCACGGCCAGCAGGGCGGCCACGTTCATGGCCTCCGGGTCGTTCAAATCCAACGCCAGTTGCACGTCACGGTGCCGCATCGCTTCGTCATACTGTCCCCGCTGTGCCAGACTATTTCCCAGGGCGAAATGGGCTAAGGCGTTGTCGGGCTCAACGCGCACGCAATTCTGCCACATCGTGAGTGAATTCCGCCAGGTCTGAACCTGGGCGGCGCTGACGAAAGAAAGAAGCAGCCAACTCCACACAGCCACGGCCGCCAATCCGACGGAGATCATGGGACGCCGGATGAGATGCCCGGCCGGTCTCAGACTCATGGCCAATGCCAGCGTCAGGCCCGCAAGCGGCAAATACAAAAAACGGTCGGCCCGGTGGACGTGGCTGATCACGACTTGCGAGCCGGGAAACAAGGCAACGCCAAACCACAACAGCCCGAACAGAGCCAACTTCTGCCCTCTCAGTTTCCACAACATCACACAGGTTAAGAAGGCCGCCACTCCACCGAGCAAGACTGCCGGTTCCAAAAAACTCCGGGGATCGAATTGAGAACGGGCCGGCGCCAGGTCGGTGGGCCAAACCAACGCCTTCAAATTCAGCGCGTAGACCTTCAGCACCAACATCACCCGCTCGACAGAGAAGAGCGGAGGACCGGTAATGATCTCGGCGCTGTACGAAAGTACCTTGATCACAATCGTCGCGCCCGCCACGACCCAGAGCGCAGCAGTGCCCGAGACGATTCTCCAGAACCTGGCCCTTTCCAACGTCAGCACGTCCCAGACAGCGATCAGCAGAGGGATCACCGCACCGGCCGCGTTGCTCAAACAGGCGGCAGCACATGACACGGCCGCCAACGCGTGGCAGGCGACCACCCGACGAGTCTTGCCGCCCGCCTCGGCCAAACGGCGAGCGGTGAGATGGAAGTGAACGCATCCCAAGGCGCCCAGCGTCATCAACAATTCTTCACGCCCGGCCACCCAGACAACCGGTTCCACGACCACCGGATGGACCGCGAAAACCCCGGCAGAAACCGCGGCCAGAAACAGATCGTATCGCGGCTGAGGTGACTTGGTCCGGGCCTCCCAGCGCGCGTACAATCGGAGCACCAACCAGAAAACCAGCAGCACGTTGGCCAGGTGAATCAAGCCATTCGTCAGCTTGAATCCCCCCGCGCTGAGCCCCCACAACTGATAATCCAGCGCGTAACTCAGCGTGCGCACCGGATAGTAGCTGGTGACGCAGCGCGATGTGAAGATGTGCTTCAGATTCTCGGAGGTAAGTCCCCGGATATGCGGGTTGTCAACGACCTGCCCGGGCACGTCGTAGTCGACGAACTCGAATCCCACGATCGGAAAGAAGACTCCGACAACGAGCAACGTCAGCGCTGCGACCGCCAGGTACTTTTGGTGGCGACCCAAACTCCCCTGCGCAGACGCCGACCGCTGCGGGTCGGTCGGATTCGGATCGACCGACCCGTCATGCAACACCGAGACGCCCTGGTCGTGCATCCTCAGATTCCCAAAGGGCGCTCTAGTCCAGTCCTTTGGATTCCTTCCCTGCGATCGTGGCCGCCGCTTGCCAGGCCACAAGATCGATCGTTTCCGAAACAAACCGTACCGACCCGTCGGCCATGCCCGCGTTGACACCGCCCGGATGATGGCTGCGAGCCCCCAGCCCGACCTCCGATCCGGCCTGCTCGCCGATACAGTCATAACCGGTCATGGCGGTCACCTTGTCGTTGGGTGGAATGAGCGCAGTGAACCCCCAGGAATGGGCGTATTTCGCAGCGAACCAACTCCAGCCGCGCGGATACTCGTTATCGACATTCATGGTGGGAGTGCCGCCGAGGCACGCAAGCAGGCCGCCGGCGCCCTCGTTCGAGATCAGCGGCCCGTCGCCCGCTGGTCCGCCGAGCTTGCACTCGGAAATCGCCATCGTGTTGGACGTGCCGTCCTTCAACTCGGAGATCTTGACCCAACTCGACGTTCTCAGCACTCCCTGGTGCAAACGCTGCAGACGGCCGTCCCAGGAGGTGCCCGACGTTGCCCGCACGAAACGTTGGTCGTCGCCGGTGCAGGCCACGTAGTTGGTGGGGGCTTTCGTCGAATTGACTGGGGAGCCTTTGTCGCTGGGGCAGAGAACAACGCTAAGCATCACCTCGGCCGCAGCGTCTCCGACGTTCGCTCCCGTCCAGGTGGTACCGGGTGTTACATAGTCGATCTCGATCGCGCTCTGCTCAAGGAACGGCAAGAGCCGCGTTATCCAGCTTTGCCTCAGACTCGCGAACCCCGGAACATTGCCACCCTGGGTGTATGCCGAAACTCCGGCAGGAAACGCCTTGTTAATGTCGTGATAGTTGTGCAACGACAGACTGAGCTGCTTGAGATTGTTGGTGCACTGAGAGCGGCGTGCCGCTTCCCGAGCGGCCTGCACCGCAGGCAACAACAGCGCAATCAAGATGCCGATGATCGCGATGACGACCAGCAGCTCGACAAGAGTAAAAGCACTGGGATGTTTGCGCAACATAGCTACCTCCCCCATGAGTAAACGACCATGAAATGAAAACCAAACCCAAACACGGCGCCGAGAGACAACTCAGCGCCTCCCTTTCAGTTTGCGACACCGCAAGCCTTAGCCCCGGCATTCAAGCATGCTCACTTCTCCAAGTCGAAATCCTTCGTATTCACACCAGTACTCACTTGCACGGTCAGCGTCGTTTTGAGATTGTACTTTGCCGGGATCAATTGCACCTTCGGCGCCGCGTCGCCCTTGTCCGCTTCGCCTTCTTCTGCCTCGGGTCTCTCCTCGCCGTCACCCATTTTGGCGGCCTCTTCCGCCGTTGCCTCGCGCGTCGCCGAGATCACCACCGAGTAGTCACCGGCGACCAGGCCGACGGACGCGGGAATCTCGTAGCTGCCGTTGACGATCGCCGCTCCGCCCCCGTGCCCCGTCGTTCCCTCCTTGGGAAGAAGGCGGATGCTGCCGTTGGCAACCGGCTGCCCGTCGAACGTCACCTTGCCGCTCAGAGAGGCCGCATCGCGCGGACCACATCCGGCGACACACAAAACAAGCGACGCCGCCACCATTGCCCATGGGAATAACGCCAAGCTGCAAAGTTTTTGGGGTTTCACCATAGCGTCGAACCTCATGCATAGACGTGAAAGAAACTTGAAGGTCGCAGCATGCCAACGGCATCGCTCGTTGCCATGGTCGCCATTGGCTACATACCGTACCTGCTTCAACTCACAGCAAATACACAGCGGCATGGATTACCTGTACTTCTCAACGCCAGCTCGCCCCAAACGAAACCCCCACCCGCACGGTTTCCCAAAGGCCTTGCAGGCTCTGCCTCGCGCTGCCAATCGCATTGCCTGTGGTTGTCCACATGGCGACCTAAGTATACCAGCCGGATGGTGTCGATAAAACAGTCTCATGGGGGGGGTGTTAGCTTTTTGTTAGAGCCAATAGACCTCCCAGAAGTAACGAAAAGACTTGAGTGGTGTCACCTTGTTGGGGGAGGCGGGCAATCTGATGGTTGCAGTTGGCTGGAGGGCATAACCGGCTGCGATAAAGCGACTTAGTGCCTATCCAAGAACCGCCGGGGACTGGCTCATTTTGCGGAGTCTTCGGAGCAAAATGTGCCAATCCCCTTCTCCTCCGAGGTCTTGGAATAGGTTCTGAAGCAGCCTGACTGCTGAGAACAGGCGGCTGAATGCCTTCAGATCCCTGCAACTACCTCGGCTTCCCAAGCGGCGGGCTTTCCAGGTCGTCGCGGTCCGCGGGGTGCCACAACGGCAAACCTCGCTGGATCCGGGAAGCAAGGACCTGAACTTTTTCCGAAGTACCTGGCATGGCGTCCGTGCCTTCAAACTGGTCGGCTCCCATCTCCGCGGGCTCGAAATCCCATAGCCCGATCCTGATCGCCTCCAACACGGACTTTGGCACTGGCTTCCTCCTGCTTTAGATACAACCACCCCCTG
>JAAYAY010000178.1 GCA_012719125.1 Planctomycetaceae bacterium | reverse complement strand
CGCAATCTGATGCAGGACACCGGCGTCGACGTGATTGACAGCCACACGGCCGGCGGAGTTGGCGGGAACGAAGACGATGTACTCACGGGAACGACGACGCAACTGTGGCACACGGAGTCGACCTACCAGCGGCTCAACGTTTCCGCCCTGGGGGATGCCATCGCCGCCATATCGCCCACCGTCTACAACGCCGGCGCCCGGGCCAACAACGGCATTGGCGACACCTTTATCCTCTCGCGATCCGGCAGCAATCTGGTGCTGGAAAGAGCCGAAAACGGCGTGACCTGGTCGACCGTCAACATCGCAATCGCCGGCCTTTCGGAACTCCAGATCGTCGGCTCCAACGACGGCGACGCCTTCGTGGTCTACAACCTCGGCAATTTCACGGGCGTCGTCAGCATCCTGGGCGTCGAGACCCCGTCGGCGACCGACGGCGTGCAGATCTACGACACGCCCGGCGACGACGTCTGGAACGCACGCGAGGATTACGGCTCCTTTCAGATGGAGAATGCGTATCGCGTGACCGCTTCAAACGTCTACGCCCTGCTCGGCTACGCCAACGCGGGTGGAAATGACCGGGCTTATTTGTCCGGAAACGCCAGTGGCAACAAGGTGAAGACCTACGAGAATGGCGACAACCTCGTCCGAATCTACCAAAACGGCATCTGGAGCCGCGCAAAGTTCTTCGATTCGGTCAACATCTACGGAAACGGCGGCAACGACGAGGCCCTTGTCTACGACACGCCGGGCAACGACGCGTTCAGTGCAACCAAAGACGAGGGACGGCACGTCGCCGCCGGCGGCACGATCGAGTACGACTACTTCAGCTTCGAGACCGTGACGGCTTATGCAGGTGCGGGAAGCAGGGATACGGCCCACTTCAGCGACTCGGCCTTGAGAGAGGAGGTCCGGGCACGGCCCGACAAGGTCGAAGTCCGGGATATCGATACCGACACCGTCTACCTGACGATGAGGAACTTCGATCACGTCTATGCGGAGGCCCTGACCGACGACGGCAAATCGGACATCATGAAGATGCAGGACGACCTCGTTGCGACAATCGACCTGCTGTTCGCCGAAATGGCCGGCGGACGCGTTCACGCGGAATACTACTACAGCCCCGCCAACTACTACTCTCCACAGGCCGGCGAGATGATCTACGAATCTCTCGGTTTCGAGATCACCAAGGGCTACTCGACCTACGGCCCCGACAAGAAAGACACCGATGGCGTCAATCCGGCCCTGCTGGCCTGGGAAGGGTTTTGGGACGAGATCTGAGCCGGCATCGGAGATTCCGGGCGCGAACGTGCGATCGTGGGCGCCAAGCAGGCCGACATATGCCAAGCACCCCGGCCACAGCCGTCAGGCATGCCAAGAACGTGCCCGCGCCGGATCTCAGTCCTCCAACTCGACGTTCCAATAGGCCTCGCTGATGAACTTGGCCCAACTCTCGATCGGCACGTCCTGAACGGCGAACAGGGGGCTCCAGCGCGGGGCCTTGGGCTTGCGGCGGAGCCGCATGTGGGCCTCGGCGGGCGTGCGGTTCGCCTTGCGCCGATTGCACTCCGCACAGGCTAGCACGCAGTTCTCCCAGCGTGAGACGCCGCCGCGCGAACGGGGGATCACGTGGTCGATCGTGAGCGAATCGCTCTCCGGCTTCTTACCGCAGTACTGGCACGCCCATTGATCCCGGCGGAACAGATTGCGCCGGCTGAAAGTCACCGTCGTTCGGGGCACGCGATCGCAGGAGACCAGAGTAATCACCTCCGGGGCGCGCAGCCGCATCCGCACCGCCTGGATGAAGGCCTCGTCGTCCTTGGGGCGAAGAGCCGCCCAGTCGTCCCAGGTATACGTCTGATAGTCGGCCGGATCGACCACCCGTGCCGTCTCATTCCAAAGAAGCACCAGCGCCCGAGCTACCGTCGCCACCCGAATCGGCTGCCAGTAGCGGTTCAATACCAGGGTCGGACGTTGCAGAATAGGCGACACCGCAGGTGCCCTCCCAACGACTGGAGCACCCCGGCAGAAAAGACCGTCCTCGCTTGGCTCGCTCGGTGCCGGTTGAGCGAGTCGACTGTTGCGAGGAAGTCGTTTCCCGCCGCGCTGCTCGGTAGGCGTGAATCCGTTCCGCGCCGCATATAGTATGGACAATCACTGTTTCCCGAAAACGAACACATGGTTTCGGGATGATGTGTCACGCGCTTCTTTTCCACGAGGAATCCCGCGCCGGACTGCTCGTGGATGGCTCTCTCATGAGTTTAACGGTTTTCGTGCCATTTGTCACATAGTGCCCACCTATCGGGTGGTATGCTTTTCTCGAGGATTCGGCGACAGAAGGTGGAAAACCGGCCCATACCGCCCGGCCATGACCACCGGTTTCTCATGCCGCAAGTGTCTGCTTCGATAAGACCCGGACTGCCGGCTCCGGTTCGCCCATTCCGCCTAATCCTTCCGACCGTGAAGCCGACCCTCCTAATCGCTACGTTCGTCGCAGCTAGGACCGCGTTTTGACCCACCCCGGCTGGTGACCTATAGATAGGTATGGAACGTCCTTGCCGAGGCCGCTTCCGACCACGGGTTGCCCTGATTCAGTGAGCCCGATTTCCGCTACCCACGTTCCTTCCCTTTGTGGCGAACATGGACGACGCGCCTTCTTCCCAAATCACCAACGCACCGCTGGGCGAGGCCTTTGTCAAGAGGCTGTCCGACCAGCGGCAGCAGGCGCAAGCATTCCTCGTCGCGCACCGCGAGGAACTGCTCGAAGCGCAATCGCGATTACGGGAACAGCTCCAGGTGATCGCCGATCAGGCGGCTCGAAACGAGCAAGCGATCACCGCCGCGCGAGCCGAACTCGACCGCCGTGCCGAGGAAATCCGCACCCAGAGCGAAGAGGTCGCAGCCGCCAAAGCGGAACTCGACGCCCGATCCGACAGCTTAAAATCTGCCCACCAGGAGGCCATCCAGCGTTACGAAACGCTCCTGGAACAACTCCGTACGGAACGCAGCGATCTCGACCAGCAGCGACAAGGCCTCCGGCAGCAGCAGGCGGAACTCGACCAACTCCAGCACGACCTGCGCCAGCAGTCTCAGCAATTCTCCCATCAGCAGCAGGAGGTGGAGACCGAGCGGCAATGCCTGAACGAGCTGCGCCAGCGACTTGAATCGCGTACGGCCGAGCTGGCCGACCTGGAAAAGGAAATTGCAGAGCGGCAAACCCACACGGAGATCCAACGCCGCAAGATCGCCCAGGAATTGAAGGCGCACCGATCGGCCCAACTCAAGGAGATCCAGCGGCAACGCGCCGAACTCGAGAGCCACGACGCGGGCGAAGCGGGGCGGCTCCAACGCCAACTCAAGGCCGTCGAGCAGCAACGCGATTCCCTCAAACAGGAGCTTGATGCGCTCGGCGAACAACACCAGGAGCAGACTCGCCAGGCCGCCGAACAGACCCGGCTCGCCGAGGACCTTCAGCAGCGGCTGTCGGAAACCGGCTCCCGGCTGGAAGCTCGGACCACCGAGCTGGAAAGTTCGCGAAATCGCCAGGCCGAGTTGTCCGGCCAAGTGGAAGAGGCTCGGCAGAAGGAGGCAGAGGCGGTTGCCCAGTTGTCCGCCTTGCAGAATCGCCAGAACGAGTTGCTGCCCGAACTCGAAGCCGTGCGAACTCAGGTTGCGGAGCTGGAGCACCAGGCCAAGGCCGCGGCCGATCGCGAGACGCCTCTTCGCCAGCAGATTGAAGCCGCCACCAATCGCCAGGCGGAACTCGCTGCCGATCTCGATCAAGCCAACTGCCGGGCGAAGGAATGGGAAACCCAACTCAACGCTTCCCGTAACCGGCAAGGCGAACTGGCGAGCGAACTGGAAACGCTCCGCAGCGAAACGGCCGAACAATCCGCCCAGCTTCAAGCCGCCCGCGCCGCCGAGAGCAAGCTTCGCGAAGACCTCGAGGCGGCCAACGCACGCCTCACGGAGCTGGTCGCGGAACTCGAAACCGTCCGCCAGCGCGAATCGGAAACAGCAGCCCGCTTCGATGCGATCGAACGGCAGCACGAGCATTTGAAATCACAGACGGCCGAGGCGCAACAGCGCGAAGCGGAATTGAACGAACAACTCGAATCGCTCCGCCAACGTTGCCGGCAGCTCGAATCGGCCGCCGCCGATTCCGACGGGGCCGTCGGATCGCAACAATACGAAGACTTGTGCAGCGAGCGCGATCAGTTGGCCGCGGACCTCGAAGATGCCCGCGATCGCTCGCGGGAACTCCAGCAGCGCCTCCAAGAGGCGGAGCAGGGTGACGGGGACGATTCGGAGCTGAAACGCCGCTACGAGATGGCCATGGACGACGTCCGCGAGTTGAACAAGAAGGTTGCGGATCTCAAGAAGGAACTCGATGCGGCCAAGAAGTCGGGGGGCTCCAGCTCGCACGCCAGCGATGGCGGCGCACTGAACTGGGAGGCCCAAAAGGCCAAGATTCTCGCCGCCCTGGAGAACGAATCCGACGACGATCCGAATGCGGTCCAGGAACGAATGAAGATTGAAGAGGTTGTCAAGAAAACCGACCATGTGCTGGCCGACAAGGACGCCGAGATCCTGGAGCTGCAGCGACTCCTCCAAGACCAGAGCAACAACCTCGGCTCGGTCGCCGTCGGAGCGGCGGCGCTCGGCCAAATGTTCGATCAGGATGAGATCATCCGCGAGGAACGAGAGAACCTCAAGCGACTCCAGCAGCAGTGGGAAGAGAAACTGCGAAAGGCCGAGATCGACCTTTCGGTCGAACGAGCCAAGATCGCCCGCGAAAGGGCCGAGTTGGAGGAACGCCTCCGCGGCGTGAAAGGGTCGGACGAACTCTCGGAGGTCGACGAGGGCCCCTCCAAAGGCGGCCGCTGGCTCGCCCGGCTTGGCCTCAAGGACGAAGACCGTTGATCGCTCCCTTTGCTCGACCGGGAAAACAACTCATCCCCGCAGGTCAATTCTCACGGGCCGCTACCCGGCCTCGGCGGCCTCAGCGGCCTTGGGCGGGTTGGGATCCTTGATCTCAACGTAAAGCACGTGAACGACCAGCGGCTCGGTGGCGTCGGTGGGCTTGCGTTCAGTCCTGGCGTCTGCGCGTTCGGCCTTGCGCTCCTGGCGCTCGATGATGACGTCCATGGAGACCCGGGTCCCCTCCGGGCTGCTCTTGCCGCCCTCGATCCACAAGCCGTTCCTGAGCAGGCGTTCGGAAGCCGAAGGGACCACCCGGGTATACGCTCCGACAACCTTGTTGTACTGCGCGTCCCCTTCGAAACGCACGTAGTAGACTCGCATCGGGTCGACGGGAGCGCCCGTGAGCCGATTCCCTACCCGTTTCTGCCAATCGACGGCATAGATGTGAGTGATCGTGTCCGTCGAGTGGACTCGGAAAGGCAGGCTTTCGAGCACTTCGGCCGGGGCGATTTTCTCGTTCTCGGCTGCCTTCTGGAACCGTTCGCAATAGCCCAGAATCGTACTATAGACTGTCTGCATCCAGGCATACTGGGCGTGCTGTTCCTTGGTCGGCTCGCCCTTCTGCCGGGCAGGCGGTTCCCGCCGCGGCAACGACTTGAGAATGATGATGAAACCCGGATCCATAACGCCGCTCTCGGAAGCAACGCTGGCCGACGCAAGTGCCTCGGGGCCGTCGATCCAGTGGGCCTGCAGCGTCTTCAGCAACTGGGCCCGCATCGCGTCGGTCGGAATGTGCCCGGCGAGCATCAGCAGTTGGGCCCCCTCCGACAGACCCGTCAGGGCGTTCATCTTGGCGGCCATGACGCCTCCGAGTTCGCTACCCCAGAGTTGTCTGGCCAACTCGTAGGGCAGGTTCGGGTTGCCCGCGGCAACCTCGTCGAACTTCTGAATCGAGAACTTGTCGGCGGCCCCGGGGCCTTTGAGTTGCCTGGCCTGCCCACCCGGTGCGCCGCCGCCCTCATCGCCCATATAGTCCGAAGGCATCCCCTCGGTGCCTTCCGGCGCGGGCCCGGGGTCCACATCGGGAGTATACCCGTCGTCCGCAGGTGCTTCGTCGGGCATGCCGGTGTCGTCCTGCATCCCGGTCTCATCCTGGCCCGAGGCTCCCCCGCCTCGAAGCTCTGGTCGCGGTGTGGTCGTGTCGCCAAAGCCGGACCAGCCCTGCGGACCGGCCTGGGCCGCTGGCCCACGACCGGTTGAAACCGGCATCTCCAACGCGGCGCCTACGTCGGTCGACACGTCGAGCATCCGCCCCAGGGCGCATCCGGCGTAACTCGTGAAGTAACGTTCGAACGCATCCCGCATTTCGGGCGGAGTCTTCGCGTAGCGGTACAAGCCAATCTGGGCCTGGACGTTGAGCGGATGGGTCGCAGTCACCAACTCCTGGAGCCGCGGCCCGATCTTCTCCGAGGGCGTGCCGATCAAATACGCCGCCAGATCGTACCGCAGTCGCATGGAGGCCGATCTCTCCACCAGCGGCAAAGCCGTGTCTTGCAGGTCTTCGGCCGTCACCGTGTTGGCAAGCGACGCGGCCACCAGCGTCTCGACGGCCTGTTCTTTTTCACCCGGTTTCTCCTCCGGTGACTCGCCTTCCTTCGGCTCGCTCGATGCACCGAGAAGCTGTTTGAACATCTCAGTCAGTTTTTCAGTACTCGGCCGGTAAGTTTCCGGAGCGGTCAGCGTTTTCCGCAAAAGGGCGTCGTTCTCGGTACTGGGGAAGTCGACCAGCGTCCGCAACACGGCGCCGACTGCGGCTCGATCATTCCCCAGTAGAACCTGGCCCGCAAGAAGGCGTTCGAGCACTGCCCGGGCTTCTTTCGTCCCGTTAGCACCGAGGGCGCGGACGATGCCGCCCGTCAAACTGACATAAGCTGCCGCCAGCGGAGCCTTCGCCGAAGCCTGCTGCCGGCCTCCACCCCCCTCGGCGGATTCCGGATCGTACATCATATCATCCTCGCCCGTCGGAGCGTCGTCCATCGGCTCCTCCATCACATCGCCCTCGTACCCCATACCCTCATCCATACCGCCGTCCATGCCGGCCTCCATACCTTCTTCGGCGCTCATCGATCGCTTCGGAGGCTTCTTCTCCACCTTCGGTTCCGGCTTCGGTTCCGGTTCGGGGTCTTCGGGCACCGCCAGGAGTTCCGCCAGCAGCTTGGCTGTATCCGGGTCGCCCGAATGGTTCTCGCCAAGATACGCCACGGCGTCGAGCAGCCTCGGGTCACGATCTTCCTTGGCAGCCCGATAGTCCTTCTCCTTCCATTCGGCAACATCTTCCGACCGTGCAACAACTTCCTCAGCCGGTTGATCGGTCGCGGCCGCCGGCGCGGCTTCGGCAGGGGCCTTCTTCTCGGGAGCCTTTTTCTCATCTGCCGGCGGAGCGGCCTCCTTCTTGGGGGCCTTGCTCGATTCTTCACCCTTCGGTTCACTGGCCGATTTCTCTTCTGCGGGAGGACTCTCCGGCGACTCCTCGCTCGGCGCTTTCGCCGTTCCTTCCGCGGCCCCTTCCGCCGCCTCACTTTCCGGAGTCGGATCGGCCGTGGAATCATCCGGCGCTGCAGTCTCGTCGACGGAAGTGTCGGAGCCCGCCCCCGCATCCGCCGGTGCCGGCGTGTCCGAGCCGCCGCATCCCAACAGGAATACCGAACCCAGCAATACGATCGATCCGAGCAAGACAAACCGCCCGGAACCAGGCAGTAGGGTCATTGTGCTTCTCACCGCGATTTCTCCCGAAAAACGTGCCACTTCACTCGAGTCCACCGCCCAGAGCGAACGAGCGGCCTGCCGCGATCATCGATCCCCTTCGGCAGGCGCCGTTTAGTATGCCAAACCGGCCCCCAAAAAGCCATAGACTGAGCGAAACCCGTTGGAATCGGGCCCAGCCGGGCCTAACCCGTTTGGGCGAGGAGACTCCGCCCCCACGTTCTGTGCATCAGCCGGGACATCAGGCCGGCGCACACGCAGAACAAGGGCAGGAGGCTGGGCAACGCCGAGAGATGCCGGCCGATCAGGCGGATCGGGCGGTAACGAGTTTCTCGGTGTTGCCGAAACGGTCCTGATACCAGCGTTTCAGCCGGAGTGCCTGAGCCCGAGCTACGTTGCCACGGAAGTGCGTCATCCGATAGCTCGTTGCCTCCGCGGTGATCCAGTAGCGTTTCGACTCGATCGCCCCCACGCCGAGATCGTAATGCCGGTCGCCTCGTGCATGCCCGTCTTCCAGCATCAGGTGGTCGAGAACCACGCCCGGCGAGCCGCTGCGGAACTCGGGATCGTAGCCCTTCCGCAGACCAAAAACACGCCCGTTGGTATGGTAGTTGTAGGCGAAGGCAACCGGTCGGCCGTCCACCATTACCAGGTTCAAGTCGACTGCACCCGCCCGCACGGCCGCCTCATGGGCGTCGCGGAGGAAATCCTCGACTTCTGGAGAGCAGAGCGTGTTGCCCGTGGCCGATTCCGATTGCCAACTCTTGCGGGCGATGGTAAGACAGGCTTCGAACAAATCCCAACGGGGATCGGCGTCCCCGTAAGCGATGCCATCGGGACGGTATCGCACGTACGTGACCTTGCCCAGCCCTCCCAAACGCCGCCGGCAGCGCCGCACGTTTTCCCGCCACCGACGCGGACGTGCTTTCCAGTACTCGTTCCAAGTCTCGGGCAGACCGACCACCGAGCCCCGCATCCAGGGCTGCAAGTGGGGGCGGAACCCGACCTGCGTCATGGCCCGCTGCGTGCGTCCTCGGTCCGTCCGATCGCAGTCAACCCAGCGCAGATCCAAAACGTCCCAGTCTCGCGGTGTCTCGCGAAGGTGTCGCATGGCGGCCAGCAACGCCGCGGTCGAATTCGGCCCGATCGGGCCGTAGAACGAACCCCAGTCCTGCAAAGGATAGGTCAGGAATCGAACCGGCCCGACTCGGGTCGGCTCGGTAACGACAACCAGCGGAACGATCCCAATCGTCTCACCGGCCGAGGCAACAATCAGCACCCGCAACTGCTTCCCCTCGCCAAAGTGCCGCCAGTAAGCCTCCAGCCAATCCAGCGACTGGAAGAACGTGGCATCTCGCGTCCGCAGCAAGAGTGACTGCCACACGAGCCGATAGGACGCCAGTTCCTCGATCGAACGGATTTCGGTGACTTCGGCCATGGCTCACTCGCGGCAGGCAGTTTCGGGGGCGACTCGAACTCAGTGCTACTCCTTAGGAGCAAGCACCGTTCCGAAACCGGCCTGGACGTAACGGGGCCCTCCGCATCGCCGCAACACGTTTCTAGAAGAGAACTTACAGAGATCGCCCGGCGTCTCGAAGTCTTGCCCTCGGCTGGGAGGTTGTTGCGGCCGGGCAACACCTGCGGCCGGTTGTTGCGGATTCACCACACCTTGTCACCGGCGGCCGTCAAGGGACCGCATGGAACATCCTCGCCGCGCGAGACCAAGGGGACGTGCATTCTTGTGGCCCGCCCTGCCATTCACTGGACGATTTCGACGTCTTCGCGATACGATGAGACTGAACCGGCTGGAACCGGTTCGCTGCCCCTGGGGGGGAGGCTGCTAGCACCACCAACGTACGCCGCGGGGAATTCTGCATGGCTGTCGATCAAGAGACGCTCATTACTCAATTGGAGAACGGGCTGGCGGAAGTCGTTCTGGGCAAGCGAGATGTCATCCGTCTGTGTGTCGTGGCGCTGCTGGCGGGGGAACACGTGCTCCTGGAAGACGTTCCCGGAGTCGGCAAAACGCTCATCGGCAAGGCCCTGGCGCGGAGCGTTTCGGGAACCTTTCGCCGCGTTCAGTTCACGCCCGACCTGCTGCCCGCCGACATCACCGGAAGCAGCCATTTCGATTCCAAGCGAAGCGAGTTCGTTTTCACTCGCGGCCCGATCTTTGCCAACATTGTCCTTGCTGACGAAATCAACCGCACCACCCCGCGAACTCAAAGCGCCTTGCTCGAAGCCATGAGCGAACGCCAGGTTTCGGTCGACGGAACGACGCACATCCTTCAACGACCGTTCATGGTGATCGCCACCCAAAACCCGCTCGAATTCGAAGGAACCTATCCCCTGCCGGAAAGCCAGTTGGACCGGTTTCTGCTCCGGATTTCGGTAGGATATCCGGATCGCGACCACGAATTGCAGGTTCTGCTCAACCACCGCGACGGAGAGCCCGTCGATCGCCTGACGCCCGCCCTCACCGCCGAGCAGGTCGAGAATCTGCAACAGGAGGTCTGCGGCGTGCGGGTCGACGATTCGATCAATGAATACCTACTCGACGTGGTCCACGCCACGCGGCGCTGCGAGGACCTCCAGGTCGGGGTGAGCATTCGCGGGGCGCTCTGCTACTACCGGGCATGCCAGGCCCTGGCCATGGTCGAAGGCCGCGACTACGTCGTCCCCGACGACGTCAAGCGGCTGGCCGTCCCCGTGCTGGCGCACCGGGTGGTGACCAAGGGATATCTCCACGGCAGCCAACGAGAAGCCCTGGAAGCGCTGATCGGACGACTTGTTGAAGAAGTGCCGGTGCCGAGCTGAAGTTGATGGAAGCTACCGTGTCTCGCAAACCACGCATCTCGATCACCCACGAAGGCTGGTACTACCTAGTCTTGTTGGGGTTCCTGTTGATCGGGGCCATGCTGCGCGAGATCAATCTGTTGTTGCTGCTCACCGCCTTGTTGGCAGGTCCCCTGCTGCTGTGTTGGCGGTTGGTGTGGATCACGCTTCGATCACTCAAGATCCGGCGCAAGATGCCCCACGGCGTGTGTGCGGGCGACCTGCTCGTGGTCAATCTCGAAATCTCCAACGCGCGGCGCAAAACGACGAGTTGGGCCCTGGTGGCGGAAGAGCAGATCGTGCGAATCAACGGGACTCGGGACGCGCCCGTCAAGCCGGCCGTGTTCTTCTCGCATGTCAAGCCCGGCCAGACCCGTCGGCGAGAATATCGCGGACGCCTGCCCCAACGCGGACGCTATCGCGTGGGCCCGCTCAAGGTCTCCACGCGGTTTCCCTTCGGGCTGTTTTGCGGAATCGTCACCTTCGACCAGGTCGACACGCTCACGGTCTATCCGCGACTGGGACGATTGACTGCCGCGTGGCGTTCGCGCCATCGGGAATCCCTCGAAGGAACACAGCGCCGCAAGCAGGGCCACGCCAGAATGTCGGGTGACTTCTACGGGGTCCGCGAGTGGCAGAACGGCGATAGTCGCCGCTGGATCCACTGGCGCAGCAGTGCCCGGCACAATACGCTGGTGGTCCGCCAGTTCGAACAGCAGCGGCACCGCGACATCGCCGTGCTCGTCGACCTCTGGATACCCAAGCGTGCCAACACGGCCCAGCGGGAGAACGTGGAACTGGCCGTCAGCTTCGCCGCGACCATTGTCGCCGAGGCCTGCCGCCACGGAGGCAGCAATCTTCTCACCGCCGTCGGCACCGACACCATTCGACTGGCCGGCGGGGCGACCTCGCCTCCTGTCATGGAAGACGTCATGGCCCATCTCGCCTTGGCCGACGCAACTCCTTCGGCAGACCTGGCGAATCTGGTGGATACCGTGTTGCCGAAAACCGGCTCCGATGCCGAGGTCATCGTGATCACGTCCCGGGAACTGACCGATGAGAACGCTGCCGCCCTTGCCGCCTTGGATCGCTACCAAGAACGCGTCCCCTCCCGACGCATCCTCACCGTCAGCACCGCCGGCGAGAAACTCAGCGAGTACTTTCAATTGTGACCGACATGTGTTGTTGTTCGCTCCGCGAACAAGTACCTTTTCGCGGAGCGAAAAGCAACAATCCGAACCCTGAACCCTGACCCCCGACGATGTACGTTCAACGTCTGCTGGCAATCAACATGGCTTCTTTCGCGGCCTTGGGAACCGTCCTGCTGGCGTTGGGCGAGCAGAACGCGACCCTTTCGGTCGTGGCCGTGCTGGCTGCCATGGCAGCCGTTTGGATTACCGACATTCTCGGCGTGTTCCGTCTCAACCGCCGGATCACCAACGTGGCCGTGCTGCTGGCCGTGTTGCGTTCTCTCTGGGAACTGTTCCAGATTCAAGGATCCGCCCAGGTCATGGCGATCGCCAATCTGCTGGCCTACGTGATGATCATTCTCCTGTTCCAGGAGAAGGACTTTCGCACCTGGTGGCATATTGCCCTGCTCAGCCTGCTTCAGGTTGCCGCTTCCGCCACGTTCTTCCAGGGGATCTGGTTCGCCCCGCTGTTGCTCGTCTATTTCTTCCTCGGCCTGTCGGCCATGGCGTTGCTGTTCCTGCACCACGAGCGAACGCATTATCACCAGGTGCGGCATCACCCGATCGTGCCGCGCCAAACACGCACCGTTTCGGAACGTCTCGGAGTCAATTGGCGAAGGCTGGGCAAGATCGTGCTGGCCACCTTCGTCGTCGGCCCCATTTCCCTGTTCCTCGACTACGGGGAAACCGACGACAAACGCCGGCGCTCAAGGCGAAGGCGGCCGAGAGATCTCAGCGCCAGCCGTTGGCCCTTGATCTACGAAGAAACGGAATTCACCGGCTCGGCAGACAACCTTGGCGGGCGAGCCGGCATCGGCGCCGAATTCTACCGCCACCTGGCCGGCCTGATACCCGGCACGCTGGTGGTCGCCGCAGTCCTGTTCATGCTGATCCCTCGCATGGGCCGGTTCGAATTCGCGCCGTTCCGATTCGCGAGCGGGTCGGCGTCTCAAGGATCCCCGGGCATTCGCACAACAGGCTTCTCCGACACCGTTCAGCTCGGCGCAGAAGGTAATCTCAAGGAAGACCCCGAAGAGGTCCTGCAGATCCGGTTCCTGGAGCCCGGCACGGAAAAAGTCCATCCCATGCGGGGCAAGGTCTACCTTCGAGGAGCCTTGTTGAATTGCTACGATCGGGGAAGATGGGATTGGCAGTGGCCGAGTTTCGGTCGTTCCTGGACGCAGCCGGTTGAGCCGGGGAGATCGCGGCCCGGACTCGTGCAGCAACGGATCTCGATCCGTCCCTTCGGCAGGCGAGAACTCTTGTGTGTCTGGCCCTTCGTCGCCGTCAAATCCGACCAACGACTGCGGCTGGACGTCATCAACCGCCGGCTCTTGCGAAGCGATTACCGTCGCGACGCCGCCGCTCCCTTCGATCTGGGCACCTATGCCGTCGTCGACGGCAGGCAGGTCGACCTTACGCCCTCCGCTGCCGGCATCGAGTTGGAGAGGGAGCAACTGCTCGATCTCCCAACCGACGATCTTCCCGGCCTGATCAAGACGGCTCAGGACTGGATCGACAAGTCCGGGTTGGATGAGACACAGGTCGTCGAACGAGCTCGCTATCTCGAATCGATGTTCACCGAAACCGAGAAGTTCGCCTACAGCCTTGACGGACAGTTGCGAGAACCGGAGGTCGACCCGATTGAAGATTTCATCACTTCAGAACCCTCCGTCGGACACTGCGTCTACTTCGCCACGGCCCTGACCCTCATGCTGCGAAGCCAGGGAATCCCCGCGCGGATGGTCAATGGCTTCGTGACGAGCGAATACGATTCGGAGGGAGGGTTCTACCGCGTTCGTCACAGAGACGCCCACTCGTGGGTCGAGGCCTATATCCCGGAGGAGAGCCTCCCTGCCAGTCGCCCCTTCGGACGCGACGACGTCAATTGGAGCCGCGGCGGGTGGTTCCGCCTCGATCCGACCCCGGCACGCGAGGCAGCCGCGGCGCCCAGGAACTTCGTTGCCAGCATGGAGGACTGGATGGAATGGATCGAAGGTGCCTGGATCAGCTACGTTGTCCAAATGAATCGCGCCCGCCAGCAGGATGCCGTCTACGATCCGCTCAAATCGCTCGCCCTCAAGTTGAAGGAAGCGATGATTGACGCCGAGATGTGGCGAGGTCTCTGGAAGCAGATCGCGGGCCTGCCGCGACGGTTGCACTCGCTGCTGGCCGACGCCGGCTGGTTCAGTTGGCTCGGCGCAACGTTCCTTCTCGGTACACTGGGATTCGGATACCTCGCCTACCGCCTGTTCCGGTGGTCCTTGTGGCTCATTGCACGGCTCCTGCCCAATGGTCGCCTTCAGCCCGGCCGCCGATCTCGAATCGCCTTTTACCGCCGCCTGGAAACGGTGCTGGCACGGCACGGGTTGAACCGGCGAGCCGGGCAGACCCATCGGGAATTCGCGCTGGTTGCCGGCCGTCATCTGGCCAACGGCGACGACCGGCAGGCCCAATCGGCGGCACTCCTCGTTACCGACGCCTTCTACGAGGTCCGTTTCGGGGGCGGGAGCCTGGACAGTCTCCGCATGCAAAGGGTAGAACAAGCGTTGTGCAATCTGGAGCAAGCTGCCTCCGGACGCCCTGTTGAATGGCCACACCCATAGGATTCGGACGTCATGAAGATCGGATTGGTCGGCTACCAGGGCTCTGGAAAGAGCACCTTGTTCGAATGGTTGACGGGTGTCGCCCCCGATCACTCGCTCGCTCATTCGGGGCAGTCGGCCATGGCCACCATCCCCGAGCCCCGAATCGACGCGCTTTGTGAGATCTACCACCCCAAGAAGGTCACCCGGGCCTCTCTCGAGATCGTCGACACGCCCGGACTGAGCCGGGCCCATGAAGGCAATGCGGCACGCCTGGCGTTGATTCGCGAAGCCGGCTGCCTCGTCCTGGTCGTGGCCGCCTTCGACGGCTCCGATCCGGCCGCCGAGTTGGTCAGTTTCGAAGAAGACCTGATGCTGGCCGACATGGAACTCGTCACCCGGCGGATCGAGCGGGTCGAGGACTCGCTGAAGAAGCCGGTCCCGCGTGCCGAAAAGGAAGCCCTGACCCACGAGGACGAAACCCTGCGTCTCGTCCTCCAGCGAATGGAATCCGGCACCCCGTTGCGCGAGGACGAAATGAGCGACGAACAGCGCAAGGTCACCCGCGCGTTTCGCCTGCTCAGCGAGAAGCCGAGAATGGTGGTCGTCAACACGGCCGACGACGAAAGCCATCCCGAACGCTACGCCAAGTGCGCGCCCGAGGAAGTCCCGGTTTTTCCCGTCCCGGTCGGACTCGAACTGGAACTTGCGCGCATGACCCCCGAAGAGCGGGCGGAATTCGAGCAGGAGATGGGGGTCGGCGGCACCGACAAGGACCATTTGGTCCGCACGATGCTCGATGCGTCCGGCCAGATGGTCTTTTTCACCGCCGGTGAAAAGGAAGTCCGCACGTGGCTCCTGCCCAAAGGCGGCACGGCCGTCGAAGCGGCCGCCGGAATCCACACCGATCTGGCTCGCGGCTTCATCCGCGCCGAGATAATGACCTGCAGCGACCTGGTCCGACTCGGCAGCGAACGCGAGGTCAAGGCAAACCACCTGGTTCGCCAGGAGCCGAAAGACTACGTCGTCCAGGACGACGACATTCTGCTGATCCGGTTCAGCGTGTGAGTTGACCCACACGCTGCGCTACGCAGGGTTCGTCAGTCTTCTTCGGCGAGGTCGCGCAAGTTCTCGCCGAGTTTCGTGACGCGCTGCTCCAGAGTGTCCAGGCGATTCTGCACCGTCCGCATCACTCCGTCGAGTTCGCTCATGGTTCGCTCCAAATGCGTGAGCAACTCACCAGTAGTGCCGCCCGGGATAGTAGGGCCAGTAGGCCGTGCGCGTTCCGCCGAAGCGGACTTCCATGCCTGCCGTCAACGAGAAATTGTGCAGGTTCTTGAAGCCGCTCCCTGCTCCGGCAATGAAATTGTCGGTCGCTTCAAACCGCACGGCCAGCCAGTCGCGCAGCCGATACTTGAAGCCCAGGGCGATCGGCATCCCGAGGACCGATTTGATGCGGCGATCCGAGAGGCGATCCATAAAGTCGACTCGGGCCGTGCCCAAGCCGAGCAAAAAGTAGGGGCGAAGTTGGGTGTCGCCAAAGGGGTAGTAGAGCATCTCCACGTCCCAGAGACGCACGCCGCTGTCTCGGCGCCTTTCGAACCGATGGTACCAGGAGTCGTCGGGCGTAAAACCGTCGGCCTCATCCGCGGCCTGTTGGGCCGCCACAGCACGATCCGAATCGCTGAGCTCAACCGAGGCGAAGCCGAACCGGGTCTCGCATCCCCAGTACGGGTCGAAATCCCATCCGAACCGGTAACCGCCGAAGAACCCCTGCTCCTGGCCGACCCAATTCTCGACCAGTTCGTTTCCCTGCATGAACCCCATGAACCAGCCGGCATTCAAGGGGCGAAAGAGCCAGCTCTCGTGCGTCGTGGGCTGCAGCAACTCGCGGCATCCGGCGATCGGTCCATGGGCGGTCAGCCCCTGGAGGCCTGCGATTCCGGAAGGGAAGATACCCTCGTCGCAAACCTCAGCCGCCGGTGAGCAGGCCGGGCAGGCGACCAATGAGGAGTTTCCGCACTGGGGACAAGGGCCCCTTGCTCCGTAGATACCGCCGCCATCCAAGTCCGTTGAATAGGCGTTCCCGGAGGAGACGAGAGGCGAGCCTGCAAGGCGAGCGTTCTCGGCGAAACTCCCGCCGACCGCCCTGCCGGGAAAGCCTTCCGTCGCGACTGGGTCCGGCACGCCGTCCAGCCAACTCCCCGGCTCCCCGTCGTCGAGGAGAGGGCCGCTGGGGGACTGGCCAAGAACGAAGAAATCTTGGGCAACAAGTGTGGCGTTCCAGATGCCAAGTTGCAGCAGAACCGCCCCAAGCAGAAGACAATGAGCCGGGCAGGCACGCCGGGCGAGACAGACCGCGACCCCAGGCGATTTGTTTCGCCGAAGGACCTCGCTGCTGACATCCATCGCTGGCGGCACTGAGACTTCTCCTGGCAAATGCGGGCGGGGGATTATCTTGAACACCCGCCGTGCTGTCAATCGCAGACCATCCTCGAATTCCCCCACATCGGGCTATTTCTCCTCTGTTGGACCGGGCCAACCCGCTACTCGGCATCGGGCTTGCGTCGCCAGCTTCACTCTTTAGTTGACATGGACTTTCCGGAGCATTAGCCTAGACATAGTCAGGATTTAGCGAAAATCTTGGCACCTCAGATCTTCGCTCGCAAACGTGCATGTCCGCCGGCGGGAGTCGCTAATGGCCAAGAAGAAGCATTGGACCGAAATCCTCATTTCCCAAGGGATCGTGGGGCCTGACCAGCTTTCCGAAGCCGAACAGATGGCCCGGCAGTCGGACATGAAGCTGCCCGAGGCCCTCGATCGACTCGGGTATGTCTCGGGCGACGACGTCGCCAAGGCGATGGCCGAGCAGCATGGCCTTGAATACATCCGGCTGGCCGACGTCACGGTGTCTCCCTCGGTCATCGAACTGGTTCCGGAGTCCGTCGCTCGCGAAAACGCGATTCTCCCCCTGGCAGACGAGGATGGCAGCCTGAAGGTCGTCGTCAGCGACCCCGACGATTTCGAGACCTTCGAAAAACTCCGCTTCATCCTCAATCGCCCCATTGAGCCTGTGTTGGCTCCGAGAGATGCCATTGTCGAGTCGATCAACCGCCACTACGGGCAAACCGTGGGCGAAAGTGCCGAC
Organism: Planctomycetaceae bacterium; assembly: GCA_012719125.1. Taxonomy (GTDB): domain Bacteria; phylum Planctomycetota; class Planctomycetia; order Pirellulales; family Thermoguttaceae; genus JAAYAY01. The sequence continues at coordinate 21,337 of JAAYAY010000178.1, read as the reverse complement.
CATTTGCTCCAGGAATTCACCGATACGGCCATCGACTTCACCGAAACCGACGACGATCGCATTAGCGGGAAGGAGGCGATCGACGACTCGGCCGCGCCTATCGTCCGGCTCGTTCACCTGCTCATCAGCGAGGCCGTCAAGCTGCGAGCATCCGACATCCATGTCGAACCATTCGAGGATCGCATCCGCATTCGCTACCGCATTGACGGCGTTCTCATCGAACGCGACAGCCCCCCAAAAAGGTTGCAGGGCGCGCTCCTGTCCCGTATCAAGATTCTCTCCAAACTCGACATCGCCGAACGTCGTCGAACCCAGGATGGTCGCATCAAGATCACCATTGGCGAGAAGGAACTGGACCTTCGGGTGAGTGTCATACCCACCAATCATGGGCAGTCCGTCGTCATGCGGATTCTGGACAAAGACAGCATCAAGGTGGGTCTGCGGGAGCTCGGTTTCGACGAAGCCAACTACAAGATTTTCAAAGGCCTCATAGCCCGGCCCAATGGAATCATCCTCGTCACCGGGCCCACGGGATCGGGAAAAACCACCTCGCTCTATGCGGCCTTGAACGAACTCAACACCCCCGACCGCAAGATCATCACCGCCGAGGACCCGGTGGAGTACTACCTTCCCGGCATCAACCAGGTTGAAATCAAGCACAGCATCGGCCTCGACTTCGCACGCGTGATTCGCGCCATGCTACGTCAAGCCCCGAACATCATTCTAGTCGGAGAGATGCGAGACCTTGAGACCGCACAGATGGGTATCCAAGCCTCTCTGACTGGACACTTGGTATTCAGTACTCTACATACGAACGATGCGCCCAGTGCTGTTACACGTCTCATCGACATGGGAGTCGCCTCCTATCTCGTCTCAAGCAGCGTCGTGGCCATCATGGCCCAGCGCCTGGTCCGTGTCGTTTGCCAGAAATGCAAAGAGCTCTATCGACCCAGTGACGCGGTCTTGGAGTCGGCCGGCGTTCCACCCGAGATGGCCGAAAAAGCGACCTTTATGAGGGGGAAGGGCTGCACCGCTTGCGGGCATAGCGGATTCCGGGGCCGCAGGGCCATTTTTGAGCTGATGCTGATGAGCACCGCCGTGCGCGAGCTCACCTTCAACGAAGCACCTGCGAGCGAAATCCGCCGTGCTGCAGTAAGCGAAGGCATGAGCACGCTTTATGTGGATGGCCTGCGCAAGGCCTGCCAGGGAATTACCACCGTCGAGGAGGTTGCTCGGGTTGCCAAAATGGCAGATCACTGAGTGACGTGCCTACGCTCGCCTGCCAGGCCGCTCCTGCCAGCCAGGTTGGGTGTCAGGCAGATATTTGGTGGCGAGTGCTTGTGCAAACCTGCCGGATGACACGTTCCCTTCGGCGAGAGCCAGGACGCAATCCAGCCGGCTTGAACTTGGAAATGATTAGCGACGCCAGACCACCAAAGAGATAACAACCCACCCGCCAGAGGGGACGAATGCCGTTTTTTCTGGCGTCGAGACAACCGAACCGAAATAATCGTGGCGCGTGAAGAGTCGGAGGACTCTCGCTCGTGCGCTGCGGCCGCACGAGCGGCTGGGCGCCCGAATCCAGAAACTCGTACCACCTTGGAACGGATACCGAGCGTGGTGCCCAGCCATGCGGGCCTCAAACTAATCTGAGTCACAGCGTCCCCGCACAGGGGGGCGCGCCCGCGTAGGGTTATGCTCTATGGGGACGATCCTTATCGACAAACTGCTGCTTACGGTGGTCAACCGTAACGCGAGCGACTTGCACATTGCCGTCGGGCAGCCGCCCGTTCTACGGCTGCACGGACGCTTGGTCAAACTCGAGACCAAGACCCTTGAGCCGGAGGATACGGTTGCTCTGATGAAGAGCATCACGCCCGAACGCTGCCAGCAGGAATTGCAGGAGCAGGGAAGCGCCGACTTCGGCTTTGCCTTCGGCGACAGGGCCCGGTTCCGTGTCTCCGTGTTCAAACAACGCGGCTACACCGGCATGGTCTTGCGGCAGATCCCCAACGATTTGCTGAGCATGGAACAACTGGGCACTCCGCCGGCCCTCAAGGAATTGCTTCACCGGCCTCGCGGGCTGGTGCTGGTGACCGGCCCGACGGGCTCGGGCAAGTCGACCACGCTGGCCGCTTGCATCGACTACCTGAACCAGACCGTCGATCACCACATCATCACCATCGAGGACCCGATCGAGTTCTACCACTACCACAAAAAATCGACGGTCAACCAGCGCGAGGTCGGCGTCGACGTGCCTTCCTTCGCCGAGGCGATTCGGCGCGCCTTGCGTCAAGACCCCGACGTCATCCTCGTCGGCGAAATGCGAGACCTGGAAACGATCGAGGCCGCTATCACCGCGGCCGAAACCGGCCACATCGTATTCGGCACCCTCCACACGACCGGGGCCCAGGGTACCGTCAACCGTATCATCGACGTCTTTCCCACCAACCAGCAGGACCAGATCCGCACCCAGTTGTCGACCTCCATTATCGCCATCCTTTCCCAGGCCCTGTTGCCCAAAATCTCCGGCGGGCGCATCGCGGCCTACGAAATGCTCGTGGTGACCCCCGCCATCGCCAACCTGATCCGTGAGAACAAGACCTTCCGTATCAACTCGGCGATCCAGACGGGCCACAAGCTCGGCATGCAGTTGCTCGACGACCACCTGTTCAAGCTCTGGCGCGACGGGATCGTCGACGAGAAGGAAGCCCTGATCAAAGCCAACATGGCCGAGGAACTCGCGGCCAAGATCGCCCAGGCCAAACGCGGTATCCTCGAAAGCGAAGAAGATGCGAATTGAGCTATGAGCCGTGAACTGAACCCTGAACCCTGAACCCTGACTGCTGACTCCCATGGCTATGCGTCGAATCGGCCAGATCCTGATGGATCAAGGCCACATCACCGAAGGACAACTCGAAGCGGTGCTGGAGGAACAGCAGACGCGCCCCGGTGAATTGTTTGGAAACATCGCCGTGGCAATGGGGATGATCAACGAGGATCACGTCACCAAGGCGCTGGCCGAGCAGTTCGGTCTCCAGGTGATCAACATGACCGACATGGTGATCGCCCCCGACGTGCTGACGCACCTGACTCAGCCGATGGCCGAGCTCTACATGGTGATCCCCATCGCCTTCAAGGACGGCACCCTCACCGTCGCCACCTGCAACCCCCAGAAGCTTTCGGTGATCGACGAGTTGCGCAGCTTCCTGGGCTACGAAATTCGCCCTTGCATCGCCACCGAACAGGAAATCCGCGCCGCCCTCGATCGCTTCTACGGGGCCAGCGGCGAAAGCGTCGAGAGACTCATCGACGACATGGAGAAGGACGTCAAACTGGCCAAGGCGGCCGAGGCGGCCGAGGCCAAGGCCGGCACTCACGACCTCACCAGCGTCGAAGCCCTCGCCGAAAGCGCCCCGGTGCGCAAGTTGCTCAACATGGTGTTGCTCCTCGGAATTCGCGACCATGCCAGCGACTTGCATTTCGAGCCTTTCGAAACCGAGTTCAAGATCCGCATCCGTGCCGACGGCGTGCTCTACGAAATGGTCCCCCCGCCGCGCCACCTGGCCTTCGCCATTACCACCCGCCTCAAGGTGATGGCCGACCTCGACATCGCCGAACGCCGCGTCCCCCAGGACGGACGCATCCGCCTTACCGTCGGCGGACACCCCGTCGACCTCCGCGTCAGCGTCCTCCCCACCATGTTCGGTGAGAGCGTCGTCTGCCGGATCCTCGATCGCTCGGTCGTCATGCTCGACATGGGCATGGTCGGCCTCGAACCCGACATGCTCCGCGACTTCCGCAAAGTCATCCGCCGCCCCAACGGCATTGTGCTGGTGACCGGTCCCACCGGGAGCGGAAAGACGACTACCCTGTACGGCGCCCTCAACGAACTCAACACCATCGAAGACAAGCTGATCACCACCGAGGACCCGGTCGAATACGACATGGAAGGCATCATCCAGATGCCCATCGACGCCTCCATCGGAAACACCTTCGCCCAGTGCCTGCGCTCCATCCTTCGGCAGGATCCCGACAAGATCCTCGTCGGTGAGATCCGCGACCTCGAAACGGCCGAAATCGCCGTCCAGGCGTCGCTCACCGGCCACATGGTGTTCAGCACGCTCCACACCAACGACGCTCCCAGCACCATCACCCGGCTCCGCGATATGGGCGTGCCCCCCTTCCTGATCACCGCCACCCTCGAGGCCATCCTCGCCCAGCGACTGGTCCGGAAGATCTGCGAACACTGCCGCGAAGAAACCATGCCCAGCATGGAATTGCTCGCCGACCTCGAACTCACCCCCGACGACATCGCCGACAAGCACTTCTACCGCGGCGCCGGATGCCCGGCCTGCAACAACACCGGCTTCAAAGGCCGAACCGGTCTGTTCGAGTTCCTCGAAGTGAACGAAGAAATCCGCGAACTGATCAATCAGGGCGCCTCCACCGAACAACTCCGCTCCGCCTGTAATCGAAACGGCATGAAATCGCTCCGCGACGCCGGACTCGAAAAGATCTACGGCGGCGTGACCACCATCGAAGAAGTCGTCCGCGAAACCGTTGCCCATATGGCATAAGCGAACAAAAAGACCAGAGAAAGCACAGGACAGGCAGGAAGCAGCGAACCGTTTGCCTCCAGCCGAAACCAACGAGGGTCAAGCCATGCCGACCTATCAATTCGAGGCCATGGACGCCACCGGCCAAGAGATCAAAGACGTGATCGAGGCCTCCAGCGAGCAGGAAGCTCAGGCAACGATACGGCAGATGGGCTACTTCGTGACCAAGCTCACGGAGAAGAAAGCCAAAAAAGCCGCCGCCCAGAAGAAAGGCGGAAAATCCGGAAAAACCTTCGCCTTCGGAAGGGTCAAATCCAAAACCCTCACCACCTTCACCCGCCAGTTGTCCATCCTCCAGGACGCCGGCCTGCCCATTCTCCGCAGCCTCCGAATCCTCCAGCAGCAGGCCAAACCCGGGCAACTCCGCAACTGCCTCATGGACGTCTGCGAAGAAATCGAATCCGGGGCGACCCTCTCCGAGGCCATGTCCAAATCGCCCAAGGCCTTCAACCGGCTCTACTGCAACATGATCAAGGCCGGCGAGGCGGGCGGTGCCCTCGAAACCATCCTTCAGCGTCTCGCCGAATTCATGGAACGGTCCGAGTCGCTGAAACGCAAAGTCAAAAGCGCCATGATCTACCCGATCTGCGTGGTCACCTTTGCCGCCGGCATCCTGGTCTTCATCATGATGAAGATCGTGCCCGCCTTCCAAAAAATCTTCGACGAGTTCGGCGTCGAGCTTCCCGCCATGACCGTCATCCTCGTCTCCATCTCCTACGGCATCCTCAACTTCTGGTACCTCATCCCCGGCATCCCCATCGGCATCTGGTTATTCATAACGCTGAGCTGCAAGTTCAGTCACGGGCGCTACGGGTGGCACCTATTCCTCATACAAATGCCGCTGTTCGGGCAATTGGTCGAAAAGAACATCGTGGCCCGAACCATGCGCACCCTCGGTACCCTGGTGACCAGCGGCGTGCCCATTCTCGAAGCCCTGCAAATCACCCGGGAAACTTCCGGCAGCGCCGTCTTCGAGCGGCTCTTCTCCAAGACCCTCGACGCCATCCGCGAAGGCGAAACCATCTCGCAGCCCCTTAAGGACTTCTCCAAGCCGGGTTACCATCCGGTGACCCACTTCTGGTACACCTTCTGGGTCCCGGCCGTCGGGGCCCTCATGTATATGATGAAGATCAACGCCCGCATCCTCGACGACATGGTCGTCAACATGGTCGACGTCGGCGAGGAAACGGGCGAACTCGATACGATGCTCTACAAGGTCGCCGACACCTACGACGAAGAAGTCGCAGTGCTCACCGACGGCCTGATGGCCCTCATGGAACCTTTGCTGATCATCATCCTCGGCGTGGCCGTCGGCTTCATCGTGATCGCCTTGTTCCTGCCGCTGATCAAACTGATTTCGGAACTGACTTGATCGGGCCAGACCGGCCTCTCCGGGATAAGGGCATCCGGCGAGGCGCCAATTGGCACGAAAGCATGTTGCTGACTCGCGCAAGCTCGACGCACAGCGCCGTCCCCAAACCGCCTCTGCGCCCGCACTGCGCAAGCAGAAGAGTGAATGCCAGCAAACCTACAACCGCCAAAGCTCACGGCTCAAAGCTCATAGCTCACCATCTCGGGAGGAAACGAAAATGACCGTCAAGAACCCCAAGACGAAACCCGCACGCCGGGGCGGTTTCACTCTGGTTGAAATGCTCACGGTGATCGTCATTATCGGCATCCTCGCCGGGCTGATCACCGGGGCCACCATCGCCGCTCGCAAGGGCGTCCTCCGCGGCATCATCGTCGCCGACGTCAAACAGGTCGAAATGGGCCTCCAGAACTACAAAAGCACCGTCGGCGAACTCCCCCCCGACTTCGCCTTCTGCGATCTGCCGGCAGCCGACCCCCGCGGCCCCGCCGCCCGTGCCCGGGTCGTCCGCCACCTCCGCAAGGCCTTCCCCCAAATGCGACTCGCCGGTGCCACCGACGAAGATCGGTTCGCGGCCTTCCTCACGCTTCTCAGTTCCTCCGTTGGTCAACCAGTTACCGCTGGCCCCGCCAAGAACCAACTCAATCCCTCCACCGCCTTGACCTTCTGGCTCGGAGGAATCCCCGACGCCAGCGGCAAGCCCAAAGGCTTCAGCACCGATCCGTCTAACCCCTTCAAGGGGGGCGAGCCTCGCACGACTCCCTACTACGACTTCGACCTCAATCGCATGGACGCCCTGCAACTCATGCAGCCCAACGTGCAGCCCCGCGCCCCTTACGTCTACTTCCGCGCGATCAAGAACAACAAGTCCGGCAACTTCGAGTACGGAGACGCCGACGACAACGACCTCTTCCGACCCTTCAAGTTCGAGTTGGCCGCCGACAACTACTGCGTTCCCTACCTCGAAGACGCCTACGACCCCGTGCCGACCTTGTCGGTTCACGCTACCACTCCTGCCACGGTACTCCGCGTCTGGCGCGAGCCGGAGGGCTACCAGATCATCGCCCCAGGACTCGACGGCGTCTTCTCCACCAGCACCCCCGGGGCGGCCAGCCCGCCCCCGGCGCCCTACGGCGCCTACGACTTCCGCTTCTCCAAAGTCGGCCAGAACTTCTCCGACGGCGACTTCGACAACCTGACCAACTTTGCCAAGAGCGACCTCGAGTCCGAAATGTGACGCGACTCCCCACAGCCAGCCGCCCTCCCGGAAGGAGGCTAACATGATTCGGAAACACAACCAACCAACCAACGATCGGGCCGCCTTCACTCTCGTCGAGCTCCTGGTCGTCATCACCATCATCGGCATGCTGGCCGGCATGTCCCTCGGCGCGGTCTACGCGGCCCGCCAGAGCGCCCGCAAGGCCAAGACTCAGGCCACGATCGCCAAGCTGGATGTGATCATCCAGGCCAAGTACGCCGAGTTCTTCACCCGCCGGCTGCCGATGCGGAACCGCCGCATGCCGCCCGACGCCATGGCGGAACTCAAGTTCCGCGTCCTCCATGAAATCATGCGGATGGAAATGCCGGACCGTGTCAGGGATATCGTGTTCCCCGTCGCTTCCTCCAGTTCCATTTATCCGTCAACCACAGCAGCGCTAGACTTCACCACCGACATGTCCGCTGCCGACGGAGACTTGGGCGAAGTGCACCCGGTTGCCTCGTTTGCGTCTGCCGATCGAAGCCAGCGAAGTTGGGTTGACACAAACGGAACGCCTTACGCCATGATGCCCGACGAGAAAAACCAGCCAATTGCCGGTATAGCTCGCACGTCGCTCGCAAAGCGCTATTGGCGGCAACTCTACAGCAACCGGGACAAGTTCGACCCCAAGTTCGATTCGGCCGAGTGTCTGTACATGATCATCCAGGCCGATCCCGAAGCTCGCGAGCAGTTTCGCGACGACGAGATCGGCGACGCCGACGGCGACGGCTTCATGGAGTTCCACGACGCCTGGGACCGCCCCATCATGTTCATTCGATGGGCTCCTGGGTTCGTCACCGAGTCAGACTTGATGACAGGCGATCCGGAAAACGACTCCGACCCCATGAACCCGCGGCGGCTCGGCGATTTGATCGAGGAAAACAGCAAATGGCACCGCCCGGCAACCGCTGCCACCTACCGGCTCGTGCCGCTGGTCTATTCAGGCGGACCGGACAAGATCTACGGGCTCAATCAGAAGTCGAACTGGAACGTCCAATTCGCCCCCGGAGAGAGTCTCGCCAAAGTCTGGATTGACGGTTTGGACATCGGTGCGCCGTGCTCGCCGACAGACCCGGATCCGGACGTTGCCGCAGAAGCCGGCCACCACACCGACAACATCACCAACCATTCGCTGGGGATGAACTGATGAATGCTCTCCATCGAAACCCGCACACTCGGCGCGGCGTGACGCTGGTCGAACTGATGGTCGTCGTCACCATCATGCTCCTGCTGGCCGCCTTCGCCATCCCCACCATTCGCCCCTTGACCGAGGGTCGAAGGCTCCGCGAGGCCGTCCGGGCGATCGACGTCTTGCTCACCCAGGCCAAGATCCGGGCCCTCGAGATCCAGCGTCCCGTCGGCGTCCTCTTCGAACGGGTCCAGCAGACCGACACCGCCGGCGCCACCGTCTACCAGGACGACGCCTGCAACGTCCTTCGCCTGGTCGAAATCCCGCCCCCCTACGCCGGCGAGTTCTCCAACTCCCGCGTAAGAGTGCAGAATGTCAGCGCCGGGGGTTCCCTGGTCGAACTGCAAGTGCATATCCAGGTCAGTGACTTCGCCAACCGATTGATCCGCATCGGAGACCGCATCCAGTTCAACTACCAGGGACCGTCTTATGTAATAACCAACACGAACTTCGCGACCGACGGGGACGGGTACCTCACGTTCTTCGATCCCAACATGGCCGGCTACGCGGCCGATACGAATGGCGATAATTACGTCGACACCCAGGTTCTCGTCGTCGCCACCTCGGCGAGTGAGTTGGGCGGCGTCCCCTGGCCCACCACAAGTCTGTCAAACGCAGTTCCCTTCCAGATCCAGCGTCAGCCCCAGCCCTCGCCGGTCCCGCCGGTCCGACTCCCCAAGGATGTCGTCATCGACCTCGGCGACTCGGGCTACTACACCCCGGCCGACTACTACCCCGCGGCCGGCCCACCGCTCCCGCCCCGCGCCTTTGAGACCTATGAGCAGGACTCAGGTGAGATCCGCCAGTTTTCCGACGGCTTCGCCCGCATCGGCGATTCCGGCGAAAGCTACGGTCCGATGGTCCTCTTCGCCCCCAACGGGGCCGTCGAGGCGGTCTACCACTGGATGGCCGCGACCTCGACGGGCGCACCCACGTACGAACCCGTTCGCATCACCCGCCCCGTCTTCCTCATGGTCGGCAAGTGGCAGCGCACCGGGCACGAGCCGATCTCCAGCGCCGCCACGCCCGGCCGCGTCCGCTCCCTCGCCGAAGACGGATTGCACAACTGGCAGGACGCCTCCAATATCTGGATGGCGATCGCTCCCCAGAACGGCGCGGTCAATTCGGCCCAAGTCAACGCCCCGTTTGCCACCCCGGCCGAGGTCTGGGTCCCCGGCGACCCGGACGAAACCGATCCCACAAACCTGGCGGTTCAAATGCAAATCTCCCGGTTCTACGCCCGCGAAGGCCAAGTCAGCAAGGGAGCATCCGAAGAATGAACGCGACCTTGATCAATACACCGATCCCCGAGTCGGCAAACAAACCTAACCGCGTGGGCTTGCCCCGCGCTGAGTCTAACCGCGTGGGCTTGCCCCGCGCTTGGTCGCTTAACGTTCGGCACCGCGTGTGCCACTGCTGGCTTGCAAGCAGTGCCCCTGCGACTCCGGCGGACGGCACACGGCGTATGCCTGCTACCTTCCGCGCCCGTCGCGGCCTGAGCCTGCTCGAGGTGCTGGTCTCCGTCTTCGTCCTCACCCTGGGCCTGATGGGCATCGCCATGGTCATTCCCGCCGGCAACGCCCTCATGAACGAGGCTCTCAAAAGCGACCGCTCCGCCGCCTGCGGGCGCGCCGCCCTCAACGACATCCAAGTCCGTCGCTGGTATCAGCCCGGACTGTGGAAACAGAAATGGGGCGGCATAGGCGTCTTCAGGTCGGCCATCGTCAATTCGGGTGAGTACAGCAACACGGGCACCAATGACTACCTGATCTACGACGTCAACACACCGCCCAACCGAAACGACAACCTCACCGGGCTGATCTACGGCGAGGTGTTCTTCCTCGATCCCTTCTTCACCCTCTACGGCAACAACGACTTGACCGACACCGTCCGCCATTTTCCTTACACGGGCTATCCTGACCGGGAATTCACGGTAGGGACCGGACCCTATGTGCGCCAATGGCCCGAACGGGCCCTGGCTCGCCGCGTCGGCTTCCCGATCCACGAGGCCCTGGCCGAACGGATCACCACCTGGGCCGACGAACTGGTCTTCTCCCTCGAAAGCGACAACGCACGGCCCCGCCAGTCTTTCACCTGGACCGACGGAAAGGACTGGCCCTTTCCGGTCCTCCGCAGCGACGAGGCGACCATGGGCACGGGCGACTATCCTCTGGTGGCTAGCGGCAACAACCAATACACCTGGTCGGCCATGATTTCACCGGTGATGCCGTCTACCGAACTGCGATACACGACAAACGACGCCACCTGGGACCACGACAACGACGGCAATATGACCACGCCCGGCATTCCCCTGGTCAATCCCGCCACGGTCACACAGTACGAAATCTCGATTGTCGTCTTCCAGAACCGCACCTTGCCCTGCATCGCCACTCCGGCGGAGATTTACGACGCCACCGACGCCGAGGCCATTCGCGAGCGTTCCGTATATGCCAAGATCGTCGGTGGAGGCGTCAGCGGCGGCGACGTCCTGCTGTTCGTGCCGGGCACCGGCGTGGGCACCACCAATGTCCCCACGAATCCCCCGGCCGGCTATCTCGAGGTCCGCAAGGATCAATGGATCATGCTCAAAGCCGTCGACCGCTCTCGACCTGTGAGAACCTACAATAACAGCGGCGTCTGGGTGGAGACCCCTCCGACAGTCTGCAAGTGGTATCGGGTCGTCAGCGTCGACGACGAATTCACCATAGATGCGAGCTTCACGCCACCCTTTCTCGACCCGTCCAACCTCACCGGGCCGGCACTGACCGGTCGCGGCCGCTACGTCACCCTGGCCGGTCCTGATTGGCAAGTTGACACAACCGACGACGGCAGTTATCCGCGTTTCAACCCCGCAACCGACATCGCCGAGGCGGCCCTTATCGAAGACGTCGTCGGCGTTGTCTCCACCACCGTCGATATCCGAGAACTATAGCGCCAGATACACCCAAAGGGCCAAGCGTGAAAATTTCACCCTTCACCCTTCACTCTTCTTCGGTCCGGTCCGGGCAAGGGGACCCATCCGAAACAGAATGAGGTAGCTCGCCATGGCAACCCATAAACACCGAACCGTAGGACAGGATTGCATCCTGTCCCGACAGGTTACAAACCTGTCCTACAATGGTGATCGCACCATCTCCCTCTCCAGCGAAGCGAGGCGGAGGGCCGGGGCAAGGTCCCCCCTTCACTCTTCCCGTCGCCGGGGCGTCATCCTGCTCGTCCTGCTCGGCATGCTGGCCCTGTTCGCCGCCACGGCCTTCGCCTTCGTGGTCATCGCCTCCCACGCCAACCGGTCTGCCAAGTCGCTCCAGAATGCCGGCCGCGAGGTTTTTTCGCCCCGCCTCGATTTGGATGAGGCCATGCGTCAGGCGCTCCGCGATACGGCGGTTCCCACTTCGGTCGTCCGCGGTCACTCACTGATGTCCGACCTCTACGGCGAAAACGCCGTCACCGGCTGGGTTATCAACGGCTTCACCGTTTCACCCGATTTTCCTTTCGGTACCGGAACAAACCCGAATCCCAAGGGGCTGGCTCCTAACCTGCTGCCGGGCATCCCCACTGCCGTCACCGCCCACCAGACCGCGGCAGCCGGCGGCCAGGTGATCGAGTTCACCGCTGGTTACACGCTTCCCGGAAATAACTTGGGCTACTCCGGCGGGCTCATTCCGGACTTTCCGGAGGGGAATCCTTCGGCAGGCCAGTTGGCCACCGCCGGCAACCAGGTGCCAACAACTCGCACCATCCCCGAGTGGTTCGGCGCCAGTGGCACCAACGCTGTGGCCAACGAACCGTCCGAATTCCAGCGCCGCGTCGGCTGCGTCCTCACGATAGTTGATCCGAACAGTCGCCGGTACAACCTGTACAACAAGAGCACGCGGATCGTCGGCTACCGCCGCGTTCCCTTCAGCGACGCCAGCGGCACCGTCATCTACCACCGCTACCAGGTGCTCCCCTTCGAGGGCGTTTCGGCCGCCGACACGGTCAACTACTTTCGGAAAACCGGCGACCCCTCCCGCATCAAGAACACCGGCCCCGACTTCGTCATCAACGGCACCCCGTTCTCCGGCACGGGCGTCGGCTACAATCCCAACCCCATACCCGGTTATGCCGTCTCGGATGCCAAGATCTTCAACAACGCGGGCTACACCGGGTCGCCGTTCGAGCAACCCTTCGCCCTGCTGCCCAACCCCACCGATCCCAATTACTATGCCCCCACGGCGCTCTACACCCCCTACTCTCCCAATGAAGACTACGATGCCCCCGACGCCCAGAACATGCTCCTGGCAATGGAGCACTTCGATGGTGCCGGCACGGTCGTTACACGCAGCCCGTCGCTGCACCGCCCTGCCTTGGCTGACTACTGGCTCCACCGTTTAGCTGCACTGCTTCAGGGCTCATCCTACGGCCTGTTGCCAGTGGAGGCCTGGCGGGTTCTTATCCGCCCTGAGTTGGCCCCCACCGCCGCGGTGAAGAACACTATTCTTGAAGTTAAGCGCCGCTGTTTGTTGCGTCCCCTCTCGGAAGACCACCCAGACTTCGACGGCAGCAACTCGAACTGGCCGACGGCCAATACGCCAAAATACGATACCGCGAGCGTTTTGGCGGACTCGGATATCTCCCGACTTCAAGCCAAGGCTCGACGCGCCTGGGGTGCTGCCAATCTGGTCCCCGGCTTGACCTATCCGTGGTTCGTAGACGTCAACAACGACGGCCTCCCCGACGATACGAACGGGGACGGCTTGTACAACGAGGAAATCGTCCCCTGGGACGTCGACAACGACGGCGACGGCGTCCCCGACAGCATCTGGGTCGACATCGGCCTCCCCGTCCGCAGCTTGCCCGACGGGCGGAAATACAAGCCGCTGGTCGCCATGCACTGCATCGACCTCGACGGGCGTCTCAACCTCAACACGGCCGGCTCCCTGGAACAACTTGCCAACAAATACACCCACGACGCCACCGGGCTGCTCTACCCGGGCAATCCCGTCAACAGCGACGAACTGCGGGACGACTACTTCGCGGTCGACGGCGTCGTCTATGGCCAACAGCTCACCGAAAGCGTCGGCCCGGCAGCCGACGCCACCAGCAACGTTTCCCTCCGCCGCGGCCAGGGCACCGGGCCGGCGGAGATCAGCCTCTACCCCATGTTCTATGAGATCGCCAAGAGCGTCTATACGGTCCCGGCGGACCGCCACAATTACGCGATGCTCCTCTACCGCAACCTGATGCTCGGCTGGAAGGGGACGCTCAGTTCGCGCTACGTGGAGTTCGACGGGCGCTACGGCGAGCTGTACGAGCGAACGGCGGCCGAATTCTACAAGCCGGGCCCGGGCAAGAGCAACACCGCCGAAGCCCTGGCCATGGCAAGGCTCTTCGGTATGCCCACTGCCTACAACTACATGACCTGGCTGGCCAGCGGCACGCCCAGCCCCTGGGGCTCGCCCCTCGACCTGAAGGGCGCCATGACCGTGGGGCTCGACCTCTTCGGCCAGCCCATCTACTCCGACTTGCGCCCCGTCGCCCTGGCGGTCAATCCGCTCGGCTACGTGTACGGCTCGAACCAATTGGCCTTTGCCTCGTCGCTGGTCGACACCCCCTACGAGCTCCGGCTCGGCCGCCTGGCTGCCCAGGATGCCGGCTCCAATGCGGGCCAGGATAATCCTTTCACGATCGCCGAGTTCGAGCCCTTCCTCCGCCGCTTCGACGCCGACGCTTACCGTCTCCCGGGCCGACTCCGCCAGTTGCTCAACGCCGGCGCCAACGACCCCTACCGCTTCATGGCCACCACCGAGAGTTGGGACATCCCCGTGCCCGCCATGGCCCTGCCTAAGGAGTTACTCGACGACTGGCAAGTGCTCGGGCAAGATCCGGTCGACGCCAACAAGATTCGCCCGCCGCTCCATATCGACGACCTGATCGCCGCGCGGATCCACTCAGTCAACCAGGCGTGGGTATCCGATCCGTCGTGTCCACCGCCCGCGCTATCTTTACGCTATCCTAGCGCCGTCACCGGCGTTGCCAATGCCGTCGAAGGCGCCAAGCGAGTCAACATTGCCGAACTGCTGGGAACCGACCTGCTCTCGGGCCTGCGGATGGACCTCAACCGCCCCTTCGGCAACGGTGTCGACGACGACGGCGACGGAATCGTCGACGAGCCGAGCGAGCGGCTCACCCTCGCCGCGGCAGGCCGATTCGAGATGTTCTCGGCCACCGCCCGGTTCGATCACGACAACGACGGCTGGGAGTACCGGGATTATGACGGCAGCGGGACCATCGACGCCGCCGACGACAACCCGTCGCTCCCCGGTGCGCTGGCCGAGCATCTCGAGGCCTCGCCGGTTCACGATCGCATCTACGAGTATCGCCAGGCCTACGCCCGCCACCTCTACGTGCTCATGATGGCCCTGGTCGACGAAGCCTGGTATCCCGAATGGGACCCCTTCATCGCTCGGCAACTGAACACGAATACGTCTTTTGTTCCGAGCGCTGTGGATAGGCAGCAGGCTCGGGCTCGGGCCATTGCCCAATGGGCAATCAATGTGGTCGACTTCTGCGACTCCGACTCAATCATGACCCCTTTCGAATACGACATCTATCCCTTTGCCACGGCGGCGACCTCGGTCGCCGCGGGGCAGCTCATCTCCACCTGGAGTGGCGACGGCGATCCGGCCACTCACGAGGACGACACCGGCGTCGTCTTCGGCTGCGAACGTCCCGAACTGCTGATCACCGAAACCGTGGCTACCCACGATCGGCGGCAATCGCAGAAGCCGCCTACGTCTTCGCCTCCCCCCGATCCAAGAGAGTATATCAATACGCGTCGTCCGGAGGGTGCACTTTTCGTCGAGGTCTTCAACCCAAACACACCTTCCGAACTCGTCGCCGGTGAATTCGCGGTCGATCCGTCAAGCGGCAACAATGTGGGCGGTATCCGCCTGAATCAACAAACCCCGGGCAGCGGGAGTCCCGTGTGGCGTCTGGCAATCTATGCTCTACCCACCGACCGAAGGGCCGGCGAACTGCCAAACAACCGGTTGGGCTACGCCGATCCTCTCGATGCGACATTGAGTAACCCGCCGACCTTGGCTCGGTTGGTCTATTTCGTGGACTCTTCGGATGTCCTCCCCGACGAAAGCCCGACAGTTCCGGCCTTCCGTCCGTCCGCGTCGGCATTAGCCCCGATCCTGCCTCGTCGTTATGCTGTCGTGGGCCCGGGCGATTACCGCAACAACCAATACGGTCCCGGGCCTGGAAATGGGGTTACCCTACTCGGTGCAACGCCTGCTTCCGACGTAAGCAATCTCCGGCGTATTGAGATTGTCCCGAACGTCGATCCGAACGTCACCCAACAGGTCCGCGTTTTTGCCGACGGCGTGAACGATTCTGTCGAACAACTCAGGAGCGCTGGCGCCGTCAGCCCCCCCGTTGGAATCGTTATCGACAAGGTTCGTGCAGGCGCCAGCACCTCGTTGCGAGACCTTCGTCTCAGCATCTCTGAACCAATCAATGGGTATGCCGCTGACGCGACGCCTCCCCCGGCCAACTTCAATTGGGTCAACGGCTACGACGACGGCGCAACCCCTCAGGATCCGGCCGAGGACTTGAGCCGAAGCGACACGTGGGGAGCCACCGACTCGGATAACGACAACATCTACGAAGCGTGGAACGGTCCTCTTGGAGGAAATGGCGGTACCGTGTCGGCCGTTCACTACGTTCATCTGCAGCGGCTCGCCGATCCGACACGCCCCTACCATGTCGATCAGAATCCCTATCGAACCGTCGACTTCGCTCCCGTCGACCTGACCGTTTTCGACAGCGATTCCGGTGCTGACAACCACGTGATTCCCAGCGACAACAACCGGCCATACCCGTTGGATTCGTCGAACGTCGCTTCGCTCTTCACTCGCCAGCGAGGCGAAGAAATCGGCGACGCCGCCAACACGCGTTCCTTCTGGCAACCGGTATTGGTGAATGCCCCCGATACCAACGTCCCTCTTGCCAGAAACCCCGTCGCCCTGAATGGGAGCGTTGCGGCAACGCATACGCACTTCAATGGTTCGCTTGGAGCTTCTTTAGGCTACCTCAACGAATTCTACTTCGAGGGCAGGCCGCTCTCGGCTTCCGATTTCGCGGTCAGCGCGTCCTACGCCGGCGCTCCGGGAACAGAAAGCGGCGCTGCCGGGAGTCTGCGCTTTAATCCCGATCCGTTCCCCTGGATCACCTGGCTCAACCGGCCTTTTGCCAATCCCCTGGAATTGCTCCAGGTACCCGTTGTGGGGTCGTCGCAACTGCTCGCCTCCTACGAGAACGACCTGACAAAAGCGCCCACGGCCAACCAGTCCTACACGGGCGGCCACGAAGGCTTCTCCCATCTGGGCAGCTTCTTTGCCGCTCGCAATCCGTCCGACAACTCGCCCTCCGCCGACGTGGAGGCGGCACGCGGAAGACTGCGCGGTCTCACCGACGCCACCCTTAACGACCTTCCCGCCGCGCAAGTGCGCGCCTCCAACTTCTACCGCATCCTGGAATACGTCCACGTTCCCACCCGCTTCGTCAACTCCTATGTCCACGGCTACGACGCCGCCCTGATGGGACAACGACCTAACGAACCGCCCCACCTGTTCCATCCGCCTTTCAATACCTTCTCCGACTATCGCGAACCTGGAAAGATCAACCTCAATACCCTCAACGAACAGACCGTCTGGCAAGGTCTGGCTGGCGACGATGCAGAACTGGCCGATCCCAATACCGCCGCCTTCTTCATCAATGCAAGGCGAGCCTACGGCGATCCGGCGACGGGCCCGTTCGACCTTGATCCGTTGGCCTCCGCGGCCACGCCGCCCCTCCCGACCCGGGTTGCGAACCCCTTCCGGTCGTTTGCCGGCGAATACTTGTTGCCGTCGATGCCGGGGCGAGACATACCGGACAACCCAATGACCCTGCCGGGCATGCCGGTGGATCCAGCCAATAACGAGTATGACCCTTACTTCGCCCATGTCATTCAGGAGGGCGTCAACGCGACCTTGCTCCGAGCTCGATTCAATCCGGGGAACCTTCTGGAGCCGCTGAACAACCGCCCCCCGCTGTTTGCCAATTCGGCCTCGACCGCCGCGTATGACAACGACCAGAAGAACCCCTACTACCAATACGAGTCGCTCTCTCGCCTCAGCAACCTGACCACGACCCGGTCCAACGTCTACGCACTCTGGATCACCGTCGGTTACTTCGAGGTCGAGAAGTACGGCCTCTACGATCCCGGCGTCTCGTGGCACAAACACGTCTACCCCGAGGGCTACACGATCGGCCAGGAGCTGGGCGTTGAGTCGGGCGAGGTCAAACGTCACCGCGCCTTCTACGTCATCGATCGCTCCATCCCCGTCGGGTTCGTTCCCGGCCAGGATTTGAATACCGAAAAGGCTGTTTTGCTTAGAAGGTTCATCGAATAACTCGTTTAGCCCGCTGCCGCAGGCGAGGCTTCAGGCTTCCAGGCCCGGCGGGCCGCGCGACAAAATGCCAGGACCGATGAGGAGTCCATAATCATGAAACGATCCCGCCAACTCCTTCCGCGTCGATTCCGCGTCGGTCCCTACCGCCGCCCGGCTCGCCATGCCTACACCCTGGTCGAAATCCTCACGGCGACCGTCCTGATGCTCATCATCATGATGGCCGTCACCGTGATCTTCGCCAACGTCACCGACAGCATCGGCCAGTCGCGTTCCACCCTGAACATGACCCAGCAGCTCCGCTCCACGGTGGCCACCCTGAGCCAGGATCTCGACAACGTGACGGTCGTCATGTCGCCCCCTCGCCATCCTCGCGACGGCCAGGGGTACTTCGAGTACGTCGAAGGCCCCATCGGCCCGATCGTCCAACCCTTCCAGCTCTATCTCCAGAACCCGAGCGACCCGACAAGCATGGCCGTCCTCTCCAACTACTCGATCAACAGCGATCGTGAAGGCGAGGTCAACGGGATCGTCCCTCTCGACGTCGAGACGACCGCGGGCGACATCGACGATATCATCATGTTCACCGTCACCAGCAAGGGCGAACCCTACACCGGCTTGATCGGCAACACGACCCAAACCGCCAACTCGGCCGAGATTATCTGGTTCGTCCGCGGGCGGACCCTCTATCGCCGTGTCCTGCTTATCAAGCCCGAAATCGACGTCCGATCTGTTTCCCCCTACGGCTTCTACTCCGCCTACGACCTCTCCGTCCACAAGACCTGGGACGACGCCACGGTGACCACCACCACCCCCACCACCACGCAGCACCGCCCGGTCCTCAAGGCCAACTCCCTCGCCGACCTGACGACCCCCTCGTGCCGCTTCGCTCACCACCCCGACCCGCGGGCGTTCACCGATCCCCAACCCACGCCGATTCCCGCCAACGTCAGCGGCGTCTTCATGAACAAGGGCGATTCCGTTCGCTACATGACCGAAGGAAAGGTCTACCCCTTCTTCCTCCGCCCCTGGCTCGGGGCCCCAATCCCGGGCACCGACCGGTGGGTGCCCGGACTCGGGCTGCCGATCCTGGCGGAGAGTTCCACGCCCTATACGCAGTTCCCGACCAACCCGCCTAATCCCACGGCGCCCTGGCCCGCCGGCGCCGCGCCCTGGGTGGCGGGCGATGCGATTCCCAGCGAAAATGCCTTCGGCGTCGATCGAACCAATCCCATGCTCATCCAGATGCCGCCCCTGCCCGCCTCCGTCGAACCGAGCGGACCCTTCGATCCCTGGACCCCCGGGCGCGAACACCCTTGGACCAACGTCGATCCCAACACCGGGGCCATGGCGGCCTACCGCGTCAACGCCACCCGCGTCAGCGACGACGTGATCATGACCAACGTGATCGGCTTTGACGTCAAGGCATGGGACCCCAACGCCCCTATCTTCTCCCACACGACCGGCAACCCGCTCAATCCCGAAGTCGTCGTTATGCCCGGCGACCCCGGGTATATTGCGAGACTCAGAACATTCCAGGAGACCGTTCGAATCGCGGGGTTCGCCAGCACAAGCGGCCTGCCGCCCACGGGCGCCTATGTCGACCTGAACTACATGGCCAAGATCCCGCGCTACGCCGATCCCAGCGGCAGAGCCTACTATCCCGACAACCCGGCCGTCAACACGAGCGGCACCCTTCCCCCGCCCATCTTCGCCCGGCAGGGACATCCCAAGTCGCTGGCCTACGGCACCCAATGGCCGTATGCCTTGGGCGAACATCCCTATCCGCCCGACTATGGTCCCAGCTACCAGAAGCAGCCCTACGAGTACTTCCCGGCCATCTACGACACCTGGTCGCTGCACTACGAATACAACTACCACGGTGTAAGCTTCGTCTCCGACAGCCCTTACGATGCCAACCGGGCGCCAGCACCGGTCCCCGTCGGCAACGAAGATCGCGACACCGACGGCGGCGGAAATCAACTCTACGACGAGGGCACCGACGGGCTCGACAACGACGGTGCCAGCGGCGTCGACGACGTCGGCGAACGCGAGACCCAGCCCCCCTATACCGCCCCCCTCCAGGGAATCCAGATCCGCATCCGCGCCTTCGAACCCTCCAGCCGCCAGGTCCGCGAAGTCACCATCGTCCACAAGTTCCGCACCAAGTGAGCCCCCCGTCGCTCGACTCTCCCGAGTCGAGACCCCCGTCGCTCGACTCTCCTGAGTCGAGACCCCCGTAGGGTGGGCCAAGGCGAACCATAGCACAAACACCCCTCCCCCCGTCCCGCGGCCCAACACCGAGACCACCCAATTCATCCCGCCACGAGCCGCGGCCCACCATGTTCTGCCCTCTGCCCTCTGACCTCTGACCTCTGACCTCTGACCGCTCATGGCTCATAGCGTGGTACTCCTCCTCCTCGCCGCCTCGGCGTTGCCCGCCGCCTCCCCCGACGCACCCCGGCCGGAAAAGCCGCTGCCCGCCGAAGGCCCCACCGCGGCCGATTTCGCCCAGCACGTGCTGCAACTCAAGAAGCGTCTGCCCCACGACGGCTTCACCGTGATCATCCAGAAGCCGTTCGTCGTCATCGGCGACGAGACACCCGACGCGGTCCGCCAGCGGGCGGAGAAGACCGTCAAGTGGGCCGTCGACCATCTCAAGGCCTCGTTCTTCGACAAGGAGCCCACGGAGATCCTCGACATCTGGCTGTTCAAGGACAAGGAGAGCTACGAGAAGCACGCGGCCGAACTGTTCGGCAGCCGTCCTCACACGCCCTACGGCTACTACTCCTCCCAGCACAAGGCGCTGGTCATGAATATCGCCACGGGCGGCGGGACGCTGGTCCACGAGATCGTTCACCCCTTCGTGGCGGCCGACTTTCCCGCCTGCCCCTCCTGGCTCAACGAAGGGCTCGGCTCGCTCTTCGAACAGTGCGGCACGGTTGACGAACGGATCGAAGGCTTCACCAACTGGCGGCTTGCCGGCCTGCAAAATGCCATCCGCGACAAGCGGCTCCCCAGTTTCAAGACCCTCTGCTCGACCACCACCGACGAATTCTACGACGATCCGACGGGCACCAACTACGCCCAGGCCCGCTACCTCTGTTACTACCTGCAGGAGCACGACCTGCTCCGCAAGTTCTACCGCCGCTTCCGCGCCGACGCCGCCGCCGATCCAACCGGCTACAACACCCTCGTCGCTCTCCTCGCCACCGACGACATGGCCAAATTCCAAACCGACTGGGAATTCTACGTGTTGAAACTCCGCTTCCCGTAACGATAGGGGTAGGGACGGCCGATTGAGTTCGACCGCCCCTCCCTCCGAACCGTACGGACGGTTTTCCCGCATACGGCTCTCCGGTTAGTAGGTTCCTGTGGATTGGACGAAACGTACATGGGATGCATTCAGGCTATTGTACCCATGTTCCGCAAAGTAGGCGTTGGGCCAACGCTGATTGCGTG
>JAAYAY010000177.1 GCA_012719125.1 Planctomycetaceae bacterium | reverse complement strand
CCTGCTTCCTCCGTGAAACTGGGTGCTTCTTGCGAAAATCACCAGTTTGGGGAAAGCAGGCGTTTTCTCCAAACCCAATTCTCCGCCACTCAGCCCAAAATTCTGTTACCCGAGTTTGAACCAGGCCTACCACCCTAATGACCCCGAACTCCAGACTTCATGATTGCGGTCATAGTTCAGACCGGGCGATGCAGGCCGCGCGAAGCGTGCATCCGGGCGGCGTTCAGGCTGCAATGGTTGATGGATCCTGTCATTTCGTATCAGAGACGATTGACTGGACAACTTGGAGATGGCTGGGCAACAAGGGCGATGGAAATCCCGTTCAGATTCCATGACGACTGCCCCGCAGACTACATTATTCACTCTTAGCACGAGCGTCGTGCCGAGTACCCAAAAAATGAAAATGGAGCGACCCAACCGTGAGAAAGCTCTCTGTCTTGTTTGTGCTATTGTCAGTGCTGGCTCTTCCGGCAATTGGATTGACCGGTTGCGGTGGCGCATCGTCCACGCAGCCCACCGGTGCACAGGAATCCGAAGAGACGGAACTCACTGAACAAGAAATTGCGGACGAAAGGGCGACTGTCAACCAATAGCCGTTTGAGGGGACGCCTCGGTCCGAAACTTGCAGTGCCGGATTCTTGAGGCCTTTGGAACGAGTGCTCCCTTCAGAGCCTGTCAAATCCCCAGGAGGCAAGGGAGTGCGGCGTTGTCGCGTCGCTCTGCTTTGCCTTCTGGGGTTATTGATGTCCACTCGTGAGTGGGGTCGCCGCAAGAATAGCCAACACCCCCGCTCTCCGCAGTCAGAGACGCGCCTCAATGGGCTCGCGCGGGAAATACGATAGCCGAGCCGTGGCAAACGCACAGGTCGACCTGCTCCCAGAAGCAAGCCACCCCCCTGAAGGGTTGGCCGCCTCGCCGGACTGTTTTGGGAGAACCTGTGGTCCGTTTTGCCCGCGGACAGCCCCCTGATCGGTTGACAGGCTGCCCGAGCATCTCTAAACTTGCTGGTTTGCATAGTGGCGGTGTATGCCCGGCGTGACGGATGGCTTTGATGGAATTCTCCAACTCCCCGGGCCGGGACGCGTATCCGAGTGGATGTGGCGGCTGGGTCCTGATCTTCCAGGACCTTCCCGCTGATGTTGCGTGCAACCTAAGGGGAATTCGCTGAGACTTGCTTTTTTGAAGAGAACAAAAAATGGCAGTTCCTAAACGTAAACATTCGAATTCCCGCACCGGGACACGTCGGGCTCACGATGGCAAGAAGGCAGGCCAGTTGAATTACTGCCCCGAGTGCAGCAAGGTGGTTCCGTCGCATGCCGTATGCCCGAACTGTGGGCACTACATGGGCCGGAAGGTCGTGGAAACCGAGTCCTAGCCGATTCCCCAGAGATCGAAGAGGTTGGCCGCCGCGTCGGATCCATGATCGACTCAGGCGGATCGCAGCGAGGACCTCGGAATTCACGTCAACAGAGGTTTCCCACGGTGAGTCGAATCGCGTTTCTGTTTCCGGGCCAAGGCGCTCAGACGGTTGGGATGGGCAAACGACTCTACGAGTCGGTTCCCGCCGCACGTCATCTTTACGAACGCGCCGAGGACGTGCTGGGCTACGATTTGGCGAAGCTGTGTTTTGAAGGGCCTGCCGAAGAGTTGGATTCGACGGTCTATAGTCAGCCCGCCCTCTTCGTCACCAGCCTGGCCGCCTTGGAGTCGCTCCGAGCCGAATCCCCGGATGTGGTGTTGGGCTGTGAGGCCGCCGCGGGGCTGAGCCTGGGCGAGTACACGGCAATGGTCTTCGCGGGCGTGTTCGATTTCGAGGCAGGGCTCGCTCTGGTCCAGAGACGCGGCGCGGCAATGCAGGAAGCGGCCGACGCGACTGCCGGCGGGATGGTGAGCATCCTGGGGCTCGAACGTGTGGAAGTCGAATCCCTTTGCGACAAGGCTCGCGGAAACGACGTTCTGGAAATCGCCAATCTGCTCTGTCCGGGTAATATCGCTATATCGGGTAGTAACGCTGCTTGCCTGCGGGCGGCGGAGATGGCCCAAGGGGTCGGAGCCATGAAGGCCGTGCCGCTGGCGGTAGCGGGCGCGTTTCACACCCAGATTATGCGTCCGGCCGACGAGCGCCTCGCCGAGGCCCTGGACGGCGCGACGCTCCACAAACCCAACATTCCGGTGATCTCAAACGTCGACGCCAAGCCACACGACGATCCGGATGAGATCCGGCGTCTGCTGATTCAGCAGGTGCTTCACCCGGTGTTGTGGGAAGACTCGATGCGGTATCTGCTGGAGCAGGGCTTCGATCAGTTCTATGAGGTCGGACCTGGACGCGTTCTGCGAGGCCTGTTGCGCCGAATCGACCGCAAGATCACCTGCCAGACAACGGAAGCATGACCAGAGCGTTTTCCCGTCGCATCGAGGACGGCAAAACAGCCACACGGCACACCAGAATCACCAGGTAGCTTGAAGACTATCGGATGACCATTACTATGAGCGGACAGACACAACGCCGTCTGATTGTCGATTTGACGGATCAAGTGGCCATCGTAACGGGGGCAGCTCGCGGCCTGGGCCAGACCATTGCCCGCGATCTGGCAGCCAGCGGCGCAATCGTCGCCTGCATCGACGTCAATGAGGACTTGCTCGCCGGTACGGTCGAGTCGATCAACGCCGCAGGCGGAAGGGCAGCCGCCTTCGCTTGTGACGTGACCAATAGCGAGCGGGTCACGGAGGTGGTTCGTCAGGTCGCCGAGCAATTCGGTCGCCTCGACATTCTGGTGAACAATGCCGGAGTGACTCGCGACAACCTGGTGATGCGGATGAAGGACGAGGAGTGGGATCTTGTGCTCGGGATCAACTTGCGAGGCACGTTCCTGTTCACTCGTGCCGCCGCCAAACCCATGTCGAAGGGCAAACGGGGAAGGATCATCAACATCGCCAGCGTGTCGGGCATGATGGGAAATCCCGGCCAGGTGAATTACTCGGCCTCCAAGGCGGGAGTCATCGGTTTGACTCGGACCGTTTCCCGCGAGTTGTGTAAACGGAACATTACCGTGAACGCCGTGGCCCCAGGCTTCATCGCCACGGATATGGCAGCCAAGCTTGGCGAGGAGTTGATCGCCCAGATCACCGCGGAGACACCGCTGGGGCGACTCGGCTCCCCCCAGGACGTGGCAGATGCCGTTTTGTTCCTCGCCAGTGAAGCGGCCAGTTTCATAACCGGCCACGTATTGGTCGTCGATGGGGGCTTGATGGTCTAGACCACGCAGCTCCCCCAGAGTGCAGGCCCTTGATATGGACAGCAGTGCCAAAAATCGCTATATCTTGTGGGTCTGGTTGGAAGTCGAGACAGAATCATCTCAGTGGCACTTGGGATCCCCTTCGTTTCGCACAATCGTTTTTTGGACAGAAAATCTGTGTTGACGCGACCTCAGGTGGTCGCCCTTTTTTGAGCAAGCCAGGAGGACCGTAACGGTGGCCTCAGTTGAAGAACGAGTGATTGAAATCGTCACAGAGCAGTTGGGTGTCGACAAGGCGCAAGTGAAACGCGAAACGCATTTCGTAAACGACCTCGGCGCCGACTCTCTCGACACGGTTGAGCTGGTCATGGAGTTGGAAGAGGAATTCGACATCAACATTCCCGACGACGCCGCAGAGAAGATCCAGACGGTCGGCCAAGCGATCGACCACATCCAAGAGGCGGTGGACGCCGCCCAGTAGCGCAGGACACCCAGAGACTGTTTCCGTGCCGCCTCGCTGCATTCCGGCGAGCGGCACGGCTAGTTTCCTCTCCCTTTTTGCCCGTCGCCCCCTTTATCACATCCTTCGCATCGGTAGCCCATGAAACGTCGCGTCGTCGTGACCGGCCTCGGTGTCGTCAGCCCCTTGAGCTGCAAACTTGAGGACCTTTGGACCCGTATCTGCAACGGCGAGAGCGGTATTCGCACCGTCGAGAGCTTCGACTTTTCCAATTTTCGTTCTCAGATCGGTGGCGAAGTTCGCGATTGGTCCTGTGACGGGTACCTCCCGACCAAGGAAGCTAAACGCCTTGATCGTTTCGCCCAGTTCGCAGTGGTAGCTGCCAAGGATGCCGTAGACCACTCGGGCCTCGACTTCTCGAAAGAGGACCCCTATCGTTGCGGCGTTATCATCGGGTCGGGCGTCGGCGGCTTGCGGGAAATCGAAGTCCAGCATCAGCGTCTGCTTCAGAAAGGCCCCGATAAGGTCTCGGCCTTCACCATCCCCAAGATGATGCTCAACGCTGCCAGCGGGCACGTTTCAATCCTGTTCGGTCTCCGCGGGCCCAACGCCGGGGTCGCCACAGCCTGCGCCAGTGCCTCCAACGCCATGGCCGACGCCTTCAAGGCCATTCAACACGATGAAGCCGAGATCGTGATCACCGGCGGCAGCGAAGCCGCCGTTACGCCCATCGGCATGAGTGCATTCTGCGCACTCCGAGCCCTTTCCGAACGAAACGACGACCCGCCTCGGGCCAGTCGTCCGTTTGACCGCGACCGAGACGGCTTCGTCTTGAGCGAAGGGGCCGGAATTCTCGTCTTCGAAGAGCTCGAACACGCCAAGGCTCGGGGCGCCGTCATCCTGGCCGAAATCCTGGGCTGCGGCGTCAGTGCCGACGGTGGACACATCACTCAACCGGACCCCCATGGCGTCGGCGCCGCCAAAGCCATGAGTCTGGCCTTGCAGGACGCCCGCCTCGGTACGGACCAAATCCAATACATCAACGCCCACGGCACCAGTACTCCCCTGGGCGATCGAGCCGAAACTCAAGCGATCAAGTCGGTATTCGGGGACGACGCCAAGAACATCAGCATCTCCAGCACCAAGAGCCAGTTAGGCCACACCCTTGGCGCAAGCGGCGGCCTCGAAATGGCCCTCTCCGTGCTGGCACTCCGTCGCAATCTCTGCCCCCCCACCATCAATTACGAAACGCCCGATCCCGAGTGCGATTTGGACTACACTCCGAATACGCCGCGAGAACGCGAAATCAACGTGGTCATGTCCAACAGTTTCGGGTTTGGCGGACACAATGTGTCCTTGGTGGCCGGTACACTCCGAAACGGGACGGTCTGACAGGCCAGACGCTTCTGAAACTGGTCCATCCTAGGTATGCCGGGCACATCGCTATTGTCTCGTGC
The DNA here is from genome assembly GCA_012719125.1 of Planctomycetaceae bacterium. Classification (GTDB taxonomy): domain Bacteria; phylum Planctomycetota; class Planctomycetia; order Pirellulales; family Thermoguttaceae; genus JAAYAY01. Next base: position 30,227 of record JAAYAY010000177.1, on the reverse strand, counting down.
GGCAATCCTGCCTATATTGCCGCTTTGTTTCGGCCGGTGTTCCGCATACCAGGTGTCGCTCCACCCCGATCGAGGCCGCTCGCCAGTCTCCCCTTCCATTAGCGGCAAGGGGAAGCGATCGTCTTGGGAACCAGGCTGAAGCTCACTTCCCGCAGAACTTCGGCATGGAGGCTGAAGGATGGCTTCGAGTACCAAGTGGATCGTTCTTGCTTGCTGCGTGGCCCTGTGGGCGGCGACATCAGCGCCTGCCCAGACACAGAGCGGCGACGCCTGGCGCTCTGCCGGCAACGACGTCTCGAATACGAGAACTGAACCGTCCCGGCCCGCGGCCGATGGATCGGCACTGCCGCCCGGCAGCGACTCGCCTCGCCCGCGTTCCGCCAAGGTAAGCATGGGCCAGGACTCGCTTCCCAACGAACATGGGCAACTCTGGCGGACATACGACATCAGCCCTTACACGCTTCAGGTTGCTTCGACGAACCGCCCGGAACAGGCCCTGGTGGATTGGATTCTCCAGGAAACCGGTTACGAGGCCTGGCACACGGAACCGCTGGCGATCCTCAGTGCAAACCGCCGCAGTCTCTTCGTCTACCACACGCCCGAAATGCAGCAAGCGGTCGCCGACATCGTCGATCGCTTCGTGTCGAATGACGCCGATTCAAGCGAGTTCGTGGTTCGCGTCGTGACCGTAGGCAGTCCGAACTGGCGAGCGCGCGTGCAGCCCACGCTCCAGCCCTTCCAGGTCCAGACCCCCGGCGTGCAGGCCTGGCTCCTGGAACCGGAGGCCGCCGTCAACCTCATGGCCGACTTGCGCCGCCGCACGGACTTCCGCGAACACAGTTCGCCCCAACAGATGGTCAGTAACGGCCAATCGACCGTTGTATCTTCCACCCGCAGTCAGTACTACGTTCGAGACGTCCGGCTGACGGGCAACACTTGGCCCGGATACCAACCGGAAACCGCCGTCGTTGACGAAGGTTTTTCTCTGGAGTTCAGTCCGCTTCTCTCGATCGACCGGGAATCGATCGACGCGATCGTGAAGTGCCAAATCGATCAATTGGAGAAGATGGTTCCCGTCATGGTCGACGTTCCCACCTCCGTGGCGCCTCGCCAGCGCACCAAGATCGAGGTCCCGCAGCTAGCCCACTTCCAGTTCCACGAACGGTTCCGATGGTCGCCCGACAACGTCCTCCTGGTAGCCATGGGCATGGTTCCGCTACCGCTGGCCTCGGAGAACAAGCCTCTTGTGCCCGGCCTGCCAATCCCGGGAGTGGCCCCGGGCGACAATCGAGGCGATCTTCTGGTCTTGATCGAATCGAAACGAGCCACGACCGCCAAGGCATCCGCGGCCCAGACCGCGACGCGACCCTTTTCCGCGTCCGGCGTCCGTTAGGATCGCCGAGTAAATGGCTGTCGACTTTCGCGCCGCGAAAGTAACGCTGCTTTCGCGGAGCGAAAGGCGAGAATACGGCAGTTTTCTCCACCTCTTCCCGTGCGGGCCGGATCGAGGTAGCTCACCCAGATCGCCAAGAGGACGGCTGCGTCACCTCGACGATTCCGGGCAAAGCGGATAAAATGCGGTCTCTATCGCGGCTCGTACATCCAGTGAGCAGAGGACTGATGACGGACGATCTTCGACAGGTTGTGATCACCGGAATGGGACTGGTGAGCCCCATAGGCAATACCCCGAAAACGCTCTGGCAGTCGCTCTGTGAGCGGCGCAGCGGCGTGGGACCGTTCACTTTCGCTCCCCCCGGCACGTTTCCGATGTCGTTCGCGGCGGAAGCCGGGGAATTCTCCGGCCGCATCGATGATTTCGGTCGCCTGGACAAGGAACAGACGAAGGCGATCCGGAAGGGGCTCAAGGTCATGTGCCGCGAGTGCCAAATGGGCGTGGCCGTGGCACAGAAGGCCCTCAGCCACGCGGGACTCGCACCCGGTGATTTTGAGCCGGAGCGTACGGGAGTGGCTTTCGGCAGCGACTACATGCTGACTCTTGCCGAGGAATTCACGGAAGGCGTGCTCCATTGCCTCAGCGAAGACGGCGAGTTTGACTTCCGCCGGTGGCCGGTGGACGGGATGCCCAAAATGTCGCCGCTCTGGTTGCTGAAATACCTGCCGAACATGCCGGCCAGCCACGTGGCCATCTACAACGACCTGCGCGGCCCAAACAACTCGCTGACGCTGCGCGAGGCCGTTCCGAACGTGGCTCTGGGCGAAGCCTACCAGGCAATTGCCCGCGACCGAGCCGACGTGATGATTGCAGGCGCCACGGGAACTCGCCTCCATCCCATGAAGATGATCCATGCGGTCCAGAATGAAGAGCTGGCGGATGGCGATTGCCCCCCCGAGAAAGCCAGCCGACCCTTTGACCTCCATCGAACTGGCATGGTCCTTGGGGAAGGGGCTGGGGCCGTGATTTTGGAGGAGCGTGGCCGGGCCGAACGTCGGGGGGCTGAAATCTTCGGCGAGGTGCTGGGTACCGCCTCCTCGGCGTCGGTTGGCCCGAAGTTGGTTGCCCGGCGAGCTGACGCCCTTGCGACGGCCCTCTCGTCCGCCCTGCGAGTCACCGGCCTGGCGCCCGAGTCTCTGGGCCATGTCCAGGCTCACGGCCTCGGCACGCGAAGCTGTGACTCCGACGAGGCCCAGGCAATCAACGCCGTGCTCGGAGTTCGAGCGGATCCGATCCCCGTGACTGCCGCCAAGAGCTACTTTGGGAATCTGGGGGCAGGCAGTGGTATGGTCGAATTGATTGCAGGGATTCTGGCAATCAAGTACAGACTTCTGTTCCCGGTCCTCAACTACGAGACGCCCGACCCGGACTGCCCCATTTCCGTGGTCCGCGAGGAAGGGGTGGATGCGGGCAACTCCTTTGTCAATCTGAGCGTCACACCCCAGGGCCAAGCCAGCGCGGCGATCCTACGCGCCGTCTGAAAGGGGCGATTCTGCGGCCCGCCTGGGGAGCCCATCCCCACTCGCGCAGGGTGCGCTCACTTGACACCCCCGGTTCTGGCCGTTATCTTTACCGGATTACGTAGCTCGCTGCAAAGCGATATGCGCTCGTGGGGCGTTTGCGCTGCCCCTGGCTGTGTTGCACAAGTAATTGGAGCGAAACAGTTTAAGACAACAGCCCGGGCGGATTGCTGGACTCTGCAACGGGCATTTGATCGATCGGACTCGCCAGATACGCATGGACCCTCCCCCACGGAGGGAGGGAGAATTGAATCTCAATGAACCCCAGCGAAGTGCTGCGGATCGTTGACACGATCCACCGCGATAAAAACATCGATAAAGAGATCGTCTTTGAGGGTATCGAGGCGGCCTTGGTTTCTGCGGCGAAGAAACACTTCGGCGAGGACCAGGACATCGTCGTTGAGATCAACCGTGAGGACGGTTCGATTGTCGGCACGCGCAACGGCGTTCCGATGGACCCCACCGAAATGGCGGAACGGATCGGGGCCCAAACGGCCAAGCAGGTCATGATCCAGAAGATTCGGGAGGCGGAACGAGACGCCCTTTTCGAGGAATACGACGAGTTGCGCGACCAGCTTGTGACCGGGGTCGTACAGCGCTACGATGGTGGAACGGCAACGGTTTCGTTGGGCAACGTCGAAGCCATCCTTCCCAAGAGCGAGCAGATTCCCGGCGAGACGCACCACAACAACGAGCGAGTCCGGTCTGTCGTCTACGAGGTTCGCAAGCAGGGATCGCGAGTGAAGATTATCCTCAGCCGCATACGGCCCTCCTTGGTCGAGCGTTTGTTCGAGCAGGAGATCCCGGAAATCGGCGACGGGGTGATCGAAATCAAGGCCAAGGCTCGCGAACCCGGTTACCGTACGAAAATCGCGGTCAACAGCACGGATCAACGCGTGGATTGCGTCGGAGCTTGCGTCGGCGTTCGAGGAAATCGGATTAAAAATATCGTCGACGAACTGGCGGGCGAGCGGATCGACATCGTTCGCTGGAGCGACGATATGCAGGTTCTGATCCCCAACGCCCTTCAGCCGGCCGAAGTGGAGGAAGTGATCCTTTGCCAGATGTTGGGACGTGCCATCGTGCTGGTGCGAGAGGACCAGCTATCCCTGGCCATCGGCCGCCGGGGGCAGAACGTCCGGCTGGCGAGCAAGCTCTGCGGCTGGGACATCGAAATCATGACGCGGGACGAATTGGAGGAGCAACTCGAAGGCGCGTTGATGGGATTCACCGAGATCGAGGGCATCGACGAGGAACTGGCGGATAGGCTGGTCGGCGAAGGTTTCCTCACGTACGACGACCTGTCGATCATCGAGCCCGAGGACTTGATGGAGATGGGCAATCTCACGGAGGAACAAGTCGATCACATTGTTGAGCAGGCAGAGAGACGCGCCGCAGTCGCGGAGAAAGCCGCGGACGAGGAGCGTCGCCGCCAGCGAGAACACGATCGGAAGCGAGCGGCCGAGAGTGACGCGGAGAACACGGCTGCCGCTCCCGAGGAGACGCTCGACGCTGAGGATAGCACGCTTCCAGCGGAGACTTCGGCGGAGGGCGCGGGGATGGATTTGCCCCTGGGTGCTCCGAAGGAAGAACCGTGAGTCGGCCAACGTCCGACATCCGGCAGTCGCAGAGACCCCCGGCGGGACGGAGAGGTGTCTCGCGATCATCTGAGGGAGAGCAGAAGAATGTGGCATTAGTCCAGTATGGTCACCTAACGGTTGGCGCCGATCGTTTTCGGCAGTGGAAAGAGAGAGCACGAGTTGGCTATTCGCATCTACCAACTTGCCAAACAACTGAAGATCGACAACAAAGCCCTGGTCGACATCTGCAAGAGGCTGGGAATCGAGGGCAAGGGGTCGGCTCTTGCCAGTTTGTCGGACGAGCAGGTTGCGGCAATCAAGGAACACCTCGGCGGCGGCAAGAAGCCGGCGTCCCCGGTGCCGCCGGCGCCGGACGCGCCGCGGCGAGAAGAGAAGCCGATGGGCCGCGTGCGGACGTTGCCCCCGACAACCCGTCCCACGGTTCCTGAACCTTCGTCTCCGGCGCCCCCACCGCTGCCCCCGCCCGTTGAGACTCCCTCGGCGCCAACGGTCACTCGTACGACCCCTCATCTACCCGACGTGCCGCCGAGCGTGACTCCCACGCCACCTGCCCGCCCTGCTGGCGCCGTTCGCCGCGAGGATTACATCGGCCCGGCCGCCGCGGCAGCCAAGAGGATCCCGGTCCTTGGCGGGCATCCTGCCGCCCCCAAGAAACCGTCAGAGGGAACCGATCGTACTGCCGGTCCGCCGGACAAAACAGGACCGTCGATCAAACTGGCGCCGATACCGATCGCCAAGACCCCTGCGAAGAAGAAGGAGCAGGAGCCTCGAGCTCAGAAGCCTGATCTCAAGCTCCCCCCAGGCGCCATCCGGGCGGGGAAGGCGGGCGCCAAGCCCCTTTCGGACCACCTCCGAAAGCACGAAAAGAAACGCACGGGCGGCCCCAAAACGCCCGACAAGGTTGCACCGCCTTTCGCCGATTCGGGGGACGAGGAAGCCGCCGCCAAGGAGCGAGGCAAGAAGGGAAAGCGGCCTGCAAGCCACACGGACGACGCCGTCGGGACGCTCGGCGGGCGCGAGCAGCGACAACTTAAACGGAAACGAGCGGCCGCGGCAGGACGCCGGCGCCGCGACGAAGAAGAAACATCGACGCCCCGCCAGTTCCGACGCTTGCATCGGACGGGCGGATCGAGCACGGCTGCCCCACGAAAGAACAAGGTCGTGTTGGAACTCCCTTGTACCGTCAAGAGCTTCGCAGAGAATCTCGGCCTGTCGGTTGCCACCGTCCAGGGCAAGCTTTTCGAACTGGGCCTCATGCTGACGATTACGGCAAACCTCGACCTGGAAACGGCCGAGTTGCTGGCCGAGGCTCTTCAAGTGGAGGTCGATTTCCGCAAGGACATGTCGGCGGAAGAAAGGCTGCAGCAGAAGTTTGAGGAAGTCGCCGACGACGCCGCTTCGCTCAAGCCGCGCCCGCCCGTGATCACTTTTCTCGGCCATGTCGACCACGGCAAAACCTCGCTGCTCGATCGCATCATCCATACGGATGTGGCGGCGGGTGAAAAGGGCGGCATTACTCAGCATATCCGAGCTTATCGCATCATGAAGGGCGATCAGCCGATCGCTTTTGTGGACACGCCGGGCCACGAGGCCTTCACAGAAATGCGAGCTCGGGGAGCCAACTGCACCGACATTGCCGTGTTGGTCGTCGCCGCAGACGACGGCGTGATGCCGCAGACCGAAGAGGCAATCAGCCACGCCAAGGCCGCCGGCGTTCCGATCGTCGTCGCCCTCAACAAGATCGACCTGCCGGGCGCAAATCCCGACCGTGTCTTTCAGCAACTCGCCACGGCGGAGTTGCTGCCGAGTGAATGGGGGGGAGACGTTGAGGTCGTGCGGACCAGCGCCGTGACCGGAGACGGGATCGACGAACTGCTGGATACCCTGCTGACCGTGGCCGAGTTGAATGAGTTCTCGGCAAATCCAGACGCACCAGGCTCTGGAGTCTGCCTGGAAGCCGAGGTGCAGCAGGGACGCGGCGTGGTCTGCAAGGTCCTGGTGGATCGCGGTACGTTGCACGTGGGAGACGTGATCGTGTGCGGATCGGCCTTCGGACGCGTCAAGGCAATGTACGATACGCTCAATCCGCGAAAGCGACACAAGGAAGCCGGTCCCTCCATGCCCGTGAATCTGACGGGCCTTGACTCGGCTCCGGGAGCCGGGGACCGATTCCACGTCCTGAGCGACATCGCAGATGCTCGGCACGTCGCCGAAGAACGCGCCGCCCACCAGCGTCAGGAGGAGTTGGCGGATACTCGTCCGCACGTGACCCTGGAAAACCTCTTCGCCCGGCTGGGTGAACAAGACGAGGTTCAAACGCTCAACATTATCCTCCGCGCCGACGTCCGCGGGTCGATCGAGGCAATCAAAAAAGAGATGCTCAAGTTGCAGCACCCCGAGGTTCAGATCAAGATTCTACAGGCCTCGGTAGGGGGAATCACGGAAGCCGACGTCACGCTGGCAGACGCTTCCGACGGCATCATCATCGGTTTCAACGTCGTCCCCGAAGAAAACGCGCGGATCCTGGCCGACAAGCGGGGCGTTCAGATTCGGCGCTACGATATCATCTACCAGGTGACGGAGGATTTGAAGGCCGCCTTGGAAGGAATGCTGCGTCCCGAGAAACGCGAAGCAGATCTTGGCCGCGCGCTCGTACAAAGAACCTTCACCATCAGTCGCCTCGGCACGATCGCAGGTTGCCGGGTACTTGCGGGCAACATCGAGCGTGATTGTCGAGTCCGCGTGATTCGCGAGAATCGCATAATCGGCGACTACTTGCTTGACTCCCTCAAACGCGAGAAGGATGACGCCAAGGAAATCCGGGAAGGGCTGGAATGCGGGATGAAGCTCAAGGGATTCAACGATCTCAAGGAAGGCGACATCCTGGAGGCATACAAAATTGAGGAGGTGGCTCGAACCTTCTGACCGACATCTCGACGAGCATCCGGACAGGTGAATCCCGTTCCGGCGGCAGAATATACGAGTCGTTCGTTTCCGCATTGCAGTTCACGAGATGTTGAGGCCGGTTTTTTTTATTCCCCCAAGTCATTCGCCCGATTCTCACCCGGCGCATGGTGCGGGCTTGCGTTCCTTGTTGGATTGGGAGGGGCTATGCCCTCACGCCGAGCTCAGAAGACTGCCGAAGCTGTCCGCGAGGTCGTTGGAATGGCGATTCTCGCCGACCTGAACGATCCCCGGATTCGGGACGTGACGGTGACCTATGTCGAGGTTTCCGGCGACCTGCGTTTGGCAAAGGTCCATGTTTCGGTGATGGGAGACGAGACCAAGCAGAAACTGAGCCTGTGCGGACTCCAGAGTGCGGCGGGCTTTCTGCAATCCAAGTGTGCCAAGCGGATCAATACACGCTACACTCCGAAGATCGAATTCTATCTCGACCAGGGAGTGAAGAAATCGATCGAGGTATCCAGGATCCTCAAGGAAGTGCTTCCCAACGAGGCCGCCGAATCGCCGGAGATCGACGCCGCAGATATCAATAATCGGCCACCTGTGGAGAACTGACGGCAGACCCATGGCAAGCAGCAATCGAAGCACGAGGATCGGCAAGATCCACAAGGTTCTGAAGAAAGCCGGTTACCACCCGGTGGCCCCGGATTCGCATCGAACGGTGCTGGAGCATCTGGTTTTCGCCGCCTGCCTTGAAGATGCGAAATACGACGACGCGGAGCAGGCCTTTGCCGCCCTGGGGCACAACTTCTTCGATTGGAATGAAGTGCGAGTGACGACGGTTCGGGAACTTGCCGAGGAAATGGCGTGCCTTCCCAACCCGGTTGCTGCCGCGGAGCGAGTTCGCCAGATTCTTCAGTCAGTGTTTGAAACGCGATACACCTTTGACCTGGAAGGGTTCCGCAAGGAAAACCTGGGGCCCGCAACCGAGCATCTTCGCAAGGTGAAGGGAAGTTCCCCGTTTTCGGTTTCTTACGTCGTTCAAGCCGCGTTGGGCGGCCACTCCGTGCCGATTGACGCCGCAGCCATGACCGTCATGCAGGTTCTCGACCTCGTCAAAGAGAAGGACGTACGGGAGCATTGCGTTCCGGGAATGGAGAGGGCAATCCCCAAGAACAAGGGAATCGAGTTCGGCGCACTTCTCCACCAGTTCGCCGTCGAGTTCGCGGCGACGCCCTTCAAGCCGGAACTCAGAAAGATCCTCCTCGAAATCGACCCCGACGCAGGCCCGCGTTTGCCGAAACGGCGCACGAAACAGGCCCAGACCCCGACCGACACCGATCAGGAAGCCGAGGCGCAGGGCGAGAAGAAAACGCCGCCTGACAAGGTCCCCTCAAAGAAATCGGAGGGTGAAGAACCGAAAAAGGAGGCCAAGGCCAAATCAAAGCGGGCAGAGGCCAAGACGACGTCGGAGAAGAAGACAACGCCCGCCAAGGACTCCGCCAAGTCAAAGGCCTCCTCCAAGTCCTCGACGCAGAAGCGATCCGCCTCCAAAGGTCTTTCGAAAAAGAAACCGCGATGATCGACCAAGGAGACACCGTGTGTTCCTTCGTATCTTGTGGCAAGTGACTTTCTGCCTCCTGCCTTCCGTTCTTGCGGCGGCCGAACTGCCGCCGCATGCCGACACGCCTCAGTTTGAAGAACCCCTGGAACTCTTTGTGCCCCGGCAGGCGGCGACCGAGCAGGAACAGGATCGTGCGGAAGCGCTGACGTACTACGGAATGGCACGCGAGGCAGAAGGACGCGGCGACAACCCGCAGGCCTTGCGATGGTTCCAACGTGCGTTGCGTTACGACCCCGCTTGCATCCCCGCAGCCAGGGCGGCCATCCGGCTCGCCATCCGGTTGCAGCGACCTGAGCTCGGCGTCGACGCCGCGTTGAAGATCGCTGAATGCGCCGAAGAGGACCGCCTGCCGCTACGCTATATGGCCCTCCATTTGACGCGTCAGGGGCGATGGCAAGACGCCGTCGCAATGTACGAGCGCACCTTGGGAATCGGCCCCCGCGAGCCCGCCTCTGACGAGGACGCCGTCATGATGATGGAGATGGCGAGGCTCTGCCACCTCGTGGAAGACAACCAGAAGGCCGCCGCCTACTTCGCCGAACTCCTGAAGGCTTTGGAGGCTCCCAGAAAACACAACCTGTCTCCCAAAACGCAACGGGACCTCCTGGGCGAAGAGGGAGCGACGTACCAGTTGATCGGCTCGTGTTTTCTGGCGGCGGGCAACGTGCAGGCCGCCGAGGCAACGTTCAAGAAGTTGGAGGAAGCGTCTCCCGACGCCTCGCGGGCCGCATACAACGCCGCGGCAATCCACCGTCGCGAGGGGCGACTCGAAGAAGCCCTCGCACAACTCGATCTCTGCTTCAAGAATCCTGGCGAAAAACCGGGACTCGACGCGTATCGGCTCGTCGAGCAGACACTGGCGGAACTCGGACGCGAGGGCGAGTTGATCGATTATCTCGCGTCCCTTCACCGGGAACTCCCCGACCGTGCGGCACTCCGGTACTTTCTGGCACAGAAACTGTTCGATCGCGGGCAGTTCGATCGCGCCGAGCAACTGTACGCCTCGTTGATCGACAAATCGCCGACATCCACCGCGTACCAGCGTCTATTGGATATCTGTCTGAGCCGCTCCGACCATGAGAAGGCCCTGGCGATCCTGGCGGCCGTGACGGAAAAGACGGGGACTCTCGATGCGCTCGGGGAGAGTCTCGATCAGACCGTCGCATCGCCTCAAGCGGTCGAGGCAATCGTCTCTCTGGCGCAGGACTCGTCGGCCGCAGGCAGCGAGGCAGGCGGCTCGCGCGCGCTGGCGGCGGGCCTGATCGCCCTGGCCGCCCGGCGCTTTGATTCGGCCGAGACGCTGATGGCCAAGGCAGTTGCCGCGTTCCCTGACCGAGCCGAAAACTTGTTGTTGATATGGGGGCTCGATCTGCTGGGAGCAGATCGGTATGAAGAGGCAATCCGTGTGTTTCAACAGGCCGTCGAGCGCGATTCCATGAGCGACGGCCAACGAGCCGTATTCTACTACTACCAGGCAGCCGCTCTGGAGTTAGCCGGCCGGACCGACGACGCCCTTGAAGCGGCTCGCCGCGCCGTGAAGCTCAACGAAGACTCGCCGTCCCTGCATGTGCGCGTCGCCTGGGTGCTTTACCACGCCGATCGCAAGGCCGAGGCGGCCCGTGCGTATCGAGCGGTGATCGATCGGTTCGACGCCGATTTCGATTCCGATCAGGCACGCACGGCAGTGCGTCAGGCACGAATGGTCCTCTCCACTCTTTGCGTTGTGGAACACCGGGTCGACGAAGCCGTCGAGTGGCTCCAGCAGGTTCTGGATGAGTCTCCCGACGATTCCGGAGCGCTCAACGACCTGGGCTACCTTTGGGCAGACGAGAACCAACACATCGAGCGTGCCCATCGAATGATCGAACGAGCCGTCGCGGCGGAGCCGGAAAATGCCGCCTATCGAGATAGCTTGGGATGGGTGCTCTATCGGATGGGCCGATTCCAGGAAGCGGTTGCGGAACTGGCCAAGGCGGCTGAGATGGAGCCCGACCCGGTCGTGCTGGAGCATTTGGGCGACGCGCATGCCCAAACGGGTCAGATTGACCAGGCGGAGGCGACCTGGGAGAAGGCCGCCGCGAAGTTCGAGGAGGCAGGCCTCGGCGACAAGGCCGCCAAGGTCCGGGAGAAACTGAGCCACAGAGAATCCAGAGCGGGGCAAACCCGCAACCCAACCTTCACAAACATGCGCACAAGTCCAGCACAAAGACCCTAGACTACCCTGATCGGCTGACCTCGTGACTCCTGGAATAGATCGCGAGCGGCAGTCGGCAATCGATACGACTATATGGAGAATCAAGGAATCCGTTATGTCCGGACATTCACATTGGGCAGGGATCAAACACAAGAAGGCCCTGGTTGACGCCAAGCGCGGCAAACTCTGGAGCAAGTTATCGAAAGCCATCATCGTGGCCGCCAAGGCGGGCGGGGGCGATTTGGACATGAATCTCCGCCTCCGTGCCGCGGTCGACGCCGCCAAGGCCGTGAGCATGCCCAAAGACAACATCAGCCGGGCGATCAAGAAAGGTACCGGCGAATTGGATGGCAGCAGTTTCGAAGAGGTGATCTATGAGGGCTATGGACCGAACGGTGTGGCCGTTCTCTGCGAATGTTTGACCGACAATCTCAATCGGACCGCTCCGGAGATTCGCAAATTGTTCGAAGTCTCCGGCGGCAAACTCGGCAAAGGGGGATGCGTCGCGTGGCTCTTCGAGAAGAAGGGGTTGTTCCTCGTGCCCGCCGACAAGATTGACGAAGATGCGCTCATGGAAGTCGCCCTCGAGGCCGGCGCCGACGACGTCAGAACGTCGGGCGACAAGTTCGAAATCACCTGCGAGGTCTCCGCATACCAGGCCGTTTCCGAAGCCTTGGCGGCCGCCGACATCCAACCTGAGGTGAGCGAGTTGTCGCTGATCCCCAAGGAGACCGTCGATCTGGACGTCGACGCAGCCGAGAAGGTCCTCAAGTTGATGGAACGACTGGACGACCACGACGACGTTCAAAACGTGTCGGCCAATTTCAACATCCCCGACGACGTCATGGCCCAATTGGACGCCGGGTAGCCTGGTTCCCAAGTCAGAACTTGGGAACCAGAGGGGGGGCTACTTCTTCTCATCTTCCCAGATGTCCTCGGAGTGCTCGACCTTCGGCCAGTACTCCTCGAAGTTGAAATCGGGGCTGTTGTCGAGGTCGTGGCAATTGAGGCACCACCGGTTCTTGTCGTTTTGCGCCTGTTCCTTGGTCACCCTCAAGGCTAGCTGCAGCTTCTTCTGCAGTTCCGCATCGGCCCCCATCTCGGCCTCAACGTGCTTCTCTCCCGGGCCGTGGCAATTCTCGCAGCCGACGTCGAGCAGTTGGGGCGTCTCCTCTTCGCTCAAGAAGCCCGATTCGTAAGGGAAGTACTCCGTGGGGTGCCAGCCGATCACATGACAACTGATGCACTCGGGATCGTAATTGCGGGGCACTTCCAGTTCCACGAGGGTCTTCCAGGCCTTCGCATGCCCCGACTTCTTCCACACGTCGTAGGAGGGCTCGTGGCAATCCTTGCACTTCTTCGATCCCACAAACTTGCCAAGTTCCTTGCTTTGAGGGTGCGGCGGCAACGGCTGGCGGTAGCCCAACCCTTCCAGTCCGTCTCGCTTGAGTTGCTGCTGATACTGCCTCATGTAAGCTTTCATGTCGGGAGAATCCGCGAAACGAGAATCGAGCGGAACCCGTTCATATTCGATCTTGCCGCTCTCATAGACGCCTAACACGATGGCGTCCATCCCCTTCTCACCCACTTCAATGAATCTCGTACCGCCGGGCAGGATCTCCATCGTCTTCGGAGGTTGCGGATTCCCGCCTGCGGTAACGACGATCTGAAACTCGGGGAAGGCCGCCGCGTACGCCTTCGATTCTTCCACGGTCGCGTGCGCCAGGAGCACGAGCAGATCGCAACGATCTTTCAGCTTCGGCAACACCTCCTGCAACTTCGCCTGGGGATCCGCCATCTCGATCTCGGGCGTGTTGATCTCCTTTTGCCATGCCGTTCCCAGGACCGACGTGATCCCGATGCGCAGTCCGCCGGCCTCCACGATCCGATGGTCCGCCGTCATCCCCGCGTCGAACCCGTACACGGCCACGTTGGCCGAAAGAAGCGGACTTGGGGCCCCTGGGGAGGAGGCAACCTTGGAAAGCAACTCATCCGGGAACAGATGCAGATCGCTCCTTCCCAGTCCGATCGCACTGTAGCCCATCTTCTGCATGGCATCGACCGAGAGATGGAACTTGAGTTCCGCCTGACGTCCAGCCCCCTTCACCAGCCCACCACAATCCATGCCTACGACGGGCCATCCCTTGGCGTCCAGGTCTCTGAACAGGCTATGGCGGCGAGTCAGCCCGCCCTTCATACGGTGGAATCCGGCGCAGCCGCAAGGTTCCAGGTATCCGTCCTGGCGACCGCTGATCAACAGGGCCACCTTGGGCTTCTGCCAACCCACAAAGATCTCGCCGTTCTCGGCAACCGGATCATAATGCTCCGCGTCGCTCTTGCCCTTCTTCCCAACCGAGCCGGCAGACGTTTCGGGACGACGGTCGAAGGCCGTTTCAACCATCAAAGCCCCGCCGCCCGTAGCACCTGGAACTCCTGGAGTGGCAAGTCGCCCGGGAAACTCGTCGGTCCCCTCGCGCAACGGATTCTCAGAGAAGGGGCTGGTACTGGCCGGTGAAGGCGCGTCTTGAGCCATCGTTTCCGGCGATGTCCCCTCAGGAGGAGACGGCAGGACGTCCACGGACCCTATGGGAGCGATTGGCGCTGCAATGGCAGGCTGCGGAAGTGGTGCGTCCAACTCGACGCCACCGGCCTGCATCGGGGGTTGCACCTCCTCCTGAATGAACTGCGGTTGAGCGAGCGACGTTTGGAGATCGACCGGCTCGGTTTCAGCAACAGGCTCTTGCGGACCGGCCTGCGACTCCGACGGAGAATCGGTCGCCTTATCGCCGACCATCTCACCGGTCTCCGGCCTTTCGCTCTCCGCGGCCTGAGCGGCCGTACTCTCCTGTTTCAGGGGGGGGCCCGGCGAGACGCCGTTGTTGCCCCCACATCCCTGCCAGAAGATGAGCCCGCCGAACAGGCAGAAGAATAGCGTAGCTTCCCGAAATGCCCAAAATCGTTTGAAGAACATCATTATGGCCTCAATTGATCCGGCCCGCCCGCGTTCCGCTTCCGAAAATCGTCCCGCCCGAGACAACGAGCGAAGACTCCCGCGGAACCTGGATCGGCCTAATACGTCCATGCTCGGCCTGCCGAACCACCTGGCAACCCAGACTACCCGCGGATCAGGAACTGAAGATGAATGTCCAGTTCCTTCACGCTTGCATGGGTCGTCTTCAGGCGAATGCGACCAAGCCTCTCCAAGTTGGGACCAAGGAAATTGCATGGGGGACTCCCTTCAGGAATCTCGATCTCGAGCGGAGTCACTGCCACGCGACTACCCGGCGGGCTCGAAGGTTCGCCCAACCGAACGACTACAAACTCTGGATGGACTTCAGCCACCTCGAACTGCACCTGATCCGGCTGAAGCCCTCCGACCCGCAACAACAACTTCCGCACCGTCTTCGACCCTTCCAACGTACCGAGCCGGAGCATCCCTTGGTCGGCATGCCACCCCGCTCCAAGAATGGCGATCTCGCTCGATATCGTTCCTTGAACCGGGAGGGACAACTCCTTCGGGTCTTCGGCGCTCGTCAGGAGGCGGATTCTCCTCTTAAATGGCCCGAGAGGCAACCCTGGTTTTGTCGTCACTTCAATTCGATAACCGAACTTTGCGTAAGCTTCCTGTTTTACCTCGTCGGACGACAGCGGCGAATACGAGACATCCACCCCCTCCGGTTCATCCACCTCGTATCCAGTGAGCTTCCAGGGCGCGTCGCCATATCCAAAAAGCGTCACGCTCCCATGGGCAGCTTGTCCGGCTGTCGCCGAGGTGAATAGCAGAGAATCGGGCACCAGACGGGCTTTGGCGATCATTTCCCCATGGACTTTGAGGTCAACCAACAGGTTTCGCGGATCATTGGTCTTGATGGTCGCCGTTTGGCTGAACGGCCCCACAAAGTCCCGCCCATGCCATTCCAGCGTGACCTCTCCCGACTCGCCCGGAGGAATGATCCCGTCGCCAATATCACTCAAGGTACACTTGCACGTAGTTTGCCCGGCCTCCAGCTTGAGAGGGGCCTTTCCCACGTTGCGGAACACGAATGCGTGTTTTCCGGTCAGATGGCTGTCCATCGCCCCAAAATCGTATTCCTTTTCATCCACCTCCACCGAGGGAAATCCCTCCGTGAGGTTCTTTTCGGGGGCGACAAGCCCAAGTTCCAGATTCGATTGTTCCGGGAAACGGTAGAAAGACCGCGCCGCTATCCCGGCCCCTAGAGCAGTCCCGGCGACAGCGGCAACCAGAAGAATGATCGTGATTCGCATTTCTTACGAAACTCTTGAAATAGTCCAGCAGAGGGGTAACAAGAAGGCGACTCATCTTGCAGAGGCCTGAGCAAACGGTCCTGCATCCGGCGGGCGCTCGTGCAGGCAAGCAGCGGAGCCGTTGCCGGTTCCAAGGCTCTTAGTATATCACACCGGCACTCTCGCCGCCGTCCCTACTCGGGGGGTACGGCGCGCACCTCCGGCGCAAGAACAGTACGGCTCAGCCGCTGCCGTTGTTCTTTCGAAAGCCTCTTGTCCAGGTGGGGCGTCAGTTTCTCTAAACGGAAGGCCTCATCCCGCTCCCGTTCATACCCCGCCCGATCTCCCGCCAGGAGGTAGGACTCGGCCAGATCGGCCCGTATCTGGCAACTGTTCGGGTAGAGGGCTGTGGCCGATTCGAGCAGTTGCACGGCTCGTTCAAGGAGCGCTTGGTTCTGACAGAGGCGGTAGCCCTCGCAGTACTCCCGGCCAAACTGGTGCCGGAGCGTGGCCCCTCGTGGTGCCCGGCTAAGCGTCTCGCTCACGGCATGATCGAAGCGCGCCAGATTCTCGTCGCCCGGTTGAAGCACCCACCGCTGATACGCAAGATCAGCCAAGAGCTTCCGGGGTTCGATGGCCCACGGATCGGCTGCGGCCGCCTCCCGCAGTAATGGCTCGGGATCGACGTTGGGGGAGTAGGCTTGTCCGAGCCGAGATCTGGCCACAAGGGTCGGCAGGTAACCGGTGACATGGCACGCCACAAGCAATGCCAATGTCACCGCGACGACCGCCGTCCCCACCCCCGCACGAACCTCTCGCTCCCCGCATTGGGAGGCATTCAAGGCCAGTGCGGCAAGCAGCCACAAGCTGCCGGCGACTCCCGGAAATGCGATCCCGCCGGCAAACAGCAGATGGACCAGCAGGGCCGAGGCCGCCAACGTCCACAGCGCTGCAGACTCATGGCCGCGTGCAATCCATGGCACCAGAGTCATCAACACCGCGGCCCCCACCGGAAGGACCGCCAACAGAACCCACCAATTCGGCGGCGCCGCACTGAAAACACTGATGGGGAGCGACAGCAATACCCCGACGACGGCGCCGCCCAGAATCGCTGCCAGATCCGGCGATTGCAGAACGCGGTACTCCGGTGTTTCCACGGAGCCTTCGGCAGTCCGTTGAGACGGTCGCAGCACGCACAAGCAGAACGCTCCGATAGTCGCCACGAGCGCAATCGCCGCGGGCGTTCCTGCAGTGGCCCACACCTCCAAGAGAAAGTTGTGGGGATCGGCAATCTCTTCGCTGGCGTCCGGCAGCTTGTAGGCGGTATAGCGATTCTGGAAATTGCCGGGACCGCATCCGAGGAGCGGCATATCCCGTATCATGGCCACGGAGGCCTGCCAGTATTGGAGCCGATAACCGAGGGACTTCGGGGCCTCACTCAGCACTTCGACGTCGAGACCGCCGACCATCACGGCGCCGAGGACCGCTGCGCCAACCAGCGTTACGGCCAGGGTCGCGACGAGCATTATCCGACGCATTTGCATCTGTCTGTGCCGGCCGAACCACCAAACGGCCGCCGTCGCAGCAACACCGCAGGCCACCGCCAGGAAAGCGCTGCGGCTTTTCGTCAATAGCAAACACAATCCGAGGGGAATCAGCAACAAGGCGATCACAACCTTCTGCCGAAGACTGAGTCGTGGCGCAAATGCGATGGAAATCCCCAACGCAACCACCGCCCAGGGAACCAGGAAGCCTGCCAGAGAGTTGGCCAAGGCAAAGGTCGCCATTGGTTCGAGACTCGCCAGGCGTTGCTCGAACTGCATACGTTCGGGCGATCCTACGGGGAACCATAAGCCCAACTCGCGGAGTCTCGCATCGGACGATTGCTCGTACAGGTCGCGTGTGGCCGGCAGTTCAATGCCGTACTGATACAGACCGTAGATCGAAACGGCGACGGCCAGGGCCGCCACCACGGCGCCGATCGCCCGGCGTTGCAGGCCGGAAGAGAAGACCTGTCGAGCCAGGAAGAAGGCGACGGCCAGCCCCAGCCATTCCCACAACATGTTGAGCGCGGGACGCGGGCTTTCATGGGCAAAAGCCCACAGGGCGGCTATGCTGTGCCACACAACGAGTGCCGCCAGGGCCGCGTCCGGCCGGCCGAACCGCACTTGCCTGACAGTGCGCCGCGCCACCAGAATCGCCCAGAACGTCAACGTCAGGAGCCACAACATGACGACCGGCAGACCGTCGCCTTCGGCCGCAACGGATTCGCTCGGATAGAGGGGACGAAGCACGAACAGAGCGCTCACTGCCCCGACCAGTATCGCCTCGGCAACCGATTGCCGTTGCGGAGTCTCCGGGCGGGCGTCGCCCTCCGGCTGCTGCTCTCCTTTGGCCCGTCTATTTCGCCCCATCGTCCTGGTCCCGGTTTCTGGCCGCGTTGTGCCGCCCCGTCGTTTCCAGAATGCCGATGAGCACGAGTACGCAGGCGACGAGAGTGAGAATCACGGCAGCTCCGACGAGGTTCACCTGATGGAGCAGCAGCGCTCCTAATCCGCACGTGGCGGTCGTCAAGTAGATAGTGCCGACCGCTTGTGCCTTGGTCATTCCCAATTCGACCAAGCGGTGCGAGAAGTGACTCTTGTCGCCTTCGAAAGGACTCCGTCCATTACGCAGGCGAATCATGACGACCGTCGTCGTGTCGTAAATCGGCACGGCCAGAACGCACAACGGTGCCAGGATGGCATGGGGCGGGACTTCCTGGTATCCGGCAAAGGACGCCGTCAGCGTCGCCATGGCGATCAGGTAACCGATCAGGTAGCTGCCCGTATCCCCCATGAAGATCCGGGCCGGCGGACGATTGTGCCACAAGAATCCGAGCAGCGATCCCACGATCACCAACAGGAATCCGGCGACGAACAGTTGGGGCTGGTTGGTGATCGGGTCGGGGGCGATCAACATCACGGCGGCAAGGATGGCCGCGGCAATCGCCGCAACGCCCGCCGACAAGCCGTCCATGTTGTCCAGCATGTTGAAGGAATTGACGAGACCGACAATCCAAAACACGCTCAGCGGAACGGTGAACCACGGTGCATCGAGGAACGCCTGGAGTTGCCAGCCGGACAACGCGAGCACGAGAGCCACGCCGGTCTGCACGCTCAGCCGGAGCTTCCAGCCGAGCCCGCGCAGGTCGTCGATCAGGCCGAGAATCATGAGAACGGTCCCGCCGGCAAGCAAGGTCCACAACTTGCCCGACTGCTCTTCGAGGCCCGGCAGGTGTCCGACGATTCCCTGCGGCAGCATGTCCACAAGGAAAGGAGCCTTGCCGCCGACCATCGCCTGAAGAGCCGCCTGTCCGGCCACAAAGGGCAGCACGACGCCCAGCCAGACAGCCAGCCCGCCGCAGGTCGGCATCGGACGGCTGTGGACCTTGCGGTGGCCCGGAGAATCGACCATTCCCAGACCTGGACCGAACCGGCGGACCACGAAAGTGGCGCCCCAGGCGATAAGCATGCTTGGCAGCAGCGAGCCGACGATGAGCCAGACGAAAATCACGATTCTGCCACTCCGCGAATCCAGCGATGCAGGTACTGTCGGCACTCAGAAAAAAACGCCTGGTAGTCGTCGCGCCGGTAGTCGGGAAAGGTCCAGCGATGATGCTCCCAGCGACCTCGTTGATAGTACAACGTCACCTCTGCGAAGATCCCCCGGGCAAGATAGATCCGGTGCGTGAAATCCTTCGTGGAGGCAAGAATGAGCTTGCCGAGATTGAGGTATCCCGGATCGATGTTGAGCGGTCGTTCCTCGGCGGCCTCCGACTGATGGGTGAATTCCACTTCCCAGGTGTTCGTCATCAACTTCACGTCGGCCAATTCGGCCGGGTCGAAACCGGGAACGAAGGCCCAGAAAACCTTCTGCAGATCCTCGCCCATCGTCCGCCGATAGTACTCGGTTTCGCGGAAGGCAAACCGCTCGCTTTCCAGCACCGGCATGCCCCACCGCTCCGCGGCACGCTGCTTCGCCCAATCCAGAGCATCACCATGACGGCTGAAGGCCGCAACGATCAACATGGAAGGGGGCGGAAGCGTCGGATCACCCATCTTCCCACTACGCCTCCGGCACCACAAACTCGTTGGTCTTGCGGTCGGCCGGTTCGGCCACGCGAAGCCGCACCTCGCCCCGGTGTCCGGCGACGGCCTGGGCAAACTCGGCGGGAGTCCGCACGGCTTGCCGGCCTACGTGAGTGACAAGTTTGCCGGGACGCAGGCCCGCATTCCAGGCCGGACTCTCCCCCTCCACGTCGATCACAACCACGCGATCGTCATAGGACCGCATGCCCGCCACTTTGCGAATCTCCGGATCGACAATCGCCGTGGTGTACTCCACGTGAAGACCTCGCCACCCCGGTTTCGGCTCAGTGACGATCTTGGGCCCTCGGACCGGGTACTTGCTCAGTTTCACCTCGATCGTCCGTTCCCGCCCCTCCCGCAAGACGGTCAACTTGGCGATCGCTTCGACCGGCAGTTGCCCCACTTCGCGCACCAGATCGTCGGTGGTGTAGATCGGTTTCCCGTTGACGGCCGTCACAATGTCGTCAAGCTTCAACCCGAAGGTCTCCGCCCTGGCGCCCGGTTCGATTCGTTCGACACGAATACCTCGCACCCCCTGGCGGAGCTCCGCTTCCGAAAGGCTGCTCGGTTCAATACCCAGGAAACCGTACTCGACCTCGCGCCCTCGCTTGAGCGTGTCCACCACCCGGCGAAACATCTCGTCGACTGGATAGGCATACCCGGCAGAGGTTTCGTATCCGGCGACGGCGGCCAGGGAAGTGGTCAAGCCGACCATGCGGCCTTGAAGATCGACGAGTGCGCCGCCGCTGGTTCCCAGGTTCAGTCTGGCGTCGGTCTGAATCAGCGTGCCGAAATGATGCAAGGTGGTCTTGCCTACCGAGTCCGCCTCGGTGGGGGTCGGCGGCGCCTTTCGGTTCAGGTTCGCCACAATTCCCCAACTCGCACTCGCCTGTCCGTCGCGAGCCACGGCATACGGATTCCCTAGGGCGACCACGAACTGCCCTCTTCGCAACTCGCTCGCATCGCCGAGACGGATGGGCACGAGATCGTTGGCTTCGATCGCCAGAACCGCAAGATCGCTCCGCGGATCGGCCGCCTTGATCCACGCCCGGTAACGCTTCTGCTGGCTCGTGGTTACGAAGAACTCCGACTCGGGCTGCAGCGCGTGATAGGCCGTCAGGATCAGACCTCGGCGGTCCAGAACGACTCCGGTGGCATACTCGGTGGGGATGTAGTCCGCATCCTCAGGCCTGGGCAGTTGATGGGGGAGCACCGCTCCCAGGGGACCCGGCCGGATCTCGAAATTGAGGCTCTCCCCCGCAGTCTGTTTACGAACCTGCGAAATCGCCACCACCGAGGGGGACGACTGGTCAATGACGTCGATGAACGCCTTCTCGACGGCCGCAACGACCGCCGCCGGGGACGGTCCCTGAGCCGATGCGCTGAGCGTCAGGCAGGCAGCGACGATCCATGCCCCGCAAACACGTCGACCACAGCCACTCATAGGCACTCCGCTGGGATTTCGCGACCCGAGCCCCCTACTAGGCACCATCGGACAGGCCCATGGCCGCGAAGATCTTCTCTCTGAGTTCTTCGGTTAGTTTCTTGTTTTCTTTGAGGGTTTGCCGAACGCGTTCGCGTCCCTGGCCAAGCTGTTCATCGCCGTACCGGAACCAGGCTCCCGCCTTGACGACAAGCTTGTGGGCGATGGCCAGGTCGAGCACGTCTCCCTCGTAACTGATCCCGTCCGTGTGCATCATATCAAATTCGGCAACGCGGAAGGGAGGCGCCACCTTGTTCTTGACGACCTTGGCCTTCACTCGCTGGCCGATCACCTCTTCCCCTTCCTTGAGCTGCGAGACCCGGCGAACGTCGATCCGACAAGATGCGTAGAATTTGAGGGCACGGCCCCCCGGGGTCGTTTCGGGTGACCCATACATAACCCCAATCTTCTCCCGGATCTGGTTGATGAAGATCACCGCACTCTTGCTCCGAGAAATCGCGCCCGTGAGCTTACGCATCGATTGGCTCATGAGCCGAGCCTGAAGGCCCACATGGGAATCGCCGATCTCTCCGTCCAGTTCCTTTTGGGGGACCAGGGCCGCCACCGAGTCGATCACAATCACGTCAACCGCGTTCGAGCGGATCAGCATCTCCGCAATGTGCATGGCCTCTTCACCGCTGCTGGGCTGGCTGACGAGGAGTCCGTCCAAATGCACCCCGAGTTTTTTGGCCCAGGAGGGGTCCAGGGCGTGTTCCGCGTCGATGAAAGCGGCGATGCCGCCCGCCTGTTGCGCCTGCGCCACCACGTGCAGGGCCAGAGTCGTCTTGCCGCTCGATTCAGGACCGAAGATCTCGATGATCCGCCCGCGGGGGACTCCCTGACCCCCAAGAGCCAGGTCGAGGGAGAGGCTCCCCGTCGGAATGCCCTCAATTTTCTTGGCATAGTCGGCCCCCAGGGCCATGATCGCGCCCTCGCCGAACTGTTTCTCGATCTGCGCTACGGTGGTCTTGAGAGTGGGGTTGTCTTCGAGCATGGAAATCACTTCCTTGCCCTTATCCGCTTCCGCTGCTTTGCTTTGCTTCTTTGCCACGGCCGGCCTCGTTTTCGGTTCGGTTACGGTCACCATTTCCATGTACCCCGTCATTTTAGTGGAATTGTTTCGTCCCGCTAGCATCCCGCTCCGTATTGAGAAGGACGCTGCAAATCATGTACGCATGGTCAGTATACCTATGTTCATCGTTCATGACAAGATGGATTCTGGAGAAATTCGTGCTGCAGAATCCAGATTGTCACCCCCCCTTACGGGCACATGGCAGCCGTGGTTCGCCACCCCCCCCTTTGACCTTGCTTTGTGAGGCAGATTTCGCTATCAGGCACACACGCCGACGTGCCGCCAAGAAACCCCTCTCAAGCAGGATGACAACCGACCTCGTGGCGACGATTCTCGGCGGAACGGGCATGCCAACCCGAAGCGTGAGCGAGGACCGACGTTACCAACCCGAAGCGCGAGCGAGGACTGAATGGGTACAACTTCTGTCCCCGGTTGTGCTTCGGGTTGGTAACGTCGGTCCTCGCTCACGCTTCGGGTTAGTATTTGAATTTCCTCCGCAAACCACCGGAAGGGACGGAAATGGGCAGATCACGAAAGGGCAACCTCGTCGTCCGTCGCTTTGTCGATATGTGGGCTCTTGCGGGCATGCATCCGACCAACATCGATCTGCTGCAGCGGCTGCGATCGGCCGATGATCGCCAATTCGGCGCCAACATGGATGTCTGCGGCGACATTTCCCAACAAGATCCTGACACGGGAAAGTGGGAAGAGAACCACGTGATCGGGATCCGCAGCGATATGTGGGATCCGGAGGAAGAGAAACTCCAGAAAGCGCTCAACTCGCTCAAGGACGAACGGCGAGAGCAGCTTCGGCGGGAGATCAAGCGGTCGGGGCGGCTCGACAAGAAGCAATCCTACAAATTGGGCCGGCAACTCAACCGCGACCCGCTCATGCAGATGAAACCGTCCGACCTGGTTCATCGCCGCCTGGTGATGAAGATGTTTCGCTCAACGAGCGAGCGGATTCGCTGGGCCGGCACGATCGAAGAAGTCACCACCCACGAGGTACACAACTCGATCGGCTGCGGCCGCCCCGCCTTGTCGCTGGCGGTGCTCCTGCCGGGCTACGAGTATGTGATCACCATCCAACAGAACCACCGCTTTCCTCGGATCCCGGCGACCTTCACTTTCTCCTTCTTGGATGAAGACGACAAGCGGATACGCTACGTGGCAATCAAACGAAAATGGGTTTCGGCGGGCGCCGACTTCGACATCCTGTCGGGCGGACGTAAGATCGGCCTGATCGACGGCCGATTGTTCGGCTTCGGCTACAACGCCCAGATCCGCATCGACGATCCCGCGTTTTCCGACAACCGGCCCTTCCTCGATCTGATCACCCTGTTCACGGCCACGGTGGGTTACCACCGGCAGATGCGAAAGAGTGTCAACCGCCGCGTTCGGGCAGCACTCGCCGGAGCCTCATTCCAGCACGTGGTCGAAGACGAGGAGTTCTGGCTGCTCAAGAACCCGCGCCGCCGGGCCGCGTGAAAACGCCGCTCGGAGATAGTCTGCGTGTCCCGCTACTGGCCTGTTCTGACCATGCTGTTCGCCTCGGGCTGCGCGAGTTCCCGTTGGGAGACCGACGATCCGGGCTGCAAAGCCAGGTTTTCGGAAGCCTACGGGCCGAGTCATCACTCCCACAACTCGCGAGCCTGTTGCGGCCCCCGCACAAGCGACGTAGAATAACCGCGGTCGGGCGAGTGGTGCTTCTCGGCCGGCGACCGGCGGCCGGCCTTTCCTTTTCGAGACCCGTGGTACGCGTATGCCCGCTGAAAACGAAACCATCCGCCAGTTGCGCGAAGCGGTCAGTATCTCCCCCGAAAACGTCCCTTTGCGGCTCCATCTCGCGTCGACTCTGAGCGCGTCGGGCTTCCTCGACGAAGCCGAGGCCGAGTACCGGGCAGCCCTGGAACACCAGCCCGGCAGCGCCGCCTGTCTGACCGGACTCGCCCGCGTCTACTACCGGCTGGGCAAGAACTCCCAGGCGCTGGTTATCCTCGAAGACCTGGTCCGCCGCCGAGAGGCCACCGCCGAGGCCCACGTTCTCTACTCCCGGCTTCTGATGCTCGAAGGCGACGTCTCCTCTGCGGTCGCCCAGTACAAGCTCGGCGTCGAAATCGACGACGCCGCGGCCGATGAGGAATTCGCCGCCCAACTCGGTATCACCGCCGACGAAGAAGAAGATCCACTGGATGAGCGAGAAGTCGTCGACGGCCGCATCCGCCAGGGCGCCTTCCACTCCGGCGGGATCAAGTGGGACAAGGAGATCGAACGGCCCAAGATCCGCTTCGATGACGTCGGCGGCATGGAGGCTCTCAAAGATGACATCCGCATGAAGATCATCTTCCCGATCCAGCACCCGGAGCTTTACGCCGCCTACGGCAAGACGGCCGGCGGCGGGATCATGATGTACGGCCCGCCCGGCTGCGGCAAGACCTACTTCGCCCGGGCGACCGCCGGCGAGATCGACGCGGCCTTCATCTCCGTCGGCATCAACGATGTGCTGGAAATGTGGCTCGGAAACAGCGAGCGCAATCTGCACGGCCTTTTCGAACTCGCACGCAACAACACGCCCTGCGTCCTCTTCTTCGACGAAGCCGACGCCCTCGGCGGTCGCCGCTCCGACATGAGCGGCGGAAGCTCCCGCCAGGTGATCAACCAGTTCCTGGCCGAACTCGACGGCGTCGAATGCTCCAATGAAGGCGTCCTCGTCCTCGCCGCCACCAACGCTCCCTGGCACGTCGACGCCGCCTTCCGCCGCCCCGGCCGCTTCGACCAGGTTCTCTTCGTTCCGCCGCCCGATGCAGAGGCACGCGAGGCGATCCTCAAGATCCACTGCCGCGGCAAACCCATCGAGTCGATCGATTTCGCCAAGGTCGCAAAGAAGGCCGAGCGCTTCTCCGGCGCCGACCTCAAGGCGATCGTCGACGTGGCCGTCGAGGCCAAGCTCCGCGAGTCGCTCAAGGCGGGCAAACCCCAGCCGCTCTCGACCTCGGACCTCCTCGCCGCCGCCAGGAAACTCAAGCCCACCACCCAGGAGTGGTTCGCCACGGCCAGAAACTACGCCCTCTATTCCAACCAGGGCGGAGTCTACGACGACGTGATGAAGTATTTGAACCTATGATGAATCCTCGAATCGCACGCGCGCAGATGCTGCTCTCCCAGCGGCGAACCGACCTGGCCGAGAAGGAACTTGCACAGGCCCTGGCCGACGAGCCCAACCATCCGCTGGCCCACGCCTTGATGGCCATGTGTCTCGTGGAGAACGAGCAATGGGATCCGGCCACGCACCACGCCCGGCAGGCAATCGCGGCCGCCCCCGGCGTCGCCTTCACGCACCATGCCATGGCCGTCGTCTGTGCCCGGCGCAACCAGTTCAAGGAGGCCGCCGAGGCCGCCCGCGCCGCCGTCGACCTGGATCCGCTCAACCCCGACTACCACGAACTCCTCGGCAAGATCCACGCTTTCCGACACGAGTGGAACGAGGCCCTCGGCTGCGCCAAGGAAGCTCTTGCCTGCGACGCCCAGCACGTCGACGCCCGGAATCTGAAGGCGCTCGCCCTGCGCAACCTGGGCCGGGGCGACGTCGCCCAAACCGAAATGCTGGAAACGCTGGCCGAGGACCCCGACAACGCCTGGACCCACACCAATCTCGCTTGGCAGTACCTCGAGAAGAACGACACAAAGCAGGCCATGCACCATTTCCGTGAGGCCTTGCGAATCGACCCGGAACTGGAATGGGCGCGGAGGGGCGTCGTCGAGACGCTCAAATCCCGGAACGTCATCTACCGGCTCTTTCTCCGCTACTTCCTGCTCATGGGCCGCCTCACTCAGTCGGGTCAGTGGAAAGTGATCCTTGGGCTGTGGCTGCTCTACATCGTGCTCGGCAGAGTGGCGCGACAGGTTCCCGCCCTCGCGCCGTGGGTCACTCCGCTATTGATCCTCTACTTGCTGTTCGTCCTCGGCACGTGGCTCGCCGGCCCCCTTGCCGACCTGGCCCTGCGACTCCACCCCTTCGGCAAACTGGCCCTTTCCAGGAGGGAA
This sequence comes from Planctomycetaceae bacterium, assembly GCA_012719125.1. GTDB lineage: Bacteria > Planctomycetota > Planctomycetia > Pirellulales > Thermoguttaceae > JAAYAY01. The sequence continues at coordinate 3,957 of JAAYAY010000177.1, read as the reverse complement.
CGCCGCGCGTCCAACTGGATCGGCGGCAGCCTCCTCGGCGCCGTCGTCAGCCTCGTCACGGCCGTGGCCCTGCATAGCACGGGCTTCCTGCACCTGACCGGCTTCTTCCTGCTGATGCTCCTGCCGCTGGGCGCCACCCTCCAGGCCGCCTGGCCTCAGCCCCAGAAGGCCATGCTGATCTACACGGCCGGCGTGACCCTGCTCGGAGCCGGATTCGTCCTGGGCGGCTTCCTCGAAGGACAACAGCTTCCCATAGTCCTCGTCCGCCCCATCGAACTCGGCCTCAGCTTCTTCCCCCTCGCCGCCATCCTCTCGCTGATCGCCGGCAACGTGCTCATGTCCATGGGGTGGACCAAATGAACAAGAGATTTGCCGGACCTCGTCCGCCAATTCACAGCGTGCCCTTCGTGCTCGGCACGCCGGTCATCCGTTCATCGCGGTCGGCGGCCATGCGCAGCGCCCGGGCGGTGGCTTTGAAGATGCCTTCCGCCACGTGGTGGCTGTTGCGGCCGTAGTGGACCTGGATGTGCAAGTTGCAGAGGGCGTTGGCCGAGAAGGCCTGCCAGAAGTCGTAGACCAGTTCGCTGTCGAACTGGCCGATCTTGGGTGAAGTGAAGTCGGCCTGGAAGACGAAGCAGGCCCGGCCGCCCAGATCGATCGCCGTGGTGGCCAGCACTTCCTCCATGGGGAGCGTGAAATGCCCGTAACGGCGGATCCCCGCCTTGTCGCCCAGGGCCTCCCGCACGGCCTGGCCCAGGCAGATGCCCGTATCTTCCACGGTGTGATGCTGGTCGACCTCCAGGTCCCCGTCCACCTTGACCGACAGATCCAGGGCCCCGTGCTTGGCCAGCAGTTGGAGCATGTGGTCGAAGAACCCCACCCCGGTCGCCACGTCGCCGCGGCCCGTGCCGTCGAGATTCACTTCCAGTTGGATATCGGTCTCGGCCGTTCGCCGTTCGATTCGAGAGGTACGCATCGAAGTGGTCAGGGTTCAGGGTTCAGGGTTCAGTAGTCCGCAGCTTGGCTCTCCAACATCCCTTCCAGCAACTGCAGCACGGTCTCAATCTGCTCGTCTGTACCAACGCTAATCCGCAGACCGTCGCTCCAGCCGGGATAGTTCATGTATCGGACGAGAAAACCGTGCTGTTTGAGCCCTTCATAGAGCGGTTGTAGGGGCTGTTCCGGATGGGTGTTCCAGGTGAAATTTGCCTGCGAATCAACCGTTACAAACCCCAGTTGCCGCATCCCGTCGGTGAGCCGCTGCCGCGTGGCCAGGATCTTTGCCCGGTTCTCGGCCAGCCACTCCCGATCGCGAAGGGCCGCCGCGGCGCCGGCGATTGCCAGGGCGTCGCAGTTGTAGGAATCCTTCACCTTGACGAGCTGCTCGATGATGTGCGGCTGGCCCACCACGTAGCCGAAACGCAGGCCGGCCAGGGCGTACGACTTGCTCATCGTCCGCGAGACCAGGATCTTCTCCTCCTGCTCAACCAGGTGCATGCAGTTCGTCTCGGCGAAGTCGGCGTAGGCCTCGTCGACGAGCAAAGGGCAGGGGAGTTGCCGGGCGATTTCCAGGATCCGCTCGGGCGGAAGCACCGTACCCGACGGGCTGTTCGGATTCGGCAGAAACACGAGACGCAGATCGTCGCCGGCCGCGGCAAAATCATCGCCGAGGGCCCAGTTGGCGTCGAACCTGACCTCTTCGCTTCGGGCGCCCTGGAGTTGGGCCAAGGTCTTGTAGAGTATGTAGCTTGGGTAGGGCAGCCGCAGAAGCTGCCCGGGGCCCACGAAAGCCCGCGTGACGATCGTCAGAATGTCGTCGCTGCCGTTGCCGCAGAGGACCCAGTTGGGCGGGACGCCGAGAACCTCGGCCGCCGCCTCGCGAAAGGGCTGCCCCATCGAATTGGGATAACGCCCCAGCCCGCGATCGAGCGTTTCGCGAATCGCCTCGGCCACCTTCGGCGACGCCGGATAAGGATTCTCGTTCGTATTCAGCTTGACGACCCCGCCCCCCCGCGGCTGCTCGCCCGGGACGTAGCCCGTCATCGCTTCGATTTCTGGACGGAAATAGGAGCCCTGAGCTTTGACCTGTGAGTCTTGGGCGGTGGATTCTGAACGTTGGGCTTTCGACATGGAATCTTCTACCGCGAAGCGGTCAAACACCATAGCCCAGGGTCAGCGGCGCAGCCGCGCCACCCTGGGTCGGAATTGCGGATCAAACGGAACCCCAACGGGGTTCAACAATGACCATTCTCGGTTCCACACATTGACCATGCCGGTATCAGCGCGATCACATCTCGGCGCCACACTACTTGGGCAAACGGATCTCCACGCTCTCGCGGTGGGCCGTCAGGCCTTCTTTGGTGGCCAGGGCACGAACGGCCGGGGCAAGTCGCTCCATGCCGCCGCGATCGAAGTGGATCACGCTCCCCGGCCGCAGGAAATCGTTGGCCGACAGGCCGCTGGCGAACCGGGCCGTGCCGCTGGTTGGCAACACGTGCGACGGGCCGGCCGCGTAGTCGCCCAAGGCCACAGGCGTATAGTTGCCCAGGAAGATCGCGCCCGCATGGCGTAGCTTCTCCAGCAACTCCTCGGCGTTTTCGGTGGCCACGTGCAGGTGCTCCGGTGCAATCTCGTCGGCAAGCCGGCAAGCCTCGTCAGCGTCGCGGGCCAGGATCACGGCCCCAAACTCCTCCAGGCTCTGCCGGGCAAGATCGCCCCGTTCGACCCGTTCCAGTTGCCGGGCGATCTCGGCCACGGTCTCGCGGAGCACGGCCTCGTCCCAACCGATCAAGACACTGGCTCCCGGCGCATGTTCGGCCTGGGCCATCAGATCGTAGGCCGTGTAGTCCGCACGGGTGGAACCATCGACGATCACCACCACCTCGCTGGGCCCGGCGATCGAGTCGATGTCGACCTCCCCGTAGACCTGTTTCTTCGCCAGGGCCACGAACAGGTTCCCCGGCCCCACGATCTTGTCCACCCGCGGCAAGCCCTCGACCCCATAGGCCAACGCCGCCACGGCCTGGGCGCCCCCCAGCCGGTAGACCTCGGTGATGCCCAACTCGTGGCAGGTCGCCAGCATGTCGGCGTTGTAGGCCCCAAAGGGCGTCGGCGGAGCCACAACGGCCAACTCCTTGACGCCCGCCACCTGCGCCGGCACGGCCGTCATCAGCACGGTCGACGGATAAGCGGCCGCCCCACCGGGCACGCAGATGCCGACCCGGTCCAGCGGCAGATAGCGCTGGATCAGGTAGCCGCCCAACCGCACCACTCGCACGTCCTTGTGCAGGATCGCCTGCTGGAAGTCGGCAATGTTGTCCCGCACCCGGCGAACGGCATCGAGGAACTCGGGCTCGGCCTTGGCATGGGCCTCGGCCAAGTCGGACGCCGGCACCCGGATCGTCTCGGCCGTCAACTCGGCCCGGTCGATCCGAGCGGAGTAATCGAGAACCGCCGAGAGCCCCTGCTCCTCCACATCGCGGCAGATCTTCCGGACCACTTCGACGGGCGAGAGCGGCTCGCCGAAGATCTCCATGGTCCGCTTCCGGCCTTCCTGGCTGACGATATCCCCCCGCGGGCTGAGCTTCTCCCGCAGCCGGGCCATCTCCGCCCGAATATCGTCGCGGCGGCTATCGATCCAGGCGATTCTGAGTTCCAACGGCATGACACGACTCCGGGGCAGGGGGCTCTGATTCCCAAGTCTTCCGGAAAGACTGGCTGCAAACCCTCCATTGTGGCCATTCTGGGGGTTCAGCGGAAGGCCCTGGGGATCGGTTGATCGTGAATGACTCAAACGCACAGTTGTGTATGGCACTGCTTGCAAGCTGACTCAGTCTCAACCTGGGTGGCACGCTCAGAGCGTAGCGATGGGCGTGGTGGGCCATCCCACTTGGCCGCTGCACTCTTCCTCAACGAGGGTGGCACGCTCAGAGCGTAGCGATGGGCGTGGTAGGCCAT